>CAVOVD010000022.1:0-11412 GCA_963699765.1 uncultured beta proteobacterium | reverse complement strand
GGACCGCGGCCAGTTCCTCGCGCAGCTCGGCGACATTGGCGCGAAGCGCGGCGAGTTCGCCCAGCGTGACCTGATCCTCGGGCGCGGCGCCCGCCATGGGGGCCGTCGTCGCCGCGAGTTCCGGCGGACCGGAGAGCAGGTGCGTCCAGCGCGTCTCGCGCGCGCCCGGCGCTCGCGGCAGCTCGGTGACCAGCGCCCCGGCCGGCCGCGCGGCGAGTTCCTGCAGGAAGGCCTCGACCGACGAGACGTCGGCGAAGCGGTGCAGGCGCTCGCTGTGCAGGCGTAGTTCGGCCGCGGTCTGCGCACCGCGCAGCATCAGCGTCGCCAGCAGTGCCACGGCCTGCTCGGGCACGGCGAGCACGCGGGCGACGTTGTGCGCGTAACGCATCACCCGCCCACCGCTGCTCTCGACCAGCAGCGACAGCGACTTCAGCTGGTCGATCGCCGCCTGGACCTCGCCTTCGCTGGCCTCGAGCACCGGGTCGCGGCTGGTCTTCTGATTGCAGCCGGAGATCAGTGCGTTGAGCGTGAGCGGATAGGTGTCGGGTACCGTGTGCTGCTTTTCGACCAGGACGCCGAGGACGCGGGTCTCGAGCAGAGACAGGGCAGGCAGTGTGGCGGACATCGTTCAAGAACTCCCATGCAGGCGGCTGGCAGCCGTCGTTGCGCGTCATCTTGCCATGCCTGTGGAAGGCGGGACTGGTATCGTGTCGTTTCGACCCACCCGGACCTGCGAGCGATGGCCTCTTCCTCTGACGTGACCAACATGGCGCTGTTCTGCGATTTCGAGAACATCGCGCTCGGCGTGCGCGACGCCGACTACGACAAGTTCGACATCGGCAGGATTCTCGAACGGCTGCTGCTCAAGGGCAGCATCGTGGTCAAGAAGGCCTATTGCGACTGGGACCGCTACAAGGCGTTCAAGGCGCCGATGCACGAGGCGTCGTTCGAACTGATCGAGATTCCGCATGTGCGCCAGTCGGGCAAGAACTCCGCCGACATCCGCATGGTCGTCGACGCGCTCGACCTGTGCTACACCAAGTCGCACGTCGACACCTTCGTGATCATCAGCGGCGACTCGGATTTCTCGCCGCTGGTTTCCAAGCTGCGCGAGAACGCCAAGACCGTGATCGGCGTAGGGGTCAAGAATTCGACCTCGGACCTGCTGATCGCCAACTGCGACGAATTCATCTATTACGACGACCTGGTCCGCGAGCAGAAGAAGCGCGCCGCGAAGAAGACGGTGGCAAAGCCCAGGGCCGAACCCAAGGCTGCGGGCGAAGCGAAAAAGGCAGCGAAGCGCCCGGCGAAGGGTGCGGCCAAGAGCGCAGCCCCGGCCGAGCCCGTCGCGGCTGCCGTCGCGGCGCCCACCGGCGACGAGGAGCGCCGGATCGAGGCGATCGACCTCATCGTCGGCACCGTCGAGGCGCTGGCAAGCGAGCGTGACGGCGGCGACAAGGTCTGGGGGTCGATGGTCAAGCAGGCGATCAAGCGCGTGAACCCGGGCTTCGCCGAGTCCTACTACGGCTTTCGCTCCTTCAACGGCATGCTCGAGGAGGCAGCGCGGCGCGGTGCGCTGGTGCTCGAACGCGACGAGAAATCCGGCGGCTACATCGTCCGGCTGGCCGGCAGCGACGACTGACCCGCGGCGGCCGCCGCCATTGAGATCCTGCCGGCCGCCCCCATTGATCCTGCATGGGTGCGGGTCATTCGGGAGATGTTCCGCGACAGCCCAAGCCCTTCGCCTCCCGAGGAAGGTCAGGCCAGATGATGCACGACATCCGGCCGGCCGCGATGGCTGGCCATTTCTATCCGGGTTCACCGGCGGCGCTCGCCGCCGATGTCCGCACCTGCCTGGCCGGCGCGCGGGCGCACGCGGGACCGGCGCCCAAGGCCCTGGTGGTCCCGCATGCCGGCTATGTCTACTCGGGCCCGGTGGCGGGACATGCCTATGCGGCGCTCGGGGCGATACGAGACGTGGTCCGCCGCGTCGTGCTGCTGGGCCCGGCGCATCGCCTTCCCGTTGCCGGATTGGCTTTGCCGTCGGTGCGGGCGTTCGCGACGCCGCTGGGTGAGGTTGCCATCGACGCCGAGGCGGTGGCGCGTGCAAGCGCGTTGCCGCAGGTGGTCGTCGACGACGCCGCGCATGCGCAGGAACACTCGCTCGAGGTGCAGTTGCCGTTCCTGCAGGCGACGCTCGCCAATTTCACTCTGGTGCCGTTCGTGGTCGGCGCCGCGTCGACCGCGGACGTCGCCGCCGTGCTCGATCTGCTGTGGGGCGGACCCGAAACGCTGATCGTCGTCAGCTCCGACCTGTCGCACTACCACCGCTACGACGAGGCGCGTGCCATCGACCGGGGTACAGCAGAGACGATCCTCGCCCTTCGCCCCGGCATCGACCACGAGCAGGCCTGCGGTGCCACGCCGGTCAATGGGTTGCTCGCCGTCGCGCGGCGGCGCGGCCTCGTCCCGCATCTGCTCGACTTGCGCAATTCGGGGGACACGGCCGGCGACCGTTCGCGGGTCGTCGGCTACGGGGCGTTCGCGTTCACGCCGGAGGCGGCGCGGTGAGTGCGGCCGTGCTCGGCCGGAGCCTCGTCGGCATCGCTCGCACGTCGATCGGCGTCGCGTTCGGGCGCGCCGGCCGCGGCCCGGCCGACGACGCGCATCCGGCGCTTGGCGCTCCCGGCGCGACGTTCGTCACGTTGATGCGCGAAGGCGCGCTGCGCGGCTGCATCGGCTCGCTGGAGCCGCGGCGAGCGCTTGCACAGGACGTGCGCGCCAACGCACTCGCCGCCGCCTTCGGCGATCCGCGCTTTCCGCCGCTGGCCGCCGTCGAATTCGACACGACCCTGGTCGAGGTGTCGCTGCTGGGTGCCAGCGAACCGCTGCGCCACAGGGGCGAGGCGCAGGTGCTGGCGCAACTCGCACCCGGCGTGGATGGGGTGATCATCGAATACGGCCGGCATCGCGCGACGTTCCTGCCGCAGGTCTGGGAGGCGCTACCCGAGCCGCGCGCGTTCCTGGCTGAGTTGAAGCGCAAGGCCGGCCTGCCGGCCGATTTCTGGCACGTGGAGATGAACGTTCGCCGCTACCGGGTGACCAAATGGAAGGAGAGCGAGTTCCTGTCGGTGGAGGTGACGCAATGAGCGATTTTCCGGGACGCTGGTGGCATGCGCTGCCCGACGGGCGCATCCAGTGCGACCTGTGCCCGCGCGATTGCCGGCTGCACGACGGGCAGCGCGGCGCCTGCTTCGTGCGCCAGCGCCAGGGTGAGGGCATCGCGCTCACCACCTACGGCCGCTCGTCGGGCTTCTGCATCGATCCCATCGAGAAGAAGCCGCTCAACCATTTCTACCCCGGCTCGGCGGTGTTCTCGTTCGGCACCGCCGGCTGCAACCTCGCCTGCAAATTCTGCCAGAACTGGGACATCAGCAAGTCGCGCGAGATGGACACGCTGATGGACGCCGCTTCGCCGGAGGCGATCGCCGCCACCGCGGCCGGACACGATTGCCGCAGCGTGGCGTTCACCTACAACGACCCGGTGATCTTCGCCGAGTACGCGATGGATACCGCCGATGCCTGCCGCGCGCGCGGCATCGCCACCGTGGCCGTCACCGCCGGCTACATCGGCACCGACGCGCGGCGCGAGTTCTTCGCCAGGATGGACGCGGCCAACGTCGACCTGAAGGCCTTCACCGACGACTTCTACGTGAAGCTCTGCGGCGCCCGGCTGGCGCCGGTGCTCGACACGCTGGCGTACGTCCGGCACGAGACCGACTGCTGGCTGGAGATCACCACGCTGCTCATTCCGGGAAAGAACGACTCCGACGCCGAGCTGACGGCAATGTCCCGCTGGATCGCCCGCGAGCTCGGACCGGACGTGCCGCTGCACTTCACGGCGTTCCATCCGGACTACAAGGTCACCGACGTCGCCGCCACGCCGGGGGCGACGCTCACGCGCGCCCGCGCGATCGCGCGCGGCGAAGGCCTGCGCTACGTCTACACCGGCAACGTGCACGACCGCACCGGAGGCACCACGTTCTGTCCGGACTGCGGCAAGCCGCTGATCGTCCGCGACTGGCACGAGATCCTCGCCTACGAACTCACGCCCGAGGGCGCCTGCGGGCATTGCGGCGCGGCGATCCCCGGCCGCTTCGGGCGCTTCATGCCTGCGCACGGACGCCGGCGCATGCCGGTGCGCATCGCGATGGCTTCCTGATCCGGACGGCCGTGGCGCCGCGCCGATGGTCCGGCGCGAGCTGAATTCGGCCGGCTAGAACTTCTCGTCGCGGCGCAGGTAGCGCCACTGCCCGACCGGCAGCGCACCCAGCGGCACGCCGCCGCTGCGCACGCGCTTCAGCGCGGTCACGGTGAGCCCGACCAGCTCGCACATGCGGCGGATCTGCCGCTTGCGGCCCTCGCGCAGCACGAAGCGCAGCTGATGCTCGTTCTGCCATGAGACCTTCGCGGGCTTGAGCTTCACGCCGTCGAGCTCGAGGCCGTGCTGGAGCAGCTTCATGCCCTGGTCCGACAGCGTTCCCTCCACCCTGACCAGGTATTCCTTCTCGACCTCCGAGTCTCGCCCGATCAGCCGCTTGGCCACGCGGCCGTCCTGCGTGAAGACGATCAGCCCGGTCGAGTCGATGTCCAGCCGCCCGGCCGGGGCGAGCCCGCGCAGGTGGCTGGCCGTGAATTTGTTTCGCGCCGGATCCTCGGCCCATCGGTTTTCCGGCCTGATCAGCGTCATCGCCGGCGTGTGGCCGTCCTCGGCCTGGCCGGAGACATAGCCGATCGGCTTGTTGAGCACGATGGTCACCAGCTCGCCCTGGTGCTGTGTCGCGGCCGGGTCGATGTCGATGCGCGCGCTGCCCGACACCCGGGTGCCGAGGGTGTCGACGACGATGCCGTCGACGCGCACCCAGCCGTTGACGATCCAGTCGTCCGCTTCGCGGCGCGAGCACAGGCCGAGTTCGCTCATGCGCTTGGACAGCCGGGGGTCTTCGTTGCCGACGTTCTGCGCAGCCCGGGGTTGCGGCGCGCGCGCCGGACGCGCCGGTGGCGCGGGATCTGCCGTCCGCCGTCTGGTGTCGGGCGTGCGCGCTGCCCCTTGTGGCTTCTTGCCGGCAGCTTGCGCGCGTGGCGGGCGCGCGCCTGCCGGAGCTTCGCCGACTGCCGCCGCAGGTTTGCTGCGTCGCCGCGAGCCGGTCTTCGCGGGCATCGTCGCATCGGTGCGCGTCGGCGAGGCGGTCGGATCCGGCACAGCCGGCGCCACAAACGAGGCGGCAGTCTTCGACGGCGGTCGTTGTGGCGGCTTGCCGTGCGCCGCCCGCCACGCGCGCGACGTCGGCGCCCTGGGCGCGGCGGTCGGATCGACCGGTTTGGTGACTTTGAGCGTGGGTCGGGCCATGGGCTGGAGGTCGACCGCATGAGGCGACGGCCAGAGCGCATCATAGCGGGCCGCCGGGCCGCGGCGGGCGCCATGGCGCAACATCGGCCCCGCCGCCGGACGGGAATCGCCCGATGACCTGCGGAAGCGCGTCGCGGCGTGAATGAGATTCTGCCGGCGGGCGATGCCACAATGGCGAGCGCTTTCCGCGGAGAAATGTGATGAACGACCTTGCGGACCACAAGCCGCATTTGCCGATCGATCGCCGTCTAAGGCCGCAGCCGCCGTCGCGCTGCAGGCTGTGGCGCTGCCGATGCATCGCACCGGGACTGGCGCTGGCGATGGCCGCGGCGCTGCTTGTTGGCTGCGCCGCCGGCGGTGACGCGCCGTCGCGCGAGTTCGTCACCGTGACCCTGAAGCCCGGCCCCGACCTTCCCGCGCAGACCGGCCGCGCCTTCCTGATGCCGCAGGACGGCGGCACGCGCGTGCAGATCGAGGTCACCGGCGTGCCAGCGATGATCGTGTCGCGGCCGGTTCACCTGTACACGTTCATCCATCGCGGCCGTTGCGGCGCGCTGGTCTCCCCACCGGCGTATCCGCTGCTGCGCACCGTGCTTGCAGGCTCGCCGGCGAGCACCGCGCTGGCGCCGGCCCACGGCCCGTTCACGGTGAGCAACGTCGCGCCGCTGCCGCTTGCGGAGCTGCGCGCCGGCGGCTATGCGATCGTCGTGCGCAGCGCGCCTGCCGACGGTGACCGGGAGATTTTCTGCGGCGACGTGAACTAGGTTCGCCCGGGCGCCGGCGGAGCGCGGAATCCCGCCTGACTCAGGCCTTCGAGTAGATCTCCGCCCCCTTCTTCACGAACTCCACGGCCTTGGCCTGCATGCCCTTGGCCAACGCCTCGGTCTCGGCGATGCCCTGCTTGGCCGCGTACTCGCGCACGTCCTGCGTGATCTTCATCGAGCAGAAGTGCGGGCCGCACATCGAGCAGAAGTGCGCCAGCTTGGCGCCGTGCTGCGGCAGCGTCTCGTCGTGGAATTCGCGCGCCTTGTCCGGGTCGAGGCCGAGGTTGAACTGGTCGTCCCAGCGGAACTCGAAGCGCGCCTT
Organism: uncultured beta proteobacterium; assembly: GCA_963699765.1. GTDB lineage: Bacteria > Pseudomonadota > Gammaproteobacteria > Burkholderiales > Casimicrobiaceae > VBCG01. Next base: position 4,916 of record CAVOVD010000022.1, on the reverse strand, counting down.
GGACAGCGCGTTGTCGCGGATCTGCGCGCCGGGGTGGCCCTTGGCGAGGTCGGCGGCGTGCGCGGCGATCTTGTAGGTGATGATGCCGTCCTTGACGTCGTTCTTGTTCGGCAGGCCGAGGTGCTCCTTGGGCGTCACGTAGCAGAGCATCGCGGTGCCGTACCAGCCGATCATCGCCGCGCCGATGCCGCTGGTGATGTGGTCGTAGCCGGGCGCGATGTCGGTGGTCAGCGGCCCCAGCGTGTAGAACGGCGCCTCGCCGCACAGGCGCAGCTGCTCGTCCATGTTGTGCTTGATCATGTGCATCGGCACGTGGCCGGGACCCTCGATCATCACCTGCACGTCGTGCTTCCAGGCGACCTGCGTCAGCTCGCCGAGCGTGGCGAGCTCGCCCATCTGCGCCTCGTCGTTGGCGTCGTGGATCGACCCGGGACGCAGGCCGTCGCCGAGCGAGAAGGCGACGTCGTAGGCCTTCATGATCTCGCAGATGTCCTCGAAATGCGTGTAGAGGAAGCTCTCGCGGTGATGCGCGAGGCACCACTTGGCCATGATCGAGCCGCCGCGCGAGACGATGCCGGTCATCCGCTTCGCGGTCATCGGCACGTAGCGCAGCAGCACGCCGGCGTGGATGGTGAAGTAGTCGACGCCCTGCTCGGCCTGCTCGATCAGCGTGTCGCGGAAGATCTCCCAGGTCAGGTCCTCGGCCTTGCCGTCGACCTTTTCCAGCGCCTGGTAGATGGGCACCGTGCCGATGGGCACGGGAGAGTTGCGCACGATCCACTCGCGCGTCTCGTGGATGTTCCTGCCGGTGGACAGGTCCATCACCGTGTCGCCGCCCCAGCGGATCGCCCAGGTCATCTTCTCCACTTCCTCGCCGATCGACGAGGACACCGCGGAGTTGCCGATGTTGGCGTTGATCTTGACCAGGAAGTTGCGGCCGATGATCATCGGCTCGGATTCCGGGTGGTTGATGTTGCTGGGAATGATCGCCCGGCCGCGCGCCACCTCGTCGCGGACGAATTCCGGCGTGATGGTCGCCGGCAGCGCCGCGCCGAAGCTCTGCCCGGCGTGCTGGCGGCGAACCGATTCCGGCAGCTGCGCGACGAACTCCTCGCGCAAGAGGTTCTCGCGGATGGCGACGAACTCCATCTCCGGCGTGACGATGCCGCGGCGCGCGTAGTGCATCTGCGTGACATTGGCGCCGGGCTTCGCGCGTCGGGGGACGCGGTGCAGGTCGAAGCGCAGGCCGGCGAGCGCCGGGTCGGCGAGCCGCGCCTGGCCGTAGGCCGACGTCAATCCGCCCAGTTCCTCGGTGTCGCCGCGCTCGGCGATCCACGCCGCGCGCAGCGGCGCCAGGCCACGGCGGATGTCGATGGTCGCCGTCGGGTCGGTGTAGGCTCCCGAGGTGTCGTAGACGACCAGCGAAGGGTTTTTCTCCGCGCCGAAGGATGCCGGCGTGTCGCTCTGGCTTATTTCGCGCATCGGCACGCGCAGGTCGGCGCGCGATCCTTCGACGTAGATCTTGCGCGAAGCGGGCAGCGGTGCGACCGCAGCCGAGTCCACCTTCGCATCGCGCGCGAAGTGCTGGTCGTTGGCGTTCATGGTTTCTCCTCGAGGGCTTGGGGCGCGAGGAGCGGAAGAACGGGCTTCACGCTTCCCTCTCGCCGGCATTATCCGGATCAGGTTCCAAGGGTTTGGTCTCACCCGCCGACGATGCCGGCAGGACCCCTAGCGTTGGAGGCACGTTACGCCGAAACTGCCGGGCAGGCAATCCGCGGCGGTTTCGCGGTGCAAAGAACCACGCCGGCCATGCCCGGCGATGCAACGGGCGGTCAGCAGGAACCGGGGACAGGAAGATGACGATATCGAAATGGATCGGGATGGCGCTGGGCCTGGCCTGCGCGGCCACGGCGCTGGCGAACGACGGCCGCGAAGGCGACGCGCGATCGATCGCCGACTGCCACGCAATCGGCAACCGGATGGCGCGGCTGGATTGCTACGACTCGGTCACCCGGCGCGACGAAGGTCGACGCGCGCGGGAACAGGAGCGCGCCGGCGGCGCGCCCGCCGGCGCATCGACGCGCATCGCGCCGGCCGGCGGCATCCTCGGCGAGTACTGGGGCTTCGATGCCGCCGCCGAGGAAAGCAAGTTCGAGATCAGGCAGTACCATCAGAACTACCTCGTCGCCTACGGCACCAGTCCGTTCAACATCGCGCCGCAGACCTCGCCCGAGCGCGTCTACGGCGACCAGCCGAGCACCGACCCCAAGGGCGTCAAGTTCCAGGTCTCGGCCAAGGTGCGCATCTTCGACCGCGACGATCACGCCTGGGGTCTCTGGCTCGCGTACACACAGCAGAGCTGGTGGCAGATGTTCGACACGCCCGGTTCGCGCCCATTTCGCGAGACCAATTACCAGCCCGAAGTGATCGTTGCGCTGCGGCCGGAACTGTTCGGCGTGAAGAACGACGGCGATGGGTTCGCCTGGCGCCTGCTCAACTTCGGCGTCGCGCATCAATCGAATGGCCAGGCGGGCGCGGCCTCGCGCAGCTGGAACCGGGTCTATGCCGAGGCCGGCTTCGAACGCGACTGGAAGGAGGGCGGCCAGCTGGCGCTGTTGGCACGCGGCTGGGCCCGGATCGGCGAGGAGCCCGACGACGACGACAATCCCGGCATCACCGACTATCTGGGCCATGGCGACCTGCGCGCCGTGTACCGGCGCGGCGACTGGCTGTTCACCGCCATGGCGCGCGGCAACCTGCGTACCGGCAGGGGCGCCGGCGAGCTCGCCGTCGCCTTTCCGCTGGTACGCGCCTCCGAGGCGCGCGCCTTTCCGTTCAAGGGCTACGTCCAGGTCTTCACCGGCTATGGCGAAAGCCTGCTCGACTACAACTGGCGCCAGACCACCGTCGGCATCGGCCTCATGCTCAACGACCGGCGCTAGGACCGCGCCGTGCGCCCGCGCTTCGGCGCGGCGACAGGTTCGGGCCCGCGACATTGCGCGCTGCTCCCGGGGGCGTAGAATGCGCCGAGCGCCGCGGGTGTAGCTCAATGGCAGAGCAGAAGCTTCCCAAGCTTACGACGAGGGTTCGATTCCCTTCACCCGCTCCAATCCGCCTTCGCTACGGGCGCTGTCCCGCTCAATCTTCGGACTGCCTGCGCCCCGGGAACATTCTCGTCCGCAGCGAATCGTAGATCGGCTCGCCGCGCAGGACCGACGCGGTGAACATCGCGCTGAAGCAGGCGATGAACGAGGGCACGATCATCGACGTGGCTGCGGTCATCTCGACGACCAGCACGATGCCCGTCAACGGCGCGCGCACGACGGCGGTGAAGAATGCGGCCATGGCGACCACGGCGAACGACGCCGGGTTGAGATCCAGCATCGGCAGCATGCGATTGGCGAGGATCGCGAAGCAGGCGCCGCCGATGGCGCCGACCAGGAGCAGCGGCGCAAAAAGCCCGCCGGGCGCGCCCGGCGCATAGCACAGCGCGCCCAGCAGCCAGCGCAGGACAAACAGCATCAGCAGCATCGTCAGCGGCACCGTGCCGTGCAGCACGTCGACGCTGAGCGTTTCGCCGCCGCCGACCAGCGGCGGCACGAACCACGCCACCAGTCCGACCACGCCGCCGACGACCGCCGCCTTGGCCTCGGGCGTCCAGCGCGCGAGCACGCGCGCGTAAACATCCAGCGCGAGGATGACCGTCCTGTTGTAGGCGAGCCCTGCGAATCCGAGCAGGACGCCGAGCAGCACATAGGGGATCAGTTCGTGCGGCTGCGCATCGGGCAGGGCGGCGATGGGCAGTTCGACGTGCACGCCCAGCAGATAGCGCGCCACGCTGATCGCCGTGCCGGCCGCGAGCAGCGTGGCCAGCGTCAGGCGCATGCCGAAGCGCCGGTCGACCTCCTCGAATACGAACAGCGCGCCGCCCATCGGCGCGTTGAAGGCGACGCCCAGTCCCGCGCCGCCGCAGGCGGTCTGCAGATCGCGAATGTCCTCGAGGCGCATGCGCAGCCATCGCGCGACGATCACGCCGAGGGTCGCGCCCATCTGCACGGTGGGGCCTTCGCGCCCCAGCACCATGCCCGAGCCGATCGCCAGGACGCCGCCGACGAACTTCACCGGGATGACCGCGGGCGACGCGGGCTCGGCTTCGCCGGCCGCGACGGCCTCGACGTGCTGCACGCCGCTGCCCGAGGCCTCGGGCGCGAAGCGGACCAGCCAGCGTGCCGCCGCCATGCATGTCGCCCCCAGCAGCACCGAAATCACCCAGCCCCACGACGGCCCATCGTGGGCCCAGGCGAGCAGGTCCACGCGCGCCTGTTCCGCCCGCAGCAGCGCGTAGCGGAACGTCGCTCCGGCGATGCCGGTGGCGGCTCCCGCGAGCAGCGCGGCCAGCGCCAGGCGAGCGAGGCCGCCGGACTCGCGCTCGAAGGCGAGGTCGTTGCGACGGGCGACGAGCGGCCTCTCGGCCGCGGATTCCGGCGGTTGCGGCGGCAGGTTGGGCATCGGGCAGGCGAGCTCAGGTCGCCGGTGCACCGGCCCCGACCTGCGGCGGCGCCAGGGTTCGCGCCAGACGGAACACCAGCGGATTGACCAGGATGGACGCCAGCGCGCCACCGAGCATCAGGCTCTTGCCCTCGGCCGGCAGCACGCCGAGCGCCACCGCCATCGCGGCAAGAATGAACGAGAATTCGCCGATCTGCGCCAGCGCGGCGGCCACCCGGAGGCCGGTCGATGCCGGCCTGCCCAGCGCGAGGACGATCAGGAAGGCGACCAGCGACTTGCCGACGACGATGATGGCGATCGTCGCGGCGAGCGCGACCGGCCGGTCCGAACCCGACGATGTCGCGGTCGAAGGCCATGCCGACAGCGACGAAGAACAATACGGCGAACGCATCGCGGAACGGCAGCAG
>CAVOVD010000021.1:0-58885 GCA_963699765.1 uncultured beta proteobacterium | reverse complement strand
TCGCCTGGAACTTGCGGTCGCGGCCCTGCTTGGCGGAGCCGCCCGCGGAATCGCCCTCGACCAGGTAGAGCTCGCACAGCGCCGGGTCGCGTTCCTGGCAGTCGGCGAGCTTTCCCGGCAGGCCCATGCCGTCGAGCACGCCCTTGCGCCGCGTCAGCTCGCGCGCCTTGCGCGCCGCTTCGCGGGCGCGGGCGGCGTCGACGATCTTGGAGCAGATGATCTTGGCATCCGCCGGGTTCTCGAGCAGGAACTCGGCCAGCTTGGCCGACACCACTTCCTGGACGATCGGCTGCACCTCGGACGACACCAGCTTGTCCTTGGTCTGCGAACTGAACTTCGGCTCGGGGACCTTCACCGACAGCACGCAGGTCAGGCCCTCGCGCATGTCGTCGCCGGTGGTCTCGACCTTGGCCTTCCTGGCGACCTCTTCCTTCTCGATGTAGCCGTTGAGCGTGCGCGTCATCGCCTGCCGCAGGCCGGTCAGGTGCGTGCCGCCGTCGCGCTGCGGAATGTTGTTGGTGAAGCACTGCACGCTCTCGGCGTAGGAGTCGTTCCACTGCATCGCCACCTCGACCGTCACGCCGTCCTTCTCGCCGACCGCGTGGAAGATCTTCGGGTGCAGCGTGCTCTTGGCCCGATTCATGTACTCGACGAAGCCCTGCACCCCGCCCGAGTACGCGAAGCTCTCGCTCTTGCCGTCGCGCTGGTCGATCAGTTCGATGGCGGTGCCGTTGTTGAGGAACGACAGCTCGCGGATGCGCTTGGCGAGGATCTCGAAGTGGTATTCGATGTTGTTGAAGGTTTCCGCCGAGGCCATGAAATGGACCTCGGTGCCGCGCCGGTCCGAGGGTCCGACCACCGCCAGCGGCGCCACCGCCTCGCCGCGGCGAAACTCCATCTGGTGGAGCTTGCCGGCGCGCCAGACCTTGAGGCGCAGCCAGTCGGAAAGCGCGTTGACCACCGACACGCCGACGCCATGCAGGCCGCCGGAAACCTTGTAGCTGTTGTTGTCGAACTTGCCGCCGGCGTGCAGCTCGGTCATCACGATTTCGGCCGCCGAGCGCTTGAGTTCGTCGTCATCCTTGACGTCGGTCGGTATCCCGCGTCCGTTGTCGAGGACGCTGATCGAATTGTCGGCGTGGATGATCACCTTGATGTCGTCGCACCAGCCGGCAAGCGCCTCGTCGATCGCGTTGTCGAGGACCTCGAACACCATGTGATGCAGACCGGTGCCATCCGAGGTGTCACCGATGTACATGCCCGGGCGCTTGCGCACGGCGTCGAGCCCCTTCAGGACCCGGATGCTGGATGAATCGTAGTCTGGCCCTTGGGCCTGCGGCAGTGGCTTCGGTTGTGCGGAACTCATGAAACTCCGTTGACTAGATGCGCATGGGCATCACGACGTACTTGTAGTCGTCGCGGCCGGGCATGGTGATGAGCGCGCTGGAATTGGCGTCGCCGAAGGCGAAGCAGACGCGCTCGATCGAAAGATTGGAAAGGGCATCGAGCAGGTAGGTGATGTTGAAGCCGATGTCCAGGGGATCGCCCTTGTAGTCGATCTCGAGTTCTTCCTCGGCCTCTTCCTGTTCGCTGTTGGTACAGATGATCTTCATCAGATCGGTGCCGAGGACGATGCGCACGCCGCGGAACTTCTCGTTGGACAGGATGGCCGCGCGCTGCAGCGCCGCCAGGACCTCGACCCGCGGCAGTTCGAGCTGCTTGGTGTGGCCGACCGGGATGACGCGGTTGAAGTCGGGGAACTTGCCGTCGACGACCTTGGACACCAGCTCGATCTTGCCGAAGCCGAAGCGCACCTGGCTGGCGAGGATGTCCAGCGTGACCGTCTCCTCGCTTTCCTCGAGCAGCTTGCCCAGTTCCAGCACTGTCTTGCGCGGCAGGATCACTTCCTGGCGGGCGTATTCGCCGGCGACCGGGATGCTCGCCCACGACAGCCGATGTCCGTCTGTGGCGACCGCCTGCAGCGTGCCGTGGTCGACGACCAGCAGCATGCCGTTCAGGTAGTAGCGGATGTCCTGCTGCGCCATGGCGAACTCGACGCGCTTCAAAAGCGCGCGCAGGTCGCGCTGCGGCAGCGAAAGCGTCTGCAGCTGCTCGGTGCCCAGGCTGATCCTGGGATAGTCGGTCGCCGCCAGCGTCTGCAGGTTGAAGCGCGAGCGACCGGCGCGCACGGTCATCCGGCTGTTGCTGACGTCGACGTTCAGCGGCACGTCCTCGGGCAGCGCCCGCAGCAGGTCCTGCAGCTTGCGCGCGCCCACCGTCGTCGCCTGGCCTTCCTTGGCCGGCAGGTCGCTGTGCGCGGTGATCTGCATCTCCAGGTCCGTGGCGGTGACATAGAGGCTGCCGTCGCGCTGCTCGAGCAGAACATTGGCGAGAATCGGCAGCGTATGCCGGCGTTCGACGATGCCCGATACCGCCTGCAACGGTTTCAAGAGCGCATCCCTGGCGATCTGTTTTAGTTGCATTGTCTTAAACCGATGACAGTTAATAGGAGAAGCGGAAAGTCGGGGACGAACGGCAAAATGGCTTGTGCTTCAGGACCTTTGCGGAGCTGCAACCGACCGGAAAACTCCGGTGCGCGCTGTGGACGGTTTGGGGACGGATTGCGGCGCACCCACTGCAACCGCGATCATCCACAATCGATGCGCGGCAAACTTTGAAATTATACATCGGAACAACCCTTTATCATAGGGAAACAGGGTCGTCCGAACAGCTGGTTTTGGGGCCCCGATTCTAGCTGCGCAGCACCTGCAACAGGAAGTTGACGTCGTGGTTCATTTCGGGGAGGGACTCGCGCAGCTTGGCGACCTGGCGGCAGGCGTGCAGGACGGTCGTGTGGTCGCGCCCGCCGAAGTTGCCGCCGATCTCCGGCAGCGACATCTGGGTCAGCTCCTTGGCCAACGCCATCGCCACCTGCCGAGGGCGCGCGACCGCGCGCGACCGCTTCTTGGAATGCATGTCCGAAATGCGGATCTTGTAGTAGTCGGCGACGGTCTTCTGGATGTTCTCGATGGAAATCTGCCGGTTCTGCACCGCCAGCAGGTCGCGCAGCGCCTCCTTGGCCAGCGCCAGCGAGATTTCCTGCCCGTGGAAGTTGGAATAGGCCAGCACCCGCTTGAGCGCGCCCTCGAGTTCGCGCACGTTGGAGCGAATGTGCTTGGCGATGAAGAAGGCGACCTGCTCGTCCATGCGCATGCCCACCGAATGCGCCTTGGCGAGCAGGATGGCGACCCGCATCTCCAGTTCCGGCGGCTCCAGCGCCACCGTCAGACCCCAGCCGAAACGGGAGATCAGCCGCTCCTCGATGCCGGCGATTTCCTTGGGATAGGTGTCGCAGGTGATCACCACCTGCTTGTGCGCCTCGATCAGCGTGTTGAACAGGTAGAAGAACTCCTCCTGGGTGCGGCTCTTGCCGCCGAAAAACTGGATGTCGTCGATCAGCAGCAGGTCGAGCGAGCGATAGTTGCGCTTGAACTCGTCGAAGGCCTTGTGCTGGTAGGCGCGCACGACATCGGACACGTAGGTCTCGGCATGGATGTAGCGGATCTTCGCCGCCGGATTCTGCGCCAGGATCTGGTTGCCGATGGCCTGGATCAGATGCGTCTTGCCCAGCCCGACCCCGCCGTAGACGAACAGCGGGTTGTAGGAGGTCGGGTGGTCGGCGACCTGCAGGCCGGCGGCGCGGGCCAGCTGGTTGGCCTTTCCGGAGACGAAGGCGTTGAAGGAAAACTCCGGGTTGAGGCTGGTGGCGTCTGTCTTGCGCCCCGTGGGGAGCGTGCCGACCCGGGCCGGCGCGGTCGGGGCCGGAGTCTCACGGGCTGAGCTATCCACAGGGAAGGCGACGCGCGTCTGCGGGGCGACCGCCGGCTCGGCCGGGGTGCTTGCCGGGGCGATGGACGCCATGGGCGGCGCCTCGGTGAGCGCATATTCGACGGTCACCGGGGCCCCCTCCGCCTGCGTGGCCACTGCCGCGATCCGGGGCCCGAAACGGTCCCTTACCCACTGCAGGACGAACCGGTTGGGTGCGAGCAGGCGCAGCCGCCCGTCCTCGTAGGCGCAGGCAAGTGGCCGGATCCACGTGGCAAATTGCTGGGCGGTCAGCTCGCGCTCGAAGGTTGCGAGACAGGCGGTCCAGGCCGCTGGGGATGGTGCGCCGTGCATGGGATCGTGGGTCGCTGGGTAGGCTTGGGAGGTGGGAGGGGAAGGTAACGCGAATGGCGGCACCGGCGGCACGCATCCATCGGCGGAAACAGGGTTCGGGCTGTGGATTGTAGACCTCTGGCCCGAGGTTATCCACAGGGTCGGGCGGTTTTTGACCGGCGCCGGGATCGACCCCCTGTCCAACGTGGTCTGCGGGGAAAGTGACTGCTCGCACCACGTTGCGGTACAGGGGGCTCGAGCCCGTGAGCGTTGACAACGACCCACATAACGCGCTCTAATATAAGGCTTTTCCAAATCAGTCCACGCAATGAAGGCGATGCCATGAAACGCACTTTCCAGCCCTCCAAGATTCGCCAAGCGCGCAAGCACGGCTTTCGTGCGCGCATGTCCTCGGTCGGCGGCCGCAAGGTGCTCTCGGCGCGCCGCGCCAAGGGCCGCAAGAGCCTGACCGCCTGATTCTCTCCTGACGTTCCCGCCCTTGCCCGCCGCGCCGCAGTCTTTGCGCGCCCGGGCCTACCGCCTCACCGGTCAAGGCGCGTTCGAAGCGGTCTTCCGCGCCGGACGCCGAACCGAGGGCCGCTTCCTCCAGCTGGTCGCCGCGCCTGCGGCCACCCGGCCCGGACGCACGGGATACGTGATCAGCCGCAAGACTCTCCCCCGCGCCGTGGATCGCAATCGCCTTCGCCGCAAGCTGCGTGAACTCGTGCGCGCGCTTCGTCCGGCCGTCGCCGATTTCGACATCATCCTGCGCGTCAAGCGTTGTGCCAACCGCGTCGAACAGGATGCCGCCACCGCCGAGGCGCAACGGCTGCTGTCGGCGCTGCTGGCTGCGCCACGGTCATGAAGGCGCTGCTGCGCGCGCTGATCCGCGGTTACCAGTATCTGCTGCGGCCGATGCTGGGTTCGAACTGCCGCTTCTATCCCAGCTGCTCCGACTACGCACTCGAGGCCGTCGAGCGCCATGGCGCCATCAAGGGCGTCTGGCTCGCGGCGCGGCGCATCGGGCGCTGTCATCCGTATCATCCGGGCGGATTCGACCCCGTCCCCTAGGCCGCCGGACCCCAAGCGAAAGGCGCGTGCGTTCCCGCAGGCGACCGAAATGGATACTCAACGCATCATTCTTTTCGTGATTTTCTCGTTCTCCGCGCTCTTCCTCTGGGAGGCGTGGCAGAAGCAGCACGCGCCGCCGCCGCCGGTTGCCCAGAAGGCGGCCGCCCCGGGACAGCCCGCAACGACCACGGCGCCGGCCAAGGACCTGCCGACGCCGACGGTGACGGCGCCGTCTGCCGCACCGGAGGCGAAGCCAGCGGTCCCCGGAAGCGCCCCGGTCGCCGCGGGTGGCGAACGGGTGACCATCCGCACCGACCTGTATACGGCCGAGGTGGACACCGTCGGCGGCGTGATCTCGCTGGTCTCGCTGGCCAAGCACCGCGACGCCATCGACCCGTCCAAGCCCTACCTGGCGCTGCAGCGCAACGCCGAGCGCACCTTCGTCGCCCAGGCCGGCCTGCTCGGCCAGGGCCTGCCCAACCACCGCACGACCTACCGGGTGCTCCCGGGCGAGCGCGAGCTCGCGCCCGGGAAGGACCGCGTGGAGCTCAGGCTGGAGGCCACGGCCGAGAACGGCGACCGCGTCGTCCAGGTGCTGACCTTCCATCGCGGCAGCTACCTGATCGATGCGGCCTTCGACGTCACCAACGCCGGGACCGCGCCGATCGCGCCGCATGCCTATTTCCAGCTGACGCGCGACGCCAAGTCCGCCGTTGTGCAGAGTTCGATGGCGCCGGCCTCCTACGTCGGCCCGGTCGTCTACAACGAGACCGACAATTTCAAGAAGGTCGAATTCGGCGAGATCGACAAGCAGCAGGCCGAGCCGAACCGGAAGCTGCCATACCAGAAGAGCACCGACAACGGCTGGGTCGGGATGATCGAGCATTACTTCGTCGCGGCCTGGCTGCCGTCGGACGAGAAGAAGACGCAGCGCGAGTTCTATACGCGCAAGCTCGACGACGGGCTCTATTCGGCGGGCGTAATCGTCCAGATGGGCACCATCGCGCCGGGCGCGACCGGCGAGGTGCGGGTGCCGCTCTACGTCGGCCCGCAGGACCAGGACGTGCTGGCGAAAACGGCGAAGGGACTCGACCTCGTCGTCGACTACGGCATCTTCACCGTGCTGGCCGCGCCGCTGTTCTGGCTGCTCAAGTGGCTGCACGGCATCATCGGCAACTGGGGCTGGGCGATCGTGGTGATGACCATCATGATCAAGGCTGCGTTCTACCCGCTCAACGCCGCGGCGGCGAGGTCGATGGGCAAGATGAAGCTGATCGCGCCCAAGATGAAGGCGCTGCAGGCGCAGTACGCGAACGACAAGCAGCAGCTGCAGCTCAAGATGATGGAGATGTACAAGACGGAGAAGATCAACCCGCTGGGCGGCTGCCTGCCGATCCTGGTGCAGATCCCCGTCTTCATCGCGCTGTACTGGGTGCTGCTGTCGGCGGTGGAACTGCGCCAGGCGCCGTGGATCCTGTGGATCCACGACCTGTCGGCACCCGATCCGTACTTCGTGCTGCCGGTGATCTACGCGATCACCGCCTACCTGCAGGTGAAGCTGTCGCCGACGCCGATCAGCGACCCGATGCAGGCGAGGATCATGCAGATCATGCCCATCGCCTTTTCCGTGCTGTTCATCTTCTTCCCCTCGGGCCTGGTGCTGTACTGGCTGGTGAACAACATCCTGCAGATCGCGCAGCAGTGGCACGTGAACCGGATGCTGGAGGCCGAAGCAGCGGCGAAGGCGGCGACGCGGCGCTAGGGCGGAACCGGTCGCGGTAAGCTAGCCGGGTGAGCCGTCCCCTGCCCCCGCGCGCGCCGCCGCCCCCCGACACCATCGCCGCCGTCGCCACGCCGCCAGGGCGCGGCGGCATCGGCGTGGTGCGCGTGTCCGGCGTCGATCTGACGACGCTGCTGCAGGGCCTCGCGGGTCGCGTCCCGCCGCCGCGAGTGGCGACGCTGGCGACCGTCCGCGACGCCACCGGCGGCGCGCTCGATCAGGTGCTGCTGCTGCACTTTCCGGCGCCGCATTCCTACACCGGCGAGGACGTCGTCGAGGTGCACGGTCACGGCGGTCCGGCGGTGCTGCGGCTGGTGCTCGCGCGTTGCGTCGAACTCGGCGCGCGGCTGGCCGAGCCCGGCGAGTTCACCAGGCGCGCCTTCCTCAACGGCAAGCTCGATCTCGCGCAGGCCGAAAGCGTCGCCGACCTGATCGACGCCGCCACCGCGACCGCCGCGCGCGCCGCGGTGCGCAGCCTCGCCGGAGAATTCTCGCGCGACGTGCACGCGCTGGTCGCGGCGCTGACCGAACTGCGCATGTACACCGAGGCGACGCTCGATTTCCCCGAAGAGGACATCGAGTTCCTCGCCGCCGGCGACGTCGTCGGGCGGCTGGCGGCCATCCGGCGCGCGCTGGACGCGTTGCTGGCACGGGCGCGCACCGGGGCGCTGCTGCGCTCCGGCCTGACCGTGGTGCTGGTCGGCCGGCCCAACGTCGGCAAGTCGAGCCTGCTCAACGCGCTGGCCCGCGAGGATGCGGCGATCGTCACGCCGATCCCGGGCACGACCCGCGACACCGTCGAGCGCCGGGTGGAGTTGGGCGGCATCGCGCTCAACGTCGTCGACACCGCCGGTCTGCGCCCGACCGACGACGCGGTCGAGCGCGTCGGCATCGAACGGACCTGGGCGTCGGTCGAGCGGGCCGACCTGGTGCTGCTGCTGGTCGACGCGCGCGACACCGCCACCGCGCTGTGCGCCGAAGACCAGGCGATCCTCGCGCGCCTGCCGGCCGAGGCGCCGCGGCTGGTCGTGCACAACAAGGCCGACCTCGCGTCCGTCGCCGTCGCGGCGCGGACGCTGGACGCCGGCGGCGCCGCCCGCCGGCACGTCTGGCTGTCGGCGAAGACCGGGGCCGGCCTCGACCTGCTGGAGGCGGAGGTGCTGGCGGCGGTCGGCGCGGCCGACGCGACGGCGGAGGATGCGTTCCTGGCGCGCGAACGCCACGTCGCCGCGCTGCGCGCGGCGCAGGGCCATCTGGCCGCCGCCGCGGCGCAGGTCGCGCTGCAGCCGCCGGCGATCGAGCTCTTCGCCGAGGAACTGCGCGAGGCGCAGAACGCGCTGGCGGCGATCACCGGCGCGTTTTCCGCCGACGACCTGCTCGGGGTGATCTTCGGAAGGTTTTGCATCGGCAAGTGATGCCGTCCCCGGGTTCGCCCGGCGGGTGGCGCCCGGCCCGTCCCTCGGCATGCGCGCCCCGGTAATGGCGGTTTCCGACACCGGTCGCGAAAGGCGCTTCCGCGACTCACCCAAGCCGCGATCCTTCGGCTATCCTGCGCGGTCCGAACCGACGCGCGCAGCGCGTCGTCCCGTCCACCTGGAGACCACCATGAAACGCCGAGAGTTTTCGCTTGCCGCCGCCGCCGCGCTGGCCATCGCCCAAATCCCGCTGTCCGGCGCCGCGCGGGCGCAGGCCATCGCCACGCTGAAGATGATGATCCCCGCCAATCCCGGCGGCGGCTGGGACCAGACCGGGCGCGCGCTGGCCGCGGCCATGCAGGCGGCGAAGGTCGTCGGCTCGGTGCAGTTCGAGAACAAGGGCGGCGCCGCCGGCACCATCGGCCTCGCCCAGTTCATCAACAGCGCCAAGGGGGACCCGAACGCGCTGATGATGGGCGGCATGGTGATGGTCGGCGGCATCATCCTCAACAAGTCGCCGGTCGACCTGTCGATGGTGACGCCGATCGCCCGGCTGACCAGTGAATACCTGGTCGTGGTGGTCCCGGCCGCGTCTCCCTACAAATCGCTCGCCGACCTCATCGCCGCATTCAAGGCCGACCCGGGCAAGATCTCCTGGCACGGTGGCTCGGCCGGAGGCTCCGACCACATCCTCGCCGGCATGATCGCGCGCGCCGCCGGCGTCGAGCCGGCCAAGATCAACTATGTCGCCGCGAAGGGCGGCGGCGACCAGGTTGCGAACATCGTCGGCGGCCATGTCAGCGCGGGCATCGCCGGCGTCGGCGAGTTCGCCGAGCACGTCAAGGGCGGGCGCATGCGCGCGCTGGCGGTGTCGGGCCCGGCGAAGATCGACGGCATCGCGACGCTGAAGGAGCAGGGCATCGACGTCGTGCTGGGCAACTGGCGCGGCGTATTCGCCGCGCCGGGCATCACCCCGGCGCAGCGCGACGCGCTGGTGAACGCGGTGAAGGCCGGCCACCGAGTCGGCGGCCTGGAAGGAAACGCTGGCCAAGCTCGGCTGGGAGCCGGTGTTCCTGGGTGGCGACGCCTACAAGGCGTTCCTCGACGAGGACATCAAGCGCATCGCCGGCATCCTCGACTCGCTCGGCCTCAGGAAGTAGATGTAGCCATGCGCTCCGCGCCGTCCCGCGTCGAGCTCGTCCTGTCGCTGGGCGTGCTCGCGCTGGGCATCGGCGCTTCGGTCGTCGCCCTCGGCCTGCCGGAGGGCGGCGGCTATGCGCGCATCGGACCGAATTTCATGCCCAAGGTCGTCGCCTTCGGCATGGTCATGCTCGGAATCTGGCTGCTGGCCGAAGTGTTCACCGGCGGCTGGCGCGATGCGGTACCGGACGATCCGGCGGCGCGCGGCGAGCACGCGTTCGAACCACGCGCTTTCCTGTGGGTCAGCGCCGGCCTGTTCGCGCAGATGGCGCTGATCCACAGCGCCGGGTTCGTGCTGGCGGCGATGGCGCTGTTCGCCGCGGTCGCGCGCGGCTTCGGCAGCGTGCGTCCGGGCCGCGATCTCGCGGCGGGCCTGCTGCTGGGGCTCGCCGTGTTCCTGTTCTTCGTCCGGTTCCTCAACGTGAATCTGCCGGCCGGCTGGCTGCGCCCGCTGCTCGGCGGAGCCGGCCTGTGACCGAGACCTTTTCGGCGCTGCTGTCCGGCTTCGGCGTCGCGCTGCTGCCGATCAACCTGCTCTGGGGCTTCGTCGGCGTGACGCTGGGAACGGCGATCGGCGTGCTGCCCGGCGTCGGTCCGGCGCTGACCGTGGCGATGCTGCTGCCGCTCACCACCAGGCTCGACCCGACCGGCGCGCTGATCATGTTCGCCGGCATCTACTACGGCGCGATGTACGGCGGCTCGACCACCACCATCCTGCTCAACACGCCCGGCGAGTCGGCGTCGATCGCCACTGCGCTCGAAGGCAACAGGATGGCCAAGAACGGCCGCGCCGGCCCGGCGCTGGCCACCGCGGCGATCGGCTCCTTCGTCGCCGGCACCATCGCCACGGTGCTGCTGACGCTGCTGGCGCCGATCGTGGTCGAGATCGCGCTGAAGTTCGGTCCCACCGAGTATTTCGCGCTGATGGTGTTCGCGTTCATGACCGTGGCGACGGTGCTCGGCGCGTCGACCGTGCGCGGCCTGACCATGCTGTTCCTCGGGCTGCTGTTCGGCCTGGTCGGCATCGACGAGCAGACCGGGCAGATGCGCTTCGCCTTCGGCGTGCCGGAGCTGATGGACGGCATCGACGTCGTCGTGCTGGCGGTGGGATTGTTCGCGGTCGGCGAGGCGCTCTACGTCGCGGCCTACCAGAGCCGGCTGCGCGAGGAGCTGGAGAAGATGGCCGGTTCGCTGTGGATGTCGCGTGCGGACTGGCGACGCTCGTGGCCGGCCTGGCTGCGCGCCACGGGCATCGGCTTTCCCTTCGGCACGATTCCCGCCGGCGGCGCCGAGATTCCGACCTTCCTGTCCTACGCGCTGGAAAAGAAGCTGAGCCGGCATCCCGAGGAATTCGGCCACGGCGCGATCGAGGGCGTCGCCGGTCCGGAGGCGGCGAACAATGCCGCGTCGACGGGCGTGCTGGTGCCGCTGCTGACGCTGGGCATCCCGACCTCGGCGACCGCGGCGATCCTGCTGGCGGCGTTCCAGAATTACGGGCTGCAGCCCGGGCCGCTGCTGTTCCAGACGCAGGCGACGCTGGTCTGGGGACTGATCGCCAGCATGTACATCGGCAACGTGCTGCTGCTGATCCTCAACCTGCCGCTGATCGGCCTGTGGGTCAAGGTGCTGACCATTCCCCGGCCGCTGCTCTACGCCGGCATCATGGTCTTCGCCACGCTGGGCGCCTACAGCCTGCACCAATCGGTCGTCGACCTGGTCACGCTGTACGTGTTCGGGCTGCTCGGTTTCATGATGCGCCGCTGGGGCTTTCCGGTTGCGCCGGCGGTGATCGGACTCATTCTCGGACCGCTGGCCGAGTCGCAGTTCCGGCGCGCGCTGGCGATCAGCCAGGGCGATCCGTCGGTGTTCTTCACCCACCCGATATCGGCGACGCTGCTGGCGGCGACGGTGCTGCTGGTGCTGGTGCCGTGGCTGGTCAAGGTCGTGCGCGAGTGGCGCGCCCGGGCGCGCTGATCCCGGGAATCGTCGCACCGATGCGCGCGCCGCTGCATCGTGACGCGATCAAGGTCGCGGGCGCCTGCGCCTCATGACCGTGGCGACAAAATCCGCAACCGCCCGCGCGGCCGGCGCGACCGCGGCGCTGGCGCTGGCGGTGCTCGCCGGCTACGGCTGCGCTTTGCTGCGCACGCCGATTCCGTGGATGCTGGGGCCGCTGTTCGCGCTGGCGTTGGTGCGCATTGCGGGTGTCGAAGTCGCCGCGCCGCGCGCGGCGCGCTACGTCGGCCAATGGATCATCGGCACGTCGCTCGGGCTCTACTTCACGCCTCACGTCGTGCGCGAGGTCGCCGGCCTGTGGTGGCTGCTCGTCGCCGGCGCGCTTTTCGCGCTGGCGCTCGGCTATGTATCGGGGCTGGCGCTGGCCCGACTGGCGAAGGTCGACAAGACTACCGGCATCTTCGCCAGCGTTCCGGGCGGCGCCGCCGAAATGGCGACGCTGGGCGAGCGCTTCGGTGGCCGCATGGACAAGATCGCCGCGGCGCAGAGCCTGCGCATCCTCATCGTGGTCGCGATCGTTCCCGCGGCGGTGACCGCGCTGGGCGCGCACGGTGTCGAGACCTATCTGCCCGGCACGACCACCTTCGACGCGGCGGGCTTTGCGCTGCTGATGGCGGCGACGCTCGCGGGCAGCGCGGCGTTCCAGTGGTTCGGCATGCCCAACGCATTCGTGCTGGGATCGCTGGCCGTGGCGATTCCACTGACCGCCGCGTCGATCGAACTGTCGGCGTTGCCGCCGCTGGTGTCCAATGCGGGACAGCTGCTGCTGGGTGCAGCACTGGGCTCGCGTTTCCAGCCTGACTTCCTGCGCGGCGCGCATCGTTTCGTCGGCGCGGTCGCGCTGACGGTGGTGCTGTCGATCATCCTGGCCTCGCTGTTCGGCGCGGGACTCGCCTGGGTGAGCGGGCTCGCGCCGGCCACGCTGGTGCTGGGCAATGCGCCGGGCGGCATCGCAGAAATGTGCATCACCGCCAAGGTTCTGCAACTCGGCGTGCCGGTGGTCACGGCGTTTCACGTCACGCGCCTGGTGGTGCTGCTGCTCGCCACGCCGCTGGTGTTTGCGCGTGCGCGGCAATGGTATCGGCAGCGCCGCGGAGGGCCGCCATCATGAGCTGGAATCCACAGCAATATCTGAAATTCGCGGATGCGCGGCTGCGCCCGGCGCTCGACCTGCTTGCGCGGGTGGACCTTGCTGCGCCGCGCGCGATCGTCGATCTCGGTTGCGGCACCGGCAACGTGACCCGGTTGCTGGCCCAGCGCTGGCCGCAGGCGGACATCGTCGGCGTCGACAATTCCACGACCATGCTCGACCAGGCACGTGCGGCGGCCGCCAATGCGCCGCGCCTGCGCTTCGTCGCCGGGGACCTTGCCACGTGGACGGCGGAAGCGCCCGTCGATCTCGTGTACAGCAACGCGGCGCTGCATTGGCTGCCCGATCACGGCGCGTTGTTCGCGCGCGTGGCAGCGATGGTCGCGCCCGGCGGCGCGCTGGCCGTGCAGATGCCCGACAATTTCGGCGCGCCGTCGCACACGATCATCGCCGAGCTCGCCGCGAGCGCTCGCTGGCGCGCGCGGCTCGGCGCGCTGGTGCGGCCGTCTCCGGTGGCGCCGGTCGAGGCTTACTACCGCTGGCTGGCGCCGGCCTGCGCCGAGGTCGACATCTGGACCACCGAATATCTGCAGGTGCTGCCGGCGCAGGCGGATGGCGAGCATCCGGTCGCGGCGTGGACGCGCGGCACCTGGCTGCTGCCGTTCCTGGCGGCGCTCGACGACGACGGAGGCGCGGGAGTTCCTCGCCGCCTACGCGTCGCGCCTGCACGAGGCCTATCCGGTGCTCGCCGATGGGCGGGTGCTGTTTCCGTTCCGGCGCGTGTTCATCGTCGCGAATCGGTAAGGCCGCCCAACCAGTCCCGTCGCCCGGGGCCGGAGAGTAAAATTGATCATTCTGTTGCGTATTTCCGGCAACGGACGCGACACCATCTCCCGCCACAACTTCCATTCCCCGATGAATCAGCCCGAATCGTTTGCCTCGCTTGCCGCGTCCGTGGGCGCGCCGATGTACGTCCGTCACGCCCGGCTGCTCGGCTGGGTGCGCGAAATCGCCGCGCTCACCCGGCCCGAGCGCATCGTCTGGTGCGACGGCAGCGACGCGGAGTACAGGCAACTGTGCGCCGAGATGGTCGCCGCCGGCACGATGGTCGAACTCAACCGGGACCGGCGGCCGGGCAGCTACCTGGCGCGGTCGGACCCGTCCGACGTCGCCCGCGTCGAGGACCGCACCTTCATCTGCAGCGAGCAGCGCGACGAGGCCGGCCCGACCAACAACTGGGTGGCGCCGGCCGAGATGCGGCGCACGCTGGACGGGCTTTTCGACGGCTGCATGCGCGGGCGCACGATGTACGTCGTGCCGTTTTCGATGGGTCCGCTGGGCAGCCCGATCGCGCATGTCGGCATCGAGCTCTCCGACAGTCCCTACGTCGTCGTCAACATGAAGCTGATGACGCGGATGGGTCGCGCCGTGTTCGATGTCCTCGGCGCGGACGGCGCCTTCGTGCCCTGCGTGCACTCGGTCGGCGCGCCGCTGGCGGTGGGCGCGCGCGACGTCGCCTGGCCGTGCAACAGGGATCACAAGTACATCGTTCACTTTCCCGAAACGCGGGAAATCTGGAGTTTCGGCTCCGGCTATGGCGGCAATGCCTTGCTGGGCAAGAAATGCTTCGCCTTGCGAATCGCTTCGGCGATGGGACGCGACCAGGGTTGGCTGGCCGAGCACATGCTGATCCTCGGTGTCGAGTCGCCGCAGGGCGAGAAGACCTACGTCGCGGGGGCGTTTCCGAGTGCTTGCGGCAAGACCAATCTGGCGATGCTGATTCCGCCGGCCGGGTACGACGGCTGGAAGGTGACGACCATCGGCGACGACATCGCCTGGCTCAAGCCGGGCCCCGACGGCTGGTTCCGCGCGATCAATCCGGAGGCCGGCTATTTCGGCGTCGCGCCGGGGACGTCCCACGATTCGAATCCGAACGCGATGGAGATGCTGAAGGCCAACGTCATCTTCACCAATGTCGCGCTGGCCGACGATGGCGATGTGTGGTGGGAGGGCATGACGCGCCAAGCGCCGGCGCATCTCGTCGACTGGAAGGGCCAGGACTGGACGCCGGACTGCGGACGCACGGCTGCGCATCCCAATGCGCGCTTCACCGTTTCGGCGTTGCAGTGTCCGTCGCTCGATCCGGCGTGGGACGACCCCGCCGGTGTGCCCATCTCCGCCTTCGTCTTCGGCGCACGCCGCAGCGACACCGTGCCGCTGATCACCGAGGCGCGATCCTGGGCCGAAGGCGTGTACAAGGCGGCGACCATGGGCTCGGAAACGACCGCCGCCGCCGCCGGCGCCGTGGGCGAGGTGCGCCGCGACCCGTTCGCGATGCTGCCTTTCTGCGGTTACCACGTCGGCGATTATTTCGGTCACTGGCTCAAGATGGGCGATGCCGTCAGCCATCGTCCGCGCATGTTCAGCGTCAACTGGTTTCGCAAGGACAGCAACGGGAAGTTCATTTGGCCCGGGTTCGGACAGAACATGCGCGTGCTCGAATGGGTGGTCGAACGCAGCCGGGGCCGCGCCCGTGCGCAGGAAACGCCGCTTGGGCTCGCGCCGGCGTACACCGACCTCAACTGGTCCGGGGTGCAGTTCACGTCCGAGCGCTTCGAGACCGTGATGCACGTGGATGCCGCGCAGTGGCAACGCGAACTCGCCGCGCACGACGAGCTCTTTGCCAAGGTCGGAAGCAAGTTGCCGTCGGCTCTGCGTGCCGAGCGCGACCGCATGACGGCGCGACTCGGCGGCTGAGCCGCCGGGCGCTTCGCGCGCAACCCGCGGCTGCCCCGGGGGTCCGGCGCGAGCGCGCGACCCTGCCGTGGGCACCGACCTGGCGCCAGCCGAGCTCGCGCCGCACGCCGACGCAAGATCCCGATTGAATCGCTTTCCTCGGCAACAGGATCGGCGTATGCTGCAAACGTTTTCTGAAAACGCTTGCAGCCTGTCTGCGATGACCTCGATCAAGCCCTTGGCGGCGTCTGGGAATTCCACGCGGGAATCGCCATCCGCCGCCGATACGGATATCCCGGCGCCGCGTCGCGTTGACCCGCCGCATCGCGACGCGCTGCCGAGCCAGGCCGACGTGGCCCGTCTGGCCGGGGTTTCCACCGCCACCGTCTCGCGCGCCGTCAATCACCCGGAACTGGTCCGCCCCGAAGCGGCGGCGCGGATCGCGGCCATCGCCCAGGCGTTGGGCTATGTGCCGGACAGTGCCGGGCGTGCGTTGTCCAGCCGGCGGACGCGGCTTGCCGGGGTGATCGTGCCGACCATCGTCGAGCCGGGACTGGCGCGCGGCGTCGAGGCCGTCCAGCAATGTCTCGAGACCGCCGGCCTGGCGCTGCTGTTTGCCTGTTCCGGCGACGAGCCGGAGCGCGAACTCGCCCAGGCGCGCATGCTGATCGGCCGCGGCGTCGAGGCGCTGGTGCTGGCAGGAACGGCGCATTTGCCGGCGCTGCGCCAGCTGCTCGCCGCGCAGGGCATTCCCTGCGTCTGCCTGGATTCGGTCGACCCAGCGTGGCCGGGCGTCGGCCTCGACCGGCGCGCGGCGGGCGCGATCGCGGCCGGCCATTTGCTGGATCTGGGCCATGGCCGGTTGGCACTGCTGACCAGCGTTGCGCGTGACGACCGGGCTGGCGCCGAGTGGGCGGCGGGGATCGGTCAGGCGCTGGCGCCGCGCGGTCTGACCCTCGCCGACCGGATGCGCGCCTTGCCTCGTGACCTGGACATGGCGCGGGCTGCGGCGCGCGACCTGCTGGCGCTGCCGCAACCGCCGACGGCAATCGTCTGCGACCACGACCTGCTGGCCTTCGGAGTCCTGCGCGAATGCGCGGCGCTCGGCGTCGCGGTTCCGGACCGGCTGTCGGTGGTCGGCTGCGGCGATTTCGACCTTGCCCGGCAGGCGCAGCCGCCGTTGACCACGCTGCGCGTCCCCGCCGCCGACCTCGGTCGACTTGCGGCCGAAACCCTGCTGCGGCGTCTTGCCGGCGATGCGCCGCCGGAGCACAACCAGGTCGCGCCAAAACTGGTCCTGCGAGGCTCGACCGGGCGCCCGCCATCCGGCTGAGCGCCGCCGCGGGGATCGCAGGTTTCACGTGGAACATGGAGCAGGCCCGCCGGACCCGCGCTTCGCGGAGCCCCGGCCTTCGTCTTTCTGCCGCGACCAGCCGCGCGCGCGACTTCCGCGACCCCCTTGGGTTCCACGTGGAACACTCCGGTATCGACAGTGCAGCGCCGCGCCGGCCAGGCAGCGAAACCGCCGGGGCAGTCCATGTCACAGTCCAGGTCAGTTAGGCGGTCTGGCCAATGGCGCCCCCGGCCGCGATCGCCCAGGCTGGCGCTGCGGCCACGTTACGGCTAGCCCCGGCACCGCGGTTCGCGTACACTATGCCGCTGCCCGGAATCTCGGGCAGGTCAGCCAAAAAACACTGTTGAATCATGGAGTTCGACAAGACATTCGAGGTCATCGTCGTTGGTGGCGGCCATGCCGGCACCGAGGCAGCGCTCGCCTCGGCGCGGATGGGCCGGCGCACGCTGCTGCTCACCCACAACATCGAGACGCTGGGCCAGATGTCCTGCAATCCGTCGATCGGCGGCATCGGCAAGGGGCATCTGGTGCGCGAGGTGGACGCGCTCGGCGGTGCGATGGCCATCGCCACCGACGAGGCCGGCATCCAGTTCCGCACGCTCAATGGCAGCAAGGGTCCGGCGGTGCGGGCGACCCGGGCGCAGGCCGACCGCGTCCTCTACAAGGCGGCGATTCGCCGCCGGCTGGAAAACCAGGCCAACCTGACGTTGTTTCAGCAACCGGTCGACGATCTGCTGCTCGACGGCGACCGGGTGGCCGGCGTGCTGACCCAGATCGGGCTGCGCTTTCACGCCGACACGGTCGTGCTCACCACCGGCACCTTCCTGTCCGGGCTCATTCACGTCGGCATGCAGAATTACGAGGCCGGCCGCGCCGGCGACCCGCCGGCCAAGCGCCTGGGTGCGCGCCTGCGCGAACTCAAGCTCCCGGTGGGGCGCCTCAAGACCGGCACGCCGCCGCGCCTGGACGGACGAACCATCGACTTCTCGGTGCTGGCCGTGCAGCCGGGCGACGATCCGGAACCGGTGTTCTCGTTCATCGGCCGGCGCGACATGCATCCGCGGCAGCTGCCCTGCTGGACGACACATACCAATGCCCGCACGCACGAGATCATCCGCGGCGGGCTCGACCGCTCGCCGCTCTACGCGGGGGTCATCGAGGGCACGGGACCGCGCTACTGCCCGTCGATCGAGGACAAGGTGATTCGCTTCGCCGGACGCGAGGCGCACCAGATCTTTCTCGAGCCGGAGGGCCTGGACACTCACGAGATCTACCCCAACGGCATCTCCACCTCGCTGCCCTTCGACGTGCAGCAGGCGCTGGTGCGGTCGATGAAGGGCTGCGAGCAGGCGCACATCCTGCGCCCGGGCTACGCCATCGAGTACGACTATTTCGACCCGCGCGGCCTGAAGGCCACGCTGGAGACCAAGGCCATCCGCGGGCTGTTCTTCGCCGGCCAGATCAACGGCACCACCGGTTACGAGGAGGCCGCGGCGCAGGGATTGCTGGCCGGACTCAATGCGGCGCTGATGGTCCGCGGCGACGCAGGCTGGTGCCCGCGCCGCGACGAGGCCTATCTGGGTGTGCTGGTCGACGACCTGATCACCCGCGGCGTCACCGAGCCCTACCGGATGTTCACCTCGCGCGCCGAATACCGGCTGCAGCTGCGCGAGGACAATGCCGACCTGCGGCTGACCGAGCACGGCCGCCGGCTCGGGCTGGTCGACGATGCCCGCTGGGCGGCCTTCAGCCGCAAGCGTGAGGCCATCGACGGCGAGCTCGCGCGCCTCGCCGCAACGGTGGTCGGACCGAAGAACGTGGCCGAGGCCGATGCCCAACGCGTTCTAGGACAAGGGCTGGAGCGAGAGTATGCGCTTACTGACTTACTGCGCCGCCCGGAGGTCAGCTATGCGACGCTGCATACACTGCCGGGGGCCGGCGCACCTGTAACGGACCCGGCCGTCGCTGGTCAGGTCGAGGTCATGACCAAATACGCCGGCTACATCGACCGGCAGCACGACGAGGTCGCGCGGCATCTGGCGCAGGAAACCGCGCGCATTCCCGCCGAGCTCGACTACGCGGCGGTACGCGGATTGTCCAACGAGGTGAAGCAGCGCCTCGCCGCCGGGCGTCCGGAAACCGTCGGCCAGGCGGCGCGCATCTCGGGCATCACGCCGGCGGCGATCGCGCTGCTGCTGGTGCACCTGAAGCGCGGCATCGACGCGCCGCCGCCGCCGGGGTCGAGGCAATCGGCATGAGCGCCGCCGCAGCAACGGACGCGGGCCGCGATCTGCGCGTGTCCGGCCGTCGCGCATGACCGCGACACTCGCCCTGCGCGCGGACACCGCGCGCAGCCACGCTGGCGGATGGCGCGGTCGCACTCGGCGTGACGCTTGCGCCAGCGCAGGGCGAGCGCCTGCTCGCCTACCTCGACCTGCTGGCCAAGTGGAACCGGACGATCAACCTGACCGCGATCCGCGAGCCGGAGCGCATGCTCACGCATCACGCGCTGGACGCGCTCGCCGTCCTGCCGCACCTGCCCGCGCGCGCGGGCATCGCGCTGCTCGATGTCGGCTCGGGCGGTGGCATACCGGGCATCCCGCTGGCGATCATGCGGCCCGACTGGCGCGTGACGCTGGTCGACGCCAGCCGCAAGAAGGCGAGCTTTCTCACCCAGGCGGCGATCGAACTCGGGCTCGCCAACGTCGACGTGCGCGCGGCGCGCGTCGAGGAACTGACGCCGCCGCTGCCGTACGACATCGTGATCTCGCGCGCCTTCGCCGCGCTGGCCGACTTCGTGAATGCCGCGGCACGTCACGTCGCGCCAGGTGGGTTGCTCGCGGCGATGAAGGGCCAATACCCGGACGCCGAACTCGCCGCGCTGCCCGAGGGCTGCACCGTGCTCGCCGCGCCGTCGCTGACCGTGCCCGGACTCGATGCTGCGCGCCACCTCATCCTGATGCAATGCACGAAGGAAGCTCAATGACGCGGATCATCGCGGTCGCCAACCAGAAGGGCGGCGTCGGCAAGACGACCACGGCGGTGAATCTCGCCGCGAGCCTGGTGGCCATGAAGCGGCGCGTGCTGCTGGTCGACCTCGACCCGCAGGGCAACGCCACCACCGGGTGCGGGTCTCGACAAGCGGGCGCAGCCGGCGACCGTCTACCAGGTGCTGCTCGGCGAGCGCAAGATCGCCGACGTGCGCGTGACCTCGCCCACCGGCGGCTTCGACGTGGTGCCGGCGAATCGTGAACTGGCCGGCGCGGAAATCGAGCTGGTGGACCTGCCCGAACGCGAAACGCGATTGAAGGATGCGCTGACCGAGGCGCTGTCGCAGATGCGCTCGGCGATCAACGAAATCGCCTCCGACTACGACTTCATTCTCCTCGACTGCCCGCCGTCGCTGTCGCTGCTGACGCTCAACGGCCTGTGCGCCGCCGATTCGGTGCTGATCCCGATGCAATGCGAGTACTACGCGCTCGAGGGATTGTCCGACCTGGTGCAGACGCTGAAGAAGGTGCGCGCGCATCTGAACACGCGGCTGGAGATCGAAGGCCTGCTGCGCACGATGTACGACCCGCGCAATACGCTGGCGCTGAACGTCACTGCGGAACTCGAAAAGCATTTCGGCGACCGCCTCTACCGGACGGTGATCCCGCGCAACATCCGTCTCGCCGAAGCGCCTTCGCACGGCATCCCGGTGCTGAAGCTCGAGCCGCAGTCCAAGGGAGCGCTTGCCTATCTGGCGCTCGCCGGGGAAATGCTGCGGCGGATGGAAACGCAGCAGGAAGCCGCGGTGGCGGCAACGGCAACGTCGTTGGCAACAACCGCGA
Source organism: uncultured beta proteobacterium (assembly GCA_963699765.1). Classification (GTDB taxonomy): domain Bacteria; phylum Pseudomonadota; class Gammaproteobacteria; order Burkholderiales; family Casimicrobiaceae; genus VBCG01. The sequence goes on along the minus strand of CAVOVD010000021.1, from coordinate 38,232 downwards.
CAGGAGGGGCCGGCGCATGAGCAGACTCAAGGGGCTGGGCCGCGGCCTGGACGCGCTGCTTGCCGGCAACGACGCGCCCGCCGATGCCGGCGCGATGCAGTCGATCGCCATCGACCGCATCCGCCCGGGCAAGTATCAGCCGCGCACGCGCATGGACGAAGCGGCGCTCGCGGAACTCGCCGACTCGATTCGCGAGCAGGGCATCGTCCAGCCGATCCTGGTGCGACCGGTCGACGGCGGCCGCTTCGAGATCGTCGCCGGTGAGCGCCGCTGGCGCGCGGCGCAGCGCGCCGGATTGAAGGACGTTCCGGCGCTGGTCAAGAACGTGCCGGACAACGCGGCACTGGCGCTTGGACTGATCGAGAACATCCAGCGCGAGGACCTGAATCCGCTGGAGGAGGCGCAGGGCCTGCAGCGGCTGATCGACGAATTCGGCCTGACGCACGACGCGGCGGCAAAGGCCGTCGGCCGCTCGCGCAGCGCGGTCACCAACCTGCTGCGCCTGCTGCAGCTGGCGCCGCCGGCGCAGGAATACCTGATGGGCGGCGATCTCGAAATGGGACATGCGCGTGCGCTGCTCGGGCTCCCGGTCGCGCAGCAGGGCAACGCCGCGGCGCGCGTGGTCAATGGCCGGCTGTCGGTGCGCGAGACCGAGCGCCTGGTGATCGCGCTGCAGCATCCTGCGCGCAAGAGCGCCCGCCGCGGCGGCGCGCGCCGGGCGGATCCCGATACCGCGCGGCTGGAAACGGAACTGGCGGAGAAGCTCGGCGCCAAAGTCAGGATCGAAGCGGCGAAAAAGGGCGCCGGCAAGCTGGTGATCAGTTATTCGACACTGGAGCAGCTCGACGGAATCCTCGCCAGAATCAACTAGCCGGCATGCAACCATTCGGTGCCGGACCCTGTCAGAGCCCAGATCGGTGCGCCGTCGGCACCCGTGCTAGTCTTCGACGCTTGATCCCGCGCATCGACTCTTTCCGCCGCTCCGTGTTGCTGCTGCTCCTGATGGCGTTGCCCATGCAGGGGGCGTTTGCCGCATCGCGCTGGATCTGTGCGGCCAGCGCCAACGGCGAGGCGGGCATATCCGCCAGTGGCGGGCACGCGCATGGCCATGTGCCGACGGCCGGCGCGGCGCATGGCCACGACGGCGTCGCCGCGGCGATGAATCAACAGGAGCACCAGCCGCCGCACCATCACGACGTTTCGTTGGCCGAGGTGGATCCGATCGCGCCGACGGATTCGCCTCAGGCGTCGGACAGCTGCAGCAGGTGCGCCGCGTGCTGCGTCACCGCGGCAACCGCGCCGGCGTCGCCGACGCTTGCCGTGATGGCAACGGTGCACGCTGATTTTCCCCTGCTCTCGGCGCGCGTTCCGGACACTGCCGCCGACGGGCCTGAACGCCCCCCCCGAACGCTCTGACCCCGGCGCCCCGGTCATTGCGACCGGAACAGCGCCGCTCGCCCGGGCCGGCCGTCGCGTCGCGTTCCGGGTGCGATGCCACGTGCGGCAACATCGCGCGTGGTCGTCTCCCAGGCAGGACGTCGGAGTGGGTCATGCGAATTCGTTATCTTTGTTTGAGCGCGGCGCTGTGCGTGCCGCCATTGGCGGCGCAAACGGTCGCGCCATCGGCGGCGGCGCCGGGCGCCGGCGCGGTCACCGCACCGGTTTCGTCACCAGCCACGGGCGTTCCCCAGGCGCGGGCGGGCGCGACCACCTATCAGTCGGTGTTTGCCGACTATCGGCCCTGGAACGAGCCGACGCCGATCGACTGGCGCGCGGCCAACCGCGAGGCCGGCGCGCTTGGCGGGCACATGGGCCATCTGCGCGGCAAGGCGTCGGGCATGGCGCACGATGCGATGCCGGCGCCGGCGCAGGTGCCGCGAACCGGCGCCACCGCGGGGCCGGCCAAATGAGCGCCGCCCGTGGTCGGGTGGTCGCCCTGGCGGCTGCGCTGGCGCTCGGCGGCTGCGCCACCTTCTCCAGCGACGGCGGCATGGACGACGTGCGCACGCTGGCGCAGCAGCGGGTCGGACCCGCGGCGAATGCGCTGGCCATCGCGCCGCAGTCCGACGCGGCGCGCGCACGCGTCGCCGCGCTGCTCGGCGGGCCGGTCACGGCCGACGCCGCGGTCGAGATCGCGCTGCTCAACAATCCGGCGCTGCAGGCGAAGCTCGGCGAACTGGGGCTGGCGGAAGCCGACCTGGTGCAGGCTGGACGCCTGCGCAATCCGGTGTTCGCCTACGCCAACAAGCGCAACGCGCACGTCACCCAGATCGAGCGCACGATCCTGGTCAATGTCGCGGCGCTGGTGCTGATGCCGCTGGCGCTCGACATCGAGCAGCGCCGCTTCGCGCAGGCCAAGGTGGCCGCCGCCGGCGACATCGTGGCCACGGCGGCGGCGGTGCGTCAGGCCCAGGTGCGTGCGGTCGCGTCGGCGGAGATGGCCCGCTACGTGGCGCAGGTGCAGGAATCGGCGGCCGCGTCGAGCGAGCTGGCGATGCGCATGCTGCAGGTCGGCAACTGGAGCCGGTTGGCGCAGATGCGCGAGCAGGCGTTCTATGCCGAGGCAACCGCGCAGCTGGCCCGCGCCCGGCAGACCGCGGTGGCCGAACGCGAGCAGCTGACGCGCCTGCTGGGCCTCACCGGCACCCAGGTTGCCTTCACGCTGCCCGAGCGGCTGCCCGACCTGCCCGCCACGCCCTTCGCGCCGACCGATGCGCAGCAGACGGCGATGGACCGGCGGCTGGACGTGCAGATGGCGAAGCTCGATGCGGAGAGCCTGGCCAAGTCGCTCGGCCTGACGCGCACGACGCGCTTCGTCAATGTGCTGGAAGTGGGCTATACCAACGAGTCGGAAACCGGCGAGGCGCGCAAGAACGGCTACGAGATCGAGCTGGAGCTGCCGCTGTTCGACTGGGGCGACGCGCGCATCGCGCGCGCCGAGACGCGCTACCGGCAGGCGATGGCGCGCACCACCGAGGTCGCCGTCAATGCGCAATCGGAAGTGCGCGAATCGTATGCGGGCTATCGCACGGCCTTCGACCTCGCCCGGCACTATCGCGACGAGATCGTGCCGCTGCGCAAGCGCATCGCCGAGGAGAACCTGCTGCGCTACAACGGCATGCTCATCGGCGTCTTCGACCTGCTGGCCGATGCCCGCGAGCAGTCGGGCAGCGTGGTCGCCGCCATCGCCGCGACGCGCGACTACTGGCTGGCCGACACCGTGCTGCAGCTGGCGCTGACCGGCAAGTCGCCGGGCGCCGGGATGACCCGCGCGGCCGATGCGCCCGCCGCGAGCGCGGCGGCCGGCGGGGGCCACTGACATGGGAACGGACATGGACAACAAACGCAGAAAATTCCTCGCCTCCGCTGGCGCGGCCGCACTCGGCGTCGCGGCGGTCAGCCGCGCCGGCGCGGCGACGCTGCCGGAAGCGCCGATGCAATCGTCGGCGGCGATGCAGCCGCCGCTCGCACCGACCAGCGGACCCGCCTACAACCCGGTGGTGACGCTGAACGGCTGGACGCTGCCCTGGCGCATGCGCGAAGGCTGGAAGGAATTCCACCTGGTCGCCGAGCCGGTGGTGCGCGAAATCGCCCCGGGCATGAAAGCGAACCTGTGGGGCTACAACGGCCAGAGTCCGGGGCCGACCATCGAGGCGGTCGAAGGCGACCGGGTGCGCATTTTCGTCACCAACCGCCTGCCCGAGCACACGACCATCCACTGGCATGGCCTGATCCTGCCGTGCGGCATGGACGGCGTAGGCGGACTCACGCAGCCGCAGATCCCCGTGGGCAAAACCTACGTCTACGAGTTCGTGCTCACCAAGTCGGGCACGTTCATGTATCACCCGCACGCCGACGAGATGACCCAGATGGCGATGGGCATGATGGGCATGTTCATCGTCCATCCGAAGGATCCGCGCAAATACCGCGTCGATCGCGATTTCTGTTTTCTGCTCAACGCCTACGACATCGACCCGGGCAGCTTCACGCCCCGCGTCAACACCATGCTCGACTTCAACCTGTGGACCTGGAACAGCCGCGCGTTTCCCGGCATCGACCACCTGGTCTGCCGCACCGGCGACCGGGTGCGCATCCGCTTCGGCAACCTGACGATGACCAATCACCCGATGCACATGCACGGCTACGACTTCGAGGTGACCTGCACCGACGGCGGCTGGGTGCCGAAGTCGGCGCGCTGGCCGGAGGTCAGCATCGACGTTGCGGTGGGACAGATGCGCGCCTTCGAGTTCGACGCGATCCATGCGGGCGACTGGGCGTTCCACTGCCACAAGTCGCACCACACGATGAACGCGATGGGCCACGACGTGCCGACGATGATCGGCGTCGACCATCGCGCGGTCGTGCATAAGATCCAGCGCCTGATTCCGGATTACATGGTGATGGGCGAGCGCGGCATGGCCGACATGGGGGCGATGGAGATGCCGTTGCCGGACAACACGCTGCCGATGATGACCGGGCAGGGGCCGTTCGGCGCCATCGAGATGGGCGGCATGTTCACGGTGGTGAAGGTGCGCGACGACCAGCGGCCGGGCGACTACAAGGACCCGGGCTGGTATCGCCACCCGCCGGGCACGCAGGCGTGGGAATGGACGGGCGATGCACCGGAGGCGCAACGGGCAGCGCCGCCGGCAACGGCAGGCGCTGCAGCCGCGCCGCCGGTCAACATCAGGCGGGGAGGCGCGCATCGTGGGCATTGAGTTGAGGAAGCTGCTGCTGGGCATCGCGGTCGCCTGCGCGGCGGCGGCCGCCGCCGCGCATGGCGACCAGCATGATTCCAAGGCCGTCGCGAAGCCCGCAGCCAAGGCCGAGCAAAAGCCTTTCGGCATCGCCGGCGACCCGAAAAAGGTCTCGCGCACGATAAGGATGGACATGAGCGACACGATGCGCTTCTCGCCGGCGGTCGTGCAGGTGAAGCGTGGCGAAACGCTGCGTTTCGTCCTCGCCAACAAGGGCAAGGTCATGCACGAGATGGTCATCGGGACCAGGGCGGAGCTGGCGGAACACGCGGCCTTGATGCGCAAGTTTCCGGGCATGGAACACGACGAGCCCTACATGGCGCACGTGCCGCCCGGGGCCAGCGGCGACATCGTCTGGCAATTCAATCGGGCGGGCGAATTCGATTTCGCCTGCCTCATCGCCGGTCATTTCGAGGCCGGCATGGTGGGCAGGATCATCGTCAAGTGAGGAGAGTCCAATGAAGCGAAGGACGTGGATCAAGGTCGTGACCGGCGCTGCCGTCGGTGCGGCGTTGCCGTCGATTGCGACCGGCGCGGACGTGATGCAGGTCTACAAGAGCCCGACCTGCGGCTGCTGCGGCGACTGGGTGAAGCACGTCGAGGCCAATGGCTTCCGGGTCGTCGTTCACGACGTCGGCAACAACGCGGCGCGGGCCCGGCTGGGGATCCCGTTGGCGCTTGGCGGATGCCATACCGGCGAAATCGCCGGATATGCGATCGAGGGGCATGTGCCGGCTGCGGACATTCGCCGGCTTCTCGCCGCCAAACCCAGGGCGCGTGGCCTGGCCGTTCCTGGCATGCCGATCGGGTCCCCCGGCATGGAACAAGGCTCGCGGCGGGAGGCCTACGACGTACTTTTGGTTCGTGACGACGGCAGCACCTCGGTGTTCGCGTCGTACCGGGCGACATGATTCATCCATTCATTCATTCACAGGAGTAACGAACATGTGGAAAACCGCAGCATTGCTGACCGCTGTCGCCACGCTCTCGGCCTCGTCGTCGCTGCTGGCCCAGGCCCCGACGAACCGCGACATGCAGGTCGCGCAGGCGACGCCGGCGGTCGGCGCCATGAGCGAGGGCGAGGTGCGCAAGGTCGACAAGGAGGCCGGCAAGATCACGCTCCGGCACGGCCCGATTCCCAATCTCGACATGCCCAACATGACCATGGTGTTTCGGGTCAAGGACCCGGCGATGCTCGACCGGGTCAAGGTGGGCGACAAGGTGAGTTTCGCCGCCGACATGGTCGGAGGGCAGGTCACGGTGACCAAGATCGAGCCGAAGAAGTGAGCCTGCCCGCGCCGTGCTGCGCGGGTGCTGCCTGGCGGCCGGGCGCCGGCGACGTCCTGGTTCGCCGTCGACGCCCGATGATCGGGGCGCCAGGTTCGCACCGCCGTGCCGCAGGCGGTCAGCGCGAATGAAACGACGGGGTTTCCTGCTCGGCGGTGCTGGCGCCGCGCTGGGACTCGCGGCCCTGACGCGGTGGCCGGACGAGGGGCTGTTGAATCCCTGCCGCCCGCCCCCCATTCCGGAGCATCTGCTGCGGCAGGATTGGGTGCGCGACGCGTGGACGGGCCTTGATCCATCGCAGGTCTGGGACCTGCATGTGCATCTGCTGGGCGCCGGCGACGAAGGTGATGGTGCCTGGGTCAACCCGGCGATGCGCAGCCTCGCGCACCCGTTCGAGCGCATCCATTTCGAGCTCTACGCGAATGCGGCGTGCGCGGACACTTCCGCAAATCAGCTGGCGAGCCGCTACGTCGAACGGCTGCTGGCCCTGCACCGGGCCTATCCCCCGGGCGCGCGCCTCGCGCTGCTGGCGATGGATTATTTCCACGACGAGGCCGGCGTGCGCTCGCCGGAGCGCACGATGTTCCGCATTTCCGACGGCTACGCGCAGCGGATCGCCGCGCAGCATCCGGAGCGCTTCGAATGGATCGCCTCCATCCATCCGTATCGGCAGGATTGCGTCGAGGCGCTGGAACGGGCGGCGGCGCGGCGTGCGCGCGCCGTGAAGTGGATTCCGTCGATGATGGGCATCGACCCGGCTTCGCCGCGGTGCGACCGCTTCTACGCGGCACTCGCGCGACTGGACCTGCCCTTGCTCACGCATGGCGGGGAAGAGCATCCGCTGCGAGGCAGCTCGTCGCCGGAGTTCAACAATCCGCTGGCGCTTCGCCGTCCGCTCGAGCACGGCGTCCGGGTGGTGATTGCGCATTGCGCCAGCGCCGGCGTTTGCCTGGACACCGACCGCGGCCGCAACGCGCCGGCGGTCGAGTGTTTCACGCTGTTCTCGCGCCTGATGGACGACGCGCGATTCGAGGGGCGGCTGTTCGGCGACCTCGCGGCGGTCGCCGAATCGAGCCGGGTGGATTCGGCGCTGGCACGGATCATCGGCAACTCCGCCTGGCATGGCCGGCTGCTCAACGGCTCGGACTATCCGCTTCCGGGGTTCATGCCGGCGGTCTCGCTGTCGCGGCTGGTCGAGGCAGGCCATCTCATCGCGGATCGCGCGCCGGTGCTGCGCGAAATCCGGCAGCACAACCCGCTGCTGTTCGACTTTCTGCTCAAGCGCCAGCTCGCGGTCGATGGCGTGCGCCTGCCCGCGCCGGCATTCGAGACTGCGCGCTTCTTCGCGCCGCCGCCGGCGTCCTGACGGCGTTCGGCGCCGGGGCGGCGACGATTGCCGCCCCCGCCCGCACAGGCAGTTCCCTTGCCTCAGCCCAGCTGCTTGAGCATGGTGTCGCCGTCGGACACCTCGTACTTGCCTGGCGCCTCGATGTTCAGCGCCTTGACCACGCCATCGTCGACCAGCATCGAAAAGCGCTGGCAGCGCACGCCCATGCCCCTGGCGACGAGGTCGAGTTCGAGCCCCAGCGCCTTGGTGTACTCGGCGCTGCCGTCGCCCATCATGCGAACCTTGCCCGCGCACTTCTGGTCGCGGGCCCAGGCGCCCATCACGAAGGCGTCGTTGACCGACATGCAGAGGATGTCGGCCACGCCCCTGGCCTTGAGCTTGTCGTAGTTCGCGACATAGGACGGGACGTGCTTGGCCGAGCAGGTCGGCGTAAAGGCGCCGGGCAGGCCGAAGATCACGACCTTCCTGCCCTTGGTCAGGTCCTCGACCTTGAAGGTATTCGGTCCGACGCTGCAGCCGTTGCCCTCGACTTCGATGAATTCGGACAGCGTGCCCGCGGGCAGCCTGTCGCCTACCTTGATGGTCATGTGAACCCCTGTTGGTTGTCTTTCGGGAACTCTGAAGCATTGCAGGCCGCGGCGACAATTTCAACCCCGACGCTTGCGTGGGCGGGCGCGGGAGGCGTAGCGTTACGCCTCCCGCAGGCTCGACAACCCGCACTGGAGACCACGATGGCGCGCGCCACCCCGACCCGTTCCTCCCCTCGCCGCGTGCGGCTCCTGATCGCCACCCGCAAGGGCCTGTGGACGCTGACCGGCGACGCCGCGCGGCGAACCTGGAAGCTCGCCGGGCCGCAGTTCCTCGGCCACATCGTCCACCACGCGGTCGCCGACCCGCGCGACGGCAGGACCGTGCTGGCGGCGGCGCGCACCGGGCATCTCGGGCCGACGATCTTCCGTTCCACCGATCGCGGGCGCACCTGGAAGGAGGCGGGCGTCCCACCGAAGTTCGCCGCCGACAGCGGCCGCGTGGTCGACCACACGTTCTGGCTGACGCCCGGACATGCGTCCGAGCCCGGGGTCTGGTACGCGGGAACCTCGCCGCAGGGTCTTTTTCGCTCGGCGGATGGCGGCGTGACCTGGGACGGGGTCGCCGGCTTCAACGCCCATCCGCAGCGCAAGGCCTGGTGCGGTGGCGACCAGGACGGCACGCCGGACGGCGCCAAGCTGCATTCCATCCTGATCGACCCGCGCGACGCGCGCCATATGTACATCGGCATGTCCAGTGGCGGGGTGTTCGAATCGGTCGACGGCGGTGCCGACTGGCGGCCGCTCAATGCCGGCGTGCGCGCGGACTTCCAGCCCAATCCCGACATCGAATATGGCCACGATCCGCATTGCCTGCGTTTTGCCGGCGGCAACCCGGACCGTCTCTATCAGCAGAATCACTGCGGGTTGTTCCGGCTGGACCGGCCGGCGACGCGCTGGCTGGACATCGGCACCGGCATGCCCAAGTCGGTGGGCTATGTCGGGTTTCCGATGGTGACGCACCCGCACGACGCCGACACTGCGTGGATCCTGCCGATGGACGGCACGACCGTGTGGCCGCGGGTCTCGCCCGGCGGCAAGCCGGCGGTGTACCGGACCCGCGACGGCGGCAAGTCCTGGAAGCGCCAGGCCGACGGCATGCCCAAGTCGCAGGCCTGGTGGACGGTCAAGCGCCAGGCCATGACCGCGGACAACTACCCGACAGTGGGCGTTTACTTCGGCACCACGTCAGGCGAAATCTGGGGCTGCCGCGACGAAGGCCGCAGCTGGAAGCGGCTGGCCGCGCACCTGCCGCACATCTACGCGGTCGAGGTGGGTTAGCCGCGCGGTGGCTGATTTTCGCGTCGCGATCCCGACCCAGCTGCGCTCCTATACCGGTGGCGCGGCGCAGGTGAGCGTTGCCGTCGCCACGGCGGAGCCCTGCCTGGGCGATGTATTCGCCGCGCTCGACGCCGCGCATCCGGGCATCCGCTTTCGCATGGTCGACGAGGCGGGCCGGGTGCGCCCTCATGTGCAGGTCTTCGTCGACGCCCGGATCGAGCGCGATCCGGCGGCGGTGCTGAGCCCGGGGTCGGCGATCATGATCGTCGGCGCGCTGTCGGGGGGCTGACGTTGTTTGCCGCAAGGTTGCCGCGGCCGGCCAGGAACCGGGCGCGACATTGCGCCGCAACATCGGCGTGGCAAAACCGGCCAAAATCAAGTAAAATTTATCGGTTTGCTTCGTAGCTCAGGCGGGCAGCGCGGATTCGATCAGGATTCGCGCCTTGGTCCAAGGGGCGCGGCAATGAAGGCGCCACTTTCGACCAAACCGTTTCGCCGGGTTCTTCGCTGGCAGGCGACCGTGACAGTCGGGATCGCTGCCATCGCCGGACTTTGGGGCGGGGGGCATGCGGCGCTGTCGGCCGTGCTTGGGGGGGTGATCAACATCTCGGCCGTCGTGGTCTACGCGGTCGTGCTGGGGGTTTCCAGCCCGACCTCGGCGGGCGGCACGGTCGCCGCGGTGTTCCGGGCCGAGGCAGCCAAGATCCTGGTCATCATCCTCCAGCTCTGGCTGGTGCTGACGATGTACAAGGATGTCGTGCCGGCGGCGTTCTTCGCCACCTTCGTGATCACCGTTTTGATGTTCCGCCTTGCCCTGCTGGACCGCGACTGACCACAACCCCGCGACCGACCACCACCGAGCCCTGCGCATGGCCGCCTCCTACCAGTCCCCCTCCGAATACATCCAGCACCACCTGACCTTCCTGACCAAGCCGGTCGGCGGGGGCGGCTTCTGGACGATCAACGTCGACACCATGGTGATGTCGGTGTTGCTGGGCTTCGTCGGCCTGGGGCTGATCTGGCTGGTGACGCGCAAGGCGACCTCCGGCGTGCCGTCGAAGACGCAGGCATTCGTCGAGTTGTGCGTGGGCTTCGTCAACGACCAGACGAAGAGCATCTACCACGGCGAGTCGAAGTGGGTGGCGCCGATCGCGCTGACGGTGTTCGTCTGGGTGCTCCTGATGAATTCGATGGACTTCCTGCCGGTCGACATCATGGCCACGTTCTACGGCTGGCTGGGCCTGCACAACTGGCGCAGCGTTCCCACCGCCGACGTCAACACCACGTTCGCGCTGGCGCTGACGGTGTTTGCGCTGATGATCATCTTCGCCATCAAGTCCAAGGGCCTCGGCGGCTGGACCAAGGAGCTGTTCGTCGCGCCCTTCGGCAACCATTTCCTGCTCTGGCCGTTCAATTTCCTGTTCCAGCTCGTCGAGTACGTCTCCAAGCCGCTGTCGCACAGCCTGCGGCTGTTCGGCAACATCTACGCCGGCGAGATCATCTTCCTGCTGCTGGGCATGTGGGCGGCCTCCGGCATCGCCGGCACCTTCTTCAGCGGCGTGCTGCATCTGGGCTGGGCGATCTTCCACATCCTGATCGTCATGCTCCAGGCCTACATCTTCATGATGCTGACCATCGTCTACATTTCGATGGGCGAGGAGCATCACTGACCGCTTCCGGCGGTTCCCGTTCGTCTTACCCGCTCAACGTCACACACCAAGCACCCGAAAGGAAAAGCAACATGGAGAAAGTTCAATTGCTGGCGATGATCCAGGCCTACACGGGCATCGGCATCGGTCTCATCATCGGCCTCGGCGCGCTCGGCGCCTGCGTCGGCGTGGGCATCATGTGCTCGCGCTTCCTCGAAGGCGCTGCGCGCCAGCCGGAACTGATGCCCCAGCTGCAGGTGAAGGTCTTTCTGCTGCTCGGCCTGATCGACGCGTCGTTCATCATCGGCGTCGGCCTCGCGATGTTCTTCGCCTTCGCCAACCCGCTGCTCAGCGTCATTCCCCAGTAAGGGTTCCTCCAGCGCTGTGCCGGAATCCTTTATTGCCGCAGGGAAAAAGTCATGAATTTCAATCTGACGCTGATCATGCAGGCCGTGGCGTTCACGGCCTTCATCTGGTTCTGCGCCCGCTTCATCTGGCCGCCGCTGATGCGGGCGATCGAGACCCGGCAAAAACAGATCGCCGACGGGCTCGCCGCCGGCGAGCAGGGTCGCCGGGAGCTGGCGAGCGCGGAAAAGCGCGACGCCGAGATGCTGGCCGAAGCCAAGGCGCGCTCCGCCGAGATCGTCGCGATGGGCGAGAAGTTCAAGGCCGAGGCGATCGAGCAGTCGAAGATCGACGCCAAGGCCGAGGCGGATCGCATCCTTGCCGCCGCCAAGGCGGAGATCGCCCAGGAGCTCGCCCGCGCCAGGGAGCAGTTGCGCGACTCGGTGGCCGACCTGGCCGTCGCCGGCGCGACCAAGATCCTGCGCAAGGACGTCGACGCCAAGGTGCACGCCGAACTGCTGGCGCAACTGAAGCGGGACCTGTAGGAGCGGGCATGGCCGAACTGACCACGATCGCCCGCCCCTACGCCGAGGCTGCCTTCGCGCTGGCGAGCGAGCAGAACGCGCTGCCGGCCTGGTCGCAGATGCTCGGCCTGATCAAGGCGGTGGTGGCCGATCCGCGGGTGGCCGAGTCGCTCGACAATCCGAAGCTCGACGCCGCAGCCAAGGAATCGCTGCTGCTGTCGATCTGCGGTGACCGGCTCACGGCGGAGGGCCGGAGCTTCGTCCACGTGCTGATCGAGGGCGACCGCATCGCCATCGTGCCGGCGGTCGCCGATCACTACGAGCGCCTGAAGGACGACGCCGACGGGGTCGCCAAGGCGACGATCGAATCGGCGTTTCCGCTGGAAGGCGAGGCGCTGAACGAACTTACCGAGGCGCTGGCCAAGCGTTTCAGCCGGCGAATCGAGGCGACGGTGACCGTGCGGCCCGAGCTCATCGGCGGCGCACGCATCACCGTCGGCGACAACGTGATCGACGGCTCCATCCAGGAACAGCTGCGAAGCATGGCCGCCCAGCTGCGAGCCTGACCGGACACCATTCACATTGACTGCAAGTGCCGCGGACAATAGTTGCCACGGCAGACGCGAGGATCCAAATGCAACTCAATCCGTCGGAAATCAGCGAACTGATCAAGAGCAAGATCCAGCAACTGGATACCGCGTCGGAGGTTCGCACGCAGGGCACGGTGGTGTCGATCTCCGATGGCATCTGCCGCATCCACGGCCTGTCGAATGCGATGCAGGGCGAGATGCTGGAATTTCCGGGCAACACCTTCGGCCTGGCATTGAACCTCGAGCGCGATTCGGTCGGCGCGGTGATCCTGGGCGCCTACGAGCACATCAAGGAAGGCGACACGGTCAAGTGCACCGGGCGCATCCTCGACGTGCCGGTCGGCCCCGAACTCATCGGCCGCGTGGTCGACTCGCTGGGCCGCCCGATCGACGGCAAGGGTCCGGTCAACGCCAAGATGCGCGACGTGATCGAGAAGGTCGCCCCGGGCGTCATCGAGCGGCAAAAGGTGGCGCAGCCGGTGCAGACCGGTCTGAAGTCGATCGACGCCATGGTGCCGATCGGCCGCGGCCAGCGCGAGCTGATCATCGGCGACCGCCAGACCGGCAAGACCGCGGTGGCGATCGACACCATCATCAACCAGAAGGGCAAGGACCTGATCTGCGTCTACGTCGCGATCGGGCAGAAGGCGTCGTCGATCAAGAACGTCGTGCGCAAGCTCGAAGAGACCGGCGCGATGGAATACACGATCGTCGTGGCCGCGACGGCGTCGGAATCCGCGGCGCTGCAGTACATCGCGCCCTATTCCGGCTGCACGATGGGCGAGTACTTTCGCGACCGCGGCCAGGATGCACTGATCATCTACGACGACCTGACCAAGCAGGCCTGGGCCTACCGGCAGGTGTCGCTGCTGCTGCGCCGTCCGCCGGGCCGCGAAGCCTACCCGGGCGACGTGTTCTACCTGCACTCGCGCCTGCTCGAGCGCGCGGCGCGGGTGAACGCCGACTACGTCGAGAAGTTCACCAAGGGCGAGGTCAAGGGCAGGACCGGTTCGCTGACCGCGCTGCCGATCATCGAGACGCAGGCGGGCGACGTCACCGCGTTCGTGCCGACCAACGTGATCTCGATCACCGACGGCCAGATCTTCCTCGAGACCGACCTGTTCAACGCCGGCATCCGGCCCGCGATCAACGCCGGCATCTCGGTGTCGCGCGTCGGCGGCGACGCCCAGACCAAGGTCATCAAGAAGCTGGGCGGCGGCGTGCGGCTGGCGCTCGCCCAGTTCCGCGAGCTCGCGGCGTTCGCGCAGTTCGCCTCCGACCTGGACGAAGCCACCCGCAAGCAGCTCGACCGCGGTCGCCTGGTCACCGAACTGATGAAGCAGGCCCAGTACTCGCCGCTGTCGGTCGCCGACCAGGCGCTGACGCTCTTTGCCGTCAACAAGGCGTACTACGACGACGTGCCGGTGGAAAAGGCGCTCGCGTTCGAGGCGGCGCTGCGCCAGTTCATGAAGACCAAGTACGCGGCGATCGTCGACAAGATCACGCAGACGCTCGAGCTCACCGCCGACGACGAGAAGGCGCTGTCGGCGGCGATCGAGGACTTCAAGAAGTCCGGCGCGTACTAGGTCGGTTTAGGCAGCCCCGAGGAAAGCCCGAAATGGCCGGTTCGAAAGAGATACGCACCAAGATCAAGAGCGTGCAGGGCACGCGCAAGATCACCAAGGCGATGGAGATGGTCTCGGCCGCGAAGATGAAAAAGGCCCAGGACCGGATGCGCGCCGCGCGTCCTTACGTCGAAAAGACGCTGGACATCATGCTGCACATCGCCAAGGCCAATACCGAGTACCGGCACCCGTTCGTCGTGCCGCGCGAAACGGTCAAGCGGGTGGGCGCGATCGTCGTGACCACCGACAAGGGCCTGTGCGGCGGCCTGAACACCAATATCCTGCGGTTGGTCCTGCAGCAGCACAAGGAATGGAAGGCCAAGGGCATCGAGGCCGACTACGTCGCCATCGGCAACCGCGGGCAGGGTTTCCTGCAGCGCATGGGCGCCAACATCGTTGCCAGCGCCGTGCAGCTGGGCGATCGCCCCCACCTCGACCGCCTGGTCGGTCCGGTGACGACGCTGATCCGCGAGTACCTGGAGGGCGGCATCGACGAGGTGCACGTCTACTTCACCACATTCATCAACACGATGAAGCAGGAGCCGCGCCACGGCCGGATCATCCCGATTCCCGAGGAGTACCGGACGTTCTCGGGCGAGGTGCACAAGACCAGCGTCGGCGAAGGCAACTGGGACTACATCTACGAGCCGGATGCGCGCGCGCTGCTCGACGGCATCATGCGCCGCTACCTGGAGGCCATCGTGTTCCAGATGGTCAACGAGAACATGGCCTCGGAGCAGTCGGCGCGAATGGTCGCGATGAAGGCCGCCTCCGACAACGCCGGCAAGATCATCCAGGAACTGCAGCTCATCTACAACAAGTCGCGGCAGGCGGCGATCACCAAGGAACTCTCGGAGATCGTCGGCGGCGCCGCCGCGGTGTGACCGAATTCGAACCGATTGAAATGATTAGGACGGCACCATGAACCAGGGAATGATTGTTCAGTGCATCGGCGCGGTCGTCGACGTGGAATTTCCGCGCGACCAGATCCCCGAAATCTACGACGCGCTCAAGCTGGACGAAATCGGGCTGACGCTCGAGGTCCAGCAGCAGCTGGGCGACGGCGTCGTGCGCACGATCGCGCTCGGCAGCTCCGACGGCCTGCGCCGCGGGATGATGGTGGTCAACACCAAGGCGCCGATCACCGTCCCGGTGGGCACCGAGACGCTCGGCCGGATCATGGACGTGCTCGGCCGGCCGATCGACGAGCGCGGGCCCGTGGGCGCGGCGAAGTCGATGTCGATCCATCGCCAGGCCCCGTCGTACGAGGAACTGTCGCCGTCGACCGAACTGCTGGAGACCGGCATCAAGGTCATCGATCTCGTCTGTCCGTTCGCCAAGGGCGGCAAGATCGGCCTGTTCGGGGGCGCCGGCGTGGGCAAGACGGTGACGATGATGGAGCTGATCAACAACATCGCGTCCGCGCACTCGGGGCTGTCGGTGTTCGCCGGCGTCGGCGAGCGCACCCGCGAAGGCAACGATTTCTACCACGAGATGATCGAATCGGGCGTCGTCAACAAGGACGACCTGTCGAAGTCCAAGGTGTCGATGGTCTACGGCCAGATGAACGAGCCGCCGGGCAACCGCCTGCGCGTCGCGCTGACCGGCCTGACGATCGCCGAGAGCTTCCGCGACGAGGGCCGCGACGTGCTGTTCTTCGTCGACAACATCTACCGCTTCACGCTGGCCGGCACCGAGGTGTCCGCGCTGCTCGGCCGCATGCCGTCCGCCGTGGGCTACCAGCCGACGCTGGCCGAGGAAATGGGCCGTCTGCAGGAGCGCATCACGTCGACCAAGACCGGCTCGATCACCTCGATCCAGGCCGTGTACGTGCCGGCGGACGACCTGACCGACCCTTCGCCCGCGACCACCTTCGGCCACCTCGACGCGACCGTCGTGCTGTCGCGCGACATCGCCTCGCTGGGCATCTACCCGTCGGTGGACCCGCTCGACTCGACCTCGCGCCAGATCGATCCGCACGTCATCGGCGACGAGCACTACAACTGCACCCGCAACGTCCAGCAGACGCTGCAGCGCTACAAGGAACTGCGCGACATCATCGCCATCCTGGGCATGGACGAGCTCTCGCCCGAGGACAAGCTGGCCGTGTCGCGCGCGCGCAAGATCCAGCGCTTCCTGTCGCAGCCGTTCACCGTGGCCGAGGTGTTCACCGGCTCGCCGGGCAAGTACGTGTCGCTCAAGGACACGATCAAGGGCTTCAACATGATCGTCAACGGCGAATGCGACGCGCTGCCCGAGCAGGCGTTCTACATGGTCGGCACCATCGAAGAGGCCTTCGAGAAGGCCAAGAAGCTGAACTGACATGGCGACCACACTCCACGTCGACGTCGTCAGCGCCGAAGAGCAGATCTTCTCGGGCGAGGCGGAATTCGTCGTGCTGCCGGGCGTCGAGGGTGAACTCGGCATCTACCCGCGGCACACGCCGCTGCTCACCCAGATCAAGCCGGGCGCGGTGCGCATCAAGACCGCCGATCAGGCGGAAGAAGTCCTGGTCTTCGTGCAGGGCGGCTTCCTCGAGGTGCAGCCGCACCGGGTGACCGTTCTTGCCGACACCGCGATCCGCGCGCACGACCTCGACGAGGTCAAGGCGACGGAGGCGAAGAAGCGCGCGGAAGAGGCGATGAAGAACAAGGACTCGGCGGAGAATCTCGCCACCGCCGAAGCCGAGCTCGCGATCGCGGTCGCGCAGCTCGAAGCCATCCGCAAGCTGCGCAACCGCGCCTAGCGGTCCGGGGCGGCTCAGGCGGTCATCAGGCGTAACTATTGCGTTGATTGACGGCGGCCCCGCCCGGCCGCCGTATGCATTTTGGGTGGTCGCCGCGCATCGGCGCTTATGGAATCACCTTGCCTTGGGCGTGTGAAGGCGACGGGCAAGCGGATACGGACGGTGCTGGTCCCGGCGACGGTCAAAGTCATCACGACACGCAATCAGGACGCGGTGGCGTTCTAGTTCGGGAATGGCTTCGCCCAGCTGGGCGCCACCGCGGCCAACTCCGTGCTGAAAGGCTGGACCGACAGGGGCGGCATGGCTCTCGCCAGGTCGCGCTGCATGCCCATCGAGCAGTTCATCGTGTCGGCCAAGATGCCCGCCGATGAAAAGCAGCGAATCTAAGAAGCGTTGTTCGGACTCAAGGACGCCAGGGGTGTGGCAAGGAGGCACCAGAAACCCTCGGTTAGCTGCTCTATCCCGAGGTCGAGACCACGATGATCGCCTGGCTCGGCCTGTAAGTCCGGCCGCGCCGTCGGCTGAGCGTTGTCATTGTCCCCGATGGGTCGCACCGGGGCGGCGTCTGACCCGCAATCAGCCGGTTAATCCTTCCGTGGGCGTCGGCCGTCCGCGGTGCCCCGCAGGTACCGCACCGACCGACGTCCGAGGCGCGCGTTAGGATCGTTGCTGCCCTTTGCCATCACGCCTCCCGCCCTCGTTGTGTGACGGAATTTGCGTCAGGTGTATTGACAAGACTTCTCGCAAGAATCTAGAGTCGCCCACGTCATGTATACGTAGAGCGTATCATTGCATACGAAATTCCATGCACCGCGACGGCTTTGCACCCGCACCACAACAGGGGAAGCGCAGGATGGATCTAAGGTTGACCGGCATGTCGGTGCTCATCACGGGCGCTTCGAAAGGGATCGGTCTCGCAGCCGCCAAGGCGTTTGCGACAGAGGGATGCGAACTGCATCTCGCCGCCCGCTCGTCGCAGGCATTGGAGACGCTGCGCGCGGAAATCGTGGCTGCCCATGCGGTACCGGTCACGCTGCACGTAATGGACCTTGCGGCGCCCGGCAGTATGGCGACGCTCGCCAGCTCGGTCGGTGGCGTTGATGTTCTCGTCAACAACGCGGGGGAGGTGCCCTCCGGGCCCATCGAATCGCTCACCGAAGATGACTGGCGCCGGGGCTACGATCTCAAACTCTTCGGCTACATCAACCTGACGCGGGAAATCTACGCAAAGATGAAGGAGCGCGGGTCGGGGGTGATCATCAACGATATCGGGAACTCCGGCGAGAATTGGGACGCCAACTACATCGCCGGAAGCACCGGCAACGCCGCCTTGATGGCGTTCACCAAAGCGCTTGGAGGGCAAAGCCTTGACTTCGGCGTGCGAGTAGTGGGCGTCAATCCGGGCCCGGTGGAGACCGAACGGATGATCAAAATCAACAAGCGACGCGCACTCGATTGGTACGGCGACGAGAGCCGTTTTGAGGACCTGCGGGAAATGTACCCGGGTGGCAGGCCGGCAACACCGGAGGAAGTGGCCGATCTCATGGTCTTCCTCGCATCGCCGCGTGCGGCCTACATCACCGGAACGATCGTGACCATTGATGGCGGCATAGCTGCGCGCGGCTCGATCATCAAAGAAAGGATGGTCAAGCGTGCGTAAGTTCGAGATCCGCAACCAGCACTTCGATCAGCTGTTCAACACCCCCGGGCTGATGTGGCTCGGACAAAACACCAATCACTTTCACCCGCATCCAGCGGTGGTCGAGGCGATGATGAGCTCCATCCGCGCCGAGGAGTATCACGCCTATGCGCCTCCCGCGGGCCTCGAGGAGCTTCGCCATCTCATTGTCCGGGACCTTGGATTGGCGGAGCAGTCCGTGCTGGTCACGGACGGGGCGGTGGAAGCGCTGTATAACGTGTGCCATACGCTGAGCGCGCCTGGCGTCGACTTCGTGACCACCGATCCCGGTTGGAAGTGGCCGATCGAGTTCGCGCGTGCCGCGGGCGCGCGGGTTGTCGAAATCCCGATCTACAAACCGGAGAATGGCTATAAGTTAACGGTCGCCCAGCTCGAGGCGGCCGTCACCGACAAGACCAAACTGATCTACCTCGTCGATCCCAACAATCCGCTGGGCGTCTGTTACACCGCGGCCGAGATCGGCGCGTTCACCGAGATCGCTCGCAGGGTTGGCGCGTACTTCCTCCACGACTGCACCTACTTTCATTTTGCCGACAATCACACACTGGCGGCGCGGACCTATCCCGAGAAATCGATCACGATCTACAGCTTCTCCAAGTGGCTTGGCTTGGCGGGTATGCGCGTCGGTGCGGTGGTTGCCAGCCCCGACCTGATCGAACGGCTTGCCGCGGCACCGCCCAACAATCTTGGCTCCAACGTCATTTCGCAGCGGGCGGCCATCGCCGGGCTAAAGATCAAGGACGAGTGGTTCCCCGACATCAATCGCCGGCAGCGACGCAACCAGGCCGCGATCCAGAGGGCCATAGACGGCGTGCCGGGCATGTCCCTGGCCGTGTACCCCTCGCAGGCGAATTTCCTGGTGCTCGAATGCATCGACGCAGGCGTGAAGCCAGAAGCACTGTGCGCGGCTTATCGATCGGCGAACATCATGATCCGCCAAGGTACATACCACACGCCGACGTTCGGCCACCGATTCGTCAAGGTGAGCACGACGGTGCCGGAGGAGTGGGCCGACGCCTTCTGTGAGAAGCTACCGCAGATGGTCGCCAAGGCGCGCGGCATCGTTGAAGTTGCCGCACTCTTCTGAAGAAAGCCCGCGATGAGCCACGCAACCGCAAGTGACGGTGTTCGCCTCTACTTCGAGGAGGCGGGTTCCGGCACCCCGATTGTATTCGTGCACGAGTTCGGTGGAACCTACCGAAGCTGGGAACCGCAAATGCGCTTCTTCGCCCGCAGGCATCGCTGCGTCACGTTCGCCGCACGCGGCTATCCGCCATCCGACGTACCGTCGGATGTCGATGCCTATTCGCAGCAGCACGCGGTGGGCGATATCCTGGCGGTGATGGATGCGGCGGGTATCGAGTGTGCCCACGTGGTGGGACTGTCGATGGGAGGATTCGCCGTGCTGCATCTCGGCCTGGAGATGCCCGCGCGCGCCCGCTCGCTGGTGGTCGCCGGCGCCGGCTATGGCGCGGAAAAGCAGTTTGAGGCCTACTTCCGCAATGTGTCGCTCGAGGTGGCGGCGCAGTTCGAGAAGCAGGGCAGCAAGCACTTTGCCCAGACGTACTCGCTTGGTGCCTCACGCGTCCAGTTTCAGAACAAGGATCCCCGCGGCTGGCGCGAGTTCGCCGATCTCCTGGGCGAGCACTCCGAGGTCGGCGCGGCCAACACCATGCGGGGTGTGCAGGCGCGCCGCCCCTCGATCTACGATCTGGAGGAGCGCCTGCGCCATCTGCAGGTGCCGACGTTGGTGATGACCGGCGACGAGGACGACCACTGCTTGCAACCAGCAATTTTCATGAAGCAGACGATTCCGGCATGCGGCCTTGTCGTCCTGCCGAAGACCGGCCACACTTTGAATCTCGAAGAGCCCGAGCAGTTCAATCGGTTCGTCTCCGATTTCATCGGTCTCGTTGAGGCCGGCCGCTGGACCGCCCGGGATCCGCGCGCGATTGCAGCGCAGATCATGAAGACCGCATGACGGACCCGGCAACGCGCATCAACGCGGAGCGCCTTTGGGGTCGTCATCTGCGCCTCGCCAGGTACGGCGCGCTGGCCAACGGAGGCGTGAACCGGCAGGCGCTTTCCGCCGAGGAGCGTGCCGCATGGAACGAGGTCATCGGATGGGCGCGTGCGCTCGGCCTGGCGCCATTCACCGATCCCGCCGGCAATCTCTTCCTGTGCCTAAAAGGCATCGACGCCGAGGCCGCGCCCGTGCTTACGGGATCGCATCTCGACAGTCAGCCCACGGGCGGCAAGTTCGACGGCGTATACGGCGTCCTGGCGGGACTCGAGGCCGTTGCGGCTATAGTCGATTCGGGAGTCACGTTGCGGCGACCGATCGAAGTCGTGGCGTGGATGAACGAAGAGGGCTCCCGTTTCGCACCGGGGATGATGGGCTCGGCGTCGTTCACCGGGGCGGTGCCTCTCGAGCGCTTCTTGTCGGTACGGGATCGCGAGGGCATCAGCGTTGCGGATGGCCTCGCCGCGCTGCGCCATGCGTTTCCAGAGTTGCCTTTGCGTGAGCTCGGGAGGCCCGTCGCGGCCTATCTGGAGGCGCATATCGAACAGGGCCCGTTCCTGGAGCGCGAGGGTCACGTCATTGGCGTGGTCACCGGCATCCAGGGGAAACGCACGTTTCGCGTCATCGTGCGCGGTGAGGAAGCGCATGCCGGAACGTCATTGCGGCGCGATAGGAAGGATGCCTTGCTCGCCGCGCTGCGGATCATCGATGCGCTGACGGCGGTCCTGCACGACGAGGATGATGTCGTAAAATTCACCGTCGGCAGGTTCGACGTCCTGCCGAATGCGCCGTCTGTCGTACCCTCTGAAGTGACTTTCTCGATCGATCTGAGGCACGTCGATTCGGCGACGTTGACCGCGTTGGGCGATCGTATTCGGTCGATCTGTTCGGGAAGCGCGGGACCTTGCACCGCCGAAGTCGTCGAACTGTCCGCGGCAATGTCGCTCGACTTTCCAGAAGCGATGACGCGCCTGATCCGCGACTGCGCGCGCAGGCAAGGCCTGACGTCGATGGACATCTACTCTGCTGCAGGCCACGATGCCCGTCATCTGCATGGCTTTTGCCCAACCGGAATGATCTTCGTGCCGTGCAAGGATGGGATCAGTCATAGCCCGGTCGAGTCTGCGAAGGCGGAGGATCTCGCGGCTGGCGCCCAGGTGCTCGTCCGCGCGCTGGTCGAGTTGGCCAAGCAATGACGCGACGGCCGGTGCTCGCATACAATCGCTGTGTTCGTAACCGGCGAGTGAAGCGTACCCAACAATGAGCACTCAGGAAGATGTCACCCGAAGCGACAGGCAGGGCGCCGACAGGACGCCTTCCATTACGCGGGCCGACCAGATCAGGATGGCGGTCGAACGCGACATCGTCTCCGGCAAGCTGCGGCCAGGGACGAAACTCGACGAAGACACGCTCGCCGCGATCCATGGCGCTTCTCGTACCCCTGTGCGAGAAGCGTTTCGGCTCCTCGCCTCCAAGGGGCTGATCGAGCTGCGCGCGCACGCCGGCGCATTCGTGACCACGCTGTCCATCGTCGAGTTGGCGGAGATGTTCGAGGCGATGGCCTTGCTTGAGGCTGCGTGCGCGATGCTGGCGGCGCACCGGCATAACGCCCATGACCGGGTTGCGCTGGCTGCGGCGCACGAGGCCTGCGCCACCGCGGCCCGCGAGGGGGATCCCGACAAGTTCTATGTGGCCAACGCCCGCTTCCACCAGTGCATCTACGCCGCGAGCCACAACGGATATCTCGTCGCGCAGACCATGCAGCTGGGCAATCGCCTCGAGGCCTACCGGCGGGAAGCGACGTTCCACCCGGGATTGATGGCGATCACCATCACCGAGCATGAGCAGATCCTGCGCGCCATTTTCGACTTGGACGAGGCGACAGCCGGCAAGCACATGCGCAGCCATCTCGATACGCTGCGAAACGACGTGGTGTCGATGGCCATGACTGCGGCGCGCCGGCCGGTAGCTGCTACGCCTGGCGGCTGAAATCGATGCCGGTACGCCGCTGCGCGGCGTGGAGCAGTCGCAGCGCGGCCGCATTGGCGCCGTCGAGTGCGCGATCCTCATCGACATCGACCATGTGGCCGTCGCGAACGCGTACTTTTCCATTGACCAGGACCAGCGACGCGTAGGGGTCGCTTCCAGCCAGCAGTAGGGCGCCCAGGGGGTCGAGAACGGCACCGGCGAGAGAAAGACGGCGAAGCGGGAACGCGGCGATATCCGCCGCCTTGCCGACGCCAAGCTCGCCGATGTCCTTGCGTCCGAGCGCACATGCTCCGCCCCGCGTCGCCATCCAAAGCACGTCCTCGGGCGTCATCCATTGGTCGGCCGCCTCGTTGTCATCGTAGCCGCCGACGCGGTGCAAGACCAGCGCAAGGCGCGCCTCGTTAAGTAGGTTGTTCATGTCGCTGCTCGCCGCGCCGTCGACACCGAGTCCGACGTTGATTCCTTGCGCTCGCCAATGGCCCACCCGTGCCACCTTTTTGCCCAGCCGGACGATGCAGCGCGGACAGTGCGCGATGCTCGCGCCCGCCCCGGCGATGGCTTTCATTTCGTCGTCGTCGAGGAGCGTCGAATGGGCGAACCAAGTCCGGTTCGACAGCCATCCGGAGTCCCGGAGAAAGTCGATCGGTCGACCACCGCGCTGCCGCATGACGTCGCGCTCGTCGGGTCTTGGATCGAAGTGGACGTGCATTCCGCAGTCGCTCACGCGGGCAAGGTCCGCGAATCGGCGCATGAAGTGGGGTCGCGTGTAGGTAACGCTGGTGGGGCCGATCGCAACCTGCAGCATCGCGCCGTGTGACGTGTCGTGATAGCGGCGGATGGCTGCTTCGAGTTTGGCAAATAGCTCGCTTTCGTGGTCGAGAAGCCGATCGAGTCGCGCGCCCATCAGGGGTCGCAGGCGCGCTTCCAGATCTGCCTCGATGGTGGGCATTCCGCCGCGCGTGAGGACGAAGCGAATTCCGGACTCGCGGACACCACGGATTTCTTCGGCCGCCATCTCGCCGTCGGTCTCGGGCATCAAATAGGCGAAGTCCGCATTGGTCGTGCAGCCGGAGGCGAGCAGTTCGCAGTTGGTCGCGAGCGCCGCCCAGTAGTAGGCGTCCGCATCGATCTCCGCCCAAAGCGGATACATCGCATGCAGCCAGTCGAGAATGGTCGAGCGAGTCGCGAGCGGCACCGCTCGGGTCAGCGTCTGATAGATGTGATGGTGAATATTGACGAGGCCCGGCGTCACGAGGCAGCCGGAGACCGAGATCTCCTCATCGACGGCGTACGACGGGGCCGGCTCGGGACCAATGTCGACGATGCGCCCCCCTTCGACGAGCACGAAGCCGTCGCGGATCGTAAGGCGGGCATCGTCGCAGGTGTAGATGGCGTCTGCATGGCGAAGCAGGAGGCGTGTCATGTGTGTTCGAATCGTCTGGTAGGTCGGCGCCTATTCGAAAGAGTGGCATTGGGCGCACTTATCGCAATCCCGACCACGGTGCACTCCGGGAAGCTCGGCGTCTTGTGCGGCTGTGGCCCCCTTGCTTGGGCGCCCTGCATCATGTCGGCTTCACGGCAACGGGGGTCGAGCCCCGGTTGCATGATAGGGGACAAACCGATGATTGGATATACAATCCGGGCGCGGTGGTATATTCTTGCCGGGCGGCGTAGGACACGCGGGGAACTGCCGTGTTGCCATGATGCTGTTGCGTCGCAACAGTGCCAACACTCACTTACGGGGATCTACGATGCAAACGCACAAATTGTTCCAAGTTGTCGTTGCATTCTTTGCGTTCGGGGGGTTCGCTGCCGCGTCGGCGCAGGCGCCTGTCCGAATCGGCGTGGTCCAGCCGCTGACCGGCCCGTGGCCTACGACGGCAACATCTACGTCAACACGGTCAAGATGCTGGTCGCCGATATGAACGCCAAGGCCGGTGATCTGGCCGACCGGTCGAACTCGTCATCGAGGATGGAGCGTGCAATCCGACGCAGTCCGTCAATGCCGCGGAGAAGCTCGTCGTGCGCGACCAAGGTTGTCGCGCTGCTGGGCGCGTTCTGCAGCACCTCCACTGCGGCGATGATGGAAGTCGCGAAGAAGTACAAGATTCCACATATCACCGGCATCTCGACCGCCGCCCATCTCACCGAGCAAGGCAATCCCTATTTCTTTCGCGCGGTCGCCACGACGCCGATGCTCGGGAACGCGTTTGGAGGCGTACTACCCGGCGCCGTCAAGGCCCTTCAAACGTGCTTACAGTACCACTTTCTCGCCACCGCAGCGTCGCCCTTTTCTTGCTGCGATCCCGCTGGTGTGCGCACTCCTACTATCTGCATCTGTTCATCGTTGCGGCATCTTCGTCGTCGTTGCACTGGACTCGATCTGATCTCGCTACGTGGCAGCTCTCTCTCGCGCATGCCGCTTTCTTGACTCGCGCCTACGTGTCCGCACTCCTTTCGCTACGCTACAGTGTCTATGTGATCGCTTGCCTGCGCCGCGATCTTCACCGGTCTCTCGCATTCCTGCTGGCTGAATCATCCTTCGCACGCGGTACATCGCTTCATCATAATCACGGTTGCGTTCGCGGAGCTCATGAAGCTTGTCGCTACCAACTGATCGATCTCACGCGCGCTTTATGGCTCCCCGGCTACGCATACCCGAGTTGTACGTTCCGTGAATCGCCTGGTCTACTCGCGTCGAAGGAGAGGTTCTACTACGTCACGCTGGCAGCGGCCTTCGCGACCTACTTTCTATGTCGAAAGATGGTGCGCTCCTCGATCGGCGAGCGTTCGTTTTGGTGCGGAGAATGAGTCTGCGGAATCGCTTTGCATCTCTGCCTTTCGCTATTGCATGATTGCCTTCGTGACCGGAGCGCGCTTGCGGCGCGGCAGGCAGCCTTTATGCGCACTACGTGAGTTCGTCAGCCCGGACCTCTTCAATTTTTCGTACGTGACGATAATGTTGATCATGGTGATCCTGGCGGAAAGGAACCTTGATCGTCTGCGCTCGTGCGGTGATCTTCACCTTCCTCCGGAGCTGCTCCGCGAAGCCTACCGGCGAATGATCATCTTTGCCGGCATCCTGATCATCACTACGCTGTTCATGCCGAAGAGATCATTTTTCCGCTGATCGAGCACCTTGTGCCTCGCGCTGGCGTACGGTAATGTCGATGCTGCTTGAGCACGGACGTCACTGGCATGAGTACGGGATGCGTGTCGGGTTCTGGCGGTTCCTCGACGCCCTGCGAAGCCGGAATCTGAAGGCGACATTCGCCGTCAACGGCTCCGCCTGCTCGATCTATCGGGAAGCGTGCCTCGCTGCCAAAGACGCGGATTGGGACTTCATGGGGCATGGATTCGTGCAGACGCCCATGCACAAGGTCGAAGACGAGCGTAAGGCGATCGCGGACGCGATAAAGGCGATCACCGAGCTCACCGGCAAGCCGCCGCGAGGCTGGGAGAGCCCGGGCTTGACCGAAACGGACGAAACCGTCGACCTGCTTGCAGAAGCGGGTATCGAGTACGTCGCAGATTGGGTGCTCGACGAGCAGCCGGTCCCCATTCGTACGCGGGCGGGAACGCTGATTTCGATCCCGTACACGGTCGAGATCAACGATGTCGTAATCAGCGCGGTTCAGCAGCAGCCTTCCGACGAGATACTGCGGCGCGGGCGCGACCAGTTCGACCGCCTGTACCTCGACGGCGCCAAGTCGCCGCGGGTGATGGCGATCTCGATCCATCCTTTCCTGACCGGCGTGCCTCATCGAATCAAATATCTCGAGGCGCTCTACGACTACATTCTCGGCCACGAGGGCGTGGTGATGTGGACCGGCGCGCAGATCCTCGACTGGTACCGCGCACAGATTGCCACGCCGACGTAGTGGCTTGCGTCGCCGCCGGCCGCGGGCGGTTGGCGCGACTGGAGCAATCTCAACTGATCGAAGCGAGTTGCCGATGGCCCTGCCCAAAGTTCTCCTGATCTCGCTTGGCGGCACCATCACGATGACGCGCAGTTCCGCCGGTGGAATTGCGCCTACGTTGACTGCGGCGGATCTTGTCAACGCCGTTCCTGCGATCGGACGCGTCGCGACGATCGAGGCTCTATCCGCAAAAGTCGCGCCGGGCGCTTCATTGACGATTGACGACATTCTCGCGGTAGCAAGGCTGGCCGATCAACGACTGGCCGAAGACGTCGCTGGCGTGGTCGTGGTGCAGGGAACCGACACGATCGAGGAGACTGCATATCTGTTGGACCTGGCGGTCCGGAGCGCCAAGCCAGTGGTGATTACCGGCGCGATGCGCGGGCCCGAGGCGGCCGGTGCTGACGGACCCGCCAACGTCCTCGCCGCCACCATCGTCGCTGGGGCACCCGAGATGGCCGGCCTTGGCACCTTGGCGGTTCTGAACGACGAGATTCATGCTGCGCGATTCGTACAGAAATCCCACACGGTGCTGCCTTCGGCTTTCAGTTCGCCACTTGCGGGTCCGTTGGGGCTCGTGATCGAAGGGCGGCCACAGCTTTCTTGCGACCCTGCCGCCGGCACCCGCCGATCGTCGACCTTGCGGCGGCGGATGCACCGGTGGCCCTCGTCCGCATGAGCCTGGGCGACGACGGCGGACTGTTGCGGCAAGTGGCGAATCTTGGCTACCGTGGAGTTGTCGTGGAGGGCATGGGGGCCGGCCACGTTCCGTCCGCCGTGGCTCCGATCATCAGCGACCTGGTGAGCAGGATTCCTGTTGTCCTCGCCACGCGTGTGAACACCGGGCCGACGTTGACTTCGACCTACGGTTTTCCCGGCTCGGAGACTGACCTGATCCGTCGGGGAGCGATCCCGGCGCATGGCCTGTCCGCGCTGAAGGCGCGGTTATTACTGTCATTGCTTCTACGAACCACGGCCGATTCTGACGCGCTTGCCACAGCGTTTGCCGCCAGGGCAATGCAATGCATGCCGCTCGAGTGCTAAAATGTTGCAGTGCGGCATGGCCGCGTTGAATGCGAGTTCATGGCATGGCCGATCTGCACCGCACCATCGACCGCTCGATCCAGATCTCGCGCTCGGTCGCCGACCGGCTGCAGTCCCGGGTGCGCGCCGGCAGCGAGCGCTACGCCGCGCGGATGCGCGAAGCCTCCGCCCGCGATGTGGCTGGCGCGGGGACGACGCGCCTGCCGTTCGAGTCGCTGCGGCTGTGGACCGAGTACTCGATCGATGCCGCGCAGCGGTCGGTGCTGTTCTGGGACACGCTGCGCCGGCGCGGCAACCAGTGGCTCGAACACGAGGCAGCCGGCAAGCCGCCGGTGCTGAAGTACAAGTACGAGACCATCGCCGACGCGCGCGAATACGAACGGCCCGCCAACTACGCGCTGGTCCGCATCATCCCGCCCAGGAACCTGAAGATCGACGAGACCAGGCGCCCGTTCGTCATCGTCGACCCTCGCGCCGGCCATGGACCGGGCATCGGCGGCTTCAAGGAGGACTCCGAGGTCGGTGTCGCGCTGCGCGCTGGACATCCGGTGTACTTCGTCATCTTCTATCCCGAGCCGATGCCGGGACAGACGCTCGCCGACGTCACCGATGCCGAGGCCGAGTTCATCCGCATCGTCGCCGAACGGCATCCGCGCAGCCAGAAGCCGGTGATCATCGGCAACTGCCAGGGCGGCTGGGCGGTGATGATGCTTGCGGCGGCACGCCCCGACATCGCCGGCCCGCTGGTGATCAACGGCGCGCCGATGTCCTATTGGTCGAGCAACGACGGCGAGTCGCCGATGCGCTACGCCGGCGGCCTGCTGGGCGGCGCCTGGCTGTCGCTGTTCGCCAGCGACCTTGGCGCCGGCAAGTTCGACGGTGCGCACCTGGTGCGCAATTTCGAATACCTGAATCCCGCCAACACGCTGTGGGAGAAGTGGTACCACCTGTACGCGAAGATCGACGAGGAGCCCGAGCGCTTCCTCGAATTCGAGCGCTGGTGGGGCGGGTTCTACCTGATCAACGAGGAGGAGATCCGCTGGATCGTCAACAACCTGTTCGTCGGCAACAAGCTCTCCGCGGGCGAGGCACGGCTGGGTCCGGGGCGCTACTTCGACCTGAAGTCGATCCGCCAGCCGATCATCGTGTTCGCGTCGATGGGCGATAACATCACGCCGCCGCAGCAGGCGTTCAACTGGATCGCCGACGTCTATTCCAGCACCGAGGAGATCAAGGCCAACGGCCAGACCATCGTCGGCCTGCTGCACGAGGACATCGGCCATCTCGGCATCTTCGTTTCGGGCCAGGTCGCGAAAAAGGAACACGCGCAGATCATCGAGGTGCTGAAGTACATCCAGCAGCTGCCGCCGGGGCTGTACGGCATGGACATCGAGGAAACCCACCAGCCCGGCGGCGAAACGGCCTACGAGGTCACGCTGCGCGAACGCAAGGTCGAGGACCTGCGCACGCTGGGCAAGAACGACCGGCTGGACGAAAAGCCCTTCGAGGCGGTGGCGGCGCTGTCCGAACTTTCGGAGCGCGCGTACTCGCTGCTCGCGCGGCCGTTCGTGCGCGAACTGGTGCCGGAGTGGCTCGCCAGGTCGCTGCGCGAACTCCACCCGCTGCGCGTGCAGTACTGGGCGCTGTCGGACAAGAACCCGCTGCTGTGGCCGCTGCCGTTCCTGGCGGCCAACGCGCGGGCCTCGCGGCGGCCGCGCGCACCGGACAGCGAAGCGATCCGGGCGGAGACCCTGCTGTCCGAGAGCGTCAGCGCCGGCCTCGACCTGTTGCGCGACGTGCGCGACGCGGCCACCGAGGCGCTGTTCTATCAGGTCTACGGCAACCTGATGTCGCTGCAGATGGCCGACGAACGCGAGGAACTGCGGCGCAAGACCAGGTTCGACCCGCGCTCGCTGCCGGCGGTGCGCGAGGTGCTGGACACCATCGAGCAGGGCCACGCGACCGAGGGGCTCGCCCGGATCGCGATGCTCATCGGCAAGGCGGGCAGCGGCATGCGCCGGCTGTCGCAGATGCAGCGCACCAAGGAGATGCTGAACCCGGAAGGCGACTTCACGCACCTGTCGGAGGACGAGCGGCGGCGGCTGCTGCAGGAGGAGACGATCGTCGTCGAGTTCGAGCCCGAGCGCGCCAAGCTGTCGCTGCCGAAGCTGTTTCGCACCGCGGACGAGCGCCGCCACGCGCGGGCGTTGCTCGAGCGCATCGAGGCGCACGGCGGGCTGGACGAAAAGCAGCTGCATCTGATCGGCGAAATGCGCGCGCTGCTGCCGGTGGCTGCGGCGCGCAGGTCCGCCAAGGCCGGCACGGCCGGCAAGGGCCGCGCGCCCGCCAAGGCGACCAAGGCGGCCAAGGACCGCGGGCGCGCCCGGCCCGCGGCGCGCAGGCGCGGCGCAGGAGCATGATGCGGTGATGACCCAACCCGACGAACCGGCGCGCCCGGTCACCAACCACACGTTCGACGAAATCGCGATCGGGGCGAGCGACACGGTCCGTCACCGGCTGTCGGCGACCGACGTCGAGGCACTGTCGCTGGTGGCCGGCGACCCCGAGCCGTTCCATCTCGAGTCGGGCGGCAATGGCGCCGGCATCGCCACCGCGCCGGGCGCGACCGCGGTCGCGCTCATATCCGGGATCCTCAACCGGCGCCTGCCCGGTCCGGGCAGCGCCATCGTCGGCACGCGCTTCGCCTATGCCGGCCGGCTGCACGTCGGCGACACGCTGACGGCCACGGTCACCGCGCGGGCGAAGCACGCCTCCGGGCACCTGGTCGACTTCGATTGTCGCTGTTCCAACGGGCAGGGTGAGGTGCTGGTCGAAGGCGTGGCGACCGTCAGCGCGCCGACGCAGCGCGTCGTCTACTCGGACATCGCCACGCCGGAAGTGGTGCTGCGCCACAACGACGGCCTGGCGCGCCTGCTGCAGGCCTGCGCCGGGCTCGAACCGGTTCGCTGCGCCGTTGTCCATCCGTGCGACCGCGACTCGCTGCGCGGTGCCGTCGAGGCGGCGCGGCGGGCGCTGATCGCGCCGGTGCTGGTCGGGCCGGAAGCGAGAATCCGTGCGGCCGCGGAGGCGGCAGGCATCGACCTCGCGCCGTTCCGGATCGTCGCGGCGCCGCACAGCCATGCCGCCGCGCAGTCCGCAGTGGCGATGGCGCGCGCCGGCGAGGTCGAGGCGCTGATGAAGGGCAGCCTGCACACCGACGAGATGCTCGCGGCGATCCTCCCGACCGCGATGGGGCTGCGCACCGGGCGGCGGATGAGCCACGTGTTCATCATGGACGTTCCCGCCTATCCGCGGCCGCTGCTCATCACCGACGCGGCGATCAACATCGCGCCGGATCTGGCGGCGAAAGCCGACATCTGCCAGAACGCGATCGACCTGGCACTGGTGCTGGGCATCACCGATCCCAGGGTCGCCATCCTGTCGGCGGTCGAGACCGTCAACCCCAAGATCGAGTCGACGCTGCACGCGGCGGCGCTGTGCAAGATGGCCGACCGCGGGCAGATCACCGGCGGCGTGCTCGACGGGCCGCTGGCCTTCGACAACGCGGTCTCGCTCGAGGCGGCGAAGACCAAGGGCATCGCCTCGCCGGTCGCAGGCCGGGCCGACATCCTGCTGGTGCCCGACCTCGAGTCCGGCAACATGATCGCCAAGCAACTCACCTACCTGGCCGGCGCCGACAGCGCCGGCATCATGCTCGGCGCGCGCGTGCCGATCGCGTTGGCCTCACGCGCGGACAGCGTGCGCACGCGCCTGGCCTCCGCGGCGGTGATGGCGCTGGTGGCGCAGGATCGCCGCGCGAAGCTGCTGCCCAGGCCCTGAGGGCGTGCCGCGTTCCCGGGCGAAGGCCGCCCGGTCGTCCGCGCCCGGCGTAGGATGCGAAACATGAGCGGCGACCCCCATACCGGACCCGACACCGAATATCGCACCGAGCGCGACTCGCTGGGCGAGGTGCGCGTTCCCGCGCACCGGCTGTGGGGCGCGCAGACGCAGCGCTCGATCGACAATTTTCCGATCGGGGTCGACCGCTTCGGCTGGGGCCGGCCGGTCGTACTCGCCTTCGGCCTGGTCAAGCAGGCCGCGGCGCGCGCCAACGCCGAACTCGGCGCGCTCGGCGCCGATCGCGCGGCACTGGTCGAGCGCGCCGCGCAGGAAGTGATCGACGGCCGCTGGGACGACGAGTTTCCGCTGGTCGTGTTCCAGACCGGTTCGGGCACGCAGTCGAACATGAATGCCAACGAGGTGATCGCGCATCGGGCGAATCGACTCGCGGTCGGCGCGGCGGGCGTCGCGCCGGCGATCCACCCCAACGACGACGTCAACCGCAGCCAGTCGTCGAACGATGTCTTTCCGGCGGTCATGCACATCGCCACCGTCCTCGAAGTCGAGCGCGCGCTGCTGCCGGCGCTGCGCGACCTGCGCGCGACGTTCGCCGCCAAGGCGCGCGAGTTCACCGATGTGGTGATGCTCGGGCGCACGCACCTGCAGGACGCCACGCCGGTCACGCTGGGACAGGTGATCGGCGGCTGGGGCGCGCAGCTCGACGATGGCCGCGGCTTCGTCGAGGCGGCGCGCGACGCGCTGCATCGACTGGC
This sequence comes from uncultured beta proteobacterium, assembly GCA_963699765.1. GTDB lineage: Bacteria > Pseudomonadota > Gammaproteobacteria > Burkholderiales > Casimicrobiaceae > VBCG01. The sequence continues at coordinate 6,205 of CAVOVD010000021.1, read as the reverse complement.
GCTCGGCGGCACCGCGGTGGGCACCGGCATCAACGCGCCGGCGCGCTTCGGCGAGGTCGTCGCGCGGCACCTGGCGCAGGCCACCGGCCGGCCGTTCGTGAGCGCGCCCGACAAGTTCGCCGCGTTGTCGGCGCACGACGCGATGGTCAACATGAGCGCTGCGCTGCGCACGCTCGCCGGCATCGCGATGAAGATCGCCAACGATGTCCGCTGGTACGCGAGCGGCCCGCGCGCCGGCATCGGCGAGCTGACCATGCCCGACAACGAGCCTGGCTCGTCGATCATGCCCGGCAAGGTCAACCCGACGCAGAGCGAGGCGCTGACCATGGTCGCCGTGCAGGTGTTCGGCAACGACGCCGCCGTGGCCTTCGCCGGCTCGCAGGGCAACTTCCAGCTCAACGTGTTCAAGCCGGTGATCCTGCACAACGTGCTGGAGTCGGTCGGCCTGCTCGCCGACGCGCTGGCGTCGTTCGACCTGCGCTGCGCGCGCGGACTCGCGCCGGCGCAGGCGCGCATTCGCGAGCACGTCGAGGAGTCGCTGATGCTGGCCACGGCGCTCAATCCGCACATCGGCTACGAGAACGCGGCGAAGATCGCGCGCAAGGCGCACCTGGAAGGCACGACATTGCGCGAGGCGGCGCTGGCGCTGGGGCTGGTCAGCGCGGCGGACTTCGATCGCTGGATCGATCCGGCGGCGATGACCCGCCCGGACCGGACGGGCTAGCCGCTTCGGCGCGGCGCGTCGGCGCGTCGCGTCGGCCTCACGCCGTCGTCCCCGGCGCGGCCGCGCGCGGGCCCAGCCAGCGCCGCAAGCGGTTGTAGACGCGGCGACTGGACAGCAGGTCGAAGTGACCGATTCCTTCGCCGATCCACTTGTGCGTTTCCGGGAAGTCGAGCGCGCGTGTCGCATCCGCATGCTCGCCGAGCGCGCTGGCGACGGGGACCAGCCCGTCGCCGCCATGCCGTGGATCGCGACCGCGCGCATGTGGGCGGCGATTGGCGGCGATGGCGAAGCAGGCTACGCCGGCGGGCAGCGGCACCGGCCGCCGCGCATCCGCGCCCCCCTCGTCGCGACTTCCGCGCCAGTCCTCATCCAGCAGGTTGCCATGGCGCAGGTCCTTGATGCCGGCGCTGCGCAGCCGGCCGAGGCGGGACAGCGGTGCCGTGTAGGGACTGATGCCGCCGATGACATCCACCCGGTGGCCGGCGCGCTCCAGCGGCGCGCCGTGGTGCGGCGAGCCCAGAAACACCAGATGGGTCAGCTGCCGCAGCCAGGCCGCGTCGTCCTGCGCGGCCTGGTGACAGGCGCTGCGCGCCACCAGCCCGCCCATGCTGTGGCCGACGATGATCAGTTCGCGCACCGGCACCGGCCAGGCGCGCAGAAGTGCGTCGAGCAGCGTGGACAGCGCGCGGCCGCTCTCGGAAACATGAAGGCCGCTGTTGTAGCGCAGGTACACGGGCGTGCCGTCGCAATCCCGCGCCAGCGCCGCGCCGTGGTCGTGCCCGTTGCGTCGCCAATGCCGCTCGTTCATGCACAGTCCATGCGCCAGCACGACGACGCGGCCGGTGGGGCGCGGAATCGCCGCCGCCAGCGCGTCGCGCTCCAGGGCCAGCGGTGAACCTTCGTGGCGCAGCTGCGCGTCGATCGCCAGCGGATTGGCGGAGGCCGCGAGGTGGTCGCCGAGAACGCCGTTGAGCGCGGCGATGATCGCATCCTGCTCCGCCGTGTGTTCGGCGTCGGCGGTCAAATCCGCCAGCGGTGCCAGCGCGGCGTCGAGGCCGGCGCCGACCAGGCGGGTGATGCCGCGCACGCTGCGATAGACGAAGCCCGAGATGCCGCGCGCGCCGCCCTTGGGCGCCGCCCCGACGATGGGCGAGAGGCCGGCGATGTTGCGGTGCATCTCCTCGACGATGTCGGTCACCCCGGTGACCGCGTCGATGGCCAGGCGGCCCATGCCGCGCAAATGCGTCACCGTCAGCGGCAGTTGTCGGCGATGCCGGGCGGGCTTCATCGCCAATGCGCCGCCGCGTGCCTGCCCGCGCGCAGTCGACGGCGCCGACGCGGACTCAGGCTGCCGCCCGCGTAGCGGCGAGCTGCTGCTCGGCCAGCGTCACCCAGTAACTGGCGCCGATGGCCAGCGCGTCGTCGTTGAAGTCGTAGCGCGGATTGTGCAGGCCGGGCGTACCCGCGCCGCGACCGCCGCCCAGCCAGACGTAGCACCCGGGTTTTTTCTGCAGCATGAAGGCGAAGTCTTCCGAGCCCATCGACGGCGTCGGGTCGGTGTCGACGTTCGCGGCGCCGACGAGGGCGGTGGCCGCCCGCAGCGCATGCGCGGTCTCGGCGGCGGTGTTGAGCAGCGCCGGATAGCGGCGCTCGTAGCGCAGCGTCGCCTGCATGTCGAAGGTCGCGGCAAGACCGGCAACGATCTCGCGCATTCGCCGCTCGATGGTGTCCTGCACCGCGGGCAGGAAACTGCGCGCGGTGCCGCGCAGCACGACCTCCTGCGGAATCACGTTCCAGGTGTCGCCGCCGTGCACCTGGGTGACGCTGACCACGCCGGCCTCGACCGGGTGGATGTTGCGCGCGACGATGGTCTGCAGCGCGTTGATCAGGTGCGCGGCGAAGGGCATCGGATCGCGCCCCAGGTGCGGCATCGCCGCGTGCGCGCCGCGGCCGGTGGCGACGATCTCGAAGATGTCGAAGGCGCCCATCAGCGGTCCCTCGCGCAGCGCGATGCGGCCGAGCGGCAGCTCGGGCCAGTTGTGCATGCCGTAGACCGCGCGCATCGGAAAGCGGTCGAACAGTCCTTCTTCGACCATTGCCCGGCCGCCGCCCTCGTTCTCCTCGGCGGGCTGGAAGATGAAATACGCGGTGCCCGCGAAGTTGCGCCGCAGCGCCATGGCGCGGGCGGCGCCGAGCAGCATGGTCGTGTGGCCGTCGTGACCGCAGGCATGCATCCGGCCGTCGTGGCGTGATGCGTAGGGCACGCCGCTCTGCTCATGGATGTGCAGCGCATCGAGGTCGGCGCGCAGGCCGATCGCGGCGCCGGAGGCGCCGTGGGTCAGCACGCCGACCACGCCGGTGCGGGCCAGGCCGGTGTGCACCGTGAGTCCGAACTCGCGCAGCTTGCCGGCGACGAAGGCGCTGGTGGCGGTTTCCTCGAAGGCGGTTTCCGGGTGCTGGTGGATATGGTGGCGCCATCCGCGCATTTCGGCGTCGAGCGTCGTGATTTCTGGAAGGATGTTCATCGCGGGACTGGGGCCTTTTCGGGGTCCGGACCGGAGGCTGACCGGCGAACGGCGCGGCAAGGCTGCCATCCTAGCGCATCCGGTAAAATGCCGGCATGACCGACCCGCGTCCCGCCCCCTGCGACATCCTGGTCATCGGCGGCGGCATCAACGGCGCGGGTGTCGCGCGCGATGCGGCGGGACGCGGCCTCTCCGTCCTGCTCGCCGAAGCCGGCGATCTCGCCGCGGCGACGTCGCAGTGGAGCACCAAGCTGATCCACGGCGGCCTGCGCTACCTGGAGCACTACGAATTCCGCCTGGTCGGCGAGTCGCTCACCGAGCGCGAAATCCTGCTGACCAACGCCGCGCACATCGTCGAACCGCTTTCCTTCGTGCTGCCGCACGAGCCGCACCTGCGGCCGGCGTGGATGATTCGCGCCGGACTGTTCCTCTACGATCACCTGGGCAGCGGCAGGACGCTGCCCGGTTCGTTCGGGGTCAGCCTCTCCGGCACGACGTGGGGCGCGGGACTGAAGCCGCGCTTCGGGAAGGGCTTCGTCTATTCGGACGCGCGGGTGGACGACGCGCGGCTGGTGTTGCTGAACGCGCTGGACGCGCGGGCCAAGGGCGCGGACATCCGCGTGCGCACGCGCGTCGCCGGCGCCCGCCGCGACGGCGGCCTGTGGCACGTCGCGCTCGAGGAGGCCGACGGCCGGAGGAGCGAGGTGCTGGCGCGCACGCTGGTCAATGCGGCGGGCCCCTGGGTCAAGGACGTGCGCGACCGCCTGGGCGCCGCGCCGGCCGGCGAGGACGTCCGGCATGTCAAGGGCAGCCACATCGTCGTGCCGCGCGTGCACGACCAGCCGCACGCCTACATCCTGCAGAACGCCGACAACCGCATCGTCTTCGTCATTCCCTACCTGGAGCACTACTCGCTGATCGGCACCACCGACGTGCCGGTCGACGAATACGCGCATCCGCAGATCTCGGAGGAGGAGGTCGACTACCTGCTCAATCTGGCCAACGCCTACCTGGAAAAGCCGCTGTCGCGCCGGGACGTGGTTTGGAGCTACAGCGGCGTGCGTCCGCTCTACGACGACGGCGCCAGCGACCCTTCGTCGATCACCCGCGACTACGTGCTCCGGGTCGACGCGCTGCCCGGCGCACCCGGGCCGGAGCGCGCGCCGGTGCTGTCGATCTTCGGCGGCAAGATCACCACCTACCGCAAGCTGGCCGAAGCGGTGCTGGCGCGCCTCGCGGCCTACCATCCCGGCATGCGGCCAGGCTGGACGCGCGCGGCGCCGCTGCCCGGCGGCGACCTGCCCAACCACGACCTGGCCGCGTGGCGGGCGGAACTCGCGCGTCGCTATCCGCAGCTGCCCGCCGAACTGCTGCGCGTGCTCGGCGGGCGCTACGGCACGCGCGCGCCCGACCTGCTCGGTGAGGCGCGCGGCATGAACGACCTGGGCGAGCAATTCGGCGCGCTGCTGACGGCGCGCGAGGTCGACTTCCTGCGCGCGCAGGAATGGGCGCGCACCGCCGAGGACGTGCTGTGGCGACGAACCAAGTGCGGCCTGCCGATGACGCCCGCGCAGCGCGACCGGGTTGCCGAGTACATGGGCGAGGGCACCAGCGTGAAGCGGGTCTGCCTGTTCTGCGGCGCCAAGGCCGGCACGCGTCCCGCCTATGCCGCCGCGGCCGCCGAACTGGGCCGCGAACTGGCGGCGCGCGGCATGACGCTGGTCTACGGCGGCGGCAGCGTCGGGCTGATGAAAATCGCTGCCGAGTCCGCGCTCGCCGCAGGCGGCTCGGTGGTCGGCGTCATCACCGAGCAGCTGATGCTGCTCGAGGTCGGCCATCCGGGCCTCACGGAGCTGCTGGTCGTGCCGACCATGCACGAACGCAAGGCGCTGATGGCCGGGCGCGCCGACGCCTTCGTCGCGCTGCCCGGCGGCTTCGGCACCTTCGACGAGCTCTGCGAAATGGCCACCTGGGATCAGCTGGGCATTCACGCCAAGCCGCTGGTGCTGGTGAATCTCGAAGGCTATTTCGACGGCTTCCTCGCCCAGCTCGATCGCGCCGTGGAGGACGGCCTGCTGCGGCCCGAGCACCGGACGATGCTGGCGACGGTGACGCGGGTGGCGGACATCTTCGCCGCGCTCGATACCTGGCGGGCGCCGGCCGTCGCCAGCGGCCTGCCTGCCGCGAAGCCGCCGCGACCGTGATGCGCGCGCTGGCGGCCATGCCGGCGGCGACGCGCCGGGCGATCCGCGGCGTGCTTGCCGACATCGACGACACCATCACCACGCACGGCCGGCTGACCGCCTCCGCCTACGCCGCGCTGGAGCGGCTGCGCGCGGCCGGCAAGCTGGTGGTGCCCATCACCGGCCGGCCCGCCGGCTGGTGCGATCACATCGCGCGCATGTGGCCGGTCGACGCGGTCGTCGGCGAGAACGGCGCGTTCTACATGCGCTACGACGCGACGCGGCGCGTGCTGCAGCGACGCTTCCTTGCGCCGCGACGCCGAACGCGCGCGGCAGCGGGCGCGGCTCGCCGACATCGGCGCGACGATCCTGCGCGAGGTTCCGGGCAGCGCGCTCGCCTCCGACCAGCACTACCGCGAGACCGACCTGGCGATCGACTTCTGCGAGGACGTGCCGCCGTTGCCGCGCGCGGCGGTCGACCGCATCGTCGCGCTGATGCAGCGCGAGGGCATGACCGCCAAGGTGAGCTCGATCCACGTCAACGGCTGGTTCGGCGACTACGACAAGCTGACGATGACGCGCATGCTGTTCGCCGAGGCCTTCGGCATCGACCTCGACGCCGAGCGCGCGCACTACGCGTTCGCGGGCGACTCGCCCAACGACGCGCCGATGTTCGCTTTTTTCCCCAATGCCGTCGGCGTGGCCAACGTGCGCGGCTTTCTCGACCGCATCGCCACGCCGCCGACCTGGGTGACCGCCAGCGAGGCCGGCGA
>CAVOVD010000020.1:0-119499 GCA_963699765.1 uncultured beta proteobacterium | reverse complement strand
TTACCGACCTTCATGCCGCGCTTGAGCTTGTCCGTCGCATCGGGCACGCCGGCGGCCGCCAGCAGCGTCGGCAGCATGTCCTCGTGCGCGAACACATCAGTGGCACGACTGCGGGCCTGATCACGCCGGGCCAGCGCATGAAGGTCGGCACGCGGTAGCCGCCTTCCCAGTTGGTGTTCTTCTCGCCGCGGAACGGCGAGGTGCCGCCGTCGGGCCAGGTGAACTTCTCCGCGCCGTTGTCGGTCGAGTACATGACGATGGTGTTCTCGTCGAGGCCGAGCTCCTTCAGCGCGTTCAGGAGTTCGCCAACGTGCGCGTCGTGTTCGACCATGCCGTCCGGGTAGATGCCCAGGCCCGTCTTGCCGCGGGAGGATTCCTTGAGCCGCGTCCAGATGTGCATGCGGGTCGAGTTCCACCAGAGGAAGAAGGGCTTGTCGGCCTTCTTCGCATCCTTCATGAAGCGGATCGTCTCGGCAGTCACCTCATCGTCGATGGTCTCCATCCGCTTCTTGTTGAGCGGTCCAGTGCTCTCGATCTTCTGCGTGCCGTCGGCGTTGGCCCAGGTGTGGATCACCCCGCGGGTGCCGAACTTCTTGCGCAGATCCTCCCTCTTGAAGTAATCCTCGTGCTCCGGCTCGTCCTCGGCGTTCAGGTGATACAGCGAACCCTTGAATTCCTGGAACCCGTGCGCGGTCGGCAGGTGCTCGTCGAGGTCGCCCAGGTGGTTCTTGCCGAATTGCCCGGTCATGTAGCCCTGCGCCCTGAGCAGTTCGGCGATCGTCACGTCACGCGCCTGCAGTCCCTCCTTGGCGCCGGGCAGGCCGACCTTGAGCAGGCCGGTGCGAAACGGCGACTGGCCGGTGATGAATGCCGCGCGGCCCGCGGTGCAGCTCTGCTGGCCGTACCAGTCGGTGAAGAGCGCGCCTTCCTTCGCGATGCGATCGATGTTCGGCGTCTTGTAACCCATCATGCCCTGGTTGTACGCACTCAGGTTCCAGTAGCCGATGTCGTCGCCCCAGATGATGAGGATGTTGGGCTTTTTCGCCGGCGCCTGCGCCAGCGCCGGCACGGCGAAACCGAGCGCGACAACCATGACGGCAAGAAATCCCGATACGAGTCTTTTCGTGTTCATTTGCTCCTCCGATTTACCTCTTAGTAAGGCAGAACGTAGCTGTCGTCGCGCTGCCCGACTGCTTCCATTGCATCAAGATCTGCACGCTTTTTTTTCCAGGCCGATCGCCGGACCGCCTTTTTTTCGGCAGGCGTGAGCTTGTCCCACTTGGTCTTTGCGGCCTCGGCTTCCGCCTTGTATTGCGCGCTCTGTGCCGCGGTTTCGCTCCGCATGTCGTCACGCTGGCCCACAATCTCTATCGCGGACAGCTCGCTCAATTTCTTCTTGCGTGCCGCTGCGATCGTCGCCGATTTCTGTTCCGGCGTCAGCGAGGCCCACTTCGCTCTTGCCGCCTCGTACTCGGCTTTGTATTGGGCCTGCTGCGCCGCGGTCATCGCCTGCATGTCGTCGCGCTGACCCGCCTTCTCCATGCCCTTCAGGTCCTGCTGGGCCTTCTGGTTCTGCGCAGTTCCTTGTGCGAGTTTCACCGGGCCCTCCGATACCTGCGCCCAGCCGGCGGTTGCGACCGCCAAGGCAGCTACGGCTATCCATACGTGTGCTGTTTTCACTGCCGTCTCCTATGGGGCTTCCTTCGAAAAGCCGGGGCACGGAAGGTCAGCATCCCGCGCTTGGGCCCCGTGCTAACCGGGCTTCATCATGTTCAGTGCCGCAAGGACCTTGGCCGGCCTGAACGGCACCGATTTGCCATTGACGGTCAGCTTGATGGTCATCGTGGTCACGGGCGGCTTCCGTCGTGGGCCATTACAGATTGTTCCACGGTGCGCGCCGGCGTATCAACGCCAGGCGGACCGCCATGACGGACTGAACCTGATCCACATCCGCTCGTCAGCCGGCAACTGAACTGCCGCATTCCCCGATGCCACCTGCGCATGGCCGAACGCAATTTTCTCGAGAGGTTCCCACCCGTCGATCCTGAATGAAACGTCGTACTCCGCCATCGCTGTCACGGGCGGGTCCGATTGCAAACCGACAGCGCCTGGCAACATCGACGATATGGGGTTGAACGACGCTGCCAGCGCGCCCGGGATGGCGGGCCACATTGCACTCCGAGGAACGGCAGGCGCCCCGCACAGGGGCGCCCGCCTTCGCTGCATCTCGGTTGTTCACACGGCTATTCGCCCGCGTGGCTGGTCGCCTTGGACTCCTGCATTGCCTGGATGATCTGATCGAGGTTGTAGCTCGATGGGGCCTGAAGCGCGGGAAACTGCTTGTAGGTCATCAGTTCCTTCATCCACAGCATCTGCCCGATGGGTAGCAGGTTCCAGTCGTAGATGTAGGCCGTGCTCGGCGCCGCCAACGCGCCGCCCATGCCCAAGAGAGACAACTGATCTGCGCCCACGGCCGCCTCGAACGGATCGCGCTTGATGTTGGCCACCTGCGTCCAGTGATAGTTCTGGACCCCCAGCAGGCCGCCTGTGGCGTTCGAGGGCGCCATCGTGTAGTAGAACTTCCAGTTCTTGTAGCGCACCGCGGAGGGATGCGTTCCGCTGTAGTAGAAGAGGGTATCGCGCGCGGACTCGCCCTGACCTTCGAGGTAGGCGCGCTGGTCGACGCCATCGAGCGTCGTCTTGAGAATGCCCGGATACGCGCCAGCTTCGATCTTCTTCTTCAGTTCGTCGCCCTTGGCGCCACCGCCGATGTTCACGAGCGTGGGCAACCAGTCCAGCATCGAAAAGATCTGATCCTTGACGGTGCCCGGCTTGATGTGACCGGGCCAACGCACCATCATGGGGACTCTCATGCCGCCTTCCCAGGTCGTCAGCTTGCCGCCCCGGAACGGCGTGACGCCGCCATCCGGGAAGGTGATGACCTCGGCCCCGTTGTCGGTGGTGAAGACCACGATCGTGTTGTCGAGCTGGCCCATGGCCTCCAGCTTCTTGAGCACTTCGCCAACGTTGTCGTCCAGCTGCTTCATGCCGACTTCGTTGATGCCCCAGTCCTTGCCGCCCTTTACGCCCAGCATGGCCTCGTACTTGGGCGAGAGCATGGTCGTGATGTGCATGCGCGCCGGGTTGTACCAGACGAAGAAGGGCTTGCCGGTCTTCTTGGGATCGTTACGGTCGAGGTAGTCGATGACCTTGGCCGAGATTTCCTCGTCCACGGTCTTCGAGCGTTCCAGCGTCAGCGGACCTTCATCCTTGCAGCTCTGATTCTTCTCCGTGCCATCCGAAGATTTGCAGGCAATGACGGGCCGCGGTGGGGTCATGCACAGCGTGGTTCGCGGGTCAACGGCGCCTGGCGGGTCGGAGAGTCCGGGAACCGGCGTGTTCTTGCACGGCGGCACCACGGCCTGATCCGTTGGCGACTTGTTGATGTCCGGGAAGCTCACGCCCTGCATCGCGTCGAGGTGGTACAGGTAGCCCCAGAACTCCTGGAAGCCATGGGCGGTCGGAAGCGAGTTCGTCTTGTCGCCGAGGTGGTTCTTGCCGAACTCTCCGGTGCTGTACCCGAGATCGTGCAGAAACTTGGCGATACTCGGCGTGCCGGGCAACAGCGAAGAGGTCGAGCCCGGTAGCTGCGGCATGATCATGCCCGCGCGCAGCGGATTCATGCCGGTCATGAACGACGTGCGCCCGGCGGTGCAGCTCTGCTGCGCGTAGGCAGTCATGAACAGCGCACCCTCATGCGCAATGCGGTCGATGTTGGGCGTTTCCCCGACCATGAGCCCGCGGTGGTAGGCACCCACGTTCATGATGCCGATGTCGTCGCCCATGATGAACAGGATGTTGGGCTTCTTCTGGGTCTGCGCCAGCGCCGACCCGGCAGCAAACCCGAGCGAGGCCACCAGAATGGCGCACCAAACCTTGATACCAACTCTCATTTTGTTCTCCTTTCCAGCCATCATGAAATCAACCAGCAGCGCCACTCAGCAAGCTGGCGGAACATTCAAATTCGTTTTCCCGATGTGCTTGCAGTCGCCCTAACGACGCACAACACTTCAGCTCGACTATTCCGCCGGATGGGCGAACCGAAGCACGATTGCCATGCAACTCCCGCAACCATGCACCTTAGGTGTCTTGGTCATGCAACACAATCCATGCGCGCACCTGTCAAACTAGGTGTAACCACGTATTGCCGAGGGGCGCCAAAGTGGGGACTGGTCAGATTCACCCAGGGCCAATGCCTGCCTGACCACCTTGCGCAAGTGCCGATCCAGAACCGGCAGTTCGACGTATTCAGCCGCCCCCGCACGCATGAATTCCACCGCCGTGGCTAGATCGGCGTCACACGCCAGCACCACAACGGGGAGCCGAAGTCCGCGCGCTCCTATGCCCTGTATCAGCGCGCACATGCCGCCTCCCATCAGAGCGGAGGACGCCAGAACGCAGCCGCGTGATTCCGGCGTGACCATCCGAAAGAATTCGGCCGACGATTCGCACAGGCGAACGCAGTCGGTCTCCGGCGCGACCACGCCGGCTACGCGCCTGGACTCATCGCCCGGCAAGCCGATGACGTAAATGGTGTTGGGCACTCTTCCCCTGCGCTGCGGGTGGGCCTGTCATGCAACCCGATGAGATAGGTTGCCGCCTCCATTGGTGGCCCGCAAACCCGTGCAGCTTGCGACGCGCGCCTGCCACCGGCAATAGAGGGAAACACCTAGGCGCCATGGACCGACGCCGAGCAAAGTAAGGCGATTGCGCGTCTAAGGTGCGCGGTGCTCGACGACGAGACGCACCAGTTCCGCAACCGACGCTACAGAGAGCTTCTCGAAAATGTGATTGCGATGCAGCTCCACGGTACGGAAGCTGATTCCCAACGTGCGCGCAATCGATTTGCTCGATTGACCAGCCACGACCAAGTCCAACACCTGCCCTTCCCGCTCCGACAGCGCCGCAAGTCGCGCCGCGAATTCGCGCTTGACGGCGGGCGCATCATGATTGGCAGCGTCACGGGCCAACGCCTCGTTGATGCTGTCGAGCAACTGCTGCTCCTTGTAGGGCTTGGTGACGAAATTCACCGCGCCGGCCTTGATCGTCCTGACGGCCACCTCGATGTCGGCGTGACCGCTGATGAACACGATCGGGATCGCGGCGCCAATCGCGTTAAGCCGTTCCTGCAACGCCGGCCCGCTCATGTGCGCCATTCGGACATCGAGCACCAGGCAGCCGCGGGCCTCGGGGTCAAAACCGTCGAGAAACTGCTGGGCCGACACGAAGGTCGAATGGCGCAGACCCACCGATTCGACCAGCTCGGCTATCGAATCGCGTACCCCGTCGTGGTCGTCGACGATGAATACCGTGGGTTCGGTCATTCGTCAGTCTCCATCCTTCGCTACCGGCAAAGTGAACCGAAACACGGTGCCCCCGCCGGCATTCGGCTCATGCCAAAGCTTCCCACCGTGCGCTTCGACAATCTGCCGACAGATGGACAAGCCGATGCCCAGCCCCATCCCCTTGGTCGTGTAGAACGGCTCGAAGACGCGCTCTCCGTCATCAGCAACGATGCCTTGTCCGTGATCGACTACGCAAATCAAGATGGCGCTGTCGTCCGAGGGTGTGACGACAATACGCAATTCCCTGTCGCAGGCGGGCGCAGCCGCCATGGCGTCCATGGCGTTCGAGGCGAGGTTCAGGATCACCTGCTGAACTTGAATCTCGTCGCCAAGCGTGTGCGGAAGATCCGCGGCGATGTCGGCCTCGACCCGGACGTCCTTCATTCTCGCTTCCATTTCGATGAGCCTCAGGGACTTGTCGAGCAAATGCGACAGGTTGATCTCTGCCTCGTGCACCTCACGCCGCTTCACCATCGTCCGCAGGTGGTCCAGAACCTGGCTCGCAAGCGCCGTTTGGCCCGCAATCTTTTCCAGCAACTCCCGGATCTTGGCACGGTCGACTTGGCCGTCGCCGTCAAGGCGCCGTTGCCCCGCCAACGTGTAGTTCGTGATCGCCATCAGCGGTTGATTGACCTCGTGGGCCACGGCCGCTGTCATCGCGCCAACGGTGTCGACGCGTGCCAGGTGCGCCAGATGCTCGCGTGTCTGTGCGGTCTCCGCCGTCGCCCGCTGCGCCTTCCTTTCGGCTTTGCGATGAGCAAGCGCGTTGAGGAGCATGGTTCCGAAAAACATGAGCCGCGCGGCCGTATCGTCCTGCCATACACGTTCCTCGTCGCCGGAAGACAACCATAGCGCACCGATTACGGCGTCCTTGCTGCGCAACGGCAACACCCGAAAGGACTTCACTCCCGCCGCGCGTAACGCTGCGATGTCGGCGTCGGCAGCCAGAGAGAGGCCGTCGTCCGTGGCGCTGTTGACGATTATGCCGGCGACAACCTGCTGCAGAACCCATGGAACATCGGCCGCGCGGAGTTGACGCAGCAGCGGCAGCGCACCATCTACCTCCGATTGCTCCGTGGCGACAAGCCGCACCGGCTCGGGCGCAAGCTCCCAGAGCGCGGCATGCTCCACGCCGAGCAACGTGGCGACAGCACACAGTGCATGCTGTACCGCAGACCCAAGATCGTCCGCCGTTGACCCCAACACGGATGCCGACAGGTCTGCAAGCAATCTCTCGAACTGCAGCAACTGGTCGATTCTGTCCTGTGCACGCTTGCGGGCCAACGCACTACCAAAGATGTCGGCGAGCAGCCGCATCCGTGCAACCAGGTCTTCTCCCCAACGGCGTTCCGTGCCCAGCGAGCCGATGCCCAATACAGCGACAAACTCGCCCGCAACCATGACCGGCATGCCGACATGCGAGCCAAGGCCGATACTTGCGTAGGATTGGCGGTCCAGCAACGCGTCCGGCGGCAGTTCGTCCAGACAGGAAAACACGATTGGCTTGCCTGCCCGGTATCGGGACAATGCCCACGGATAGGTCCGTGACGATACGGTCCTGGCGACCGGCGTGAACCCTGCCGCCGCCCACGAGTGCGTGGAATGGAACTGCCCGGTATTCGGATCGACACTCGACAAAGTCGAGCGGTCGACGTCCAGCGTCTCGACGATCTGTTTCAGCCCGCGATCGATGGCTTCGTCAATGCGCTCGACGGGCCAATCGATGAACCGGGACGACACGTCGGTCAGCAGGCGCTCGAATCGCAACATCGTGTCGACGGCTGGTGCCGACTCGGCTGCGGCGAAGGAGCGGTTGGATTCGATCATGGCGTAAGCGATGCGAGCTGGGCGATTGTGGGCCGCCCGGGCCCCTCGAAGGAATCGCGGCGACCTGCAAGTATAATCGCGCCTTTATGCCGCACCGATTTCCACTTCTCGTGCACCCAGCCGGACTTCTTCGTAATTTGAGCACCTTTGCCCTGGCTTTCGGCCTGATTACGCTCGGCTCCGCGACGGGTACCGCGCAAGATCTGGGAAAGCCACCGTTACGGATTCTTGTCGGCTTCACGGCCGGTGGGACGACCGACCAGGCAGCGCGACTGCTGGCCAGTGAACTGAAGGATTCTCTGGGTCGGACGGTCATCGTGGAAAACAAGCCGGGCGCAAGCGGCCGCATTGCCGCACTGGCCTTGAAGAACGCCGCGCCCGACGCGACGACGATCATGCTCGCGCCGATGGTTGTGACCGTGTTGGCGCCGCTGGTCTGGTCGCAACTCGACTACGATCCCGGCCGCGACTTCGCGCCGGTGGCGCATGTCGCCAACTACGCGATGGCGCTCGCCGTGAACGTCGACAATCCAGCGCGAAAGTTGTCGGAATTCGTGGCATGGGCAAAGGCGTCTCCCGGTCAAGCGAACTATGGCGTGTCGGCCCTCGGCAGCATTCCACATCTCTTCGGTGTGATCGTGGGTCAGGCGACCGGAATGCAATGGGTCGCCGTGCCCTACCATGGAAATGCACCGCTGGCGGCTGACCTGTTGGGAGGGCAGATCGCGGCCGGGATCGATGCGCTGTCCAATCTGATCGCGTTTCATCGTGCAGGAAAAATCCGAATCATCGCCACGTCAGGAGCGCAGCGTTCCACCCTTCTGCCCGATGTGCCGACGTTTCGTGAACAAGGCTTCGCCAAGATTGAAGGTACCGGATGGATCGCCATGTACGCGCCGGCCGGGACGCCGAAAGCAGCGATAGATGAGATTTCTGTTGCGATCAATGACGCCCTGCGCGCGCCGCAGGTCCGTGAACATCTGATCCATCTCGGTTACGAGCCGATGCCAACATCCGCCGACGAACTGAAGGCCATCGCTGCCGCGGATGCGGCACGGTGGGCGCCGATCATCAAGGCTGCCGGATTTTCCGCAGACTGAGCAGGTATGGTCAACGGCGTTGGAAAGGATGGATGCGCGCTCTGAGGTTCGTCATCGAAGGCGTGAAGGAACGTCCGCTTTCGGGAAAGAAAGGAGGCCGGTGACAAGGGCTCCGTTATGGCCGAAAGCGGACCGGCGTCCGGAGGACGCCCTTCAAGAGCCATAGTCGCGTGAATCCACCGTTGCCGGAGGTGCCGCGAAGATGGGCATGAGGGCTCGCGCCACCGCGTCGGCAGCCGCATTGATGACCGACGAGCGCTGGTCGACCATGCCCATGACGGTATTGGCGGATTGATAGACATCGAACTCCGCGTACAACTTGCCCGCCGCGCCCATGACTCGTACTTTGACGATCATCTTGGCGCCGCCCGTGCTGTATTCGGTGACCGCGAGCTGAATCGTCACCGGCACTCCGCCGTCTCCGGGTTGCTGCACGCGCGCAAGCACGGCACTCCTCAATTGATCGAGATCCCCCTGCGTGAATTGGCGGGCGGAAGACGTGGCGGTAACGCGTTCGTAGGCGAGCTTGCCGGCGGCGTCCTTGTCGACTCGCTGGCGGGTCACAACGTTCGTCGCCGTGGTTCCGCACGACGTCAGCACGACAGCGGCGATCATCAGGCAGAGGATGGAAATCGTTCGCATAGGTCGCTCCGGCAGTCGCCATGTCCTGCACCACCGCAATTGCTCGACCGAAGGTCGTCGCAGCCTCAGGATCCAGCAAGTTCGTGGTGTGGATGATAGACCGAAAGTACTGAATTCCTGGCTCTCCGACCGCGGATCGAACCAGAGACCCGCGAATTGACGGTCCTGCGACTGTTGCGGCGGTCAGCCTTCCCGGTTGCGCATCCAGTCTGCGGTGCCGAAGAACGCTTCCATAAGCGCCTCCGCCAGCGGCGCGGGCGCGTCGCACGTCGGCGAGCGCCATGCGCATGCAGGCGAGCCACTGGTCGCGCTCGGCGGTGCCGATCGGAAACGGCAGGTGCCGCGCGCGCAGGCGCGGATGGCCGAAGCGCTCGACGTACAGCGGCGGTCCGCCCAGCCAGCCGGACAGGAACCAGTAGAGCTTGTCGCGCGCGCCGTCGAGGCTCGCCGCGTGCAGGCTGCGGATGCCGGCGAAGGCCTCCTCCAGGTCCATGCGGTCGTAGAAGGCATCGACCAGCGCGCGCACGCCGGCGTCGCCGCCCAGCTGCTCGTAAGGCGTCGCGGCCTCCTGCGCCGCAGTCGTCTGCGTCTCGGACTGGCACCATCGTCAGCCCAGCTGGCGAATGACCGCCAGCGGCGGCTGGCGGGCGGTCGAGCGCGTTCCCAGCCATCCGGCGAGCGTCACCGCGACCGCGCCGCCGACGATGCCGTAGAGCGCAATCCATCAGGCTGGGCTCGAAGGGAATCTTGAACACCCGGTCGGCGAGCGCCCAGCCGATGGCGGTGGCGCCGGCGGCGGCGACGATGCCCGCCAGCGCGCCGAGCAGCAGGAACTCGGCGATCTGCGCCGCGGCAAGCTGCCGCTGCGACGCGCCGAGCGTGCGCAGGATGGCGGCGTCGAACCGGCGCTCGTCCTGCGTCGCGGCGATCGCGGCCTGCAGCACCAGCAGGCCGCCGGCCAGCGTGAACAGGAACACGAACTCCACCGCGCGCGACACGCTTTCCATGATGCCCTGCACCTGCCGGACGATCTCGCCGATGTCGATGGCCAGGATGTTCGGGTGCTTCTGCACCAGCGCGGTCAGCCAGGCGCCGTTGCCCTCCGGCGCGCGGAACGCGGCGATGTAGGTCGTCGGCATGTCGGCCAGCGGCCCGGGCGGGAACAGCGCGAAGAAATTGACGCGGAAGCTGTCCCAGTCGACCTTGCGCAGGCTGGTCACCGGCGCCGATACCCGCGCGCCGGCGATGTCGAAGGTGAGCACGTCGCCCAGCTTCACGCCGAGCGTCCCGGCGATGCCGTCCTCGAGCGACATGCCGGCGTCCACGCCGCTCGCCCCCGGCGTCCAGAACGTGCCACCCGCCACGCGGTTGCCCTTGGGCAGCGAGTCGGTCCAGGACAGGTTGAACTCGCGCTCGGCCAGCCGGCGCGCGCGCGTTTCGGTGTATTTCTTGGTGTCGAGATCGGCGCCGTTGACCGCCACCAGCCGGCCCCGCACCATCGGGCTGAAGACGACGTCGGCGCCCACCGCGCTGCGCAGTTGCGCGCGCGCGTCGGCGACCTGGTCGGGCAGCACGTTGACCAGGAACTGGTTGGGCGCGTCCGGCGGCAGGCTCGCGCGCCAGCTGCGCATCAGGTCGCCGCGGACGACGGTGAGCAGCAGCAGCGCCATCAGGCCCAGCGCCAGCGCGCCGATCTGCAGGCTCGACGCGAACGCGCGCCGGCGCAGGTTGGCGAGCCCGAAGCGCCAGGTGACGCCGCGCTGCGGCAGCTTCTTCAGCAGCGCCAGCAAGAGCCACGCCGCCAGTGCCGCCAGCAGCAGCAATCCCGCAACGCCGCCGACCATGATCAGCCCGGCCTGCGCCTCGCGCGCCTGGAAACCGATCAGCAGCGCGATGGTCAGCGCGCCGGCCGCGTAGGCAAGCACGCCGCCGACGCGCGGACGCGGCAGGTCGCGGCGCAGCACCCGCAGCGGCGGCACGTTGGCGAGCGCCAGCAGCGGCGGCAGCGCGAAGCCGAGCAGCAGCAGGATGCCGGTGCGCGAACGACGTGAGCCCGGGCACGACCGACGGCGGCGGCAGTTCCGTGGCCACCACCGAGGCCAGCAGCGTCATCAGCAGCTGCTGTCCGGCCAGCGCCACCACGCACGCCGATCGCGCAGGCAACGATGCCCAGCACCAGGAACTGCACGAAGAACAGCGTCAGCGTCTGCCCGACGCGTGCGCCGAAGCAGCGGAACATCGCCGCCGCGTCGAGATGGCGGCGCAGGTAGCGCGACGCCGCCAGCGCCACCGCGACGGCGGCGAGCAGCACGGCGACCAGCGCCGCAAGGCCCAGGAATTTCTCGGCGCGTTCGAGCGTCTGGCGCACCTCCGGTCGCAGGTCGCGCACGGTCTCCATCCGCTGGCCGGGCTTCATCTCGGCGGAAAGCCAGGTCCGGTAGGCGTCGAGGGCGCCGGTGCCGGCGCGATCGGCGACCAGCAGTCGCCAGCTCGCGCGGTTGCCCGGCTGCATCAGGTTGGTCGACGGAATGTCGTCGATGTTGAGCAGCAGCTTGGGACCCAGCGAGAACACGATGCCGGCGACTTCGGGTTCCTGCTGGACGATCGCCGCGACGGTGAGCGTCGCCTCCCCCAGCGTGATCCGGTCGCCGACCTTCACGCCCAGCCGCTGGGCGAGGCGCAGATCGGGCCAGGCCTCGCCGCGCCGCGGGACCGGACGTGGCCGCCACGCCTTCGGGACGCGCCGCGTCGGCCAGCACGACCTCGCCGCGCAGCGGATAGTCGGCGCCGACCGCCTTGACGTCGGTGAGCACCGCCGGCGCATCGGCCGGCGCGCCCGGCGGCGGCTGCACCATGCTGTTGAAGCGCAACACCGGCGTCGTCGCCGAGTCCGCGCGACCGCGCGTTTCCGCGTAGGCTGCCGGAAGCGCACGATCGCCGGAGATCATCATGTCGGCGCCGAGCAGCAGATTGGCCTGCGACGACAGCGCGCCCTTGACGCGATCGGCGAAGAATCCGACCGTGCCGACGCTGCCGACGGCCAGCACCAGCGCGGCCGCCAGCACGCGCAATTCTCCCGGCGCGCCAGTCGCGGCGCAGCAACCGCAGGGCGAGACGCAGCGTCGCCATGGTTCGCATCGGCGTCAGGCGGCCGTGAGTTCGTCGCCGACCAGGCGACCGCCGGCGAGCGAAAGCCGGCGCCCGCAGCGGCCGGCCAGCGCCACGTCGTGCGTGACCAGCACCAGCGTCGTGCCGTGCTCGCGGTTCAGGCGGAACATGAGGTCGGCCACTTCGGCGCCGGTCGCGACGTCGAGGTTGCCGGTCGGCTCGTCGGCCATCAGCAGCTTGGGTTCGCCGGCGAAGGCGCGCGCGATCGCCACGCGCTGCTGTTCGCCGCCGGAGAGCTGGCGCGGATAGTGGCGTCACGCGGCGGGCGAGGCCGACGCGATCGAGCCATACCAGCGCCCGCGCCTGCGCGTCGTCCGCGCCGGCCAGTTCCAGCGGCAGCATCACGTTCTCCAGCGCGGTCAGCGCCGGCAGCAGCTGGAAGGACTGGAACACGAAGCCGAGCAGCCGCTGGCGCATCGCCGCGCGGGCATCCTCGTCGAGCGTCGACAGTGCCTGCCCGTCGATGTGGATCTCGCCCGAGGTCGGCCGGTCCAGTCCGGCGAGCAGGCCGAGCAGCGTGGTCTTGCCGGACCCGGAGGCGCCGACGATGGCGATCGACGCGCCCGCCGCCACGTCGAACGAAACGCCGTCGAGGATGGTCAGCGGTTCGTCACCGCTTTTCACGGTCTTGGTGAGCGCTTCGGCGCGGATCAGCGATTCGGTCATGAAATTCCGATGGATCGGTCCCAATCCAAGGCAGGTGTGGCCGTTCGCGACGAATGCAAGCGCGTCCGCGCGCTTGGCTTGTCCAACCCGGTTTCCGGCACTCGAACATGCGCGACCGCCGACACCAGCCGGGGACCGCGGGCGCGGTTCACCGGCAGGACTGCACGCATTGTAGCCTGCCGGTCTCCGCCCTCAGCCCGTGACCCGCGGCGTTACAATTGCGCCCTTGTCCGCACGCATCACGATCCCCGAATGCCGCGCTTGCGCACCCGCCGCCGGTTTCTGCTGCAGCTCGTCGCCCTCTCGGGCGCCACGCCGCTCGTCGCCGCCGGCAGCGCGCCGGCGATCGTCGTCGTCGGCGACTCGATCTCGGCCGGCTACGGACTCCCCGGCGGGCAGGGTTGGGTCGATCTGCTGACCGCCAGGCTCGCCGCCGAAGGCTATCGTTACCGGGTCGTCAATGCATCGATCAGCGGCGACACCACCGCCGGAGGCCGCGCGCGCCTGCCTGCGCTGCTGAAGCAGCACAAGCCCGCCGTGGTGGTGATCGAGCTTGGCGGCAACGATGCGCTGCGCGGCAGCCGCCTTGCCGCCATGCGCGAAAACCTCGACGCCATGACCGCGATGACGCAGGCTGCCGGCGCCAAGGTCGTGCTGGTCGGCATGCAGATTCCACCCAACTACGGCCCGCAATACGTGCGCGAGTTCGAGGAGATCTTTGCCGAGGTCGCGCGGGCGCGGCGCGCGGCGCTGGTGCCCTCGATCTTTGCCGGATTCGGCGACGACCTGTCGCTGTTCCAGTCCGACCGCATCCACCCGACCGCGGCCGCGCAGCCAAGGCTCCTGGCCAACGTCTGGCCGGTGCTGCAGCCGTTGCTGAAGAAACCGTGATTCCGGCCGCGCGTTCGGCCGCGGACGTGAAGGTCGGCATCGAGGCGCTGGCGGCGCATCCGGAACGCATCGACGTGCGCAGCCCATCGGAATTCGCCGACGACCACATTCCCGGCGCGATCAACCTGCCGGTGCTCGACGACCGGCAACGCGCGGAAGTCGGCACGCTGCACGCGCAGGAATCGGCCTTCGCCGCCAAGCAGTTCGGCGCGGCGATCGTCGCGCGCAACATCGCCGACATCATCGATGCGCACTGCCGCGGCAAGCCGCGCGACTGGGCGCCGCTGGTCTATTGCTGGCGCGGCGGCAAGCGCAGCGGCGCGCTGGCGCATGTGCTGCGCGAGATCGGCTGGCGCGCGGTCCAGCTGGACGGCGGCTACATGACCTATCGGCGCCACGTCAACGCTTCGCTCACCGCGTTGCCGGCGCGATTCGCATTCGTGGTGATCTGCGGCCTGACCGGCACCGGCAAGAGCCGGCTCCTGCAGGCGCTGGCCGACTCCGGCGCGCAGGTGCTGGATCTCGAAGGCATCGCCAGGCACCGCGGATCGCTGCTCGGCGACCTGCCGGCCGACCCGCAACCGTCGCAGAAGTGGTTCGACAGCCAGTTGCTTGCTGCGCTCGAAGCGCTGGATCCCGCGCGCCCGGTGTTCATCGAGTCCGAAAGCCGGAAGATCGGCACCGTGCAGGTTCCGGCGGCGCTGCTGGAGGCGATGCGCGCCTCGCGGTGCGTGCGCCTGGATACGCCACAGCCGCTGCGCGTGGCGCTGCTCAAGGAGGAGTATGCGCACTTTCTCGCCGATCCCGAGGCGCTGGCTGCGCGGCTGGCCCATCTGACGCCGATCCACGGCCGCAAGACCATCGAAGGCTGGAGTGCCGCGGCACGGACAGGCGACTTCGACGCACTGGTCGACACGCTGCTGGTCAGGCACTACGACCCGACCTATGCGCGCTCGATCGAACGCAACTTTCCGGCCGTCGCGCAGGCCGAGACCCTCGTGCCCGCGGACATCTCGCCGCAGGCATTTCTCCGGCTGGCGGGTGCGCTGATACGCAGCCACGAGCCCGCCGGATCGGAGCAGGCGTGAGCGAATATCGATTCCGCATCGTCAACGTGTTCGCGCAGACGCCGCTGGGCGGCAACCCGTTGTGCGTGTTCGAGGATGCGCGCGGCCTCGACGACCCGACCATGCAGGCGCTGGCGCTGCAGTTCAACCTGTCGGAGACCACGTTCGTGCTGCCGTCCGCGCGCGCCACCGCGCAGGTGCGGATCTTCACGCCGACTTTCGAGATGCCGTTTGCCGGGCATCCGACGCTTGGCTCGGCGCAGGTCGTGCGCGATCTGCGCGGCACCGGCGACGCGATCACGCTGGAGATGATCGCCGGGGTCATTCCGGTCGAGGCGACCGGCGACGTCTGGACGCTCTCGGCGAACGCGCCGAAGCATCGTCCGCCGGCCGCCGGTCGCGAACAGCTCGCCGCCATGCTCGGCCTGGACGTCGACGATGTCGGCGCGACGCCGCTGTGGGTCGACACCGGCTCGGAGCAGCTGGTGATCCCGCTGACCAGTTTCGCCGCCGTGCGCCGGGCCCAGCCAACCGCAGCGGCGCTTGCCGCGCACGGCAGCAACGGCCAGCGGGCGATGGCCTACGTATTCGCCCGCGAAGGCGACCAGGTGCTGGCCCGGTTCTTCTTCCCCAAGCACGGCTCGGTGATCGAGGATCCGGGGACAGGATCGGCCTGCGCCAACCTGGGCGGCTGGCTGCTGGTGACCGGATCAATGCTGCCGCAACGCATCGAGGTCGCGCAGGGCGAGGCGGTCGGACGACCCTGCCACCTGCGCCTCGACGTGGGCGCCGACCGGCGCATCCGCGTGTCCGGACGCGTGGTGGAAATCGCCCGGGGGACGGTCTCGTTGTAGGCGGGTACAGCCGGAGCCCGGCCGCATTCCGGGCAAACGCGCGACCGGTCGCGTTCAGGCGCTCGCCCAGGCGGCGAGAAAGGCCTTCCAGTGCGGCGTATCCAGCGCGCTCACCTTTTCGCGCGCCAGCGCAATCTCCTTCGCGTACTCGCCGGCGGAGATCTCGCCGCGCATCAGCCGAAAGCGCTGGTACACCAGGTAGGTGTTGAGCACGTCGGTTTCGCAATAGCCGCGCACTTCGGCGATCTCGCCGCGCGCGACCGCGGCCGCGACTTCGCTGCCGTCCATGCCCAGCTTGCCCGGAAAACCACACTGGCGCGCAATCGCGTCCAGGCCTGCGCTGGCGCGAGGCTGGTACATCGCGAGCACGTCCATGAGGTCGAGATGGCGCGTGTGGTAGCGGGACAGGTAGCTGTTGTACCTGAAGTCCCGGTCCTGGTCGCCCCAGTCCCAGAAACGCTCCGCGGTGATGCCGTGGATCAGCGCGCGGTGAGCGAGCACCGGCAGGTCGAAGCCGCCGCCGTTCCAGGAAACCAGTTGCGGCGTGAACTTGTCGATGCCGTCGAAAAACCGCCGGATCAGTTCCGGCTCCGGATCGTCCTGCTCGCCGACCGACCACAGCTTCAGATCGTTGCCGGTGCGCAGCGCACAGCCGATGGCCACGACCTGCTGCAGGTGCAGCGGCATGAAGTCGTTGCCGGTCGCGACCCGGCGCCGGTGTGCAAACCAGGAGACGACGTCGGCATCGGACAACGCGTCGGGAAGCTCGTGGATGCGCCGCAGGCCATGGACATCGGGCACGGTTTCGATGTCGAAGACGAGGACTGGCGTCATGTGGCGAACACGCCGGTCGAAAGGTAGCGGTCCCCGCGGTCGCAGACGATGAACACGATGGTCGCGTCGTGCGCATCCCGCGCCACCCGCAGCGCCACCGCGCAGGCGCCGCCGGAGGAAACACCGCAGAAGATGCCCTCCTCGCGCGCCAGCCGCCGCATGTGCGTCTCGGCTTCGTCCTGCGTCACCGGCTCGATGCGATCGACCCGCTGCGGCTCGTAGATCGCCGGCAGATAATCCGGCGCCCATTTGCGAATGCCCGGAATCGACGCGCCCTCGGCAGGCTGCGCGCCGACGATCACGATCGCCGGGTTGCGCTCCTTCAGGTAGCGCGAGACACCCATGATGGTGCCGGTGGTGCCCATCGCCGACACGAAGTGGGTGATCCTGCCGCCAGTGGCCTCCCAGATCTCCGGACCCGTCGTCCGGTAATGCGCCAGCGGATTGTCCGGATTGGCGAACTGGTCGAGGATGACGCCCTTGCCTTCGCGGCGCATGCGCAACGCAAGGTCGCGCGCGCCTTCCATGCCTTCCGCCTTGGTCACCAGAATCAGTTCGGCGCCGAAGGCAGTCATCGACTGCCGCCGCTCGAGCGACAGGTTGTCGGGCATGATGAGGACCATCCGGTAGCCCTTCATTGCCGCAACCATGGCCAGCGCGATGCCGGTGTTTCCCGAGGTCGCCTCGATCAGCGTGTCGCCTGGCCGGATTTCGCCGCGCCTCTCCGCCTCGACGATCATCGACAGCGCCGGCCGGTCTTTCACCGAGCCCGCAGGGTTGTTGCCTTCGAGCTTGGCGAGGATCGTACTGCTCGACTCGCCTGGGAGCCGCTGCAGGCGCACCAGCGGCGTATTGCCTACGGTGGCTTCGAGGGTCGGATACGTTGGCATGGACGGCGGGCGGCGCGAAGATCAGCGGGCATTGTAGCGCCGCCGTCGCCCGTGCCGCCGCCCGTGCCACCGCCCACAGCGCGGCCGCTGCGTCAGCGCCCGCGACCGCGCGAACGCCACGCTTGCAGCAGGGTCACCTGGCCGGCTTGCCGTCGGTCGCTGTCCGGACCTCGCCCCGGGCTGCCGGCGCTGCGCCGCGCGCCTCGGCCTTGGCGGAAACCGCCGTGGCCTTGGGCACGGCGGCGCCGACCGAGACCTCGCTGCGCAGCTTCTCGAGCCGCTTGGCGCCGATTCCCTTGACGTTGCGCAGGTCGTCGACGGTCTTGAACGGCCCGTTCGCCTTGCGGTGGTCGAGGATCGCCTGCGCCTTTGCCGGGCCGATGCCCGGCAGCGCGATCAGTTCGTCCTTGGTCGCGGTGTTGACATTGACGGCTGCCGACGCGGACAGCGCCGAGCCGAGCGACATGAGCAGCGCCAGCGCGAGCGCGCCGATGATCTTGTGCATGTTCCACCTCCGTGCGTGATTGGCGACGAGCGTCGCGACGGCTGCGGGCCGATTGCCTCGCATCCGGCGACGTTCGCTCACGTTACGGCGATGGTGGATTTCCTGCGATCAGCCATTCGACGTAGCGGGCCACGCCCTCGGCGACCGGCGTCATCGCCTCGTCGTGGCCGGCGGCGCGCAGCGCGCGCAGGTCGGCCTGCGTGAAGCTCTGGTAGCGGCCGACGAGCTGCGGCGGGAAATCGATGTACTCGATCGCTCCCGCCCTCACCAGCTCGGCCAGCGTGAGCGGCGCTTCGCCGACCGCCGCCCGACAGGCGTTGATCGTCGCCTCCGCGACCTCGTTGAAGGTCTGCGCGCGGCCGGAGCCGAGATTGAACACGCCGGAGCGTTCCGGATGGTCGAGAAAGTCGAGGTTGGCGCGCACGACGTCGTCGACGAACACGAAATCGCGCCGCTGCTCGCCGGCGGCGTAGCCGTCCGACCCCTCGAACAGCCGCACCCTGCCGTCCTTGCGGTACTGGTTGAAGCAGTGGAAGGCGACCGAGGCCATGCGACCCTTGTGCTGTTCGCGCGGTCCGTAGACGTTGAAATAGCGGAATCCCGCGATCTGCGACGTGCGCTCTGGCAACACCCGGCGCACGTGCTGGTCGAAGAGGAACTTCGAGTAGCCGTAGACGTTGAGCGGCGCCTCGTGCTCGCGGCGCTCGACGAAGGTCGCGCCGGCGCCGTAGACCGACGCGCTCGACGCATAGATGAACGGCACGTCGTTGTTCTGGCAATGCTCGAGCAGGCTCGCCGAGTAGCGGTAGTTGTTGCGCATCATGTAGCGGCCGTCGGTCTCCATCGTGTCCGAGCACGCACCCTGATGCAGGATCGCCGATATGTCGTCGTCGAAATCGCCGACGGCAAGGCGTCCCAGGAACTCCTCCTTGTCGACGTAGTCGGCGATCTCGCAGTCGACCAGGTTGCGGAACTTGTCGGCGTTGGCGAGATTGTCCACGGCGATGATGTTGTCCTCGCCACGATCGTTGAGTCCCCGCACGAGATTGGCGCCGATGAAACCTGCTGCACCGGTAACGACGATGTACACGATCGTGACTCCTGTTGTACGGGCGCAGCGGCCCTAGAGGTCGAGGTCGACGCTGCCGACCTCGCTGGTGACGAATGGTACGCGCGGCGCGACGGCGCAGAGGAGTTCGTAGCCGACCGTCGCTGCCGCCGCGGCGACGTCGTCCACCGGCAGGCCCTCGCCCCACAGCACGACGGGACTGCCGACCCGCGCCTCGGGCACGTCGGTCAGGTCGACGGTGATCATGTCCATGGACACGCGTCCGGCAAGCCTGCACCTTCCTGCCGCAGACCAGGACCGGGGTGCCGTTGGGCGCATGACGCGGATAGCCGTCGGCGTATCCGGCGGCAACCACGCCGATGCGCTGCGGCTTCGACGCCGTATAGGTCGCGCCGTAGCCGACGCTCTCGTTCGCCCGCAGTTCCTGGACGCTGATGATCGCCGAGCGCAGCGTCATGACCGGCACCACGCCAATCGTCGCGGCCGAGTCGTAGGCAAACGGCGTTGCGCCATAGAGCATGATGCCCGGGCGCACGAAATCGCCGCCGACCTCGGCATAGCGGATCACGCCTGCGGAATTGGCGAGCGAGCGCGGATAGGGCAGCCCGGCGCAGGCGCGCTCGAACACGGCGAGCGGTTCGGCGATGCCGTCGTCCTCGTCGGCGCGCGCGAAGTGCATCATCAGGCGTATCGCCGCGACCGACGGCGACGACCCCAGGCGGCGGCATACGTCCGGCACATCGGCCGGCCGGAATCCCAGCCGGTTCATTCCGGTGTTGATCTTGACGAAGACCTCGAGCGGCCGCGACAGGACGTTGGCCTCCAGCATGCGCACCTGCTCGATGTCGTGTACAACCATGGCCAGCCGGCGCTGCGCGAATTCCGGCAACTCGCTTTCCGCAAAAAACCCTTCGAGCAGCAGGATGCGCCGCTTGTAGTGCCGCTCGCGCAACTCGATCGCAGTGTCGAACTCCACCAGCGCGAGACCGTCGGCAGCCTCCAGCGCCGGCAGCACCCGGGCGAGTCCATGCCCGTAGGCGTTGGCCTTGACCACCGCCAGCGCCTGCGCGCCCGGACACTTCGCACGCGCCAGCGCGAGATTTCCCCGCAGTGCAGCGAGATTGATCTGGGCGTAGAGCGGGCGGGTCATCCGGAAGCCAGGCTAGCGGCAGCCGCGAGGCGCAACGCTGTTTCGCCCGATGCGGCCCAACGCCTGGCGCGCGCGCGGAATGATGCAGACATGGCAAACATGGTATAAATCGCGGGCCGCGGAGTCGCCGTCATTATAACCACCCGGACACGCGGCCCGCTTCGCCGCAATCATACCGATGCGCGGACAACCAACCCCATTCCCGCGCAAAGTGCCCCGGGGCGAATCGAGGACATGAAAGCCGGCTTCTACACCATCATGGCGGCGCAGTTCTTCTCGTCGCTCGCCGACAATGCGCTGCTCGTCGCCGCCATCGCGCTGCTGCGGCAGATGCAGGAACCGGCGTGGATGACGCCGGCGCTGAAGCAATGCTTCGTCGTGTCCTATGTCGTGCTGGCGCCGCTGGTGGGCGCATTCGCCGATTCGATGCCCAAGGGCAAGGTGATGCTCATCACCAACGGCATCAAGGTCGTCGGCTGCCTGTTGATGCTCTTCGCGCTGCACCCGCTGCTCGCCTATGCGGTGGTCGGCTTCGGCGCGGCCGCCTACTCGCCCGCGAAGTACGGCATCCTGACCGAGTTGCTTCCGGCCAAGCAACTGGTGATCGCCAACGGCTGGATCGAGGGCACGACGGTCACCTCGATCATCCTGGGCGTGCTGCTCGGCGGCTTGCTGGTCAGCGAGCGGGTGTCGCACTACCTGCTGGGATTCGACATCCCCGTTCTCGAGACCGGCATCGACACCGGGCCGGAAATGGCGATCAGCGTGATCGCTGTCTTCTACGTGGTCGCGGCGGTCTTCAACTGGTTCATCCCCGATACCGGGGTCGACCACCGGATTCCAAGCAGGAATCCGCTGTTCCTGATCCGCGAGTTCGCGCACTGCGTCTCGCTGCTGTGGCGCGACAAGCTGGGCCAGATCTCGCTGGCGACGACGACGCTGTTCTGGGGTGCCGGCGCCACGCTGCAGTTCATCGTGATCGACTGGGCGGCCCGGGCGCTCGGCTACAACCTGTCGCAGGCGTCCTACCTGCAGGGCGTGGTCGCCGCCGGCATCGCCGTCGGCGCCGTGCTCGCGGCGCGATTCGTCGCCTTGCGCAACGCCGTCGGAGTGCTGCCGATCGGCGCGGCGATGGGCCTGATCGTGATCGCGATGATCTTCGTCAACAGCCTGTCGATGGCGGTCGTGCTGATGGTCGCCATCGGCGCCTGCGCCGGCTTTTTCGTGGTGCCGATGAACGCGTTGCTGCAGCACCGCGGCCATGTGCTGATGGGCGCCGGCCACTCGATCGCCGTGCAGAATTTCAACGAGAACATCGGCATCCTGTTCATGGTCGGCATGTACCTGTTCATGGTCCGGGAGGGCATGAGCGTCAACCGCGCAATCGTGCTGTTCGGCATGTTCGTCGCCGGAACGATGGTGCTGGTGCTGTGGCGGCACATGCACAACCAGGCGAAGTTCGACTCGCTGACGCTGATTCCGGAAGAGGGCGACGGCCGCGTGCACTAGCCGCGCCGGCGCGCCCGGCCGGTCAGAGCACGATGGGCCGATCGGATAGTTCGTTGGGGCCGGATTCACGTGGTGGCGAATGCACGGCGAGCAGTGCGCAGATCGCTTGCACGCCCTGTTCCACGCCTTCGGCGAAGCGGCCGGCGCGAAAGGCCGTTTCCATGGTCCGGCAGATCGACTCCCACGCCGCGCCGCCGACCAGGCCATCGATGCCGCGATCCGCGACGATTTCCACGTCCCGATCGGCGAGCAGCAGATAGACCAGCACGCCGTCGTTGCGCTCGGTGTCCCAGACGCGCAGCGACCCGAACACCTCCAGCGCGCGCTCCCGGGGCGTCATGCCCTGCCACACCCGCACCATCGGCAGCGACGCCTCCAGCACGAAGCAGACCTGCCCGCCATGCAGGCGCTCGCCGCTGGCGATCGCGGCCTCGATGCGGGCGAGATCCGGTGCGGGAAACGCCCGGTTCGCGTCGCCGCGATCGGTGACGAGATGCCGCCACAGGCGGCGCAGGCGATCGCTCATCGGTGATCCGCCCTTCCGGATCCGGGATCGGGCGCCTGGCGCCTTCGCCGACGCAATCTGTTCAGGTTCATCATGTCCACCGGACCTAGTTCCAGCCACCGGACGCGCCACCGCCGCCGAAGCCGCCACCGCCACCGGAAAAGCCGCCACCGCCGGAGCCTCCGCCGAAGCCGCCACCGAAACCGCCGCCGCTCCCCGAGGACGTCCACACTCCACCGCCGCGTCGCGACAGCCCGCCCCCGGCACCGGCGATCAGGATCACGACAAAGGCAATCACCGCGGCGACCACGGCAATCAGCATGGCGCCCGTCACCACCCAGGCGGCGGCCCCGACGATGCCCGCGCCGACCGTCGATCCCAGCGCACGTCCGAAGATGCGCCGCAGAATGCCGGCCATGATCGGCACGACGACGAACACGAACACCAGCAGCGTCTCGACGTTGATGCCCTTGAACATGTCCAGGCCGGAGGGTTTTCGCGGCGCGGAGGCGGCAGGCATCGGCTCGCCCTTGTCCACGACGGCGATGATCCGGTCGACGCCCTTGCCGATGCCCTCGGCGAAGCGCCCTGCCTGGAACGATGGAACGATGTCCTCGGCGATGATCCGCCGCGCCGTGGCGTCGGTCAGCACGCCCTCGAAGCCGTAGCCCACCTCGATGCGCAGCTTCTTGTCGTCCCTGGCGACGAGCAGCAGCGCGCCGTTGTCCTGGCCCTTGCGGCCGATCTTCCAGGCATCGGCCACGCGGATCGAATACGCCTCGATCGGCTCCGGCTTGGTCGACGGCACGACCAGCACCGCCAGCTGGTTGCCGGTGGCCGACTCCCAGGCCGCGAGCCTTGCGTCCAGCGCCCTGGTCTCGGCGGCGGCCAGCGTACCGGTGAGATCGGTGACCCGCTGCTTGAGCGCCGGGATCGGCGCCAGGCCGTCGCTGCCCGCCTCCCAAGCCTGGGCCAGCGAGGCGACCAGCGCGGCAAGCAGCAGTGCCGCGACGCGCATTGCACGCCGGGCATCCCCAAAGGGGCCGAGGGTCATGTTGCCGATATCGGTGGCGAAGGTCGCGAAGCGTCGGCGGCGGGTCACGCCGCCGACAGGCCGCCAATCCCCGCCGGGCGTCCTCAATAGCCTTTCTTGAGGAGTTCCGCGGCCGGATCCGCCGGCGCCTCGGCGGTCTTGCCGGCAGGCACATCGGAGGTCTTCGCCGGTGCGGGCGCCGGCGCGCCGCCGGCTGGCGGCTTGCCGAAATCGACCTTGGGCGGCGCGCTGATCGCCGCCTCGTTCTCGACCGCGAAATTCGGCTTGATCGACATGCTGAACAGCATGGCGGTCAGGTTGGTCGGGAACGAGCGCACGGTCGTGTTGTACTCGCGCACCGTATCGATGTAGCGCTTGCGCGCGACAGTGATGCGGTTCTCGGTACCCTCGAGCTGCGCCTGCAGGTCGCGAAAGGCGACGTCCGATTTGAGGTTCGGATAATTCTCGACGACGACCAGCAGCCGCGACAGCGCCCCCGAAAGCTCTCCCTGCGCCTGCTGGAACTTGCCGAAGGCCTGCGGATCGTTGAGCATCTCGGGCGTGGCCTTGATCGCGCCGACGCTGGCGCGGGCGTTGGTCACCGCGGTCAGCACGTCGGCCTCCTGCGCCGCATAGCCCTTGACCGTGTTCACCAGGTTGGGAATGAGGTCCGCGCGGCGCTGATACTGATTGACCACCTCCGACCAGGACGCCTTGATGCCTTCGTCCTGCCGCTGCAGGTCGTTGTAGCCGCAGCCGGAAAGCGCCAGCGTGGCGACAGCGGCGAAGAGCAGCGCAAGTTTCCTCATTTCGGATCCTCCGACGGTCGTGTGTCCGGGCGAGTTGCCCGCAAAGGGGAATATGGGGCGTCCCGCGCCCGCGTGCAAGTCAGGCCGCGACGGATGGCGGTTCCGGATCCGCAGGTCGCTCTCCCCGCGCGACGACCTGCCGGGCAAGCAGCAGATCTTCCCAGGATTTGGCCTTGTCGGTCAGGTTGCGCAGCAGGTAGGCAGGATGGTAGGTCACGATCAGCGGCACGTTCTCGTACGCGTGGACACGCCCGCGCAGGCTGGCGATGGTCGCATCGCTGCGCAACAGCAGCGACGCGGCGCTCCTGCCCAGCGCGACGATGATCCTCGGCCGGATGAGCGCAATCTGGCGCTCCAGGAAGGGTCGGCAGGCGTCGGCCTCCGCGGGTTCCGGCGTGCGGTTGTTGGGCGGCCGGCACTTGAGCACGTTGGCGATGTAGACGTTCGCGCCGCGCTTCATTCCCAGCGCGCCCAGCATGCTGTCGAGCAGCCGCCCGGCCTGGCCGACGAAGGGTTCGCCGCGCGCGTCCTCCTCGGCCCCGGGCGCCTCGCCGACGAACAGCCAATGCGCCTGCCGGTCGCCGACACCGGGAACCGATCGATGGCGGGTCCGGCACAGGCCGCAGGCGTTGCAGGCGTCGACGGCCGGCGCGAACTCGCTCCAGTCGAGCGCGGCGATGCGCGCGCCGCGCGCGTCGGATTCCGGCCGCGCGGCGGAGTCGGGATCCGGCGGCGGTGAAGCCTCCGCAACGGATTTCGCCGCGCGGACAGGCACCGCCACGGCCGGCGAATCCGGCGGTGGAATCGCGTGTCCGGAGCCCGCGCCCGCGAGTTCCGCCTGCCGCGCCGCCCCGGCGGCGGCCGGCGTCCTCCGGCGCCACAGCGGATGCGCGCCCAGCTCCCGCAGGACTTCGCGACGCGACGCCATCACGCGCCCCGGATTCCCGGCGGACCGATCGCGCGCCGCATCACCAGCGCGTCTTCGCGGGCATCGACGTCGCGGCCGGGCGGATAGTAGGCCCGGCGGCGGGCGACCTCGACGAAGCCCTCGCTGGCGTACAGCGCAACCGCCGCCGCGTTGCCCTCCCTGACCTCCAGGAACACCTGCTCGGCGCCCAGATGCCCGGCGTCCTCGAGAAAGCGCAGCAGCAGCGCCCGGCCGAGACCCTGCCGGCGCGCATCGGGCACCACCGACAGATTGAGCAGCTGCGCTTCGCCGGGCCCGTACATCATCACCCCGTAGGCGACGATGCGCCCCTCGCGTTCGCCGACCAGCGCGCTGTAGCCTGCGGACAGCGCATCCTCGAAGTTGCCGATGGTCCAGGGCGCGGCGTGAATCTGCGCCTCGAGCGCCGCCACGTAGGCGACGTCGGCCGCGTCCAGCGGCCGCCAGAGCACGCGGGACCGGTCGAACCAGTTCGGCACCGAGGCCATGGCACGCCGGCTAGAGCCGCACACCCGCGGCGCGCTCCGAACTGGTCAGCGCGACGCGGTGGCGGACGTACAAAGGCCGCGCCTGCGCGGCCGAAACCCCATTGCCGGCCTGCAATGCCGGCAGCGCAAGCTGCGCCACCGCGACGGCATCGGGCACGGCCGCCGTGTCGACATCCGCCAGTGCCAGTTGGCCGGCCAGTTCCGGCCAGGCGGAGAATCCGTCGCCGGCACCGCGCCACGGTCCGGCGTCGGGCAGTTCGACGTCGACTGGCCGCAGCACCGCGGGCGCCATCACCTCGTCCCACCCGGCCTCGCTGCGGGCATAGGCGGCGACGTAGACCTCGCGCATGCGCGCATCGAGGCAGGCGAAGACCCGCCGCGCGCCGTGCGTGGTCCACGCCGCCTGCGCCAGCGCCGCCAGCGTCGGCACCCCGACGACCGGCAGGTCGGCGCCCAGCGCCAGACCCTGCGCGACGCCGCAGGCGATGCGCACTCCGGTGAACGATCCCGGGCCGGCGCCGAAGGCGATGCCGTCGAGTTGCCTGAGCGACAGGCCGGCATCGGCCAGCACCGCGTCGACCAGCGGCAGCAGCCGTCGCGAGTGTGCTTCGCCTGCACGCTCGGCGCGAACCTGCCATTGCCCGCCACTGCCACAGGCGACCGACAGCCAATGCGTCGAGGTGTCGAAGGCGAGGATCTTCATGGCGCCGAGTTTACCGGAGCGGGTGGGCGCGCCGGGCCGCGACGGTACAATCGAGCGCAGCTGACGCCGCGCGTGACAGCCGTCTCCCGTCGTCCATGCCCGATTCCACTTCCAGCCCGCACCGCATCGCCGCCGACACCGTCCTGGCGATCGAATCGCTCGACCAGGAAGGCCGCGGCGTCGCCCGCCACGAGGGCAAGACGGTGTTCGTCGAAGGCGCGCTGCCGGGCGAGCAGGTCACCGTGACGCCGTTGCGCGATCGGCCGAGCTACGCCATCGCCCGGGTCGCCTCGGTGCGCCGCGCCAACGCCGGCCGGGTCGAGCCGCGCTGCCCGCACTTCGGCGTCTGCGGCGGCTGCACGCTGCAGCACGCGCATCCGGCCCTGCAGATCGCCGCCAAGCAACGATCGCTCGAGGATGCGCTTGTCCGCATCGGCCGCGTCCGGCCGGAGATGATTCTGCCGGCGATCGAGGGCCCGGCCTGGGGCTACCGCTACCGCGCCCGACTGTCGGTGCGCAACGTCGTCAAGAAGGGCGGCGTGCTGGTCGGCTTTCACGAGCGCAAGTCGAGCTTCGTCGCCGACATGACGGAGTGCCATGTCCTGCCGCCCGCCATCTCGGCGCTGCTGCCGGGGCTGCGCCGGCTGATCGAGGGACTGACCGTGCGCGACAAGCTGCCGCAGATCGAGGTCGCGGTCGGCGAGCGGGACTCCGGCCCGGCCTATGCGCTGGTGCTGCGCATCCTCGAGGCGCTGACGACCGCGGACGAGGCCAGGCTCGACGCGTTCGCCGATGCGCACGGCATTGCCTTCTGGCTGCAGACCGGCGGTCCGGGCACCGTCGCGCCGATGCACGCGCGCGACGCCGAACTCGCCTACACGCTGCCCGAATTCGGCGTGACCATGCCCTTCGGCCCGGCCGAGTTCACCCAGGTCAACTACGCGATCAACCGCGCGCTGGTGCGCCGGGCACTGACGCTGCTCGAACCCGCGCCGGGCGAACGCGTCGCCGACTTCTTCTGCGGGCTCGGCAACTTCTCGCTGCCCATCGCCAGGCGCGGCGCGCATGCGGTGGGCGTCGAGGGCAGCGCAGCGCTGGTCCGCCGGGCGCAGCACAATGCGGCGCACAACGGCCTCGCCGACCGGACGACCTTCATGACGGCGAACCTGTTTGCCGTCACTCCGGAGGGCATGGCCGCATTCGGCCGCCTCGACCGCGCGCTGATCGACCCGCCGCGCGACGGCGCCGTCGAGCTGGTCAAGGCGCTGCCGCACCGCGCCGACGCCAACGCGCTGAAGCGCATCGTCTACGTGTCCTGCGCGCCGGGCACGCTCGCCCGCGACGCGTCGATCCTCGTCCACGAGCGCGGCTACCGGCTGGCGGCGGCGGGCGTGGTCAACATGTTCCCGCACACGGCGCACGTCGAGTCCATCGCGGTGTTCGACTAGGTTCGTGCTAGCACGCGTCGATAGCGCGCGGCAACCGCTGCAACTGCATTCCATCCGCGCATGCGCCGGCGACAGCGCGGCGGTCGTCGACAGCGCGCCGCGGCGGGCCGGGCGGCCGCACCCTGTCCGCCTATGGGTCCCGGCGCGGCGACGACGGTCAACCCACGACCATCGCCGCCGCGCCACCCATGACGGCGGACGCGGCCGCACGGCCCGCCGCGCCGCGCTGCCGACGCCTCTCCGTGGGAGCATCGGAGCGCCAACGCTGCAGCTGAAGTCGCCCCAATGAAAAGGGGCGCCACCTGGCGCCCCTTCACCTGCGGCGACTGCTGCGAAGCTCAGTCGCGCTGTCCCGTGAAGGCCATCAGGATGTTCAGCAGGCTGATGAAGATGTTGTAGATGTTCAGGTACAGCCCCATCGTCGCCATGATGTAGTTGGTCTCGCCGCCGTGCACGATCCGCGACACGTCGTACAGGATGTACGCCGAGAAGAGCAGCACCGCGACCGCGGAGATCGTCAGCGACAGCGCCGGGATCTGGAAGAAGATGTTGGCCAGCGCCGCGACGATCACCAGGACCAGGCCGATGAACAGGAATTTCCCCATGAAGGAGAAGTCCTTCTTGGTCACCGTGGCGATGCCGGCCATGGCGAAGAAGATCGCCGCGGTCATGCCGCCGGCGAGGCCGACGATCTGTCCGCCGTTGCGCAGGCCCGCCGCGACGGTGAGGATCGGCGTCAGGAACACGCCGGCGATGAAGGTGAAGCCGAACAGCGCCACCACGCCCCAGCCGCTGTTGCGCAGCAGCGTCACCAGGAACAGCGAGCCGATCATCGCCGCGAACATCAGCAGCGGCGTCATGATCGGCGACGACTGGAACAGCGCGGCGAAGTTGAACTGCATGCCCACGAACGCGCCGGCAATCGTCGGCAGCATCGTCAGGGCGAGCAGCATGTAGGTATTGCGCAGGACGGTGCCCTGCGCGACGGGTAGCGCGACGCCGCGAGTTGGCGGGGGCTGCCGCGGGCTGCGGTGACGCGTCCCGTCATGACAGGCTCGAACTTGCGATTCATGGTGCCTCCAAATAGGGGCCCCGGAAGGGGCCAACGAACGCATAAGACTAACAGAACGCGCGGAGGTTTCAATCTCCATTACCCCGCCGCCGGCAGGGTCTTCATGCCTCCGGTGCGCGGCTGCTAAGATGGCGCCGATCCACGCCGTTTCAAGACTGCAAGGACGTGGGACCCAACGGAGGCGTGGCCGAGCGGTTTAAGGCACGGGTCTTGAAAACCCGCGAAGGGGCAACCCTTCCGTGAGTTCGAATCTCACCGCCTCCGCCAAGACTTTAGCTGTCCTCAGTCGAGTCCGTCTCAGCACTTATCGTCCTGCGCTGTCGTGACCGTTTCAGACTGCGAACGGCAGTGCCCACAAACGCTGAAATGGCGGTCCCCAAGAGAAACGAAAACGGAACGGAGACTACGTCAAAGGGGTCCGAGTATCCGAGTCTTACGTACGCGGCGACGTGCAGAACTGCCGCGCCTGCAAGTGCAGCAATGAAATTAGCGATCCAAAAACTGATCACAATTCGATGTATTAACAGCGAGCACAGGACAACGGTTCCCAGAAGAATCAGAACTCCGACGCTACCTTCGCTCATTGCAGGTTTTCCATGGGAACTAACTGCAGGCTGAACCTGAACACTTCTTGCGAGCAGCGTCAAACGACGCTTGCCCGCGCGATACCACCACATTGCAATAGTTCCGCGCCCATTGCTCGCACATTCCCCTGATTCCGGGCGCGTACGAATAGGATGCACATCGTCCCATCATGCACATGCAGAAATTTTCATCACACTCTTGCCTCGTCGGCAGGCCAAAACAATTGTCGTAACAGTTGTCGTGACGTCCACAGCATCCACTAAACGGGAACGTAAACGGATTATCGGGGACCAGACCCTCGGTGAAGCCGGAGCCACATGTGGCAAGTCCGTACCGATCGGTTCTTGCAGTAGGCGAATTGACGGAATAGGCAAACGTATTGAGCCCTGCTTCAAGCCCAATCGGATCGCTCTGCACATACCTGCCGATCGTCGGATCGTAATCCCGGCCGCAGCGTGGCCACCGGCAGGTCCTCCAGCCAGATCGTCTCCTGGATGATCTTGCCGGCATTGTCGTATTCGCCCAGCAGCCGTCCCTGGTCGTCGTAGACGAAGCGCGTGGTCGTGCTGCCCACCGTCTTGCTGATCCTCTGGCCCAGGGCATTCTGAGTTGGAGTTGAGTTGGTCCCGGTCAGCGCCAGGAAATAGGTCAGACTGGACTATTGGGATGAGCGCCCCACCCATTTTTCGCTGCGACGTCGACGGAAGCTAAGTCCGACCCTACTTTCCCGCTCCGCCCATCTTGTGGCGATGCGCTCGCAGCTTGCGCAAGACCCACGGAAGCGCGATGAACCATTGTAGATACCCACCACATACGAACAACAGCCAAATCACTGCGATTGCAAAGAGCCCGTAAGGTGCGTCAAGCATCGACGACGCGCTCGCAAATAACGTGATCGACCCTGCGACAATCAGACTCGTAGGAAAAGCAAGTGCAGCATTCCATAGGTGACGAATAGGTCTGCGTCTCGTGCGGTGACAGGATCGAACAAGTAGAGTGTGATCACGAGTAAGCAGATCGACATAGACATCCAGATGAATTTGAAGAATTTCATCGGGTCACTTGCGTGCGCACTGACTTTGACATTGCGTCAACACATCGGTCGACCACTCTTGGCAGTCTGTGCCAAAGGGAATTCCGTACCTCGGCCGATTTGGACTCTGGATGTGTGTCTTGACACAGGAATCGACGCAAGCACGATCATCCTTCTTCTCGCACATGTCGGGACGATTGAAGGGGTAGTAGTCCCCGACGCTGGGCGTCCCGAACTAGAGATTGGACTGCCGGACCTATCCTGCCCACCACAGATCGCGAGTCCGGCTCAAGGACACATAGATACTGATGATAGAATGGGTTCCCCGAGAAATCAGCGAGGCATCGCCGTAGGCCGGTGTTACCGCATGTCTGCAGTGGCCGCATGCATACGTAGGTTGCCAAGCCGAGCATATCCCATCTGCGAACAGGCGAATTGTCAGCGTAGCCGTACGTTGCAATCCCGCCTAACAACCCAATCGGATCGCTCTGCACATACCTGCCGATCGTCGGATCGTAGTCGCGGAAGTAGTTGTAATGCAGCCCCGTCTCCGCATCGTAGTACTGGCCCGGGAACCGCAGGTTGTAGCTGAACCATTCCTCTCTTCCTGTTTACGTATTATTATTAATTTTACTTAAATACACTTTTTTTTTCGCATTTCTTACTCTCTCTCTAATTCGACTATTATCTCTACGCTCCTAGATAACTCGCTTTTGTCTGATTCTCTTGCTCTTTGTCGACTAATCTTCTCCATCATGGTCGTACTTCTTCTTTCTAGCTACATTTTTTTCTCTCTATGCTTCTACATAACATATGTAATTCATCCGATTTTTCTCCCATCTAACTTAAATTTTTCCTTCCCTGTCATTTACCCTGTTCTTTTGGTTTGTATTGTCTTATTTTCTGCGTTTTTTTGGCTGCTGCGTCCAACGGTGTGACACAACAGCCATCCCCCTGCGCCGCCGCGCTGGAGCGCACCGGAACGAATCGCAGCGCGATGGTCGCGGCGCGGCTGGCAGCATTGCCGGTAGGCGCATATCAGCATGCGCACAGGTGCGCACCTTCCCAATCGGCCGCCGCCGAATTGCTGCAGGGATCCCGGCGCGCGGTTCAACAGACCAAGTCCCTGCTCGGGACGGCGCACGCTAGCGCTAACCCGCCGACGATTGCGCCCGGCTCGGCGCTGCGCCACACTTGCCGGATGCCGCCTCGAGCCAGTCATGCCGGAACGGGCAGCGGACCTAATGGTCCGAGGTGGGGCCCCGTCGCAGTTCCAGCCGCCGGCCAGCGTGCCCACGTCAGGGCGTAACGGCACCGATTGGGGGTAGCTTTGAGGGTAACTCTGGCCTAAATTGGCCACGTAGCCCCGCAATGTGAATGACACCGCCCCGCCAAGACCGGCGCGCCGGGTCGGTAAGGCCAGGCAGGGTCCCGGCGACCCAAATGAACTCCATTTCGATGTCCACGTCCAAACGACCATGAACCGACGACACTTTCTGTTCCAGGGCGCTGCCGCGGCCGCCGGCCTTGCCGCGCTGCGCTCCGCCAGCGGCGCCAACGAGCCGACCCGGGCCGACAAGGTGGTCAAGACCGACGCCGAGTGGCGCAAGCTGCTGACCAAGGAACAGTATTACGTGCTGCGCGAGGAAGGCACCGAACGCGCCTTCACCAGCCCGCTCAACGACGAAAAGCGCAAAGGGACCTACGTCTGCGCCGCCTGCGCGCTGCCGCTGTTCAAGTCCGAAACCAAGTACGAGAGCGGCACCGGCTGGCCGAGTTTCCATTCCGCCATTCCCGGCGCGGTCGGCACCAAGATCGACTACAAGATCCTCTACCCGCGCACCGAGTACCACTGCGCGCGCTGCGGTGGCCACCAGGGGCATGTGTTTCCGGATGGTCCGCCGCCCACCGGGCAGCGCTACTGCAACAACGGCGTGGCGCTGAAATTCGTGCCGGCACCGGCCGCCGGCTAGGCGGCTCGTCCTTAAGCCGCCGGATAGCCCGGGGCCGGCGCTGGCGCCGGCCGGTCAGGCCAGCGGCGCGACCTTGACCACCTCCTCGCTGGTGGTCAGGCCGGCGGCGACCTTCATCGCGCCGGACACGCGCAGCGGACGCATCCCGTCCTTGTAGGCCTGTTCGCGGATGGCGCGGTCGTCGGCCTCCTGCGTGGTGAGCCGGCGCAGCGCCGGCGTCATCAGCATGATCTCGTAGAGGCCGATGCGGCCGAAATAGCCGGTCATCCGGCACTCCAGGCATCCGTTCGGGCGCATGACCTGCGTCGGCTTCTCGCCGCGCCAGGGCGCGGTGATCGTCCGCCAGGTCTCGTCGTCCGGCGGGTCGCCGGGCTTCTTGCAATGCGGGCAGAGCGTGCGCACCAGCCGCTGCGCCATGACGCCCAGCAGCGTCGACGACAGCAGGTAGGGCGGCACGCCCAGGTCGAGCAGCCGGGTCACGGCCGTCGGCGCATCGTTGGTGTGCAGCGTCGACAGCACCAGGTGGCCGGTGAGCGCCGCCTGCACCGCCATCTCCGCGGTGTCGCGGTCGCGGATCTCGCCGACCATGATGATGTCCGGATCCTGCCGCATCAGCGTGCGCACGCCGGTGGCGAAATCCACGCCGATCACCGGCTGCACCTGCATCTGGTTGAACAGCGGCTCGATCATCTCGATCGGGTCCTCGACCGTGCAGACGTTCACCTCGGGCGTCGCGAGCTGCTTGAGCGACGTGTACAGCGTCGTCGTCTTGCCCGACCCGGTGGGGCCGGTGACCAGGATGATGCCGTTGGGCTCGCGGATCATCTTCTCCCAGCGGGCGCTGTCGTCCTCGGTGAAGCCCAGGTCGGTGAAGTCGCGAACCAGCACCTCGGGCGCGAAGATGCGCATCACCAGCTTTTCGCCGAATGCGGTGGGCATGGTCGAGATGCGCAGCTCGACCTCCGAGCCGTCGGGTGACAGCGTCTTGATCCGGCCGTCCTGCGGGCGCCGCTTCTCGACGATCTCCATCCGGGCCAGAAGCTTGATCCGCGAGGTCATCGCGATCAGCACCGGCTGCGGAATCGCGTAGACCTGGTGCAGGACGCCATCGATGCGAAAGCGCACATGGCCGACGTCGCGGCGCGGCTCGATGTGGATGTCCGACGCCCGCTGTTCGAACGCGTACTGCCACAGCCAGTCGACGATGTGGACGACGTGCTGGTCGTTGGCGTCGAGATTGCCGGCCTTGCCGAGTTCGACCAGCTGTTCGAAGTTGCGCAGCGTCAGGTCGCCCTTGGAGGTCTCCTGCGCGCGCTTCATCGAGCGGGCGAGATTGTAGAACTCGGCGAGGTAGCGCTTGATGTCGGCCGGATTGGCGAACACGAAGCGAACCTCGAGCTTGATCATCTGCTCCAGCTCGTCGGCCCAGCTGCGGACGAAGGGCTCCGACGTCGCCACCGTCAGCGTCATCCGGTCGACGGCGACGGGCAGGATCCGGAAACGCTCGGCGTAGGCGTTGGACACCACCGCCGTCACCGCACCCAGGTCGATCTTCAGCGGGTCGACGTGCAGGTAGGGCACGCCCAGCTTGCCGGCCAGCCACTCGACGATGTATTCGAGCGTCAGCAGCCGGTGCGGCGGCTTGATGGACTTCCACTGCGCGCCGGCGATGGTTTCCAGCGGCTGGTCGTAGACGCGCGGCCGGTTGCGCTGGAAGGCCTCGGCGTCGGCGCTGGCCACCAGGCCGTCGGCGACCATCAGCTTCAGCACATCGTCCAGCCGCAGGCGCCGGTCCGGCTGCTTGGGCAGGCGCGCGGGCGCGGCGCCGGCCGGAGCGCCGGCCGGGGGAGAACCGGCCGGGGTCGACTTGCCGCCGGAGAGTGGAGTGGCCATCGCGGAATCCTACACTTTTGCCGCTTCCGGCACCTGAAACACTTCGCGCAGGTAGGCGACGTAGGACGGATCGTAGTCCATCGACTTGGAAGGCTCGTCGCTGATCTTGGCGACCGGCTGACCGTTGCAGCGGGTCATCTTGATGACGATCTGCAGCGGCTCGTAGCCCAGGTCGTTGGTGAAATTGGTGCCGATCCCGAAGGACGTCTGGACGCGTCCCTTGAAGTACTCGAACAGGCGGATCGCCAGCGGCACGTTCAGGCTGTCCGAGAACACCATCGTCTTGGTGTGCGGATCGATGCGCATCTTCTGGTAGTGCGCGATCAGCTTCTCGCCCCACTCGAAGGGGTCGCCGGAATCATGGCGGACGCCGTCGAAGAGCTTGCAGAAGAAGAGGTCGAAGTCGCGCAGGAAGGCATCCATGCCGCAGACGTCCGACAGCGCGATCCCCAGGTCGCCGCGATACTCGCGCGCCCACATGTTGAAGGCGAAGGTCTGCGAGTCGCGCAGCCTCGGCCCCACCGCCTGGCAGGCCTGCAGGTACTCGTGCGCCATCGTGCCCAGCGGCGTGAGGCCGCACTCCATCGCGGTCCTGACGTTGCTGGTGCCGACGAAATGCGTCGGCATGTCGCGCTTGAGCGTGCGGACCACTTCGTCGTGCCAGGCGCGCGAAAAGCGGCGGCGGGTGCCGTAGTCGGCGATGCGGAAATCCGCGCCCGGCACCTGGTTGGCCAGCTCGATCTTGGCCGCCAGGC
The DNA here is from genome assembly GCA_963699765.1 of uncultured beta proteobacterium. GTDB lineage: Bacteria > Pseudomonadota > Gammaproteobacteria > Burkholderiales > Casimicrobiaceae > VBCG01. The sequence continues at coordinate 84,679 of CAVOVD010000020.1, read as the reverse complement.
GGCGGCGCCCCTCGTCGAAGTCGGGAACCTTCACCGTGTTGCGGTAATAGATCTCGCTGACGATCGCCAGCACCGGCACCTCGAACAGGATGGTGTGCAGCCACGGGCCCTTGATCGTGATGTCGATCTCGCGCGGCGAGTCCGGCAGGCGCGACACCCTGACGAAGCGCTGGTCGAGGTGGAACAGGCCCAGCAGGTCGACGAAGTCGCTCTTGAAGAACCGCCAGTGGCGCAGGTAGTCGAGTTCGGCGGCGGTGAAGCGCAGGTCGCACAGCGCCCGGATCTCCGCCTCGATCTCGGCCACGTAGGGCGACAGGTCGACGTTGGGATTCCGGCACTTGAAGCGATACTCGACCTGCGCCTCGGCAAACTGATGCTGCACCACCTGCATCATCGTGAACTTGTACAGGTCGGTGTCGAGCAGCGAGGGAATGATCATCGGCAGGACCGGGGGCAATGGCCGGGGGGGTCACGATGTTACCCCCAGGACGCAATCCGCGTCCAAGCGCGGCCCCGAAACCGGCCCGGCAGCGTCTTTTGCAAGTGCATTCGCGCAACGCGGCCCGGCCGTCGGGGCGAGTGACCGGCATTGCGCCGGTAGCCCCCGGCACACCCGGCGTTTATGATGCCGGCACCCCCCTGCCCGTATGCCACCATGCTGATCAGCTGCGCTGCCTACCAGAACGGCGTCAAGCTCGCCGACATCCCCAAAGAGGATATCAGCGAGTACGTGAGCCGCCCGGACTGCTTCGTCTGGGTCGCGCTGCTGTCGCCGACGAGCGAGGAACTCGACGAGATGGCCGAGGAGTTCGACCTCCACGACCTCGCCGTCGACGATGCCCGCCACGGTCACCAGCGACCGAAGATCGAGGAATACGGCGATTCGCTGTTCGCGGTCCTGCACACGGTCGAGCCGCCCGCCGATCCGACCGACGATGACGCTTACCTGGTCGGCGAGGTCGCGATCTTCGTCGGCCCCAATTACGTGCTCACCGTGCGCCACCGGACCACCGTCGGCTTCGCGGCCGTCCGCGCGCGCTGCGAACGCGAACCCGAGCTCCTTCGCCATGGCGCGGGCTTCGTGTTCTATGCGCTGCTGGACAACATCGTCGACCGCTATTTCCCCGCGCTCGACGGGCTCGAGACCGAGCTCGAGAGCGCGGAGGAGGAGCTGTTCGCCGGCGCGTCGACCCGTTCCAAGGTGGAAAAACTCTATGCGCTCAAGCGGCGGCTGATGACGCTCAAGCACGCGGTTGCCCCGCTGATGGAAGACGTGGGCAAGCTGCACGGCGGGCGCGTGCCGCAACTGTGCATGGGAACCCAGGAGTACTATCGCGACGTCTTCGATCACCTCGCGCACATCGATGCCGCGATCGAGAACATTCGCGAGATGCTGACCACGGCCATCCAGGTGAACATCGCCTTCATCAGCCTGTCGGAGTCGGAAGTCACCAAGCGCCTCGCCGCCTGGGGTGCGCTGATCACCGTTCCGACGCTGATCGCCGGCGTCTACGGAATGAACTTCGCGCACATGCCCGAACTGCAGTGGGAAGCAGGCTATCCGCTGGCGGTCGGCGTCATGGTCGCCGTCGACGCCGTGCTCTATTGGCGCTTTCGCCGCGCCAGGTGGGTCTGAGCGGCGGCGTTCGCTCGTCAGTCCCGCGCCGCCCCGGTTTCACCCGCGGTCACCACCGGTATCACGCCGCGTTCGTCGGCGCCGGCCGGCGCGGGGGCCGGCCACGACGGCTGCAGCGTCGCGTGGCGAATGCCGTAGTCGCCGGCCAGCATCCGGCGTGCCGCACCGAGCGTGGCCAGCCACGCGTCGCCGCTGGCGAGGCCCAGGTGGGCCGACAGCGCCACGCCTTCCGAGGTCATGTTCCACACGTGCAGGTCGTGCACCTCGGTGACGCCCGGCAGCGCGGCCAGTGAACGGCCGATGGCGTCGTAGTCCAGGTGCGCGGGCACACCCTCCATCAGCACGCCGGTCGACTGCCTGAGCAACTGCCAGGTCGAGCGCAGGATCAGCAGGGCCACCACCACCGAGAGGATCGGATCGATCGGCGTCCAACCCGTCGCCATGATCACGCCGCCGGCAACGATGGCCGCGACCGATCCGAGCAGGTCGCCCAGCACGTGCAGCAAGGCCACGCGGGTGTTGAGCGAGCCGCTCGATCGCGACAGCACCCAGGCCGCCAGCAGGTTGACCGCGAGTCCCGCGGTGCCCACGCCGATGACGATGCCGCCGGCGACCGGCTCCGGTTCGAGCATGCGCCGCGCCGCTTCGACGGAAATGGCGACGACGATGGCCAGCATGGCGATCGCATTGACGAACGCGGCCAGCACCTCGGCCCGGCCATAGCCATAGGACGCCCGTCGCGTCGGCGCGCGCGTGGCGATGGTCGCCGCGAACAGCGCCAGCGCCAATGCGCCGGCGTCGGTGACCATGTGTCCGGCATCGGACAGCAGCGCGAGCGAACCGGAAATCCAGCCGCCGAACGCCTCGATGACCGCGAACCCGGCGGTCAGCGCCAGCGCGATGGCCAGCGCCCGGCGAGTGCCGTTGCCGCCGTGCGCGTGCCCGGCGGGTCCGTGCGCATGGGCGGATGCATGATCGTGCGCGTTACCGGGGGTGGAATGCGTATGCATGGCGGCGGGTCGGCAACGTCGAGGCGCGGAATCCTGGTGACGGCCCGGGGAGAATACACGCTGCGGAGTGCATGACCAACGTGACCGCGGTCTGGCCACCCGCGCCGGGCGCGGGCGCTAGAATGCCGGCAATGAACGTCGTCGAATTGATCGGGCGCATCGATGCGGTGCTGCCGCAGACGCAATGCGCGCGCTGCGGCTACGCCGGTTGCCGTCCCTATGCCGAGGCGCTGGCCGCCGGCGCCGCCGACGTCAACCGCTGCCCGCCGGGCGGCGAGGAGGTCATCGCCGCACTGGCGGAGCTGACCGGCCGGCCCGCCCGGGACCTCGAAGCCTCCCGCGGAACGACCGGCCCGCTCGAAGTCGCGATCGTCGACGAGGGCGCCTGCATCGGCTGCACGCTGTGCATCGCCGCCTGTCCGGTCGATGCCATCATCGGCGCGCAAAAACGCATGCACACGGTCCTGCCGTCGTTGTGCTCGGGCTGCGGCCTGTGCGTGCCGCCCTGCCCGGTCGACTGCATCGCCTTGGCGCCGGCCGGCCGCGGCTGGACGCGCAGCGACGCCGACGCGGCGCGGGCGCGGCACGCGGCGCGCACGCTGCGGCTCGCGCGCGACGAGCGCATCGCCGACCGCAGACCTGCGGCCGCCGCCGATCCCGCCGCGCGACGCGCGGCCACGGTCGCACTGGCGGTCAGCCGGGCGCGGGCCCGCCGCGCGGCGCAGAGTCGATGAGGCAGCCGACGTGAACCCGGCAAAGCGACGCGCAATCTTCGAGCGCCTGCGCGCCGGCAATCCGCATCCGACCACCGAGTTGGTCTACGGCACGCCGTTCGAGCTGCTGGTCGCCGTCGTCCTGTCGGCGCAGGCAACCGACAGAAGCGTCAACCTGGCCACGAAACGGCTGTTTGCCGTCGCCAACACGCCGGCGGCGATCGTGCGTCTGGGCGTGGACGGACTCATTCCCTTCATCAGCTCGATCGGATTGTTCCGCAACAAGGCGAAGAACGTGGTCGCGCTGTCGCAGATCCTGCTTGACCAGCACGGCGGCGAAGTGCCGAAGTCGCGCGAGGCGCTCGAGGCGCTGCCCGGCGTCGGTCGCAAGACCGCCAATGTCGTGCTGAACACCGCGTTCGGCATGCCGACCATTGCCGTCGACACGCACATCTTCCGCGTGGCCAACCGCACCGGTCTGGCACCCGGGAAGGACGTCGCCGAGGTCGAGCGCCGGCTGGAAAAATTCGTCCCCGATGAATTCAGGCAGGACGCGCACCACTGGCTGATCCTGCACGGCCGCTACATCTGCGAGGCGCGCAAGCCGAAGTGTCCGCAGTGCCCGCTGCGCGACCTGTGCGAGTTCCGCGACAAGACGAAGGGGCCTGCCCCGGACCGTCCGTTCAAGGATTGACTCCGGGATGTTCAACCCATCGCGCGACGAAGCGCGTCGCTTCCTGACCGAGTCCTGGCGCAAGTTCCGCGGCAACGAACCGCTCTCCGGCCTGGAAAAGATCGCCGCCGGGCTGATCGCACAGCATCCCGAGTACCACGCGATCGTCGAACAGGGCGAGCGCCACATCGACCGTGACTACCGGCCCGAGGCCGGCGACGTCAATCCCTTCCTGCACCTTTCGCTGCACCTCGCGGTGGCCGAGCAGCTCGCCATCGACCAGCCGCCGGGCATCCGCGCGCAGTTCGAGCGCCTGCGCGCGACGCGCGGCGACGAGCACGAGGCGCTGCATGCAGTGGTCGAGTGCCTGGGCGAGGTGATCTGGGCGGCGCAGCGGCAGCGCAGCGCACCGGACGCAGCGCTGTATCTCGCCTGCCTCGAACGCCAGCGCTGAGCGCCGGCGACCCGCAAAAAACAAGGGCGCCGAAATGGCGCCCCTGGTTCGGTTGCGCAGCGGGAGCGGTCAGTACTTGCTGGCCAGCACGTTGCGCTGGGCGTAGAAATACGCGGACAGGTTATCGATGTCCTTGTCGGTGAGCCCCTGCGCGAATCCCGCCATGATGGCGTTCTTGCGCCGGCCGGACTTGTAGTCGCGCAGCGCCTTCGCCAGGTAGTCGGCGTACTGTCCGGCGAGCTTCGGATACTCGGGCGTGGTCGGCGTCGCGCCGTCGATGCCGTGGCAGGCGGCGCAGACTTCCTCCACCTTCTTCTTGGCCGCAACCAGGTCGGCGGCAGCAGGCGCTGCCGGCGCCCAGTGCCGCAGCGGCGGCGAACACGATCAGGATTCGTTTGTCCATGGTCACTTGCGCGTGGCGGTCAGCGGCGTTTCGGTGTAATAGGCGGCGATGTCGGCCATGTCGGCGTCGGTCAGCGACGCAGCGATGGCCTTCATCGTCGGGTGGGTGCGATTGCCGGCGCGGTACTCCTTCAGCGCGAGAACGATGTAGGGCGCGTTCTGGCCGTTGATCTTGGGCACCTGGTAGACCTCGGGGAAGGCGGTGCGCCAGCCGGGGATGCCGTGGCAGCCCTGGCACATCTGCACCTTCTGGGCACCCTTGAGCGGGTCGCCAGGCGGGGTCTGCGCGATGGCCAGGCAGGGCGCGAACGCCGCGGCGGCGACTGCGGCAAGCGTGAGATATCGATTCATGGAGGTCATTGTCGGACTTTGAGGGCGGGCCCGACGCGTCGGGCAACCGGGCAAACCACGCGATTCTAGAGGTTCAAGCCGCATCGGGTCAAACCCGGCGTCCGCAGGGTCAACGCTGCAGATACTTGAGCTTGCCGGGCACGCCCTTCCATTCGTCGGCGTCAGGCGGCGCCGGCTTGCGCTCGATGATCGGTTTCCACAGCTTCGCCAGTTCGGCGTTCAGCGCGGTGAAGGCCTGCTGGTCGGCCGGCACGTCGTCCTCGGCGTAGATGGCTTCCACCGGGCATTCGGCGACGCACAGCGTGCAGTCGATGCACTCGTCGGGGTCGATGACCAGGAAGTTCGGCCCTTCCCGGAAGCAATCGACCGGGCAGACGTCGACACAGTCGGTGTACTTGCAGCGAATGCAGGTTTCGGTGACGACGTAGGTCATGGCCGTTCGAACTCGTGGCGCGCTCGCGCCGGAGTGGCGAGCTGGCGGAGCCCCTTCCAGGGCGGCGTTGAATTTTACCAGAACGTCCCCACTGTCCCGGTGCGGCAGCAAACTTGCGCGGGGCAGAGGCTTCCGCTACCGTAAGCAACCGCCCGGGCGATGCGTCACAGGCCGCCCCGGCCGCGAACCCCGAAACAGAGGACCTCCCAATGAGTGACGCCATCAAACACGTTTCCGACGCCACGTTCGACAAGGACGTTCTGCAATCAGCCCAGCCGGTTCTGGTCGACTTCTGGGCCGAATGGTGCGGTCCCTGCAAGATGTTTGCGCCAATTCTGGAAGACATTGCCAAGGACTACACCGGCAAGCTCACCGTCGCCAAGCTCGACATCGACTCCAATCCCGCCACCCCGGGCAAGTACGGCATCCGCGGCATTCCGACGGTCATTCTGTACAAGGGCGGTCAGGTGCACGCGCAGAAGGTCGGCGCGCTCTCCAAGTCCCAGCTGTCGGCTTTTCTCGAAGGCAACCTCTAGGTCCGCCGGGCGGCGTCGCGTGGAAGCGTTGCCACCCGCCGCCAAAGCGACATCGTGAACCGGGAGCCGACCGATGGGGCCGGTGGCGGCCGACCGAGCGCTCCCCGCTGCGCCGCGACGCCAACAGGCAAGCGAGGTGAGGGGGTCGACGAATGGCGCTGAAACCTGAGGTGTTGGACAAGCTTCGCCAGCGGCGCGCCGCTGCCTTCGAAGGCGGTGGAAAGGAAAAGCTCCGGGAAAGGCGCGCCAAGGGCCTGCTTTCCGCGCGCGAGCGGCTGGAGTTGCTGTTCCAGCCGGGCACGTTCCAGGAGATCGGCTTGCACGTCCGGCACAGCGGACGCCACTTCGGCCTGGAGACGAAGACGCTGCCAGCCGATGGCGTGGTCACCGGCACCGGCTATGTCGACGGCCAAGCGGTTGCCGCGATCAGCCAGGACTTCACCGTGGCGGCCGGCACGCTCGGCAGGATGCACGCGCTCAAGATCGTCGAACTCATGAAGTTCGCCATCAAGACCGGCGTTCCTTTCGTGGCGTTCAAGGACTCCGGGGGGGCGCGCATACAGGAAGCCGTCGACGCGTTGTCCGGCTACGGGCACGTCTTCTACCACAACGTGCTGATGTCCGGCGTAGTGCCGCAGATCGCCGTGGTCTGCGGTCCCTGTGCGGGCGGCGCCTCCTATTCCCCGGCGCTCATGGACTTCATCATCATGACGCGCAAGAACGCGCAGATGTTCATCACCGGCCCCGAAGTCATCAAGGCGGTCACCGGCCGAACGACGTCGATGGACGAAGTGGGCAGCGCCGAGATGCACGCCACGGTAAGCGGCAACGTGCACTTCGTCGTCGACGACGACCGGCAGGCGATCGACCTCGTGAAGCAGCTGCTCTCCTATCTCCCGGCCAACAACACCGAGGAGCCGCCCCACCAGCTGAAATCCGATCTCGCTCTCGGGCGCGATGAGGGCATGAACGGCCTCATCCCGGACGACCCGGCGGACCCGATGGACGTGCGCCCGATCATCGCCCGCCTGATCGACGGCGGCAGCCTTCTGGAAGTCCACGCCGGGTGGGCGCGCAACCTGGTCGTCGGCTTCGCGCGCATCGGCGGCATCGTCGTCGGATTGGTCGCGAACCAGCCGACCGAGATGGCCGGTGCGCTGGACATCCATGCCTCCGACAAGGGCGCCCGCTTCATCCGCACCTGCAATGCCTTCAACATTCCGATCGTAACGCTGGTCGACGTGCCGGGCTTCCTGCCCGGCATCGAGCAGGAGCGCGGTGGAATCATCCGCCACGGCGCCAAACTGCTGTTCGCGTACGCATCGTGCACCACCCCGAAGGTCACGCTGATCCTGCGCAAGGCCTACGGCGGCTCGTACCTCGCGATGTGCAGCCAGGAGATGGGCGCGGACGTCGTCTACGCGTGGCCGAACGCGGAGATCGCGGTGATGGGCGCCGAGGGGGCGGTGAACATCCTGTACCGCAAGGAACTGTCCGAGGCCTCCGACCGCAGGGCCAGGCACAAGGAGCTGGTGGCCGCCTACCGCGCGGAGTTCGCCTCGCCCTACCTGTCCGCCGCGCAGGGATACATCACCGACGTCATCGAGCCGGCGGAGTCGCGCACCGCGGTCGCGCTGTCGCTGCGCAAGCTGCTGGACAAGCGCGAGCTGCGACCGGCGAAGAAACACGGCAACATTCCGCTCTAGGGCGAATACGCGGGAGCGACAATGGGCGACGTGGTGATCAAGGCGCTATGGATCTACGGCATAACGATCGTTGTCTCGCTGGGGGTGGCGGTCGTCATCAAGCTGATCGTCATGATCCTGAACGCGCTGGCACGCCGGAGCGCGGACCTTGCGGAAGCAGCGCCGGTCGTGAAGCCCGCGGACGACGTATCGGCAGATCATGTGGCCGCGATCGCGGCAGCGGTCTATTCGATGGTCGGCGCACATCGCATCGTACGCATCGAAGGACATCGGCGCAGCGATTGGGCGAGCGAGGGCCGGACGGCGCACCACGCCTCGCACGCCGTGTCACATCATCCAAGACGCAAGTGAAATGCGGCACCGGAAGGGGATGACGCAATGGAGAAGAAGTTCCGGATCACCGTCGACGGCCGACCGTATACCGTCACCGTCGAGGACCTGAGCGAGGAGTCGAGCACGCTCTACCCGAGCCCGGAAGCATGACCATTCCAGCCTCGCCGCCGCCGATTCCGGCGGCAGCCACGCCAGCCATGGCCACGACGGCGCGGGGACCTGCCGGCGCCGGTGACGTCACCAGCACGCTGGGCGGCGTGGTCGAGTCGATCACCGTCGCCGTCGGCCAGGCGGTGAACCGGGGCGACAAGGTCGCCATCATCGAGGCCATGAAAATGAAGGCGCCGATGGTCGCCCATCGCGCGGGCAGGATCGCCGCCATCCACGTCAGGGAGGGCGAGGGGGTCGAGGCCGGACAGGCCCTCGTCACCATCGACTAGGCCGGGGAGACTTGAGTGGAAGGCATCAACCTGCTCGACCTGTTCCAGGGCGTGGCGACCCTGGCCGCGTCCGAGCCCCTGATCTTCTGGGGCCGCATCGGCCTGATGCTCCTTGGCTTTCTGCTCATCTACCTGGGCCGGCAGGGCGTATTGGAAGGCCTGCTGATGATCCCGATGGGCATGGGAATGGCCGCGGTCAATGCCGGAGTGATGTTCCTCGAGAGCGGCAGGCACGGCACGCTGTTCGTGGATGCGCTGGTGACCGGGACCGACCCCACGATGAGCGTCCTGCAGATCAACTGGCTGCAGCCGATCTACACGTTCATGTTCAGCAACGGCCTGATCGCCGTCCTGGTGTTCATGGGGATCGGGGTGCTGCTGGACGTGGGCTTCGTCATGGCGCGGCCATTCCAGAGCATGATCATCGCGCTGTTCGCCGAACTGGGGACGGTGGCGACCTTCCCGATTGCCGTCTGGCTGGGCATGACCGAAGCGGCCGCCGCTTCGGTCGCGATGATCGGCGGCGCCGACGGCCCGATGGTGCTGTTCACCTCGCTGATCCTGGCCAAGGACCTGTTCGTGCCGATCACGGTCGTGGGCTATCTCTACCTCGGCCTGACCTACGGCGCCTATCCCTACCTGATCAAGCTCCTCATCCCCGCGCGCCTGCGCGCCATTCCGATGGAGGTCGGGGAGTACAAAAAGATCACCGCCGGACAGAAGATCGTGTTCGCCGTCGTCGCCTGCACGCTGCTCTGCCTGCTCTTTCCGGTGGCGGCGCCGCTGTTCCTGGCGCTGTTCGTCGGCGTCGTGGTGCGTGAGAGCGGCCTGCTCAAATTCCAGACCCTGCTGAGCGAAACCGTGCTGTATGGCGCGACCTTTTTCCTCGGCCTGACGCTGGGCATCCTGTGCGAGGCGGGAACGATCCTGAGCCCGGTGGTGCTGAAGCTGCTGCTGCTGGGCATCATGGCGCTCACGCTCGCGGCTGTCGGCGGCATTCTCGGCGGCTATGTCCTGTACTTCTGGTACAAGGGGAAATACAACCCGATGATCGGCATCGCCGGCGTGAGTTGCGTGCCGACCACCGCGAAAATCGTCCAGAAGATGGCCACGGCGGCATCCCCTGGCGTGATGATCATGCCGCATGCGCTCGGCGCCAGCATCAGCGGGGTGATCACCAGCGCCATCCTTACCGGCGTCTACGTCGCGCTGTTGCGCTGAACGCGCGCCCCGGCGCAACCGGAAACGAAGAGGAGGAAACGATGAGCGCACGACCGTTCCGCATCCTGGGCCTGCAGCAGATCGCCATAGGCGGCGTCGACAAGAGCCGCCTGCGCCGGCTGTGGGTTGACACGCTGGGCGTGCCGGTGACCGGGAACTATCGCAGCGAGCGCGAGAACGTCGACGAAGACATCCTGGCGCTGGGCTCGGGCGCGACCCGCGTCGAGGTCGATCTGATGCAACCGGTGGATGTGAACAAGAAGCCTGCGGTGCACGAGACGCCGCTCAACCATATCGGGCTGTGGGTGGACGACCTGCCGAAGGCGGTGGAGTGGCTGACGGCGCAGGGCATGCGCTTCGCTCCGGGCGGAATCCGCCGGGGCGGCGCAGGCTTCGACATCTGCTTCATCCACCCGAAGGCCAACGAGCAGTTTCCGATTTCGGGCGAAGGCGTGCTGATCGAACTGGTCCAGGCGCCCCCGGAAGTGGTCGCCGCAATGGGCGCTGCCGGGGCGAATCCGGCGGGCTGAACCCCCGCGCCGATGCATGAGGTTGACAGCCGCCGCCAACCGCTATAGTCTGCGGTGCCGTGTGTGCGGTGAGCGCTGAGTAGACGCCCTCCCCGCCAGCTACCAGACCCGCCCGGGCGTCGCTTCAGCGGTTGTCCCGCGCGACGAACCGGACCCAGACCCGATTCCCGAGCGTTTCCCGGCGGCCTTCCGCGACAGGCCGATCTCGCGCCGTACCGGCTCATCCCTCCCGGCTCATCCCTCCGCAGCGCCCTCCCTCCCTAAGCCTCATGCACCTATCCGAACTCAAGTCCAAGCACGTGTCCGAACTGATCGAGTTCGCCAACTCGAATGAGATCGAGGGCGCGAACCGAATGCGCAAGCACGACCTCATCTTCGCGCTGCTGAAGCAGCAGGCGAAGAAGGGGGAGTCGATCTTCGGCGGCGGCGTGCTCGAGGTCCTGCCCGACGGCTTCGGCTTCCTGCGCTCGCCGGACACGTCCTATCTCGCCAATACCGACGACATCTACATCTCGCCGTCGCAGATCCGCCGCTTCAACCTGCACACCGGGGACACGATCGAGGGCGAGATCCGCACGCCCAAGGACGGCGAACGCTACTTCGCGCTGGTCAAGGTCGACAAGGTCAACTTCGAACCGCCGGAGAACGCCAAGAGCAAGATTCTCTTCGAGAACCTGACGCCGCTGTTCCCGGACAAGACCATGGTCCTCGAGCGCGACATCAAGGCCGAGGAGAACATCACCGGGCGGATCATCGACATCGTCGCCCCGATCGGCAAGGGCCAGCGCGGGCTGCTGGTGGCCAGTCCGAAGTCCGGCAAGACGGTGATGCTGCAGCACATCGCCCACTCGATCGCGGCGAACCATCCCGACGTGATGCTGATCGTGCTGCTGATCGACGAGCGCCCCGAGGAAGTGACCGAAATGCAGCGCTCGGTGCGCGGCGAGGTGGTCTCGTCGACCTTCGACGAACCCGCCACCCGGCACGTGCAGGTCGCCGAAATGGTGATCGAGAAGGCCAAGCGCCTGGTCGAGCACAAGAAGGACGTGGTGATCCTGCTCGATTCGATCACCCGTCTCGCCCGCGCCTACAACACCGTCGTGCCGGCCTCCGGCAAGGTGCTGACCGGCGGCGTCGATGCCAATGCGCTGCAGCGTCCGAAGCGCTTTTTCGGTGCCGCGCGCAACGTCGAGGAAGGCGGCTCGCTGACCATCATCGCCACCGCGCTGATCGACACCGGGTCGCGGATGGACGACGTGATCTACGAGGAATTCAAGGGCACCGGCAACATGGAGATCCACCTCGACCGGCGGATGGCGGAAAAGCGCATCTACCCGTCGATCAACGTGAACCGCTCGGGTACCCGGCGCGAGGAACTGCTGCTCAAGCCGGACATTCTGCAGAAGGTGTGGATCCTGCGAAAACTGCTCTATCCGATGGACGAGCTCGAGGCGATGGAATTCCTCCTCGACAAGATCAAGGCGACCAAGAGCAACAGCGAATTCTTCGACAGCATGCGGCGGGGCTAGCAGCAACGCAGGAACAAGCGTTTCCGCAATGTGCTGTCGTCCAAGCGTCACGCCGCGATACGAAATCCGCAGTTCGAAGCGGAGCTCTCCGGCGTGTTCGAACTGCGTGCGGACAATCGGTAGCGATTGCAGTAGGAATCGTGACACAGGAACGATCCACCACGCATGGAGCGCCTCCCGGTCGGTCGTACATACTGCGGATTCACAGCCGTGGTCTCAAAGTGATAGCCGGGGGCGAACCAGTCGACGCACCACTCCCAGACATTCCCGCACGTATTGAACAGGCCGAAGCCATTGGGCTCGAGAGCATGGGCGACCGCTGGCGCGGGCACCCAGCCATCCGTCGGCGCATTTGGGAAACTACCTCGCCAGACATTGGCGCGAGGTAGGCCTTCGTGCTCCAGCTCGTCACCCCACGGAAACCTCGCGCCCTCGCGCCCGCCGCGCGCGGCGAACTCCCACTCGGCTTCCGTCGGCAGCCGCGTTCCCGTCCACGCACAATAGGTCTGGCAGTCGTTCCACGACACGTGGACAACCGGATGATCGGGGCGCGAGTGCACATGCGAGCCGGGGCCTTCCGGCCGCTGCCAGCACGCACCCTCCACCGGTATCCACCAAGGTAGGCCGGATGCGACCTGTCGTGCGGTGCGCCGCGCCGCTTCCGGCACCTGCAGGTAGAAGACGAACGACCACCCCAGGCGCTCCGCATCGGTCACATAGCGCGTCGCGCGGACAAATGCCGCGAATTCGCGGTTCGTTACGGTAGTCGCTCCGATGGAGAATGCGTCTACCGTCACGCGCCGCACGGGACCCTCGCCGTCCTCGGGCACGGCGTCGGGTCCGTCGTTGCCCATCGCGAATTCGCCGCCGACGATGCGCAGCATGCACTGCCGCGCGGCGTCACCGCCGACGGAAGCAAAGGGCGCGAGAACTTCCTGTCCATTCCGCGGGGGATCGGATTCCCCGAATGCGGTCCTGGACAGTGCGGCAGCGTCCGTGGTGAACGCAGGAATGCAGCACGATGTCACGTCGCGGATTCCGGCCGGGAGCTCATCAGGTGTCCGTCTTTTCCCAGAATGCGCGCGTAACGCCTTGGCTCTTCATCAGGGCGAGGATTTTCTCGCGCGGAATCACACCGCAGCGTGTCGCCCAAGCATCGTACTGGCGCGCCATGTCGGTGACGCGGTCCGGGTGAGCGGCTGCCAAATCGTGCAGTTCGGTACGGTCGACCTCCATGTCGTAGAGTTCCCAGGAACCGGGGTAGTTGCGCACGAGTTTCCACTTGCCAATGCGCACGGCGGCGTTGCCTTCGTGCTCCCAGAACATCGGTCCGCGGTCGATCCCGTCGCGTGCGAACGCCGGCGCGAGTGACGCGCCTTCGAGCGGCTCGACAGCCTTGCCGTTCACTTCGGATGGATATTGCGTCCCGGTCACGTCGAGGATCGTCGCCATGATGTCCGGCAGGTAGCCCGGCGTATGCCGGATGGCGCCCTTGTCACCGATGCCTGAAGGCCAGTGCATTATCAGCGGCGTCGAGATGCCGCCCTCATGGATCCAGTGCTTATACAGGCGGAACGGCGAATTCGACAGGTTGGCCCAAGCGGTACCGTAGCTCTGGTAGGTATTCTCGGGCCCGGGCATGCGGCCGGGATCATTGCCGAAATGCACGGGCTCGCCGGCTCGCGTGTGCGACTTCGCGATCATCAGTTTGTTCACCAGCTCGTCCACCGTCACGTCTTCCGGAATGTCCTCGGCACATGCCCCATTGTCGGAAAGGAAGATGATCACCGTGTTGTCGAGCTGGCCACAACGCTCGAGCGCGGCGACGATGCGGCCGATGCCCTGGTCCATGCGGTCGATTTGCGCCGCGTAGACCTCCATGCATCGCAGCAGCCACCGCTTGTGCTCGGCCTGCGTCCATGGCGGCTGCGTGGGATCGCGCTCCGTGAGCTTCCAGTGTGCCTTCAGGATGCCCGAGTCGACGAGCCTCGCCAGTCGCTCCTCACGAAGTGCATCCCAGCCCCGGTCGAAGCGGCCCCTGTATTTCGCGATGTCCTCGTCGTGCGCATGCAGCGGCCAGTGCGGCGCCGTGTACGCGACGTATGTGAAGAAAGGCACACCGGCCGATTCGCGCTGGTGGCGATCGATGTACTCGACCGCCTGGTCGCTGATCGCGTCTGTGTAGAAGAACGCGCTGTCCGTCTTCGCCTCGTGCTCGATGTTCTCGTTGCCGCGCGTAAGCGTATTGGGATCGTAGAAGCTGCCTGCACCGATGATCGTACCGAAGAACTCGTCGAAGCCGCGCTGCATCGGCCACGTATCCGTCGGCTTCACCAGACTGCTCGCGACGTGCCACTTGCCGCTCATGTACGTCTTGTACCCATTGGTCTTCAGTGCCTGCGGAATCGTCACGCAGCGGTGATTGAGGTTTCCCGCGTAACCCTCCGGACCGGAGTCGTAGGTCAGGATGCCCACTCCCGTTTGATGCGGATGCAGGCCCGTCAGCATCGATGCTCGTGAAGGGCTACAGCGGGCGGTGTTGTAGAACTGTGAGAAACGCAATCCGCCCGACGCGAGCCTGTCCAGGTTCGGCGTGTCGATCTCGCCGCCAAAACAGCCGATATCCGAGTAGCCCATGTCGTCGTTGAGGATCAGCACAACATTCGGTTTGGTCGCTGGAGTCATGTCGTTTCCGTTTCTTGCGTTGGCCCGTGCGCGGCCGTTGAGAGCCGCGCGCCGTTGTCAGGGTCGAAGAGATGCGCGGCCTCGGGGGCGAACCCGAGCAGCACATCCGCGCCTTCCTGCACCGTCGGTGTCCCCTCGCGCTTGAGCTTGAGCGCAAGCTCACCCGCAATGAAACTGACGATGTTGCTATCCCCCAGGTCCTCGACACGCTCGACGCGAGCTGGGAGGCCCCGTTCCATGATGCGCAGGTCGCCAGGCCGCACTCCCAGCAGAACCCTGCGTGCGGGACTCGCCATGGCCGCGAGGTCGAGCCGCTGCCCGGCGACCGTGACCGCGCTGCCCTCCCACATCGCCGGCATCAGATTCATCGGCGGGGTACCGATAAACGCCGCCACGGCAACCGTGCCGGGGCGAGTATAGATCTCGCGCGGCGTGCCGACCTGCACGATACGTCCGTCGATGAAGACGGCGATGCGGTCTGCCAGTGTCATTGCCTCTTCCTGGTCGTGCGTCACATAGACGGTCGTCACGCCGAGCGACCGCTGCAGCCGCCGCAGTTCCAGGCGCGTCTCGAGCCGCAGTTTGGCATCGAGGTTGGACAACGGTTCGTCGAGCAGGAAGAGTCGTGGCTGGCGCACGATCGCTCTGGCGAGCGCGCAGCGCTGCTGCTGGCCGCCCGACAGCTGGCCGGGCATGCGAGACAACAAGTGACCGATTCCGACCTTTCCGGCGGCCTCGGCCACTGCGCGCGCCGTGTCGGCTGGCCGGGCTCCGACCATCTTCAGCGGGAAACCGATGTTCTGCGCCACCGTCATGTGCGGATACAGTGCATAACTTTGAAACACCATCGCCACGTCGCGCGCCCCGGGCTCCTGCGTCGTGACGTCCGTGCCGTCCATCAACACGCGACCGTCGCTTACGGACTCGAG
Organism: uncultured beta proteobacterium; assembly: GCA_963699765.1. Classification (GTDB taxonomy): domain Bacteria; phylum Pseudomonadota; class Gammaproteobacteria; order Burkholderiales; family Casimicrobiaceae; genus VBCG01. The sequence continues at coordinate 69,098 of CAVOVD010000020.1, read as the reverse complement.
CCCAGCCAGGATGCGCAGTGTCGTCGTCTTTCCCGAACCGGACGGCCCCAGCAGAACGAAGAACTCGCCCGGTGCGATAGCCAGGTCGACATCTCGCAGTACAGTGGTCGCACCGTATCGCTTCCCGACACCTTCGAGATAGACGCCGCCGGCGCCGCTCATCGTACGTCGCTCGGGACGAGAATCATCGCCGGCCTCCACCCTTCACCGCGCCCACCATCAGTCCCTTAACGATGTGGCGCTGAGCGAAGATTCCGATGAGGATCACCGGGGCCATCGCGAGCATCGCGCCTGCCGCGAGCCTCGCCCATTGCGTCTGCTCGACAGAGATGAAGTTGAACATCGCCACCGTCACCGGTCGCACGCGGTTTCCGCCCAGCACGACCGCGAACATGAACTCGTTCCATGCGTTGAGGAAGACGAAGATTGTCGTCACGGCGATTCCGCCGCGCACCTGTGGCAGGATAACGTGCCACAGTGCGCCTAGACGCCCTGCGCGATCGAGCAGCGCGGCTTCCTCCATCTCGAACGGTACGTCCTCGAAATACGAAACCATCAGCCAGATCGCAAACGGTAGCGAAAATGTGAGGTAGATGACGGTCAGGCCGCCGTACGTATCGAGCGCGCCGACCTTCTGCAGAACCAGGTAGTACGGAATGATGAGGCCGACCGGCGGCAGCATCTGCGTGGCGAGCACGTAGAAGCCCGAGGCGCGTTTTGCCGGATAGCGCAACCGTGCGAGCGCGTACGCGGCGGGTATCGCCAGCAACATCGTAAGAAATGTCGCCCCGGTCGACAAGACGAAGCTCGACCAAAGGTTGGGTACGATCGACGACGCTCCAAAGATTACCTCGTGGTAGTTGTCGAGTGTGGGAGTGAACAGCCACACCGGTGGATACGCGAGGACGTCGCGCTCGGTCTTGAACGACGTCAGCAAGCCCCAGATGACCGGGAATGCCCATACCGCGAGCCCGAAGCCGGCGACAGCCGCGAGCACGATGCGCCGGAAGACGCGGCGGCCGCTCACGCCCGTACCCGTCGCAGTCGGAACATCAGATAAGAGATGGCGACCGTGATCGACATCAGCACGACCGCCAGCGACGCGCCGTAGCCAAGGTTCAGTTCGGTGAACGACGTGCGGTACGCGTAGAGATTCAGGATCTCGGTGGCTGATCCCGGGCCGCCGCCAGTGGCAGCGAAAATCGCGGCGAACGCGGACAGCGCCGTCATCATGCGCAAGATCACGACCATGACGACCGCCGGTCGGATCAGCGGCAGCGTAATATGGCGAAAGCGCTGCCATGCGCCGGCACGGTCGAGCCGCGCGGCCTCGTACACGTCAGGTGGCAGTGTCGCGAGCGTGGCGAGCAGCACGAGGAACGCGAACGGCGTCCATTGCCAGGTGTGGATTGCGATAACCGAGATCAGCGCGAGTTGAGGGTCGCCCAGCCAGTTGTGACTGCCGAGCCCGAGCGCGCGCGTAACGAGATCCACGAGCCCGAAATCCGGTGCGAGCACCAGCGTGCGCCAGAAAAGCCCTACGACGACCGGCGCGAGCACGATGGGCAGGATCGCCGTGACGCGCAGCACGCCCTGCCCTTTCGGGATCTGCAGCACAAGCAGCGCAAGCCCAAGCCCAAGAATGACCTGCAGCAGGACCGTCGAAGCGGTATAGATGCCGGTAAGCACCAGCGAGTTCCAGAAGCGCGGATCACTTCCCATCTTCACGTAGTTGTCGACTCCGGCGAAGCCGGACAGCCACGGCATCCCGAGGTCCAGGCGGTGCAGGCTGCTCCACGCTAGGTAGACGAGCGGCACCGTCGTCGTCAGCAGCAGTGCCGCCAGCGCGGGCGCGACGAGCCCCAGTGCGAATCGTCGCTCCCGCGCTTCAAAGCTGGGCGTGGGCCGTCGGACCTCGACCATGGGAACTCGCGTCAGCTCTTGAGAACCTGCTGGATGCGGGCCTGCGCCTCGTCGAGCGCTTCCTTCGGCGACTTCTGCCCGACGAGCGCGGACTGGATCGCAGTCGCCATCGTCTCGCCGATCGCCGGCCACTGCGGTACGCGCGGACGCCAGTCGACGTCCGTATCCTGTTCGAGCGATTCCAACGCCGCGGGAATGAAGTTGTCACCCATGTTCTTCATGGTCGCTGCGAACTCAGGCGACTTCCACAGGGAGATGCGGTTGAGCCCCGAGCGCTTTGCGGAACCCGCGAACTTCCACGATGTGCGGATCTGCGTCTCAGCGCAGGTGGCCCAGGTGATGAAGAGCCAAGTGGCCTTCTTTTGCCTTTCCGTCAACGCGACATTCACCGGGAACCCCCAGTTCCAGATCGAAGTTACGCGCTTGCCGGCAGGACCCTTCGGCCACCGTGCATAGGCGATCTTGCCCACGACCTTCGACTTCTCCGGGTTGTTGATCACCGCCGCCGACGAATGCGCGTCGATGTAGGTACCGATCGTACCCTGTGAGAACGCATCGGCGATGTCAGGCCAGTTCCAGTTGCGTACCGCGGGCGGCGCGTAGGCGGTCAGCGTGTCGACATACCAGGTCAGTGCTTTCACCGCCTCCGGCGTATTCACGACGATGTTGTTGCCCGTGCCCCAGCTGCCACCGAAGCCGCGGAGCAGCGACGGATAGATATACATGTTCTGGCCGGCACCGGCGAATCCGCGCAAAGCGAGGCCGTACATGCGGTTTGCCGGGTCGTTCAGCGCCTTCGCGTTGGCAGTGAGCTGTTCGTAGGTGTCGGCGGGCTTGAGTCCTTTCGCCGCATACAGGTCCTTCCGGTACACCTGCAGAGTCACTTCGCCGTCGTAGGGGATGCCGTAGGGCTTGCCATCGACCGAATCAGCGTCACGCCACGCCTTGATGATGTCGTCGAACCCGAACCATGCGGCATCGGTAAGCGTCGGATCGTTCAGGTACTTGTCGAGCGGCTCGACCCATTTGTTGGACACATACAGCGGGTAATACATCGGATCGGCAGCATGCGTCGCATAGGTCGCGGTCTTCGACGACAAGTCGAGCATCGCCTTCTGCCGGATCTGCCCCGGCGGTACCTTTTCGAAGCGCAGCTTGATGCCGGTCAGCGCCTCGAATTCCGGCTGCAGCGTGATCAGATTCTCGAAGTAACTCGCCGGGATCACGGCAACGGTTATCGACTCGCCCTCGGCCTGCTTCCAGTTAACCTTGGACTGCTGATAGGGTCCAAGTCCCGCGGCCTGCGCATGCGCGATACGGGCGATCCACGGCGCGCCGAACGCAGCAACGCTGAGGGCCGTTCCCCTCGCGATGGCGCGGCGACGCGACGGCTTCCTCGGTCCTTTCGTGTCTGCCTCATTCATAGACCTCTCCTCGGCTGTGGCCGCGCGATGGCGGCTCCTTGGTTGGGCGGCGCAAGTACACGCGCCGCTTCAGTTCGCCGCTCGATCCGGCGGCGTGGGTTCGACATACGGATAGCGGGCGCGCGGCTTCGCGCCGACGTTGCCGGTCGCGGTCGCCGGGCGCACGAAGCGCGACGCGTCGCCCGGGCGCGCTTCGAAATTCCAGTCCGGGAAGGCACCGGACTTCATCCCCAACTCGCGCAGAAACAATCGGCGTCGCTGGCTCGCACGGATGCGCCCGTCGATTTCCTCGGGATTCCAGTCGGATAGCAGTCGGTTGCGCAACTCCGCCTCGATCGTGGTCACATCGGGCCGCCCGGCGACGTCATGCAACTCGTGCGGATCGCGCTCGAGATCGAAGAGCATCGGTGCGAGCCCCTGGGTAAAGACGTATTTCCAGCGACCACGACGCACCATGCGCGACGGCGCGACCACGCCCTCGGACGAGTACTCCGAGATGGCCTCGTCGGGCCAGTCGGCGGCGGTGCCTTCGAGCACCGGCAGAAGGCTGCGGCCAGCGAGCGGATCAGTGGGTTCGACGCGCGACCCGCCACGCGACGTGAAGTCGAGGAACGTGGGAAGCAGGTCGACAAGTGAGCAGACTTCGCTGCGCCGGCCGGGGTCCAATCCGGGCGCACGCAAGACCATCGGAACGCGCACTGAAGGCTCGTAGAACGTCTGCTTGTACCACATGCCGCGCTCGCCCAGCATCTCGCCGTGATCCGAGCAAAAAACGATCACGCTGTTGCGCGCAAGCCCCACGCGCTCGAGTGCGTCCAGCACAACACCAATCCTGGCATCGACGTACGTCACCATGGCGTAGTAGGCGCGGCGCGCATTGCGAACGTGCTCGCGCGTGACGGTATGCTTGCCCTGCCCGTGCGCGAGATACAGCCACTGGCTGTGTGGGTCGAGCGCGTCGTATGGGATCTCCGGTACCACCGGATCGTCCACCGCCATGCCGTCGTAGAGATCCCACTCTTCCTGCCTCGCCACGAAGGGAGGGTGGGGGTGCGTGAACGACACGGTAAGGAAGAACGGCCCAGCCTTCTCGCGCGCCAGATCGTAGACTTTCTGGACCGCCACGTGCGCGACTTCCTCGTCGTAGTCGATCTGCATGTTACGTACGCATGGCCCCGCGTCCACGACATGCCCCATGCCCACACCAGTCGGCCGGTGTTCTGGCCCTTTTGACCAGTCAGGCACCCACAGGAAGTCCGCGGGATAGATATCGGTGGTCAGCCGCTCATCGAAACCGTGCAGTTGGTCCGGCCCTACGAAATGCATCTTGCCGGCGAGGATCGTCCGGTAGCCCGCCGCGCGCAGGTAATGCGCCATCGTCGGGATCTCGGAAGGGAACTCGCTGGCGTTGTCGAACGCGCCGATCGCGTGCGGCATTCGCCCCGACAGCATCGAGAAACGCGATGGCGCGCAGATGGGGAAGTTGCAATAGGCGGCATCGAACACGACACCCTGGGACGCGAGTGCCGCGAGCGCCGGAGCGCGCACCAACCGGTGGCCGTGGAACGGCAGCGCGAAAGGCGTCAGCTGGTCCGCCATCAAAAGGACGATGTTCGGCGTGTCCACGTAGACCATGTCGGCCAACAACTGCCTACTGGAGTTTGATGCTCGAGGCGCGCATGACCACGCTCCATTTGCGCACGTCGTCGGCGAAGTGCTTCGTGAACTCCGCAGGCGTGGCCGCCAGGGGAATCATGCCGCGTTCCTGCAACTGCTTTGCAATGGACGGCGACTTTGTGGCCTTCGTGATCTCGGCGTTGAGCTGCAGGACGATGTCGGCCGGTGTGCCGCCGGGCGCGAACACGCCGACCCATTGACCGGCGTCATAGCCCGGCAGGCCGGACTCCGCGACCGTCGGCACGTCGGGCAATGTCGGGAAGCGATTGGTACCGGTGACAGCAAGTGCTCGCACGGTGCCGCTACGGATCTGCGGCATCGCCGCTGGAATCGTGGCGAACATGACGGACAGGCGTCCGCCGATCAAGTCATTTATCGCCGGCGTGCGGCCATATGGAACGTGAAGCATCTTTATGCCCGCGCTCTGCGCGAAAAGCTCGCCGAACAGATGCGCCGGGCTGCCGATGCCCGGCGTGCCGAATGAGAGATCGTCCGGCTTCGCCTTCGCCGCAGCGATGATATCGGCAATCGACTTGAACGGCGACGCAGTGGGTACGATGACGACGTTGTTTGTGTCCGCGACAATCGCCACGGGCGTCAGATCCTTGTATGCATCGAACGGCACCTTGCGCTCGCCGGCAAGATCAATCGCGATCGAGCTCGTGCCCACCAACAGAGTGTAGCCGTCGGGGACCGCCCTCGCTACTTGGTCGGCGCCGAGGTTGCCTGCCACACCGGGGACGTTCTCGATGACCACCGACTGGCCGAGGGACTTGCCCAGTGCGTCGCCCACGATACGCCCTGCGCTGTCGACCAGACCACCCGCCGCCCAAGGCACGACGATTCGGATGGCACGGCTGGGGTAGCCTTGCGCCTGCGCCAACGCGGGACGAAACGCCGCGAAGGCAACGGCAACACTGATAAAACTGCGACGCGAGATCATGTGTTTCGCTCCTCCTCACCAGCGGGCAGCACCATCGACCTACCCCAATGTATTCGATTTCATCAAAGAAGTCGAACTCCGACGCGTCAATCGGCAGCTATGAAGTTGGCCTTGGCGTGCTTGCTGCAATGCAGCGATCCGCGTTCATCTTGCAACCGATTGCAGCGAGCGTATGCTCGCATCCGTGAACGACGATGCGCAACGCCGCCCCAGCCCCGAATCGACCCCGCGGAGCAGCGCAAAGGACGTTGCGCGCCTTGCATGCGTGTCAACGGCTACGGTGTCGCGCGTGATCAACTCCCCGAATCAAGTCGACGAAACGACGCGACGGATCGTTCGCGAGGCGATCGCCAAGCTGAGCTACGTGCCACATGGCGCCGCCCGCGCGCTGCGCAGCCACCGCAGCAAGATGGTCGGTGCCGTCGTTCCGTCGTTTGCGTACGCGCTGTACGCACGCACGACGAGCGCGATGCAGGAAGTATTCGATCGCAATGGTTACGCAATGGTGCTGGCAGAGCACCACTACGACCTCAAGACCGAGCTACGCGTGAGCAGCCAGTTGATCGGTCACGGTGTCGACGCGTTCGTGTTCGTAGGGCTTGATCACGATCCTGCGTTGTTCGCACGCCTCGAGAACTACGCTCGCCCCTACGTGTTGACTTGGGGCATGGACCCAATGCATCGACACCCGAGTATCGGCTTCGACAACCGCGCGGCGACGTTTGCCATGACCAAATGTCTGATAGCGCTTGGCCACCGCCGGTTCGGCCTCCTGAGCGCTTCGCCCATGGGCAACGACCGTGCACTCGAACGCGGCGCTGGCATGCGTGCGGCCCTTGCGCAGGCAGGCCTTGCGCTCGAAGAACGGCACGTGCGGTACGGCCCGATCGACCTTGCGGGGGCGGCGGGCATGATGCGCAAGCTGCTCGCGCTCAAGGATCGCCCGACGGCGGTCGTCTGTACGAACGACGTGTTCGCGGTTGGTGCAATGGTCGCTTGCCGCGAGCGTGGCGTGCGCATTCCGGAAGACGTCTCGATTACCGGCGTCGATAACACGGATTTGGGCGCGACACAGACCCCGGCGCTCACGAGCATCAGCACACCGATCGTCGAGATCGGCCGCGCCGCGGCAGAGCAGCTAATTGCGCGGCTCGAGGGCCGGCCGTATGTCGCGTTCGCCACGCTGCCGTTCGAACTCATCACGCGCGGCAGCACAGGTCCGCCGCCCCCGAGCCCGCGCAGCCGCCGGTCGGCCGGGTAAGCTCCGCAGCGTCCACGGTGGTCAGCCGGGGGCGCCTAAACCGACAGTAGACAGTACGCGATCCGAGAATAAGTCGATCTTGCCAGAAGCGCGAAAATAGGTGATAATTACAAGTTCACTGTCGCTATCTTTTTGCCAATGCAAACGGAGCCCGGCGACGGCAACCTTAGGCAGCGCGTCCGCGAGCACGAACACCGCGGTCCAGCGGGCCGGAACGAAGGAAGAGGGCACACCATGAAAGAAGGCATCCACCCCAAGTACGGCGACGTGCAGGTCACCTGCAGCTGCGGCAACACGTTCGCGACGCGCTCGACCGTCACCAAGCCGGTGCATATCGAAGTCTGCTCGCAGTGCCACCCGTTCTACACCGGCAAGCAGAAGGTCATGGACACCGCCGGCCGGATCGACAAGTTCCGCCAGCGCTACGGCAACAAGACGGGCGCGGCGCCGTCGGCCTGACGCCCGCGCGCCCCAGGGAAACAAGGCAGCCTCCGGCTGCCTTTTTCTTTCCGGTCGCGTAGTAGCATTGAAGTCGCAACAAGACCAATCGCATGCGCCCGCCCCGTCCCTACATTCCCGAACCGGTCGACCCGGAATCAGTCAGCCCCGGCGGCCCGTTTCGCGTGCTGAAACAGCTGGGACTGGTCCTGCTGTGCACGGCCTGGGTCGTGCTCGGGCTGGCCGGGCACGACCCGTGGAAGACCGAGGACGCCATTTCCATCGGCGTCGCCGCCGAGATGGCCGACAGCGGCGATTTTCTGGTGCCCACCCTCGCCGGCGAGCCCTACCTGCGCCGTCCGCCGCTGGTCTACCAGGGCGGCGCGATCGCGATCGCCGCCTTTGCGCCGCCGCTGACGACGCATAGCGCGGCCAGGCTGCTGTCCGGCGTCGCGCTGGCGCTGATCCTGGTCGCGACCGCTTTCGCCAGCCGCGAATTGAACGGCCGGGCGATGCGCTGGGTGCCGGTCCTGATCCTGATCGGCAGCATCGGCTTCTGGGATCGCGGTCATGCGCTGTCGCCGGAGCTGCTGCTGACGCTGGGCATCGCGGTCGGCTTGTACGGTTTCGCGCTGGCGTTGCGCCGGCCGCTGATCGGCGGCGCGGTGCTGGGCCTCGGCATCGCCGTCGCCTTCCTCGGCCGCGGCACGCTGGGCCCGCTCTGGCTTGGCGCTACCGCAGTGCTGCTGCCCCTCTGCGGCATCGAGTGGCGCAACCGCGCCTATGCGGCCACGCTCGGGGTCGCGGCCGTGACCGCGCTGGCGCTGGCGCTGCCCTGGCCGCTGGCGCTCGCGGCCCGCGATCCGGCGCTGTTCGACCTGTGGTGGCAGGGCGAGTCGCTGGCCGCGGTGCTGGCCTGGCCGGGTTCCGCCCTGAGCAATCCCGGCTACTTTCCGCGCAATCTGCTTTGGTTCGCCTGGCCGGCGCTGCCGCTGATCGTCTGGCTGCTCTGGCTGCGCGGCCGCGGCTTCAACGGCGGCCTCGCGCAACCAGGCGTGATCGTTCCCGGGGTGCTGTCGCTGGTGATCCTGGTCAGCCTGTTGCTGGTGCCGGAGCCGCACCTGAGCTACGCGATCGCGCTGCTGGTACCGCTGGCGCTGCTGGCGGCGCTGGAAGTCGATTCGCTGCGGCGCGGGTTTTCCGGCGCACTCGACTGGTTCGGCATCTTCACCTTCGGCCTGCTCGCGGTGCTGCTCTGGGGACTGTGGATCGACGCCTACATCAACGGCATGCCGGCCAATGTCGCGCGCTTGTTGCGCGACACCGAGGTAGGCTACCGGCCATCGTTCCACCTGGGCACCATTCTGGCCGCGGTGGCCCTGACCGTGCTCTGGGTAATGCTGGTGCGTCCGGCCCGTCGCTCCAACCGGCGCGCGATCCTCAACTGGGCCGTCGGCGTGACGTTGATCTGGGGGCTGGCGACGACCATCTGGCTGCCGTACATCGACTCGCGGCGCAGCTACCGCTGGGCGATCGAGGAGGTCGCGAAGCACCTGCCGCCCCAGGGCTGCGTCGCCAGCCGCGCGCTGGGCGAACCGCAGCGCGCGCTGTTCAACTATTTCGCCGGAATCCGCACGGTGCGCGAGGAACGCACGCCGCTGCACGACTGCGAGTCGCTCCTCGTCCAGTATGGCCGGCTCGATGCGCCGCCGTCCGCCCCGACCGGCTGGACGGCGACCTGGAGCGGCAGCCGCCGCGGCGACGACACCGAGCAGTTCGTCCTTTACGTGAAGAATCCCTGATGAAATTCATCGACGAGGCGATCATCGAGGTCCTGGCCGGCGACGGCGGCAACGGCTCGGCGTCGTTTCGCCGCGAGAAGTACATTCCCCGCGGCGGCCCCGACGGCGGCGACGGCGGCCGCGGCGGCAGCATCTACGCCATCGCCGACCGCAACATCAATACGCTGATCGACTACCGTTTCGCCCGCATCCACCGCGCCAAGCGTGGCGAGAACGGGCACGGCGCCGATCGCTACGGCCGCGGCGCCGAAGACATCGTGCTGCGCATGCCGGTCGGAACGGTGATCTCCGACGCCGATACCGGCGAGCGGGTCGCCGACCTCGCCGCCGACGGCCAGCGCGCGCTGCTCGCCAAGGGCGGCAAGGGCGGCCTGGGCAACCTGCATTTCAAGTCCAGCACCAATCGCGCGCCGCGCCAGTTCACCAAGGGCGATCCCGGCGAGCAGCGCCGGCTGCAGCTCGAACTGAAGGTACTGGCCGACGTGGGCCTGCTCGGCCTGCCCAATGCGGGCAAGTCGACACTGATACGCGCCATTTCCGCCGCGCGGCCCAAGGTCGCCGACTATCCATTCACCACCCTGGCGCCCAACCTGGGCGTGGTGCGCACCGGCGAAGGCAAGAGCTTCGTCGTCGCCGACATCCCGGGGCTGATCGAGGGCGCGGCCGACGGTGCCGGTCTGGGCCATCGTTTTCTGCGCCATCTTGCGCGCACGCGGCTGCTGCTGCACATCGTCGACCTGGCGCCGCTGGACGAATCCGCGGACCCGGTGCACGACGCGCGGGCGATCGTCAGGGAACTGAAGCGCTACGACGAGGCGCTGTTCAGCAAGCCGCGCTGGCTGGTGCTGAACAAGCTCGACCTCGTGCCGGAGGACGCGCGCGAGAAGCGCGTCGCCGCCTTCGTCCGCGCCTACCGCTGGAAGGGACCGGTGTTCGCCATTGCGGCCATTGCCGGCGACGGTTGCCGGCCGCTGACCTTCGCCATCCAGGAATGGCTGGACGCCCATCCGGCGAGCGCCGGCGCCGAAGCGACCGAATCCGATGCGACGCCGGTCGTCGTTTCGCCGCCGCCCGTGCGTGCGCGCCGGCGGCGCAACCCGGAAGATCCGGCATGAGCGGGACCGTCGCCACTGCGCGCCGGCTGGTGGTCAAGGTCGGCTCGAGCCTCGTGACCGACGACGGTCGCGGCCTCGACCATGCCGCGGTCGCGCGCTGGGCCGACGAAATCGTGCAACTGAAACGCGAGGGCCGCGAGGTGGTGCTGGTGTCCTCCGGCGCGATCGCCGAGGGCATCAAGCGGCTGGGCTGGCGCACGCGCCCGAAGGCGATCCACGAACTGCAGGCCGCCGCCGCCGTGGGCCAGATGGGCCTGGTGCAGGCCTACGAAGCGGCTTTCGCCGCCTACGGGTTGCACACGGCGCAGATCCTGCTGACGCACGAGGACCTGGCCGACCGCCGCCGCTACCTGAACGCACGCTCGACGTTGCGCACACTGCTCAAGCTGTCGGTGATTCCGATCGTCAATGAAAACGACACGGTGACCACCGACGAAATCCGCGTCGGCGACAACGACACGCTCGCGGCGCTGGTGGCGAACCTGATCGAGGCGGACGTGCTGATCCTGCTCACCGACCAGCAGGGTCTCTACACCGCCGATCCGCGCCGGAATCCGGCGGCAACCTTCGTGCACGAGGCGCGTGCAGGCGACCCCGCGCTGGAGGCGATGGCCGGCGGCGCGGGCAGCGCGCTCGGACGCGGCGGCATGCTGACCAAGATCCTGGCGGCCAAGCGCGCCGCGCGCTCGGGGGCGTCGACGATCATCGCCTGCGGCCGCGAGGCCGGCGTCCTGACGCGGCTGGCCGCGGGCGAGGCGCTGGGAACATCGCTGGTCGCGCCGCCGGTCATCCTGGCCGCGCGCAAGCAGTGGCTGGCCGACCACGTCCAGCTTGCCGGCCGCCTGCACCTCGACGCGGGAGCGGTGCGCGCGCTGGTCGTCGACCGCAAGAGCCTGCTGCCGATCGGCGTCGTCGCGGTCGACGGCGACTTCGAACGCGGCGAGGTGGTCGGCTGCTACGACCCGGGCGGCCGCGAGATCGCCCGCGGGCTCGCCAACTACGGGGCGCATGACACCGCCAAGATCCTCCGCCTGCCCTCGTCGGAGATCGAAGCCCGGCTGGGCTATGTCGACGAAGCCGAGCTGATCCATCGCGACAACATGGTCCTGCTCGTCTAGCGGAACCGGAGGCGAGCGCGTCGCGTTGCGCTGCGTCGACTGGCATCGCTGGCAAGGGGCCGCGCGGATCGACGTCCGTCGGCCATGGGCGGACGATCGTCGGCGCGCGCGGCGATTGCGCCGGCTGCGACACACCGGTGGCCGGCAAGCGCGAGTATCATCGTTCGCTGCGATGCGAATCCTGTCCGACCCTGTCCAACGCCCTGCGCAGCCTTGCCCTGGCTGGGAACGCTGCTGGTTCCGGTTGTCGCCGGCGCCGCATCGGGCATGCAGCCCGGCAACTGGGAACTGGCGATCACCATGGAAGTCGCCGGCACGTCGCAGATGTTCCCGACCTCGCGCGCGTGCATCGTGCAGAGCGACATCGACGACCCGACGCGCACGCTGCCGCGTCCCGATGGCGGATGCACGCTGTCCAACGTCCAGCGCACGCCCGAAATGGCGGTCTACGAACTGACCTGCACCCAGAACGCGGTGACCACCCACGGCAAGGCGCGGATCAATTTTGCCGGCGACCGCTATGACGGCATCGTCGAAATGGTGATGACCGGCGATGGCGCCAAGCCGCTGCACACGCAGATGAAGCTGACCGCCGTGCGGATCGGCGACTGCAGCAAGTAGCGGCCTGTCGCCAGGCGCCCCTTGGCTAGTCGGCGGAGCGCGCCTCCGGCTCGGCGTAGGAATGCGGCATCTGCGGCAAAGCGGCCTCATAATGGCGCTGCCGCCGCGACTGCATCCCGGCATAGAGGAAGCGTTCGAGTTCGAGCAATGCGCGCCGGTACGATTCGCGCTTGAATTCGATCACCGCGTCAAGGGGTATCCAGTACTCGTTCCACCGCCACGCATCGAACTCCGGGCGATCGGAAGCGCGCAGACTGACGTCGCTGTCGCGACCGACCAGCCGCAACAGGTACCAGATCTGCTTCTGGCCACGGTAGCTGCCCCGCCACTCGCGCTTGATCCAGTGCTGCGGCACGTCGTACTTGAGCCATTCCCGCGTCCGGCCGAGAATCCTCACGTGCCGGGGTTCGAGTCCGACCTCCTCGCGCAACTCCCGGTACATCGCCTGTTCGGGCGTCTCACCGGGGTTGATGCCTCCTTGCGGAAACTGCCACGAGTGCTCGCGTATCCTCTTGCCCCAGAAAACCTGGCTCTTGCCGTTGGCGATGACGATGGCGACGTTCGGGCGATAGCCGTCACGATCCAGCATCATTGTCACCCTGATGCATGATTAGTTGCGCCGATTGTTGCACAGCCGGGGCCGCGATGCCAAGCACCCCGCCCGGCCGTCGGACCCGCGACGCTAGAGCGCCGGGGCGGGAAGAATCGAACCGGTGACCGCTCCGAAGCCGATTCGGTAGCCCTGCCCCTGCGCACCACCCGGTGATGGTCACCTCGTCGCCGTCCTCGAGGAAGCGGCGCGTTCCGCCGGCGACAGCCAACGGATCCCGGCCGTTCCAGGTGAGTTCCAGCAGGCTGCCGAACGAATCGGGCGTGGGTCCGCTGATCGTGCCCGAAGCCATCAGGTCGCCGACGCGCAACATTGCAGCCGCCCGAGGTCGCGTGCGCCAGCTGCTGCGCCATGCTCCAGTACATGTGCCGGTAGTTGGTGCGGCAGATGGTCGTCGCCGCGGCGCCCGGGCCGGCGCGCAGCGCCACTTCGAGGTGGATGTCGAAACCATGTGGCCCGGTTGCCTGCAGGTAGGGCAATGGCACGGGCTCCTGCACCGGACCCGCGACGCGAAACGGCGCCAATGCATCCATGGTCACCACCCAGGGCGAAATCGACGTCGCGAACGACTTGCTGTTGAAGGGTCCCAGCGGCACGTATTCCCAGGTCTGGATGTCGCGCGCGCTCCAGTCGTTGACCAGCACCATGCCGAAGATGTGCGCTTCGGCGTCATCGACCGCGATCGGCGTGCCCAGCGCGCTGCCGCGGCCGACGATGAATCCGGTCTCGAGCTCGATGTCCAGTTTGCGACAGGGGCCGAACGCCGGCCGCGGTGCGTCGGGCGCCTTCAACTGGCCGTTGGGACGGCGCACCGGCGTCCCGCTGACCACGACCGAGCTCGCCCGCCCGTTGTAACCGATCGGGATCTCCAGCCAGTTGGGCAGCAGCGCGTTCTTGGGATCGCGGAACATCGAGCCGACATTGGTCGCGTGCTCCTTCGACGAATAGAAATCGACATAGCCGGGGATGTCCACCGGCAGGTGCATGCGCACGCCGGCCAGCGGCGTCAACGCGCGCGCGCGCAGCGTCGCGGCGTCGCGCAGCTCCGGATGGTCGCTGCGCAGCAGCTGCGACAGGCGTTCGCGGGTCGACCGCCAGGCGCCGGCGCCCAGGCCGATGAAGGCGTTCAGCGTGCCCTCGCCGAAGACCGGCGCACCGGGCTGCGGGGCGAGCAGGCCGCCGTCCTCGAGCAGCGCCAGATCGGCCACCATGTCGCCGATGGCCACCCCCACCCGCGGCATCGGCGCGGCGGCGGTGCTGAACACGCCAAAGGGCAGATTCTGGATCGGAAAATCGGCGTCGGGACGATTGGCCGCATCGACGAAGCTGCGCAGTTGCGGGTCGTGCGTTGGGTCGGACTGGGGCATGGGCTGTTCCTCGTCGAGCTCGGCCGCGACCGCCGCTCGGCGCGATCGCTTCGAATGGCTCATTATCCGCGATGCCGGCGCGGTCCCGCGCATGCCGGTGATTCTCCGTTCGGACGGCTGTCGATTTGACCTCCCTCAAGGGTCCGGCCCCCTGCGCCGGGCATCATCGGTAAGATGGATGCCATGGTGACCAGTTCCCATCCCGCTTTCACGTTCGACGCCGATCTCGTCGCCAAGTATGACGGCTACGGGCCGCGCTACACGTCGTATCCGACGGCCGACCGCTTCCACGACGGCTTCACGGCGACGAACTACGTCGATGCGCTGAACGCGCGCAATCAGGAGCGGGCGGCACAGCCGCTGTCGCTGTACGTCCATGTGCCCTTCTGCAACACCATCTGCTACTACTGCGCCTGCAACAAGGTGGTGACCAAGGATCATGGCCGCTCGGCCAAGTACATCCGCTACCTGGCCCGCGAGATCGACCAGGTCGGCGCGATGGTCGAGGGCGCGCCGCCGGTCGTGCAGCTGCACTGGGGCGGGGGCACGCCGACCTTCCTCTCCCGCGAGGAGATGAGCGCGCTGATGGCGGCGCTGCGAGGACGTTTCCGCTTCGCCGATGATGCCGAGATATCGATCGAGGTCGACCCGCGCAAGGTCGGCGCCGACACCATCGCCTTCCTCGGCGAGCAGGGATTCAACCGGATATCGGTCGGCATCCAGGACTTCGATCCGAAGGTGCAGGCCGCGGTCAACCGCATCCAGTCCGAAGCCGAAACGCGCACGGTGATCGACGCCGCGCGCGTTTCCGGCTTCGTGTCGGTGAACGCCGACCTGATCTATGGGCTGCCGCTGCAGACGCAGGCAGGCTTCGCCGTCACGCTGGATCGCGTGATCGACGCCGCGCCCGACCGGATCGCGCTGTACAGCTATGCGCACGTGCCGCACCTGTTCAAGCCGCAGCGGCGCATCGAGCCCGCCGACCTGCCCGCACCGCAGGACAAGCTCGCCATCCTTGCGCTGGCCATCGGCAAGCTGGCCGACGCCGGCTATGTCTACATCGGCATGGACCACTTCGCCAAGCCCGGCGACGAGCTCGCGGTCGCGCAGCGTGAACGCAAGCTGCACCGCAACTTCCAGGGCTATTCGACGCGACCGGACTGCGACCTGCTCGCCTTCGGCATTTCCGCGATCGGCAAGGTCGGCGCCGCCTACGTCCAGAACGTGAAGACGCTGGACGAGTACTACCAGCACCTCGACGCGCACGCGCTGCCGGTGCTGCGCGGAGTCGAACTCGACGCCGACGACCTCGTCCGCCGCGACGTCATCCAGAAGCTGATGTGCGACTTCGAGCTCGACTACGCACGTGTGCTGGCGAGCCACGGCATCGACTGCGCGCAGGCGTTCGCGCCGGAAATCGCGGCGCTGGCGCCACTGGCCGCCGACGGGCTGGTGGAGATCGCGCCCGACGCCATCCGCGTCACGCCGCGAGGGCGCATGCTGGTGCGCATCGTGGCGATGACCTTCGACCGCTACCTGCGCGTCAAGCGCGACGGCCCGCAGTATTCACGGGTCATCTGACGCGGCGGCGCCCGGACATGCCGCTGGTCATCACCTCCGTCCACGAGCACATCGGCTGGATCACGCTGAATCATCCGGAGAAGCGCAATGCGCTTTCGGCAGAACCTGGTGCGTGCGATCATCGACGCGCTGGGCGAGTTCCGCGCGGCCGGCGTGCGCGCGGTGATCCTCCGCGCGGCGGCGGGCGCCCGCGTGTGGTCGGCGGGGCACGACGTCGCCGAACTCGAGGCGTTCACCCGCGGGCTCGCCGCGCAGATCGCCGCCAATGCGCCGCTGGCGATCGGCGTCATGAAGGAGCAGTTGCGCATCCTCGCCGGCGCGCGGCCGATGTCGCCGCAGGGCTTCGAACGCGTGCAGGGGTTGCGTCGCGTCGTCTACGACAGCGACGACTATCAGGAAGGCATTCGCGCCTTCAAGGAGAAACGCAAGCCGGTTTTCGAAGGCAAATAGAACGGGAGGTCGAGATGAACAGGCAATCATGGAAATACGGTGTGGTCGTTGCAGCGCTCGCGGCACTCGGCGCGACCGATGGCCACGCGCAGAAGATGTTGTCCGGGTATTCGACCCTGTCGACGGCGGCCGCGCTGAAGGCCGCCCAGGCGGCGCTGGCGCGCTGCCAGAAGGACGGCTACACGGTGACGGTCGCGGTGGTGGAACGCAGCGGCACGCCGCTCGTGGTGCTGCGCGACGGCTTGTCGGGTTCGCACACGCCGCAGACGGCGATCGGCAAGGCGGCGACCGCGGTGAGCTTCCGCACCGACACCACGCAACTCATCGCCAACACCGAATCCGGCAAGGCCGCGAGCGGCATTCGCTACCTCCCGGGCGTCGTCGTCGTCGGCGGCGGCATGATGATCCGCGCCAAGGGCGCTCTGGTCGGCGGCATCGGCGTCTCGGGCGCGCCCAGCGGCGACGCCGACGACGCCTGCGCCAAGGCCGGGATCGCAGCCATCAGCGATTCGATCGAACTCGAATAGCGCGCCCGCCGGCAACCGAACGGCGCCGCAGCGCGTGACGCGCGCGCCGCGTCCCTTCGCGGACACGGTGCGCTCGCGCCGGCAATCATCGCCATGATTCCGGAACTGGGCCATTTCGCCCTGATTCTCGCGCTGCTGCTCGCGGCATTGCTCGGCACGCTGCCACTGGTCGGCGCGCATCGCGGTGTCGACGCGTGGATGGCGTCGGCGCGGCCGGCCGCCGCCGGGCTGTTCGTCTTCGTCGCCGTCGCCTTCGGCGCTCTCGCCTGGTCGTTCGCGCACGACGACTTCTCGGTGCTCAACGTCGCGACCAACTCCAGCGTCGACCTGCCGCTGCGCTACAAACTCGCCGCCGCCTGGGGATCTCACGAAGGATCGATGCTGCTCTGGCTGCTGCTGCTCTGCGGCTGGACACTGGCCGTTGCGCTGTCCTGCGGCAGGCTGCCGCGGCCGCTGGCGGCGCGCGTGCTCGGCGTCCTCGGCCTCGTCGCGGCCGGATTCGCGCTGTTCATCCTGTTTACGTCGAATCCCTTCGCCCGGCTGTTTCCGCCCGCCGGCAACGGCCGCGACCTGAATCCGCTGCTGCAGGATCCCGGCATGGTGTTCCACCCGCCGCTGCTCTACATGGGTTACGTCGGTTTCGCGGTTTCCTATGCCTTTGCCATTGCCGCATTGCTAGGCGGGCCGCCGGATGCGCAGTGGGCGCGGCGCGCGCGCCCGTGGACGCTGTTGGCCTGGTGCTTTCTCACCTGCGGCATCGTCCTCGGCAGCGCCTGGGCGTACTACGAACTGGGCTGGGGCGGCTGGTGGTTCTGGGATCCGGTGGAGAACGCATCGTTCATGCCCTGGCTGGTCGGCACCGCGCTGCTGCACTCGCTCGCCGTCACCGATCGCCGCGGCAGTTTCGCGTCCTGGAGCGCGCTGCTGGCGATCGGCGTGTTTTCGCTGTCGCTGCTGGGAACCTTCCTGGTGCGCTCCGGCGTGCTGTCGTCGGTGCATGCCTTCGCCACCGATCCGCGCCGCGGCATCTTCATCCTGGGCTTTCTCGCAGTGATCATCGGCGGCTCGCTGGCGCTGTTCGCATGGCGCGCGCCCCGCGCCCGGCCCGGCGGCGCGTTCTCCGCGACGTCGCGCGAGTCGCTGCTGCTCGCCAACAACGCGCTGCTGTCGGTCGCCGCGGCGTCGGTGTTTCTCGGCACGCTCTACCCGCTGTTCCTGGACGCGCTGGACCTCGGCCGGCTGTCGGTCGGTCCGCCGTACTACGAGGCCGTGTTCGTGCCGGTGATGGCGCCTCTCGCACTGCTGCTGGCCGCCGGCCCACTGGCGCGCTGGGGCGCCGCGCCGCCGCGCGACCTCGCGCGGCGCCTGCGCCTGCCGTTGGTGCTCGCCGGTGCCGCCACGGCCGTGGCCTGGTTCTCGTATCCCAACGGATCGCCGCTCGCCATCCTCGGCCTGTTCCTGGCGATCTGGATTGCCGCCGGCACCGCGGCCGGCGTCGCTGCGCGCGTCCGCCGTGTGTCCGGCCCGGACGCCGCCCGGCCGGCGCCGTCGCGCGGGTTCTGGGGAATGACGCTCGCCCACTTCGGCGTGGCGATCTTCATCTTCGGCGTCACCATGGTCCGGACACACGAAGATTCCGCGGACGTCACCGTCAAGCCCGGCGAAACCGTCATCGTGGCCGGCGAGGACTATCGCTTCGACGGTGTCGTCGAGGACGCCGGGCCGAATTACCGGGCGACCCGCGCGACCTTCACCGTGAGTCGCGACGGGCAGGCCGTCGCCGTGATGCGGCCTGAGAAACGCATGTACGCCGCCGGCGGCATGCCGATGACCGAGGCCGCCATCGACCGCCGCGCGCTGGGCGACCGCTACGTTTCCATCGGCGAGGCGCAGGACGGCGGCGCATGGACCGCGCGCATCCAGTGGAAGCCGTTCGTGGCGTGGATCTGGGCAGGCGGACTGCTGATGGCCGCCGGCGCGCTGCTCGCGGCAACGGTTCGCCGGTCGGGCAGGCGCGATTCCGCGCACGCGTCAACGGAGCGCGACAATTTGCCGCAGGCGTGAAACCGAATGCAGGCGCAAGACTCGCATCGAGCGCAGAAGTTCGCCGTGATTGTTGATCCAGGTCAAACTGCGCGGATCCCCCGGACTCGCTCGAGGGGCCGCGTTGCTAGACTGAAACGTCCGATGGAAAAACAATTCACCACCAGAGGAGATCGCATGATGTCGCGCATCCTTTCCGTACTGGCACGCGCCGCCCTCGCCGTGACGCTCGCCGCCATCGCCGTCGCCGGCAATCCGGCGTTCGCGCAGGCGAAGCAGGCGGCAGCCAGGCCCGCGACGGCCGCGAAAGCCGGCGCCTTCGATTCAGCGACCTGCCTTGCCTGCCATGCGCCGGTCAAGGCGTTCTACGATTCCGGCAAGCACAAGGCGGTCGGCTGCAATGCCTGCCACGACGGCACCGCCACCCACCTGACCGACACCAAGCAGCGGCCGGTGACCAAGACCGATCTCGCGACCTGCGGCGGCTGCCACCAGAACCAGTACAAGTCCTACGCGCAGATGGACTGGCATCGCACCGCGCGCTACGAGAAGAAGCAGATGACCGGTCCCGCGCCGGATCCGGCCTACGACCTGCTGATGACGCCGCACGGCTTCACCAAGGAGCACAACCTGCCACGCAGTCATACCTTCGCGGTGCTCGACCAGTTCGTCGTCGACCGCGCCTTCGGTGGCCGTTTCGCACCCAAGGAGTCGTGGCGCTACCTGGCCGGCACCGGCGACTTCAAGGTCTGGGACGTGATCGTCGACCTGTACCCGGACAACGCCGACCACAAGGCCTGGAAGCCGGGCACTGCGGCCGCGGCGAACCCGGTCTGCCTGTCGTGCAAGACGCAGGACCATATCCTCGACTGGGCGTTCATGGGCGACCCGGTGCCCGGCGCCAAGTGGAGCCGCACGTCGAAGGTCGTCGAACTCGCGCGCTCGGTCAACCATTCGCTCAACTGCATCTTCTGCCACGACCCGCATGCGGCCAAGCCGCGGATCGTGCGCGACGCGCTGATCGAGGCGGTCACCCGCACCGACGTGCCGACGCTGTATTCGCAGGACCCGCGCAAGACCAAGGTCGAGGTGAAGGACATGGGCCTGCGCGGCTACACCCGCAAGGTCGGCATGCTCGAGCGCTACGACGGCCGGCTGCAGTGCGGACAGTGCCACGTCGAATACAACTGCAATCCCGGCTTCAATCCGAACACCGGCGAGCCGATCGCCATGGCCGACAAGCGGACCAATTATTTTCCGTTCGTCGACGTGGACAACATCCTCAAGGCCTACGACGGCATCCAGTTCCGCGACTTCCGCAACCAGTTCACCGGCGCGGCGCTGTGGAAGGCGCAGCATCCCGACGTCGAGACCTACTACAACTCGACGCACGAGAAGCTGGGCATCGATTGCGCCGCCTGCCACATGCCGAAGGTCAAGGATCCCAAGACCGGCAAGACCTACACGTCGCACTGGCAGACCAACCCGAAGAACTATCTGAAGGAGACCTGCCTCACCTGCCACCAGAATTGGGACGAAAAGCAGGCGAAGTACGTGATCGAGTCGATGGCCTCGCACTACCAGGGCAAGGTCCGCCATGCCGAGTTCTGGCTGACGCAGCTGATCAACAAGTTCGGGCCGGCGCAGCTCGCGGGCATCTCCGATGACGCGCTCAAGGCCGCGCGCGCCAAGCACGGCGAGGCGCACGCGAATTGGGAGTGGTGGACGGCGGCCAACGGCGCCTCGTTCCACAACCTCAACCAGGCCAAGGATTCGCTCGCCAAGTCGGTGTCGGCGTCGCAGGCGGGCATCAAGATCCTCGACGACGCGATCAAGGCGAAGATGACGCCGACGGCGGCGGCCAAGTAGGCGTCGCGCGGGCGAGCCGCGCCACACGGCGGGGCCGGGAATCCCCGGCGCCCGCCGTTAGCCTTGCAGCGGCGGTGGCGGATCGAGCCTCCGCCGTCGATGCGCTGCCGATGCCCTGGCGATGCCCTTGCCCTGCCCATGCCGCTGCCCGAACCGACCCTGACCTTCTACACGATCACCGTCGCGATGACGGCGATCGCGCTGGGCTTCGCGCTGCGGGGCGTCGCCGCGCGTGGCCCGGTCACCGCCGACGCCGGTCGCGTTCCGCGGTGGAGGTCGTTGCGCACGGCGACGGCCGTCGCCGTGCTGCTGCCCGTACTGGCCTTCGGCATCTATGCCCGGCTCGGCGAACCGGGCGCAGTCGCCGCGCAATCGGCGGCAATGTCGGCAGCGACCATCGAAGGCGTGGCGACGCCGCAATTCGTCGAGGAACTGACCAGGCATCTCGACCGCAACGCCCGCGATGCCCGCGGCTGGGTGCTGCTGGGGCGCGCCGAGTCCGCCGCCGGGCGCCATGACGCCGCGACGACCGCGTACGAAAAGGCGCTGGGCATCGGCGACAAGGTCGCAAACGATCCGGCCGTCTGGTGCGAGTATGCCGATGCATTGGCCATGGCGCGGGGCGGCACGCTGGCGGGCAGGCCGCGCGAGTTGATCGCGCATGCGCTGGCGCTCGATCCGCGCCACGTCAAGGCGCTGGAAATGGCCGGAAGCGCGGCCTTCGAAGCGGGTGAGTTCGCCGATGCCGCCGGACACTGGCGGGCGCTGGTTGCGCAGCTTCCGGAGGGCGATCCGATGCGACGCGACCTCGTCGCCGCAATCGACCGCGCCGACCTGCTGGCGATTGCGCGCCAGTGACCTTGGCGCGGCGCCGTCCAGCCGCGATAATGCGCAATGACCCATGGACAGGAGAGGATGACGCGATGCGCGTGACATGGTTGCTGGCCGTCGGCATCCTGTGCGCCGCCTCGTCCGGCGCGCAGGCGCAGGCCGGCGGCGACCCGGCGCGCGGGCGCCTGCTCTACGAAATGCACTGCGTCGCCTGCCATTCGACGCAGATCCACTGGCGCGACCAAAAGCTCGTCACCGACTGGGTCACACTCGGCGCGCAGGTGCGCCGCTGGCAGGAGAACGCCGGGTTGCGCTGGAGCGCGAGCGACGTCGACGACGTCGTTCGCTATCTCAACTCGACCATCTATCGCTTTCCAAGCCAGGCGCCGCGACTCACCGGCTGACCGGTGCGCCGCGTTCCGCGAATCCGGTGAGTCCGATCCCGGCCGAGCTCTCCGCCGACGATGCCGCGCGCATCGTCGCCCGGCTGTCCGAGCCGCGGCGCTATCCGCATCCGGTGGACGCGGTGACGCTGGTCGAAACGCACATATCGTGGGTGCTGCTCGCGGGCGGGTTCGCCTACAAGCTCAAAAAGCCGGTCGACCTGGGCTTTCTCGATTTCTCGACCCGCGAGCTCCGCCGCCAGGCCTGTCACGAGGAGCTTCGCCTCAACGCGCGCCTGGCGCCGACGATCTACGTCGAAGTCGCGACGGTGACCGGAGCCGTCGACGACCCGTTCATCGATGGTGAGGGACCGGTGCTCGATCATGCGGTGCGCATGCGCCGCTTCGACCGGACGCTGGAACTCGACCGCCTGCTCGCCGCCGGCCGCCTCGATCCCGAGCGCATCGACGAACTGGCGCAGATCATCGCCGACTTCCACGCGGCCGTCCCGGTCGCGAAGGCCGGCGGCGCCTTCGGATCGCCGGCAACCGTGCTCGCCTTCGCGCTGGGCAACTTCGAGCAGGTGGCAGCGCTCGAGCACGACCCGGAAGTCGCCGCGCGCATCGCCGCGCTCGCCGCGTGGACGCGCGCGACGCACGCCCGCCTCGCGACGACAATCGCCGGTCGCCAGGCCGGGGGCCATGTGCGCGAATGCCATGGCGACCTGCATCTGGCCAACATCGTGCT
Organism: uncultured beta proteobacterium; assembly: GCA_963699765.1. Taxonomy (GTDB): domain Bacteria; phylum Pseudomonadota; class Gammaproteobacteria; order Burkholderiales; family Casimicrobiaceae; genus VBCG01. The sequence continues at coordinate 46,367 of CAVOVD010000020.1, read as the reverse complement.
GCACGACGGCCGCGTCACCGTGTTCGACTGCATCGAGTTCAATCCGGCATTGCGCTGGGTGGACGTGATGGCCGAGATCGCGTTCACGACGATGGATCTGGTCCATCGGCGCCGTCCGGATCTCGCCCATCGATTCCTGAATCGCTATCTCGAACTCACCGGCGACTACGCGGGCCTGCCCGTGCTGCGCTTCTACATGGTCTACCGGGCGATGGTCCGCGCCAAGGTGGCGGCGATCCGCGCCACGCAGGAATCCGATTCGCAGGCGCGCGAGCGCGACGAGCGCGACTTCATCGCGCACCTCGACCTCGCGGAGGCATTCGCGCATCCGTCAGGCCCGGCACTGCTGATCACCCATGGCCTATCGGGCAGCGGCAAGAGTTTCGTCGCCTCAAAACTCGCCGAAGCCGGGGACTGGATCCGCATCCGCTCGGACGTCGAACGCAAGCGCCTGGCGGGACTCGCGCCACTGGCACGTTCCGGATCACCGATTGCCGGCGGCCTCTACGCGGCCGGGATGTCCGAGCGCACCTATTCGCGCCTGGCCGAACTTGCGCGCACGATCCTCGGCGCCGGTTTTCCGGTCATCGTCGACGCCACGTTTCTCGACCTTGCGCAGCGCCGCGCCTTTTGCGCGCTCGCGCGCGACCTGGGCGTGCCCTTCGCCATACTCGCGCCGCAGGCGGCAACCGCGACGCTTCGGCAGCGGCTGCGCGCACGCGATGCCGCGGGCACCGACGCCTCCGAGGCGACCATCGCCGTACTCGAGCGCCAACTGCGCGAACTGGAGCCGCTCGACGCCGACGAACTCGCCCTCGCCGTCGCAGTCGACGAAACCATGGCGCGGGACTCCGTTGCGCTCGCCGCCGCAGTGGCAAAGCGACTCTAGAGCACCGGCGCCGCAGCGACCGGCGCGGGAAGGGCGGCGAGAAAGCGGCTGACCTCCTCGCCCGTCTCGCGTCCGCGCACGATGCGGTCGCCGACGGACACGCCGCCGCGCCAGTTGGCGCAGAACCGCAGCCCCGGCAACGCCGCCTCCGCCTTCTCGACGGCGCGCAACAGTTCCAGATGCCCAAGGTCGTACTGCGGAATCGCCTGTGGCCAGCGTATCAATTCCTCCCACTGCGGCGGCGCGCGCGCGCCCAGGAGGTCGGCGTGCTCGGCGCGTACCGCGGCGCCGAGGCCGTCGTCGGACAGTTGCATCATGTCGCGGTCGCGCCGGCCGCCGAGGAAGGTGGTGATCAGCACCGCGCCGTCCGGAGCGCGGCCTTCGAACATGCTGCTCGAAAACAACCCGCCGAGAATGGCGCGCCGCTCGACCCGCGGCACCAGGAAGCCGAAGCCCGCCAGCGAATGCGCGACGTCGGCGCGCCGATAGACGCTGGCGGCGATCGCGATGGGCGCGTAACCGATGCCGGCAAGCGCCCGGGCGGCATCCGGCGCGAGCTCACCGATCATCGCCGCCGCTGCGGGCGCGGGCGCCGCGACGATCACTGCCCTGGCCTGGCGGCGGAACGGTTGACCATTCTGCCGGGCCTCGACCACGAAGCCGCCGTCGTCCAGGCGGTTGATGCTGCGCACTTCGACGCCGGTCGAAAGCCGGAGCAGTTTGCCGGCCAGCGCGTCGGTCAGCGTCTGCATGCCCTCGCGGAAGGAGAAGCTGCCGGCACTGTTCTTCGCCACCTCGCCGCTGCGGCGGCGCTCCTTCGCGCCCAGGATCTGCCCCTTGATCAGGCTGCCGTACTTCTGCTCGAGCGCGAGCAGCCGCGGGAAGGCCGCGGCGACCGAGATGCGCTCGGGATCGCCGGCGTAGATGCCGGCGACGAAGGGATCGATCGCGTAGTCGAGGAACTCATCGCCCAGGCGGCGCCTGACGAAGGCGGCGATCGACTCATCGGAACCGGCGGCCGCGCGGCCGATGAACGGCTCGCGCAGCAGGCGCAGCTTGGCCTTCAGAGAAAACGCGGCCGTGGTCAGGAATTTTCCCGGCGACGTCGGCAATGGCCGCAGGAGCCCGTCGCGGACGATGTAGCGTATGGAGGCGACGCTGCCGGCGTTCGTCCGCGCATCGTCGATGCCGAGTTCCGCGAGCAATTCGCCGATCCGCGGCGACGTGTCGAGCGTGCTGTTCGGACCGCGTTCGTACAGCGCGCCGTCGCGGCGGACCGTGGCGATGACGCCGCCGGCGCGGGGTGCCGCCTCGAGCACCTCGACCGCCAGGCCACGCCGCTGCAGGTCGTAGGCCGCGGTAAGACCGGAGATGCCGGCGCCGATGACGATGATGTCAGGATTCATACGCGCAATTCCACGGCGGGGGCTGACGGGACGTTTCCGGATTTCGAAGCAAGGCCGATGGAACGGCGATTCTACGACAGGCAACCGCCAACCTCATCGGCGCAGCTCGCTGGCGTCGGCCATGGTCTGCGCTGCCCAACTCAAGCGGGCTTCGAATCCGCAACGAGCGCCTGCGGCAGGACTATTCAGCGTCAGCTTCGCGCCGAGCCGGCGCGCGAGCGTCTGCACGATGGACAGCCCGAGACCGGCGCCCTGTCCTCCGGCACCGGTGCCCCGGGCGAAGCGCCTGGTCAGCCGCGAAATCTCATCCTGCGCGACCCCGCACCCGTCGTCGGCCACCGACAGGAACGCGCCAGACCTGTTCTCGCCGCAGGCCACGGTGATCGTTTGGCTGCCGGTGGCGTGCAGCAGCGAATTCTCGATGAGGTTGCGCAGCACCAGTCCGACCGCATCGAGATCGCCGCGGATACGCGCCGGCGCGACCATGGCCCGCATCCGCCGACCGGCAAGTCGGCGGTCGGCGCGGAACTCCTCGACGACCAGCCGGACGACTTCGGCGAGATCCACCCACCGGCGCGCCAGCGGCTCGGTCCCCTCGGCACGGGCAAGGGCGAGCAGGCGCTCGGCAAGACGCGCAAGCCGCGACAAAGACGCGGCGAGCGCCCGGGCCTGCGCGGCCTGCGGCGTGCCGCTCCCGCTGTCGGCGAGCAGCTGCGCCTGCGCCAGCGCCGCCGCGATGGGCGTGCGCAATTCGTGCGCGCTGTTGTAGGTGAAGCTGCGCTCCGACTCCAGCGCGTCGCTAAGGCGCGCGATCAGGTGGTTGGTGGCCTCCACCGCGGGACGCATTTCGGTCACCACTCCGGACAATGGCAGCAATCCCAGCGCCTGCGGATCCTGACTGGACATCGCCTTCGCGGTCCGCTCCACCTGCGCGGCGAGCGAACGCGACGCGCGATAGACGATGTACACCGCGAACGCGAGCAAGGCCGCCAGCGGCAGCATCAGCCACAGCAGCGCCTCGAACAACGCCTCGCGGCGCTCGGCCAGAGGGTCGGCGAAGTGCACCCAGCGGCCCCGCTCCGGGTCGGCAAGCGTCAGGACGCGCCACGGCGGCGCATCGGTCAGGCCCTCCCGCAGCGCCACTTCGAAGGGCTCGGCCGGAGCGCTGTGGGAGCGCAGCAGCAGATGCCCGGCCGCGTCGCGCACCTGGTAGACGAAGCGCGCATGCGCCGGTTCGGGCTGCGCCGGCGGCCTTGCATCGCCCATCACGGCGGCCGCGACCAGCAGGTCGTCGGTGTTGCGGATGACCGTCAAGACGATGGCGCCGCTTTCCTGCAATTCGTCGTCGGACTTCGCGTCGATCAGCCGTTGGAGCACCAGCCCGCTGCCGACGACGCCGACCAGCCATAGCAGCGTGAGGCCGACGACCAGGCTGCGCGTCAGCGCCGCCGTCGCCGAACCCATTGCCCTCCGCGTCACGAATCGCCCGTCGGCACGGCGGGATCCTGCCACCCCCATTGGTAACCGAGCCCGCGCACTGTCCTGATCGCTTCGTACCCGAGCTTGCGACGCAGCCGGGACACGTAGACTTCAACGACGTTGCTTGCCGCGCCCGCGTCGAGCGGGTAGATGGATTCCTCCAGCTGGCGTTGGGTCAGGACCCGGCGTGGTTGGCGGACGAATGCCATCACCAGCGCGTACTCGTGCGCGGTCAGTTGCAGCGCAACGCCGCGAAGGCGTACCTCGCGCGCCGCCGGATCGATCGCGACGGGGCCGAGCGAGATGACCGGCGAACGCCGCCCGGCGTGCCTGCGTGCGGTTGCCCGCAGGCGCGCGGCGAGCTCCGCCAGATCGAACGGCTTGACCAGGTAGTCGTCGGCACCGGCATCGAGCCCGCGTATGCGGTCGGAGAGTCGATCGCGCGCGGTCAGGATGATCACTGCAGGCGGCGTGTCCTGCCGCCTCACCAGCGGCAGCAGGGCAAGCCCTTCACCGTCCGGCAGGCCGAGATCGAGGACAACGGACACGTGGTCGCTGCCGAGGCTCGCGCGTGCCGAGGCCAGCGACGTGGCCCAGTCGACCACGTACGCTTCCCGCGTCAGATAGTCGCGGATCGCCCCGCCCAGGGCGGGATCGTCCTCCACCAGAAGCAGCCGCATGCCGCCAGCTTACGCGGAACGCGATGCCGATCCATGACGCTACGCAAACGAATCCGTCATCAGCGTTTTCCACCACAGGAACATGTCCTCGTAGTGGTCGCCCGACGGACTGCTGGCCTCGGCGGAGGATGCCGGCACCGGCAGCATCGACTTTGTCACCGGATCATAGGCGAACACCGCAGTGAGCCACGACGCGGTCTTGGCGGTGATCGGCGAATAGCAGGCCGAGTTGGTGACCGGTGCCGGATCCGGCGCCCTGCCTGCGAATGCCCTGACGACCGCGTCGGCGCAGACCTTGGCTTCCTGGTTCGCGATATGTCCGGCCTTCGGCTGGGTCGTCGCCGACGCGTCACCGATGACGTGAATGCCCTGGCACGATGGCGCGGTCGACTCGTAGGACAGGACGTCAACCACGGCGAACCGTCCGGCGCTGTCGTTGACGAGGCCCGTGCCGTCGAGGATCCTCCCTGCCCGGTGCGGCGGAATGACGTTCAGCACGTCGCCGTGAAACGGGCCCATGCCCGTGTTGACGATGCCTGCGGCGACGTCCACGCTGGTGACCGCCGCGTTGGGGACATAGGTCACGATGCCCTTGTAGGTGACGTTGAACGCCTGGGTAAACGTCCCCGCCTCGGCGGTGATCGCAGGATTCGCGTCAAGAACCAGGACTTTCGAACCAGGGCGATTGCGCTTCAGCCAGTCGGCGACGACACAGGCGCGCTCGTAGGGCCCGGGTGGGCAACGGTAGGGTTTCGGGGGAATCGTGAGAATGAACGTGCCTCCCGGCGCCATCGCCCGCAACTGGTCGCGAAGCGTCAGCGTCTGCGCCCCGGCCTTCCAGGCATGCGGCACCGCGAGTTGCGCCTCCGGCGTCGTGAGCCCGGGCGGGAAGTCGAAATCGATCCCCGGCGCAACGATCAGCCGGTCGTAGCTCGCCTCGGCGGTCACGCCGTTCTGCGTGTAGACGACCTTCCGTTGGCCGGGAAGTATGCTTTCAACGTTGGCCTGCAGCACCTTGACCCCGTAGCCGGCGCGCAGCCTCGAATAGTCGAAATACAGGCTGTTCATGGCGACGTTGCCGTTGAGCACCAGGTTCGACAGGATGTTCGACGTGTAGACGCCTTCGCGCTCGATCAGCGTCACCTCGATTCCGGCGCCGCCCCAGAGGCGCAGGTACTTGGCCGCCGTGGCGCCGCCCATGCCGCCACCTAACACCACGACCCGGCCGCTGAGGCCGGTGATCGGCAGGGTGGGCGCCGTGCTGCCGGAACCCGACGAGTACCCGCTGTCTTCCTCGTCTTCGTGCTCGTCATCCGCCCGCGCGGGAAACGACAGCGCCAATGCGCTCGCGGAGACTGCGCCCAGCGTGGCCAGCATCCGCCGGCGATTCATTCTTGCTTTCATGTCGGACTCCCGCGTTCAGCGTCGTGTGGCGAAGTAATCGGCGATCAGCTTGAGCTGCGCGTCGGTGAAGCCGGCCGCATGCCGGTTCATGATGTTTCCGGGCTTGCTCTCCGCCCTCATCTCGCGCAGATCGTTGTAGATGTCCCTGGACGACTTGCCAGCCAGCTTCTCGAAGCCGCCGCGGCCGTCGGTGCCGTGACACTGGAAGCAGTTCGACGCCAACAGGCGCCCGGGAGGCGAGACCGCAGTCTGGGCGGTTGCGGTCAGGGAGATCGCAGCCAGCGCAAGTCCGGCGAAGTAGAGTCGTTGCACGTTCGCTCCTTCAGCTTGTGGCGCAGCCTTGATTGGCCGGCGCCCGCACATGGCATCCTGCCGGACCAAGCTGAATGGAAGCTGAAACGAGGCCGACGCCGCATCAGGCGGCGGGCAAGGACGCACCGTACCCGGCGTCGGGTTTCCCCGATGATGGCGGTCATCGCAGCCGCGGTTTCCCGACCCGGCAGGCGGTCGCGCGGCGCCGCGGGAGGATCAGGGCCGCTTTTCCAGCGCGGCACGGACCGTTTCGAGGAACTCGGCGAGGTTGATCGGCTTGCCGATGTAGCCTTCGAAGCCGGCCTCGGTGATCAGCTTGCGGTCCTGCTGCATCACCGAGGCGGTGACGGCGATGACGGGAATCGCCGCGGTGGCCGGGTTCGCGCGCAGCGCCCGGCGCGCGTCGATGCCGTTCATCCCCGGCAGCTGGATGTCCATCAGGATCAGGTCGGGCAGTCGTTCCGCCGCGGCCACAAGCCCATCCTCGGCGGTCGTCGCCTCGATGGTCTCGTAGCCCTTGACCTGCAGCACGTCGCGCACCAGCTTCATGTTGCGCGGGTTGTCTTCGACGATCAGGATCAGGCTCATCGGCGGCTCGGCAAAGAGAAATAGAATGTGGAACCCTTGCCCGGCGTACTGGTCAGCCAGATGCGTCCGCCGTGCAATTCGACGAAGCGCCGGGTCAGCGCGAGACCCAGCCCGGTGCCTTCCTGCTTGCTCGTGTAGTCGGTCCCGACCTGGCGGAACTCCTCGAACACCGACTGCTGGTCGGCCTCGGCAATGCCGATGCCGGTGTCCCGGACCGCCATCACGAATTTCCCGTCCTCGGCAGTCGCCGTGACGTCGACGCGCCCGCCGTCCGGCGTGAACTTCACCGCATTGGACAGCAGGTTGAGCATGATCTGCTTGAACTTGCGTTCGTCGGCGTCGATGGTGCCGAGGTCCTCCGGCGCGTCGAGGCCCAGCGCGATGCCGTGCTTCATCGCGCGTTCACGAATCAGCGCCATGGCGTCGGAGATCGCATTCGGCAGGTCGAAGGTCGTCACCTCGAGTTCCATCTTGCCCGCCTCGACCTTGGACAGGTCGAGCACATCGTTGATCAGCGACAGCAGGTGCTTGCCGGACGAATGAATGTCCTTCAGGTAATCGTCCTGCTTTTCGTTCAATTCCCCGAACAGCCGCGCGAGCAGCACCTCGGAAAAGCCGATGATCGCGTTCAGCGGCGTGCGCAGCTCGTGCGACATGCTGGCCAGGAACGCGGACTTGTGCTGGTTGGCGATCTCGAGCTGGCGGCTCTTTTCCTCGATTTCGCGGAACAGCCGGACATTGTCGATGGCGATGGCCGCCTGCCGCGCGAAGGTCTCGACCAGCGCGACCTGGTCGGGCGGAAAATGTCCGGGCTCCTGCCGGGCCAGGAACATCCCGCCATAGGCTCCGCCTTCCCGGACCAGCGGCACGGCCAGGACGGCGCGGCATCCCAGGCGGAGCATGTTTTCCTTCGCGCCCGGATATTCGCCGTCGACCACCGTCATCACGTCGGCGACGTGGATGGTCGCGCGCTCCAGCGCAGCGCGACCGGTGAGCGAGGTCCGATCCAGCGGCACGGGCGAAGTGGGAACCCACTCGGCGTCCCGCGTGAGACGGCCGTCCCAGTATTCGGCCGCCGGCCGCAGCAGGCTTCCGTCGACCAGCATGACGCGGGCGAGCGTCGCGTCGCACAGATGCGCCGCGCGTTCGGCAACGGCGTCGAGCACCGGCTGGACGTCCGTCGGCGACGCCGAGATCACCCGCAGGATCTCGCTGATCGCGGTCTGCTGCTCCAGCGCATTCTGCAACTCGCGCGTGCGCTCGTCGACCTTGCGCTCGAGGCCCGCATAGGATTCGCGCAGCTGCACCGACATCCGGTTGAAGCGCTTGGCCAGCGCCTCGAGCTCGTCGCCGGTGTGCACGTCGATGGTCTGGTCGAGGTCGCCCTCGCCGATGCGCCGCGCGCCGTCGGACAGCGTGCGGATCGGCCGCACCATGCCGCGCGCCAGCACCAGTGCGCCGAAGGCCGACAGGATGAGACCGGCAAGAAGGAGCAGGCCCGTGCGCAGGATCGACGCGTTGAGCCTGGCGTAGACCTCGGAAATCGGCTGCTCGACGAACACCTTCCAGTCGAGAATTTCGATCGGCGCCACCGCGACCAGGACCGGCGCGCCGGCGAGGTTCTTCGACTCCAGCGCCGGCTCGTCGTCGGCGTCGATCGTCCTCGCCGCCTTCACATGCGCCAGTTCGGCCAGGCTGGTCTTGCGCAGGACCAGGCCGATGTCGGGGTCGGCAACCAGGTACCCATTGGCGTCCGCCACGTAGGCCTTTCCCTTGTCGCCGATCTTGATCCGCGAAACCACGTCCCAGATGAACTTGAGGTTGACGTCGGCGACGGTCACCGGGCCATTGTCGCCGCCGGAGCGGATCGCCATGGTCATGTACGGCTCGGTTTCCTTGCGGAAATAGACGGGACCGAACCAGGTCTGTCCACGCTTGACGCCGCGGAACGCCGGATCCTGCGAGCGGTCCTTGCCGGATCCGACCACGTCCATGCCGAGGCGGGAAACCGCGATCAGCTCGCGGCCGTTGCCGTCGAGCTGGGCGATGTCGGTGACCTCAGGCGCCTGACGCAGCACCTTCAGGAATTCGATACGGCGCAATTCCACGTCGGAGGCGTCGAGCTGCGGCAGTGCCGCGAATTTCAGCTGCTGCTCGATGGTACGCACGTATTGCTCGATGCGCGCCGCGGCGGCGATCGCCTTTTCGCGCTGCAGGTCGGCCAGCGCGTTGCGGTTCTCCTGGTAGGCGAAGTAGATGCTGGTGGCGCCGGAGGCGAGCAGCGCGACGGTCACCAGCAGCATGATCAGCAGCAGGTATTTGCGAAACAGGCGTCCGTGGTAGGTTTCGCCGGGCCCGTTCACTGGATCACCTCGTCCGCGCGCAGCAGCAACGTCCGTGGAATCGTCAGACCGATTGCATTCGCGGCCCTGAGGTTGATCACGAACTCCAGTTTCGTCGGTTGCTCGACCGGAAGTTCCGCCGGTTTCGCGCCGTTGAGAATCCGGACGACATAGACCGCCGCGCGCGCGAACAGGTCCACCGCATCGACGCCGTAGGTGGCGAGCCCGCCCTGTTGGACGAACCCATGGTGGGCATAGATCGCCGGCAACCTGGCCTTTGCCGCCAGCGCGATGACCTCGTCCTGCCGGGCGAACAAATAGGCGCTTGCCAGAACCAGCACCGCGCCCGCTTGCGCGTTGGCCGCCGCAGCAAACAATTGCACCGGATCGCCGTCCTTGCGCAGATCGAGGACTTCCGTACGGATATTGAGCAGTGCCGCGGCACGCTGCACTTCGGCGACCGATTGCGCATTGCCCGCCTCCCCGGAGTCCCCGATGATGGCGACACGGGAAAGGCCGGGGACCATTTCCGCCAATAGCGCCATCTGCTTCGCGCTCAGTTCAGGAACCTGCGTCGACATCCCTGTCACGTTGCCGCCCGGGCGGGCAAGGCTGGCAACCGCTCCCGATCCGACCGGATCGTTATCCTGCCCCATGACGATCGGAATCGTCCCGGTCGCCTTCATCGCCGGGCGCGTCGCCGACGATCCGCCGGTAACGATCACGTTTACGGGTATTTTCACCAGATCTGCGGCCAGCGCCGGCATGCGCGCGAGGACGCCATTTGCATATCGGGCTTCGAAGACGAACTGCTTTCCCTCGCTGTAGCCAAGCTTGGCCAATGCATTGCGAAGCGCATCGACGCGCCCGGCGACCATCGGCGGTGCCGCGGCGAACAGCAGTCCGATGCGCGGCAGGTCCGGGCGCGGTTGTGCGCGCGCGAAAGGCGCCGCCGCCAGGGCGGAAAGGGCGGCGAGTACGGCCCGTCGACCGATCACTGGATCACCTCGTCCGCGCGCAGCAGGACGGACTGCGGCACATTGAGTCCGAGCGCGCGGGCGCTGCGCAGGTTGATGACCAGTTCGATGCGCGTGGGCAACTCGACCGGCAGTTCACCTGCGCGCGCGCCCTTCAGTATCCTGTCGACGTACTGCGCGAGATGCCGAAACACGGCGTTGAGGTTCGGCCCGTACGACGCAACGAACCCGGCATGGGCGAATTGCGACCACCCTGATGTCGCGATGAGTTTCTCTTTGATTGCGAATTGCGCAACGCTGGGCGCGCGCGCGACCATTCCAGCGTCCTGAAAAACGACCAGGCCCTGGACTCGCGCGCGCCTGATCTGGTCGAAGGCGGATTGCGGGTCCTCGCCGGACTTCAGCTGCACGTACTCGGACTCGAGGCCCATTGCCTTCACGATGTTCAATGACGCCTGCCGCTCGGACCCCTCGCCGGCATGGAACGGGTTGGCCAGGATGGCGACGCGCCGAACCGCGGGCTCGAGTTCCCTCATCACCTCGAAGCGCTTGCCGACCAGCTCCAGCGCCAGGAACGACATGCCCGTGGTGTTGCCGCCCGGACTCGCAAAGCTCTCCGCCATGCCGGCGATCACCGGATCGCCGCTGAACGCGAAAACGACGGGCACGCGACCGGCGGCCAGGCGGTTGGCCAGCGGGCTCACGGCGGCCTGCGTCACGATCACCGCAACCCGTTGCGCGATCAACTCGTCGACAACCGCCTTGACGCGTTCGCCGTTGTTCTCGACAACGCGGACCTCGATGCCGACCTCGCGCGCGCCGGAATAACCGAGTGCCGCCATGCCGTCCCGGAACGCGACCAGCGCCGCGCCCGGCGGCGCATAGCACACCCAGCCGAGGCGCCGCGGCGCCGACTGGGCGCGCACCGAAATGGCGGCGCCCAGCGCACCCACGCCGGCCAGGAACGCGCGGCGACTGGTCATGCGGCGGTCGGGCTCACGGTCCGTCAACCTACCGGATCACGGTGTCGGCGCGCGCGAGCAGCGACGTCGGCACCGTCAGGCCCAGCGCTTTCGCGGTCTTCTGGTTGACGACGAGTTCGAGCACGACCGGCTGCTCGATCGGCAGTTCCCCGGGCTTGACGCCCTTGTCCACGCGCACCGCGTAGGTGGCGAGGCGACGGTAGAGGTCCGGAAACGATGGCCCGTAGGTGAGCAGGAAGCCACCCTGGGCGAAATGCGCCCAGCCGCCGACAGCGGGAATGCCCTTGGCCACCGAGAATTCGGCGATCCGGCCGTTCTGCGTCTGGGCGAAGCCGTCGGAAAAGACCACCATCGCGTCGATGCGCGACCTGGCGATCTCCGCCAGCGCGGCGTCGAGTTCGGCGACGTCGCGCGTCGGAAAATATCGCACCTCGATGCCCAGCGAGGCCGCCGCCTCGCGTGCCGCCTTCAATTCCTTCTGTTCCCCCGGATGCCCGGGGTTGGCGATGATGGCGATGCGCTTGACCCCCGGCATGATCTCCTTGAGCATCCCGATGCGCTTGCCGAAGAGGTCGGTGGCGAACAGCGTGATGCCGGTGACGTGGCCGCCGGGTCGCGCGTAGCTGGCGACGATCTTCGCCTCGACCGGGTCGGCGCTCATGCCGAAGATCACCGGCGTGGTCACGCCGGAGCGCAGGATCGGCCCCAACGCCAGCCCGCTGTGCGCGACGATGACGTCCGGGCGCGGCTCGGGGCCGCCGCGCGCCTGTTGCTCCAGACGCGCCGCCGAGCCGTTTCCCCACCAGGTCTCGACCACATAGTTCCTGCCTTCGACATAGCCCTGTTCGGCCATGCCGCCACGAAACGCCGCCAGCAGAGGCGCGCCCGACGAGGCGCTGTCCATCGTCGCCCACGCTATGCGCAGCGGCGGCTTCGCCTGCGCCGCCAGCGGCAGGCTCATCGCAACGGGAAGCAGCGAAAGTGCCCGGCAGACGTTTCTGCGTCTCATGCGTCACCCCGTCCCTGCCGCCGGCCCACGCCGGCTGCCGCAACGATACGCCCTAATGGGCCGGGCGAACCCGTGCAGCTGCAATTCCCCCAGGTCTTCGATTTCGACCATGGATTCGACTTCGGCGTAAACGCGCTGCGCGATGATGACCTCGCCCGCCCTGGCCTGCTGGCACAGCCGCGCCGCCAGGTTGGTGACGGTGCCGATGGCGCCGTAATCGATGCGGCCCTCGAAGCCGATGGCGCCGACGGTCGCGAAACCCTGCGCGACGCCGATGCCAAGGCCGAGTTCTACACCGCGCTTCTTCCATTTCTCGGTCAGTGCCTGCGCGGCGTCGCGCATGTCCAGCGCCAGCGCAACGGCGCGCTGCGCGCAGTCGTCGAAGGGCTCCGGGTCGCCGAGAAAGGCCATCATGCCGTCACCGGTGAAGCGTTCCAGCGTGGCCTCGTGCGCCATGACCAGCCGGCCCATCTCGGCGTGGAAGGCGCCGAGCGTGCGCATCAATTCCTCGGGCTCCGTCGACTCGGCGTACGCGGTGAAACCGCGCAGGTCGCACATCACCACGGCGATCTCGCGACGGCGACTTTTCAGCGGGTCGTCGGCACCGCCCTCCAGGATCAGTTCGGCCAGCTTGGGCGAAAAGAAACGCTTCAGCCGCGACAACCCCTCGAGTTCGGCGACCTGCTTCGCCACCCGCTCCTCCAGCGTGGCACTCCACTGCGCCAGCTCGCGTGCCTGCCGCTGTGTTTCCTCGTGCAGCCGGTGGATGCGCAGCAGCGACTGCACGCGCGCGAAGAGCTCGGGCTGATTGATGGGCTTGCCCAGGAAATCGTCGGCGCCGGCGGCGATGCCGTTGATCCGCTCCTGCTGCGGGTCGAGCGACGTGCACAGCACCACCGGCAGCAGCGCGGTCGCCGGATCGGCGCGGATGCGCCGGCAGACATCGTAGCCGGACAGGCCCGGCATCATCACGTCGAGCAACACGATGTCCGGCGGGTCGGCGGCGATCTTCGCCAGCGCCTCCTCGCCGTTGACCGCCGTCGTCACCGCGTAGCCCTTGACCGTCAGCAGGTCGGCCAGCAACTTGACGTTGTGCGGCGTATCGTCGACGACCAGCACCTTCGCCTGCTCGTTCATCTGCCGCCTGCCCCGACCCTCATCGCGAGACCGCCATGGTACCCAATAAGTCGCCGGGATACGCGACAGGTCCAGGAACCGTTCCGCTTGTTCGGCGGCAAGGCGGGTGAAACAATGCGCGCGGGGCCGCGCAGCGGCCGATCCTGCCCTGGAGGGCGCCTTGGACGACGTCATGCCGCCTCGAAGCAATGCCGGTGTTTCCCCGACCGACCGTCCACCGCCCTGGCGGCGGGCGCTGGCCTTGGCGGTCTTCGCCGCTGCCGCCGGAACCGCCGCGCCTGCGCTGGCGCTGGACCTGCCCACGCTCGACCGCGTGAGCGTCATGATGTCGATCGACCAGGTACGCGCCATGACCGGCCCTCCGAACGACATGCGCCAGATCGCGCCCGACCTGACGCTGGCGATGTGGCGGATGGACGGCGTCCCCGGAATGCTCGCCGCTGGCGGGATATTCGACTGGCGGCAGGCGCTGATCGCACAGGCCTATGTCTTTGCCGGGTCGCTGGGCGAGCATGTGTTCGACCGCATGCGCGACATTGGCTTCAAGGCGACCACCGGAGCCGACGGCGTCACCCGTCTTTATGGGCCGGACGACGGCACCGGCGCGCCGCTCGTCGCCATCGTCGACATGCGCGGCGACACCACCACGGTGTTCGCCTACGAGCAGCGCGAGTACGAGCGCCGTTCCGCCGCCGGGACAATGCCCGCGCCCGGCGCAGCCGGGACCGCCCCGCAGATCGCCGTTCCGGCGCAGCCCGGGGCCGGCGGCATGGACGACGCCAGCCGGTCGGCGTTGATGTCGGGCATCGGCATCCTCGGCGGGCAACTGCGGCCGATCCAGAAGTCGACGACGCTGTCCAGCTCCAGCAGCACCACGCGCAATGCCGACGGCAGCGTCACCACGCGCTCGCGCAGCACCAGCGCCAGCGTCAGCGTGGATCCGGCCGGCGTCGCCAACGCGCTGATGCAGTTGTTCAAGTAGTGGATCCGATCGCCGCCTCCGCGGAAAACATCGCCATTGCCGACTCCGAGGTCGAGTGGACGGCGGTGCGTGCGCAGGGCGCCGGCGGACAGAACGTCAACAAGGTCTCCTCCGCCGTCCACCTGCGCTTCGACGTGCGCGCCTCGTCGTTGCCGGAGGCGGTGAAGGAACGGCTGCTGGCGCACCGCGATGCGCGCATCAGCGCCGACGGCGTGGTGATCATCAAGGCGCAGCGCTATCGGACGCAGGAGCGCAACCGCGAGGACGCGATGGCACGGCTGCAGGCGCTGGTCGAGGCCGCCGCGCATGTTCCGGCGGCACGCCGTGCGACCCGGCCCACCAAGGGTTCGCAGCGCCGGCGCGTCGACGAAAAAGTCAAGCGCGGCAAGATCAAGGCGACGCGGGGTCGGGTGATCGACGGGTCCTAGAAGCGATGTCCGCAAGGCAGTTATCCACATCTGCGGTTGATAACCCTGTGGATGGAACGCCGAATTCGGTCAACGGCGCGGCTTGCGTGACATCGCCCGATGATTGATCGGTTGCGCCGACCACGACGCGGCAGATTTTTTCCGTGCCAGTGACCTTGTTCGCGCCGCGAGTTTCCGGCGGACTGCGCCCTGCGTCGATTTCGATGTCAACGATGCTTCAGCGCGCTTCGACGTCCGGCGCTTCGCGCAATGCTGCACGGCGGCAGCGCGACAACCGGCGGTCCGCGCAGCGTGGTGCGCGTTTGCAATTTCGACGGCAACGGCGTACGGTAGCTTTCACCGCGCATGACGCCGGCCCAAGTCGCATCGCAGCCCTAGCGATCGATTTCCTCCTGCATTCTGAACTTCCCGACGCACGCGCGGGCGTCGCCATCCGTTCGAAACCCGAATACGGAGGAGTTCACGTGGATAGCTTTGCTCATCGAATCGCCATGATCATCGCCGTCGCTAGCGTGGGCGTATCGACGGCGGTCAACGCCGCGATTCATCGACATTCGGAGTACCAGCACGACCAGGTCGCTCAGTTCGAAGGCGATCGAGCAACTGCCGGTCCGTTGCCCGAGCGATCTTGTCCTGCTCTCCCAGACAGTCACGATCGCCGCCGTCAGGCGGGGTTGTGGTCCGGGGCATGCAGCCGGTGACATCCACGGGCACGGTGCCGCTGGTCGAAGGCGTGTACGGTGGGCCCGTGGGTTCGAATGTCGTCTTCTACAATGACTCCAACGGCGTACAGAAAGTCTTTGTGCAGGCGTTGTGCGGAAGGCCGGAATTCGGCTCCGCAACCGCCGTCGGCGCAGTCACCATTATCCCTGGGCAATCAAGGACGGTTCGCGCGGCATGCCCGTCGGGCCTCCTCGCGACCGGCGGCGGCTTTTGGGCTGGCGAGCTGGAGATCGGCGCGGACTATCCGGACTGGACGGCCGCCCCTCCCTTGAGCGCGCGCGCTGACGGCATCCATGAGGCCCCGGACGCCTGGGCTGTATACGCCGACGGTTCGATTTTCACGGATGAGGCTCTTCGCCTACGTGTATTGCCATCCCCGCGCCGGAACGACGGTGAGAACGAATGTGCAGTCCTTTCAGGTCGCCGATGATGTGAAATTCGTCAAAGCCACGGCGAGGGACAACGACTTCGCCATCAGCGTTGGAGTCTCCGGTGCATTCGGAATCTATGGCGTAACCGGCGCCAGTTGGCAGTCGTCCGACCCTCCCGCTGCGCGCGGATTCAACAACACGTCATCGGCTGACACCTACTCGATCGGCGCGTCCGGCACCCTCGGTCTGTTTCGTCCACGTATCGGTACTTCAAGTCTATTCCGATCCGCGCTGGCCGGTCCGCCGGTGGAGGTCAAGCTGGCCATGGTGATCACGCCAAGCGTCAAGCCTGCGCCTCCGCCGATCATCGTCCAGGCCGTCGAGTTCTACCATGCGGCGAGCGATCACTATTTCATCACCGCGATCCCGAAGGAAATCAGCGACCTCGACAACAAGGTCCATCCGGGCTGGGCGCGCACCGGCCAGAGTTTCAACGCCTATGCCGCCGGCAGCGGCGGGCCCTCCGACCGGCTCCCGGTCTGCCGCTACTACGGCCTGCCCCAGGCCGGGCTCGATTCGCATTTCTACACCGGTGGCGTGCTGGAGTGCCTGGACGTGGGCGCCAAGTTCGCCGGCGCCTGGGAGATCGAGAGCGGCGAAGTGTTCCAGATGCGCTTTCCCGATGTCGATACCGGCGCCTGTCCGGCGGGAACCACGCCGGTGATGCGGACCTGGAACCAGCGCACCGACTCGAACCATCGCTACATGACCAGCATCGTCATTCGCGACCAGATGAAGGCGAACGGCAGCGTCTCCGAAGGCTACGGTCCCGAGGGCGTGGTCTTCTGCGCGCCGGCCTGACCAACGGCTTCGACCATCACCATCGGAGAGAACCGGCATGGCCAAGGCACGCTACGGCGACCGCATCATCGCGGAAACTTACCTTCGAGAACGCCGCGGGGTTCAACGCCACGACCCACTGGATGATGGCGGCGGTTCTGCTGTGCGCGGCGGTCGGCCTGCAACTCTATCTCCGACCGACGATCGTTCTCGACATCAATTCAGCGGACTTCGATCCAGTCGCATTCCTGCCCATCGTGGCCGGCCTGATCGGCCTGGGCTACCTGGCGCTGGGAATCCGCGGCACCCTCGTCGGGCGCAAGTTCGGCGCGACGGTGCTGGAGATCGACGGCGACCGCATCGAACTCGGCCGCACGCTCAAGGGCGTGGTCCGCTGCGCCACCGACATCGCGCCGACCGGCGACTACGTGGTCAACGTGCAATGCATCGAGTCGGTGCCGGCGGTCTCGTCGATCAACCGGCATCGGAACAACGACCGATTGCATTGGGAGGCGACCCGCAAGATCGACCCGAAATCGGTCGATGCGCGGCAGGGCATTCCCGTGCAGTTCGACCTGCCGGCCTCCGCGATGGCGAACGGCGACCAACGCGTGAAGGGCGTCGTGCGCTGGGTGATGGACATCAAGGCGCCGCTGCCCGGCACCGACTTCTGCGCGACTTTCGTATTCGCGGTACAGCCGAAGTCCGGGCGGTAAGCGGCACCTGCTCGCGGCGGCGATTGCCTGGCCGCCGCGAATCTTCAGCCAAACATTCCCCGCGCCTTCATCCGCTCGCATGGGTTGCCGCGCGGACCCGCCGGTGCCGCCACGCCCTTTTCCTTGGCGCGCTCGGCGATCAGTTCCCGGTGCTGCGCGAAATAGGCGGTGCATTCCTCGACCGTCTTGAAGCTGTGCATCGCTTCGCGGTGTGCGGTCCGCTCTTCCGGCGTCAGCA
This sequence comes from uncultured beta proteobacterium, assembly GCA_963699765.1. Classification (GTDB taxonomy): domain Bacteria; phylum Pseudomonadota; class Gammaproteobacteria; order Burkholderiales; family Casimicrobiaceae; genus VBCG01. Next base: position 28,863 of record CAVOVD010000020.1, on the reverse strand, counting down.
GTGCATTGCCCTGCCCGCCGCCCGGGCCGATGCCGGCGCCGGGACCGTAGCCCATGCCGCGTCCGGGACCCATGCCGTTACCGCCACCGCGACCGTAGCCCATGCCCGCGCCGGGACCCGGGCCGTAGCCAGGACCGCCGCCGGCAAACGGGCAGCCAGCGGTCGCCGTGGCATCACCGGCGGCCGGGCAGCCGGCGCCCGCGCCGTAGCCGTAACCGCCTCCCGGAGGATGCGCCAGCGCCAGCGTCGCGCCGACGGCAATCGCCAGGGTTCCAACTGCCAGTGTGAATTTCCTCATGATCGACTCCTCTGCGTTCATCGCAAGGCCCCGATTCCGTCGGGGCGAACCGCGCTCATCGCGGCTGTATTCATTTGAACGCATCCGGACGCCGCATGTTCGCGATTGCAACACCCGGTTACAGGCCATCGGGAGCGCTTTGACCTCGGTCAAAAGGACCGGCGGCGCCGGGGCGCCGACGCAGTGCGTCGGCGGGGTCAGCACGCGTCAATAGCCCAATGCGCGCGCCGACTGATAGAAGGCGAAGCTGACCAGCCACGCCAGCAGCAGCGACCAGCCGACCGACAGCAGCGTGAAGCGTGCGCTGCGCGACTCCGAGCGCAGCGTGGCGATCATCGACAGGCAGGGTGTGTAGATCAGCGTGAACAGCATGAACGAGATCGCCTGCACCGTGTCGATGTGCGCGGCCAGCGTCGTCGACAGCGCCTGTCCTTCGGCGCCGAAGATGACCGCGAAGGCGCCGATCAGGATCTCCTTGGCGACGAAGCCGAAGATCAGCGCGACCGTGAGCTGCGCGTCGATGCCGATCGGCGCCAGCACCGGCTCGGCCAGGCGGCCGAGCATGCCGGCGAACGTGTCGGGACCGCCCGGCGCAACGCCGGTGGGCAGATGGGTGAGCAGCCACACCAGCATCACGCCGGCGACGATGAAGCGCGTGGCACGGTTCAGGAAGTGGCGCACTTCGTGCCACGCGCGCAACGCGACCTGGCGAGGCGTAGGCAGCCGGTAGGGCGGCAGCTCCAGCACGAAGGGCTCGTCGTTGCGGTAGCGGCCGCGAAAGATCAGCGCCGTCAGCATCGCCGCGGCGAAGCTCGCCAGGTAGAGCGCAAACAGCACCCACGCGCCCTGCGCCGGCACGAACAGCGCCGCGGCGAGGAACACGAACACCTGCAGCCGCGCCGAGCACAGCGAGAACGGCACGATCAGCAGCGTCAGAAGGCGCAGCGCCCGCGAGCGCATGATGCGCGTTCCCATTGCCGCCGGCACGTTGCAGCCGAAGCCCAGCAGCACCATGACGAAGCTGCGCCCGTCGAGGCCCAGGCGCGCCATCAGCGCGTCGGTCAGGAACGCCGCGCGCGACAGGTAGCCGGTGTCCTCGACCAGCGCCATGAACAGGAAGAACAGAATGACCAGCGGCACGAACGTCGCCACCGTCGACACGCCGGCCCAGACCCCGTCGAGCAGGAAGCCGCGAACGATCTCCGGCAACGGGGCGAGCATCGAGTTCAATGCGTGCTGCCGCGCCATCTCGAACAGCCAGCTCATGGCATCCTGCAGCGGCTTGCCCAGCGTGAACACGCCCTGGAAGACCGCGAACATCATCAGGAAGAACAGCGGCAGGCCGAGCAGCGGATGCAGCAGCACGCGGTCGATGCGGTCGGTGATGCCGGCCGGCAGGCGCGCCGGCACGTCGACGGCCACGGCCATGATCCGTGTCGCCTCCCGCTCCCGTCGGTCGTGATCCGCCGGCCACGGTCAGGTCGGCACGCCGGCCGCCGCCGCCCGTCGCGACGCCGCGCGCGAGCAGCGCCATCGCCTGCGCGTGCCCGTCGCCGCGCTTGGCAGCCATCAGCGCCACCGGAATGCCGAGCTCGCGCGCCAGCGCGTCGACGTCCACGCGGATGCCCAGGTGACGCGCCTCGTCGGCCATGTTGAGCAGCAGCACCGCCGGCACGCCCAGCGCCGCCAGGCGCATCACCAGCGGCAGTTGCCGGTCGATCTGCGGCGCCGCGGCGACGATGGCGATGAGATCGACGTCGGCGTTGGCCAGGAAGCCCTGAACGACGCGCTCGTCGTCCGCCAGCCCATCGAGGTCGTAGATGCCGGGCAGGTCGACCAGTTCGACCATCGCGCCGCCCAGCAGCACGCGGGCGGCGAGCAGGTCGACGGTGACGCCCGGCCAGTTGCCTACCCGTGCCGAGGCGCCGGTCACCCGATTAAAAAAAGTCGACTTGCCGGTGTTCGGCATGCCGACCAGCGCGATCCGCTTCATCGCCGCCGGTCAGCGCTGGACGGTGATGGCGTGGGCGTGGCGGCGACGCAGGATGACGTCGGTCGTCCCCAGCCGCAGATGCAGCGGCCCGGCAAAGGCGCCGCGCCGCATCAGGCGCAGCGACCGGCCCGGACGCAGGCCCAGTGCGGCCAGGCGTTGGCGCAACGGGTGGTCGCCGTCGATGGCCAGGATGGTCGCATCGTGGCCGGCGGGGAGATCGATCAGGGGTGACATGACTTGGGGTGGACCCCGAATCGACGGGGCCGGATGAGAACGATTCTCATTGTACCCAAAGACCATCATCGGGCCTTGATCTGGAACAAGCAGGCGCCGCAAATGGCGCGGAAGTCTGCCTATACGACAGGTGTGCCAGAATCGACGCATCACCCGATCGGGCGCCATCGGCGCGCCGACTCCCATTTCGATGCCCAACCGCCGCATACGCCTGTCGAAATCCCGCCTCGTCGCCTACCGGCAATGCCCGAAGCGGCTGTGGCTGCAGACCTTCCGGCGCGAGCTCGGCGAACGCACCGAGGCGGTCGAAAACCGCATGGCGCAGGGCAACCTGGTCGGCGCGGTGGCGCAGCGGCTTTATCCGGGGGGCCGGCTGATCGGCCACGTCGACGACCTCACCGCCGCGCTGAACGAGACGCGCGCCGCGCTGGGACAGCCGGGCGACGTCACGCTGTTCGAGCCGGCGTTGCGCTGCATGGACATCCTGGTACGCGCCGACGTGCTGATCCGCCGCGACCGCGGCTACCGGATGATCGAGGTGAAGGCGTCGACCAAGGTCAAGGACTATCACGTCACCGACGCCGCGATCCAGACCTGGGTCGCGCGCGGCGCGGGGTTGAACATCGAGCGCGTCGAGCTCGCGCATATCAATACCAGCTACGTCTATCCGGGAGGCGGCGACTACCAGGGCCTGTTCACGCATGTCGACATGACCGACGCGGTGCTGCCGCTGCAGGAGCAGGTTCCGCAGTGGCTCGCCGACGCGCAGCGCGACCTCGGCGGGCCGATGCCGTCAATCACCGTCGGCAAGCACTGCCACGCCCCCTTCGAGTGCGAATTCCTGGCGTATTGCGCGCCCGACACCGCCGAGTATCCGGTCGGACTGCTGCCGCACGGCGCCCGGCTCGCGCAGCGGCTGCAAAGCGAGGGCTTCGCCGACCTGCGCGACGTGCCGATCGACCGGCTGTCGCGCGACGATCACCAGCGCATCTGGCGCGTCACCGTCAGAGGCACCGCCGAGATCGACCCGGCCGCCGCCGGCAAGATCGCCGCGTTGCCCTGGCCGCGCTGGTTCCTCGACTTCGAGACGGTCGGTCCCGCGGTGCCGCTGTGGAAAGGCACCCGGCCGTACCAGAAGATCCCGATGCAATGGTCCTGCCACCGGCAGGACGAGGACGGCACGGTCAGCGAGCTGCCGCCGTTCCTGGACACCACCGGCGCCGACCCGCGCCGCGCCTTTGCCGAGAGCCTGGCGGCCAGCGTCGGCGACACCGGGGCGATCATCGTCTACAACGCCGCCTTCGAGCGCGGCGTGCTGCTGCAGTGCGCCGAGGCCTTTCCCGATCTCGCGCCCGCGCTGCGCGGCATGGCGGCGCGGCTGTTCGACCTGTGGCCCTTCACCCGCGACCACTACTACCATCCGGCGATGATGGGCTCGTGGTCGATCAAGAACGTGCTGCCGACCATCGACCCGGATCTCGATTACGGCAACCTCGACAACGTGCAAAGCGGCGACATGGTCGAGCCGGTCTACTTCGAGATGATCGATCCGCAGACCGGCGATGCGCGCCGCCGCGAGCTCGAATCCGCACTGCTGGTCTATTGTTCGCGCGACACGCTGGGCATGGTCAGGCTGGCGCAGTTCCTCGCCGCGCCGGTGCCGGCCTGACCGTGCTGGACGCGCGCCGGGCCGGCAGCGTCATTTCGGCGTCGGCCGATCCATCTCCGGGTACGGCGAGTCGCGCATGCCGGGCATGGTCGACTCCTCCCAAGGCAGCTTGGGGGTCAGCAGCACATTGAGCAGGTTGTCCTGGAAGTTGATGTTGCCGGTCAGCTGGTCGTGCTGCTCGCAGAGGAAGAAGAAATAGGCGATGGGCAGGAAGCTCTCCTCGTGCTGCGGCGCGGTCGGGTCGAGCGTCTCGCGTGCCAGCAGCGACGGCTTGGTGACGCGGCCGTCGCCGGGCTCCAGCATCGCCTGTTCCAGCGCCGCGGACATGCCGCCGCGCACGTCGCGCGGTGTGAGCCGCGCGCGCGGCACGCCGGCGTCGTTCTCCAGCACGATGCGCGCCGGCGTCAGCGTGCAGTCGCCGCCGAACAGCACATAGCGGATCGGCGTCGCCGGCTCGGGTGTCGACAGCATCCACGACAGGCGCCGCGCGCGCTCCAGGCGGAATTCGAAGTAGCGCTGCAGCGCGGCCAGGTAGGCATCGGCGTCGGGACCGCGCTGCGCGCGCAGGCGCGCCTGCGCGGCCGGATCGAAGAGGTTCCAGCCGTAGCGCCGCCAGGTCGCGACGTCGAACAGGTCCTCGGGCAGCGTGTTCGCGTCGGTGTCGATCAGCCATGGCGCCAGCGGATGCGGAAACAGCTGGTAGCCGCTGGGCATCGTGGCGAGTACCTCCGGGCGCATGCGCCCGAAGCCGATTTCCTCGCCGGCAAGATAGGCGTGCAGCGCGGAAACCGAGCCGAAATTCGGCGTGCCCAGCAGGATCAGCTTGCGCACCCGCTGCGTCCCGTAGAGCGTGATCAGCGACGGACTGCCGTCGAGGACGTCGACCGGGCCGAAGCGCAGGTAGTAGCGCGCGACCACGCCGCCCATGCTGTGCGCGACGATGTCCACGCGCAGGTCGGGGTTGCCGTAGTCGCGACGGATGGTCTCGACCAGCGCGTCGAGCCCCCTGGCCTGGGAGACGTTGTCCTGCCGCCAGTCGTAGGGAAACAGGTAGTAGCGCCGTTCTCCCTTCTTCGCCGGCGTGCCGGGCACGGCGCGCACATAGCCGCCGAAGCGCACCAGCGTGTCGACGATGGGGCCGTAGAAATCCTTGCCCAGCACCTGCTCGGCGATGTCGAAGGCTTCGAGATTGTCCGGACGCACCGCCAGCGTGGCCGGGTCGAAGCGCAACTCGAGATCGCTGTAGTCGTCGAACAGCACCCGCTTCCAGTCGCCCGGCCAGACCTCCGCCCCGGTGCTGCGGTCGCGCAGCTTGGAGCCGAAGAGGCCGGGGATCAGGATCAGCGGCGTGTCGTCGGGGGACACGGCGGCGACGCGGTACATTCGCGCCAGGTCCGGACGCACCGGGACGCTGCAGGCGGCGAGCGCGACGGCCAGCGTCGCGACGGCGAGCCGCCGGAGGCAGGTGAACGGGCAAAGTGTCGCGATCATTCCGGCATGCGTCGTAGGCCGGCGCCGGCGCATTGCGCCGAAATCCCGACCTGGACCGGCAGTATTTGGGCAGCAGCTGGTACGGTCAACCACCCCGCCTCCAGCCGCATGGGCGCGTCCGGTGTCCGCCCCGGTTTCCGGCAACGGCCGATCCAGACGAGTCGTCTGGGGCGAACCGATCGGAGCAGACCGCTTGCATGTTGTCAGGCAACCAGGTAATCTGCAAAATCGAGACGAACATGGCCTCATTGACCCCGACCCTCCTGCCGCGACCACAACGCGCCGAACAACTCGCCGCCCAGATCGCGACCACGCTGCGCACGGCGATCGTCAATGCCACCTGGCCGCCGGGGTCGCGCTTGCCGACCGAGAACGAGCTTGCCCGGCACTTCGGTGTGAGCCGTCCTGTGATTCGGGAGGCAATGACGGTGCTCAAGCACGAAGGTCTGGTGCAGTCGCGACAGGGGGCTGGTGCGTTCGTCGCCGATGCGGGTACGCTGCGTGTGGAGACAGCGAGCGCCGAGGTCCCGTCGGAGGACGCTGTGCTGGAGATCCTCGAACTGCGGCGGGCGATCGAGGTCGAGGCTGCCGCATTGGCTGCAGTCCGCAGAACTCCCGAGGATCTTCGGCGAATTCGGGACGCGCGTGATGCGCTCAATAGAAAAATCGCCACAGGAGCCGATTCGGTCGAGGAAGGCTTCAATTTCCACCGGTCGATCGTGAACGCGGCGCGCAATGCGCAGCTTGTTCGGCTACTCGATCAAATCAAACCCCTTCTGGTCGGGACGATGCGGGTGATGCGCGAGAACCGGCCACGCCAGAAAGCATATACCAAGGCAGTTCAACGGGAGCACGACGACGTGCTGAACGCCATTGCAAAAGGCGATGCGCAGCTCGCGCGGCACGCAGCCCTTGCCCATTTCGAAGCCTCGGAATCGCGCATTCGGGCCACTGACGCCTCGGTATGGTCCGGCATCCCCGTCCACCTCGACAAGTTGCCCCGGCAGCGGAGTCGCGTCCGAGCGCGAGGCTGAGCACGGTACCCGCCGGTCTCGCCGAAGAGACCTGTCCGTCCCACGAACGACTCACCGACAAACGAAGGAGAAACCATGCATTCGCCAACCCTGGTCCATCGCTGCGCTGTTTCCGTCATGGCTGCGGCCGCCGCATTCATTTGCTTTGGCGCAGCCGCGCAGGAGTACCCGAACCGGACGGTGAAACTCGTGGTTGCCTCCGTGCCTGGAAGCTCGCCGGACGTCCTCGCGCGAATCCTGGCGGAAAAGCTTGGCGCGTCGCTGGGGCAAACGATCGTGGTCGACAACAAGCCGGGCGCCGGCGGCATCGTCGGAATCGATTCGGTCGCCAAGGCCGCGCCCGACGGTTACACGCTGGTGATAGGCCATGACGGCACGATGGCGATCAACACGGTCGTGTACAAAAGCCTTCCCTACGATCCGGCCAAGGATTTCACCGCCATCGCCCCTCTCGCGCTCAACGAGTTCGTGCTGATCGGTAACCCTGGCAACAACGTCAAGACCGTCAGCGAGATGATCGCCTATGCAAAGGCCAATCCAGGCAAGGCGACCTACGGCTCCGCGGGAATCGGCACGCCGAACCACCTGTTCATGGAGCAGCTCCTGAAGGCCACCGGGACTTCGATGACGCACGTCCCCTACAAGGGCGGCGCCGCGGCGGTGGCCGGCCTGGTCGGTGGACAGTTCGACTTCATGCTGGCTGGGATCGCCCCGGCGCTGCCTCAGGTCAAGGCAGGGAAGATCAATGCCATCGCGGTGACGCAGCCGGCACGCTCGAAGGTGCTTCCGGATGTACCCACGGCCGGCGAGACCGTCAAGGGTTTCTCGACCAAGACCTGGTTCGGCCTGTTCGCGCCGGCGGGCACCAAGCCGGAGGTCGTCGAGCGTCTGAACCGCGAGGTGCAAAAGGTGCTGGCCCAGAAGGACGTCCAGGACCGACTCACCGCACAGGGGATGGTCGTGGAGACCGGCGCCGCGGCGACGCTCGCGGCGACCGTCACGAGCGACCTCGCGCGATACAAGGTGCTCGCAACGGAAATCAAGCTCGAAGCGAACTGAGCGTCGCCGCCATTTCCCCGGGGAGACGCGCAATTGGCCCGTCCGAATTTTCTTGTCTTCGTCACGGATCAGCAACGTGCCGACCACCTCGGCTGCTACGGAAACAGCGTACTGAAGACCCCGCACATCGATGCCCTGTCCCGGCGCGGCGTAACCTTCGAGCGCTTTTTCGTCGCGTCGCCGGTTTGCATGCCGAATCGCGCGGCGATGGCGACCGGACGCATGCCGAGCGCTGCGGGCGTGCGCATGAACGGCGTGCCGCTTCCACTGGCGGCCCGGACTCATGCAGAAGTGCTCCGATCGGCCGGGTGGCGCACGGCGCTCGTCGGGAAATGCCATCTTCAGAACATGACCGAAACACCGCCCACGCGGCGACGCGGCGACGTGGCGGAGTCGGCAGAGTTGCAGGCAACGGCCGACACGCGGACGGAAGCGGCATACCAGCAGGAGTCCATGGCCTGCTGGCGTGACCCAAGGCACGGAGTCCGCGTCCCCTATTACGGCTTCGAGCATGTCGAACTGTGCCTCGAACATGGAGACCAGGTTGGCGGCGACTACCGTCGGTGGCTGCAGGAACGTGGGATCGACCAGGCATCATCGACGGGGCCACAAAGACCCGGCGCGTTGCGCGGCGTTATCGCCCCCCAGAGCTGGCGGACCGGTCTTGACGAGGACCACTATCCAAGCGCCTTCGTGCGCGACCGCACGATCGACTGGCTGACTGCACACAGCCGGGACTCGGCCGACAGGCCCTTCTATCTGCAGTGCTCGTTTCCCGATCCGCATCATCCATTCACGCCGCCCGGTCGCTGGTTCGACGCCTACCGGCCGGACGACGTGTCCTTGCCCGCCAGCTTCCATGCGGCGACCAAGGGCGGCATGCCAATCAAGGCGGCACTGCACGCCGAGCTTGCGGGCGGCGGACGCGATGCGTCCCGGTCGAGTCGCGCCGTCGCAGTCACGCCTGCGGAAGCACGGCAGGCGATCGCCCTCGCTTGGGGCGCGATCGCCATGATCGACGTGATGATCGGTGAGGTCCTCGCCACGCTCGGTGCCCTCGGCCTGGAACGCGAGACCATCGTTGTCTTCACCAGCGACCACGGCGACTTCATGGGCGACCATGGGCTGCTGTTCAAGGGACCGCTGCATTATCGAAGCCTGATCCGCATGCCGTTCATCTGGTGCGATCCGCACTCGCCTTCGGGTACCCGGTGCCGGCAGCTGGCGAGCGCCATCGATCTCGCACCGACCGTGCTCGCGCGCGCAGGGCTGGAGCGCCACCATGGTCTTCAGGGTGTCGATCTCGGACGAGTGATTCGCGATCCGAACGAACGCACCCGGGAGTCGGTTCTGATCGAGGAAGAGGGACATCGCGAACTTCCCGGCGCGACCGGCCCTTCCAGGGTCAGGACGCTGGTCACCGATCGCTGGCGCCTGTCGGTCCACGCGGGCGAGGCGTGGGGAGAACTCTACGACCTCGAAGAGGATCCGGACGAGACGGACAATCGCTGGAGCGACCCTCGATGTGCAGGCGTACGCGGGGAGCTCCTGTGGCGACTTGTCGACGCAATCGCACTACACGCCGACGACTGCCCGCTTCCCACCCGCATGGCCTAGGTACTGTACCGGCATGTCTACGCGAGCGAACGAGTGGCACAACGTGTCCACGATGCGGGTCCGCACAACAGCCCCATGATCGCCGAAGTGCCTGTCCGTGACCCACGCCTGGCGCAGTTGATGGCGCCCCAGCCGATCCCGGAGCGGGTGGCGACCGGTGCGCGCTGGAGCGAAGGGCCGGTGTGGATCGCGGAACACGGCTGCGTCCTGTGGAGCGACATACCCAACAATCGCATCCTTCGCTGGTCCGAGCGCGACGGCATGGACACGTGGCGCGCCGGCGTGGAGTACACGAACGGCCATGCCCGAGAACGCGACGGCTCGATTCTCCATTGCTCGCACGGACTGCGCGCCATCTACCGAACGGCCGTCGACGGGACCGGGCAGTCGATCGTCGTCGACCGCTGGCGCGGCAAGCGGCTGAATTCACCCAACGACGTGATCGTCAAATCGGACGGGACGATCTGGTTCACCGATCCGCCCTACGGCCTGATCGTGCCCGAAGAAGGTCATGGCGGTGAGTCTGAAATAGGCGCCTGTCACGTGTTTCGCTTCGACCCTTTGAATGCGACGCTGGACTCTGTCGCCGACCTGCCCGAGCATCCGAACGGCCTCGCGTTCTCCCCGGACGAGCGCCTGCTTTACGTGTCCGACACCTCGCGCGCACTGGCGGGACACGGCGAGAATCACTGCATCTGGGTATTCGACGTGAATGACGATAGCGCGCTTTCCGGCGGACGCGTATTCGCCGAAATCTCGCCTGGCGTCCCGGACGGGCTGCGGATCGACACGCGGGGCTGGCTCTATGTCGGTGCTGCCAACGGCGTACAGGTACTGCATCCGGATGGAACCCTGCTTGGGACGATACTGGTGCCGGAAGTTGTCGGCAACCTGGTCTTTGGAGGTCCGGATCTGGATACGCTCTACATCACGGCGTCCACATCGCTGTATCGAATCAAGCTGGCCACGCGGGGTGCGTCGGCATGCTGGCCATGCGCTGACGACCGTCGCCGATGAACTGAGTTCCCGCTTCAAATGCAGGAAACGACCTCCATACTGATGGCGTTCATGGCCTGGCTGATTCTGCCGCTGAGTGGCCTGCCTGATCACTCCATCGACCCGATGCTCGCATGGCATGGCCGACTGATGGTGCTTGCGTGGGGCATTTTGATCCCGCTCGGCGTCCTCGCCGCGCGCTTTTTCAAGATTCTGCCCCATCAGGACTGGCCGCGCGTGCTGGACAATCGCGTCTGGTGGAATGCCCACCGTGGGCTCCAGTATGGCGGCATCGCGCTGAGCATCGTCGGCGTCATCATCGCCTACCGCGCTGCCCCGGGCGTGGATCCATGGCGCAGTGCGCACACCGTGCTCGGATGGCTGATCGCCGTGGCGGGGGTGCTGCAGGTCGTCGGCGGTTGGCTGCGCGGCAGCACCGGCGGTCCGGCAAGCGCCGTCTCCGGCATGCCCAGCGCACCATCGTCCGGAGATCACTACCTGATGACCCATAGGCGCATCTGCTTCGAACGCATCCACAAGACGCTGGGCTGGCTCACAGTTATCGTCGCGATGGCAACCATCATCCTCGGCCTGTGGGCCGCGGATGCGCCGCGCTGGATGCTCGCGTTCGTTCTGGTGTGGTGGCTTGCGCTTGCCGGGGCGTTTGCCCTGCTGCAGCGTGCAGGCCGCTGCATCGACACCTACCAGGCGATCTGGGGACCTTCCTCCACCCACCCAGGCAATCGGCGCAAACCCATAGGACCAGGCATCAAGCGCTTTGATTCCATTGATCCTGGCCGTCCATCATGAAGGCCGCTTCGATCCGGCAACGTCGCTAGCCGCCGTTCTTCGCCCCCGCCTCCGCCTTCTCGCGCAGCGCCGCCTGCGCCGCGGCCAGGCGCGCGACCGGCACCCGGAACGGCGAACAGCTGACGTAGTCGAGGCCGATGCGATGGCAGAAATCGATCGACCGCGGATCGCCGCCATGCTCGCCGCAGATGCCGACCTCGAGCGTGGGCCGCGTCGCCCGACCCAGCCCGACGCCGATGCGCATCAGCTGGCCGACGCCGCCCTGGTCGAGCGTGGCGAACGGGTTGTCGGGGAGGATGCGCTTGGCCAGGTACTCCTGCAGGAAGCCGGTCTCGGCGTCGTCGCGGGAAATGCCGTAGGTCGTCTGCGTCAGGTCGTTGGTGCCGAACGAGAAGAACTCCGCCTGCTGCGCGATTTCACCGGCGGTGATCGCCGCGCGCGGAATCTCGATCATCGTGCCGAACTGGTAGCGCACGCGGCGCCCCTGCTCCTTCATCACCGCCTGCGCCTCCGCCTCGAGGATCGCCTTCTCGACCTTGAGCTCGTTGTTGTGGGCGATCAGCGGGATCATGATCTTGGGCCTGACCTTGATGCCGTCGCGCGCGCACGCGCACGCGGCCTCGATGATGGCCCGAACCTGCATGCGCACCAGCGCCGGCAGGTGAATGCCCAGCCGCACGCCGCGCAGGCCGAGCATCGGGTTGGTCTCGCGCATCGACTCCACCGCGTCGAGGAGGCGGCGGCGCTGCGCCAGCTTGCCGGCGAGTCCCAGCGGGTCTGCGCCGGTGGCCAGCTCGGCACCGGCAATGCGCTGCCGCGTCTCCATTTCGGTGACGTCGCGCAGCAGGTCGTCGTGGCTGGGCAGGAATTCGTGCAGCGGCGGGTCGATGAGGCGGATGGTCACCGGCGCGCCATCCATGGCGCGGAACAGCCCGGTGAAATCCTCGCGCTGCATCGGCAGCAGCAGCGCCAGGCACTCGTCGCGCTCGGCGTCATCCTGCGCCAGGATCATCCGCTGGACGATCGGCAGCCGCTCGGTCTGGAAAAACATGTGCTCGGTGCGGGTGAGGCCGATGCCTTCAGCGCCGTAGCCGCGCGCCCGTGCGGCGTCGACCGGGTAGTCCGCATTCGCCCAGACGCCGAGCCGGCGAAAGCCGTCGGCCCAGGCCAGCAGCGTCAGCAGCGCCGGATCCTCGAATTCGGGGACTACGGTCTCCAGGCTGCCGACGAACACCTCGCCGGTGGTGCCGTCGATGGACACCGAGTCGCCTTCGCGCAGCACCCGGTCACCCACCTTCAGCTGCCGCGCCCCCGGATCGACGTCGAGCGTGGTGACCCCGACCACCGCCGGCTTGCCGAACTGCCGGGCCACCAGCGCCGCGTGGCTGGTGCGCCCGCCGTGCGAGGTGAGGATGCCGCGCGCCGCCAGCATGCCGTGGACGTCGTCCGGCTTGGTCTCCGGCCGCACCATGATCACCGCCTTCTTCTCGGTCGAGAGACCAGCGTTCGGCGGTGTCGGCGTCGAAGGCCAGCACCCCCGAGGCCGCGCCCGGCGAGACGTTGAGGCCCGAGGCGATCAGCGCGCCGCTCGCCCGCGCCGCCTTGCGCACCGCGGGCGGGAACTGCGGGTGCAGGAAGTAGTCGACCTGCTCGGGCGTGACGCGCTGCACCGCCGCGGCGCGGCTGATGCGCCGCTCGTTGGCCAGGTCGACGGCGATGCGCACCGCCGCCTGTGCCGTGCGCTTGGCGTCGCGCGTCTGCAGCAGCCACAGCTTGCCGCGCTCGATCGTGAACTCGACGTCCTGCACGTCGCCGCAATGACGTTCGAGCTTGGCGCAGGCGCGCGTGAACTGACTCCAGATGCGCGGCATCGCCCTGGCCAGCGTGGCGATGCGGCTGGTCGCGCGTGTGCCGGCCACCACGTCTTCGCCCTGGGCGTTCAGCAGCCAGTCGCCCTCGATCTCGGGCTCGCCGGTGGTGACGTCGCGCGTGGTCACCACACCGGTCGCGGAATCCTCGCCGAGATTGCCGAACACCATGGTCTGGATGTTGACCGCCGTGCCGAGGTCGTGCGCGATCCCCGAGGCATTGCGGTAGTCGATCGCCCGCTTGCCGTTCCACGAGCGAAAAACCGCGCCGACGGCCGCTTCCAGCTGCTGCCACGGATCCTCCGGGAACGGCTTGCCCGAACCCTTGCGCACCAGCGCCTTGAACGCCTCGCAGATCGCCTTCAGGTCAGCGACTTCGAGGTCCGCATCGTTGGCGACGCCGCGCTTGCCGCGGTATTTCGCCAGTTCCGCCTCGAACGGCTCGTCGGCGAGACCCAGCACCACGGTGCCGAACATCTGCAACAGCCGTCGATACGAATCGAAGGCAAAGCGCGCATCCCCGGTCAGCTTCGCCAGGCCCTCGACGACCGTGTCGTTGAGGCCGAGGTTGAGCACGGTGTCCATCATGCCGGGCATCGAGAATTTCGCGCCCGAGCGGCAGGACACCAGCAGCGGGCGTTCGGGGTCGCCAAAGCGCTTGTCCGTCGCGCGCTCCAGCGCCGCCAGCGCCGCGCGCACCTGCGCCCACAAACCCGACGGCGCGCCGCCCTCGGCCAGATAGGCGTTGCAGGCCTCGGTGGTCACGATGAAACCAGGCGGGACCGGCAGGCCAAGACGGGTCATCTCGCCGAGGTTCGCGCCCTTCCCGCCCAGCAGCGCCTTCATGCCGGCATTGCCTTCGGCGAAGAGATAAACCCACTTGGCCGACGCGCTTCGCCCCCGCCGTTGCGTCTTCGCGACCTTGCCGCCCGCTGCGCCGGAAACGCGACCCCTGGCCTTGCGCCGCACGTCACTGCCCCGAACCGACATCATGATCATCCTCGCGATGTTGCGGACGACCACGCGCACGCCGTATCGATGTTGTGTACGGCTCGACACGCATCGCCGCCCCGACGGCTTCATTGTCGGCGGGCGAACCCGCGGCGACCCTGACGGGCGTCAAGCTTGGTGCACGCCTGTCGAGCGTGCGTGCGACGAAATGGCCGACGGCGACGGCACCGGGCGGAGCGAGGCCTGCCGGCAAGCGCCGGGCCTGAAGGATCGGCGCGCGATCAGCGCTTCTTCATGTCCTCGCCGCCGATGTAGATGCGGTTCCAGGTCGGGCTGATGGTGATCTCGTTGACACAGACGTGCGCAGGCTGCTCGGCCACCCAGAGAATCGTCCTGCCGATGTCGTCGGGCTGCAGCATTCTCGCGCGCTCCTCGGCCGATGGCGGAACGGGCCGCCGGTCGAGGATCGGCGTGGCCGCCTCGGCCGGGCAGATGGCGCAGGCCCGGATGCCGTTCATGCATTCCTCCATGTTGATGGTCTCGGTCAGCGAGATCACCGCGTGCTTGCTGCCGTTGTAGGCCGCGCCGGTCATTGCCGTCGTGTATTTGCCGGACCAGGAGGAAATGTTGATCACCACCCCGTCGCGGCGCTCCCGCATCGCCGGCAGCACCGCGTGCGTGCAGTAGAACGTGCCGTCCAGGTTGATGCGGATGACCTGGTTCCAGCTCTCGACGGTCTGGTTGCGCCAGAAGCGCTCCGGGTTGTTCAGTCCCGCGCTGTTGACCAGAATGTCCAGCCGGCCGTGGCGCGCGAGGATGGCCTGCGCCACCCGGGCTGCCGCGGCCGCGTCGCTGACATCCAGCGCTTCGACCTCGGCCTTGCCCCCGGCGTTGCGAATCGACGCCGCCCCGGACTCCAGCACGCCGGCGCGCCGCCCCGACATGACCACCGTTGCGCCGGCGGCCGCCAGTTGCTGCGCGCCCGACAATCCCATGCCGCTGCCGGCGCCGGTGATCCAGGCCACCTTTCCGTCCAGACTTCCCATCGGTTTTCTCCAGGTTGAATGATTCGACACAAGCCGCCGCAGGCATCCTACGCGTCGACGTGGGATAAAGTCACGATTGCCTTCGCGTCGAAACGATATTCCGTGACTCCGATCGACCTGCCCGTTGTCTCCTCGGTTGCCTCCCCCGCTCGCGCCGCGCCGCGCCTGTTCGCTCTCGCGCGGCGTGCGCGCGCGCGTGCCGTGGTTCTCGTGGCCTGGCTGGCGCTTGCGGCGCATGGAGGATTGGCGGAAGCCCACACCATCGAAGGCCGGGTCGTGGCGGTCGCCGACGGCGACACCATCGTCGTGCTCGACATCGCCGGCGTCCAGCACCGCGTTCGCCTGCTCGGCATCGACGCGCCCGAACTCGGCCAGCCCGGCGGCTACCGGTCCAAGGACAGCCTGTGGCGGCTGGTCTACGAGCGCAGCGTCCGGGTCGAGTGGAACAAGATCGACAACTACGGCCGGCGGGTCGGCAAGCTCTGGGTCGCGCCGCCGGACTGCCCGAACTGCGGCGCGACGCTCGACGCCGGCCTCGAGCAGCTCACCATCGGCCGCGCCTGGTGGTTCCGGCGCTTCGCGGCCGAACAGTCAGCCGAGGATCGCGGACGCTACGAATTCGCCGAACAGGAAGCGCGAAGCCGCAAGGCCGGGCTGTGGCGCAGCGGCAATCCGGTGCCACCGTGGGAGTGGCGCGCGGGGCGGCGGTGAGGTCGAGGCATCGGGATGGCGCGCGGGCGAGCCTGAACAGGCGCTGAAGAAGTATTCTCTGCAAGGACAGCGAACCGCAGGAGAGAGCGAATGGAAGACCGCGACGAGCGCCATGCGATGATCCGCGCGACCGCGCGGGCCTTCGCCGACGACCGGATCCGGCCGATTGCCGGCGACCTGGACGCGACCGAGCGCTTTCCCGAGGAGGTCTACCGCGAGATGGCGGGCCTCGGGCTGTTCGGCATCACCGTCGGCGACGAGCACGGCGGCGCCGGCGCCGACTGCGTGTCCTATGCGATCGTGATGGAGGAGCTCTCGCGCGGCTACGCGTCCATCGCCGACCAGTGCGGGCTGGTCGAACTGGTCGCCACGCTGCTCGCGACCCACGGCAGCGCGGCGCAGCGCGAGAACTACCTGCGGCCGCTGCTCGCGGCGCAGCGCCGGCCCGCCTACGCGATCACCGAGGCCGACGCGGGCTCGGATGTCTCCGGCATCCGCACCACCGCCACCCGCACCGCGTCCGGCTGGCGGCTCGACGGCGGCAAGCTGTGGATCCACAACGCGCCGGTCGCCGATTTCGCGACCGTGCTCGCGCGCACCCAGCCCGAGGCCGGCAAGCGCGGCATGAGCATCTTCGTCGTCGACCTCGACCGCCCGGGCGTGCGCCGCGGCGCGCCCGAGCACAAGATGGGCCAGCGCGCCTCGCCGGTCGGCGCGCTGCACTTCGACGCGGTGGCGCTGCCGCCGGATGCGCTGCTGGGCGAGGAGAACCGCGGCTTCCAGATGATGATGAGCGTGCTCGACAAGGGCCGCGTGGGCATCGGCGCGCTGGCCACGGGCATCCTGCAGGCCGCGCTCGACGCGTCGGTCGAGCAGGCCAAGGGCCGGCGCCAGTTCGGCCAGGCGATCGCCGACTTCCAGGCCATCCAGTGGATGCTCGCCGACATGGCCAAGAGCCTCGCCGCCGCGCGCCTGCTGGTGCGCGACGCCGCGCAGGCGCTCGACCGCGGCGAACGCGCGAGCCTCGCCGCGTCGATCGCCAAGTGCTTCGCCTCCGACGCCGCGGTCGAGCACACGGCCAACGCCGTGCAGATCCACGGCGGCATGGGCTACGCCAGGGGCGTGGAGGTCGAGCGGCTGTACCGTGACGCCAAGATCACCCAGATCTACGAGGGGACCAACCAGATCCAGCGGATGATCATCGCCCGGCACGTGCTGGGGCGGGCGTGAGTGGAAAACGAGCGCGATGATTGACAGCACCGGCCCCGCTATTTAGGCTCGATCGACAGATGACCACCCACCAGTCCACGACCACCGACGAGCAGCCGATGAGCGACCCGCAGGCGACGAGCGACCCGCTCGCCGAAACCATCACCTTCAGCAAGACCGTCGGCGAGTCCGACGTCTATCTTTTCTCCGGCATCACCGGCGACCTGGCGCCCGTGCACGTCGACCAGGAGTTCATGAAGGCCAACTCGCCCTACGGCGAGCGCATCGCCCACGGCGTGCTGATCCTGGGCTTCACGTCGACCGCATCGACGATGCTCTCGGAACGCCTGCGCGCGCGCTTCGGCTGGCGCTCGATGGTCTCGCTGGGCTACGACGGCATCCGCTTCGTGGCGCCGGTGCGCATCGGCGACACCATCACCGTGCGCTACCGGTTGAAGGATCGCTCCGAGGACAAACAGCGGACCACCTCCGAATTCGACGTCGTCAACCAGCGCGGCGAGACCGTGCTGGTCGGCCGGCACATCATGAAATGGTTCGCATGATGGCGAGCAAGGTGGTGAGCTTCGACGAGGCGCTGGCGGCGATCCCCGACGGCGCGGTGGTCGCGGTGTCGTCCTCGTCGGGACTGAACACGCCGGACAGGACGCTGCAGGCGCTGGGCGATCGCTTTCGCGCCACCGGACATCCGAGCGGACTCACGCTGATCCTGCCCATCGGCGCCGGCGACATGTACGGCATCAAGGGCATCGACCACGTCGCCGAGCGCGGACTGCTCGCGCGCGTGATCGCCGGCTCCTATCCCAGCGGCCCGTCGTCGTTCGAGCCACCGAGGATCCACAACCTGATCGCCGCCAACGACGTGGCTGCGTGGAACCTGCCCTCCGGCGTCATCTTCGACATGCTGCGCGACGCCGCCGCCAAGCGCGCCGGCATCCTGACCAAGGTCGGCCTCGACACCTTCGTCGACCCGCGCCAGCAGGGGGGCAGGATGAACGCGGCCGCGCACCCCGACATCGTCCGCGTCGTCGACTTCGACGGCGAGGAATGGCTGCACTTTCCCAGCGTCCATCCGGAGGTCGGCATCATCCGCGGCACCACCGCCGACGAGAACGGCAACATCTCCATGGAGCACGAGGGCGCATTCCTCGGCGCGATCGACGTGGCGCTCGCCGCGCGCGGCGCCGGCGGCTTCGTGATCGCGCAGGTCAAGCGCGTGACCGCCAACGGCTCGATCCCGCCGCAGCGCGTCGTCGTGCCCTCCACGCTGGTCGACATGGTCGTCGTCGACCCCGCGCAGAAGCAGGCCACCGGCATCGACTACGACCCCGCGCTCTCCGGCGAGGTCCGCCGGCCGCTGTCGTCGTTCGAGTCCGTGCCCTTCGGCCTCGACAAGGTGATCGCCCGGCGCGCGGCGATGGAATTGTCTCGCGGCGACGTCGCCAACCTGGGCTTCGGCATCTCGCCGCTGGTCCCCTATCTGCTGGTCGAGGAAGGTCTCGCCGGCGAGGTCACCTGGGCCATCGAGCAGGGCGGCGTCGGCGGCGTGCCCGCATCGGGATTTCCCTTCGGCTGCACCTACAACGCCGAGGCCATCCTGTCGTCGCCGGCGCAGTTCACCTTCTTCCAGTCCGGCGGCGCCGATGTCGGCCTCGTCTCCTTTCTCGAGGTCGGCGCCGACGGCAGCGTCAACGTCTCCAGCCTGCCGTCGCGGCCGCACGTCACCGCCGGCTGCGGCGGCTTCGTCGACATCACCGCGCGCGGCCGGACGCTGGTCTTCTCCGGCTACTTCCGCGCCGCCGGCATCGAGCTCGCGATCGAGGACGGCAAGCTCGTCATCGTCCGCGAGGGCCGCATCGCCAAGTTCGTCCGGAACGTGCAGCAGATCACCTTCAACGGCGCTCGCGCGCTCGAACCAGGGCGCCGCGCCGTCTACGTCACCGAGCGCTGCGTCGTCGAGCTGCGGCCCGAGGGCCTGACCGTCATCGAGGTCGCGCCCGGCATCGACGTCGAGCGCGACGTGCTGGCGCAGGCCGAATGCGAGCTGCGCGTCGCCGACGACCTGAAGTCCATGGACGCGCGGCTGTTCCGGCCCGAGCCGGTTGGAGGGTTGCTGAAGCCGCAGCGGTTGAAGGCTTGGCAGGCGGCGGCGGCGGATGTGGCGGCGCGGGACAAGGCATGAGCGCGGCAGCCCCCGATTTAATACCCATTCGCCTCGAGCGCGACGGCAGCGTCGCCACCCTCGTCCTCGACCGGCCGGACAAGCTCAATGCGCTGACGCTCGCCATGCTCGCCGCGATCGACGCTGCCTGCGCCGAAGTCGAAGCCGACCCCGGCGTGCGCGCGCTGATTATCGCGTCGACGTCGCCGCGCGCCTTCTGCGCCGGCGCCGACGTCAACGAGTGGTCCGCGCTGTCGCCCGAGCAGATGTGGCGGCGCTGGATCGCCGAAGGCCACCGCGTCTATTCGCGTCTGGCGCACCTGCATGTTCCGACCGTCGCCGCCATCGACGGCATGGCCTTCGGCGGCGGCCTCGAACTCGCGCTGTGCTGCGACCTGCGCGTCGCCGCGCCGACCGCGCGCTTCGCGCTCCCCGAAGTGCGCATCGGCATCGTCCCCGGCTGGGGCGGCCCCGCGCGCCTGACCGCGCTCGTCGGCGCGGCGCGCGCCAAGCAGATGGCGCTCACCGGCGAGCCCGTCGACGCGGCCACCGCGCTCGGCTGGGGGTTGGTCAACGAGGTCGTTGCTGCCGCGGATCTGGCTGCGCGTGCGCGCGCGGTCGCCGATGCGATCGCTGCCGGACCGCGCATTGCCGTGCAGGTCACCAAGCAGCTGATCGACGCTGCGGCCAAGGGCGGCGACCCGGCGGTGCTCGATGCGCTGGCGGCCGGGTATGTGGCGGGGACCGAGGATTTGCGGGAAGGGGTGGAGGCGTTTCGGGGGAAGCGGGGGACAAGGTTCGAGTGAGCGTCGACCCGATCCTGGATCGATGAGCCTCAAAGCCGGACGTGGACCGCGCGGCAGCGGTCGCAAGGACGATCGGATCCCGGAACTGATCGGCACCGCTCCAGGGCGTCAACGCGGCGCTGCCGGCGGCGCGAACGACGTCGCGATGAAGTCGACGAAAGCGCGCACGCGCGCCGACCCCTGGTGACGCTGCGGATAGACGGCGTAGATGTCGGCGGCGGGCGTGGAGTAATCGGGCAGCACCTGCACCAGCCGCCCGCTGCGCAGATAGCGCGCGATGTCCCATTCGGCGCGCAGCAGGATGCCGTGACCGTCCAGCGCCCAGTTCACCGCGATCTCGCCGTCGTTGGTGGCGAGCGTCCCGTGAGTCCGGATGGCGACCGTCTTGCGGTCGCCGGCCCGCGTGCCGGTCAGGCGCAACAATCCGTACGCCTCGTCGCCCTGGCGGATGCCGATGCAGTTGTGGCGCCGCAGGTCCTGCGGCACCTGCGGCGTGCCGGCGCGCGCGAGATACGCGGGCGAGGCGACGAGGAACCGCCGGTTGTCGGCAATGCGGCGCGCGACGACGCGTGCGTCAGGCGGTTCGCCGAAGCGGATGCAGACGTCGTAGGCATCGTCGGTGAGCGGCGGCGGATTCACCGACAGCTGCAGCTGCACCTCGACCTGCGGGTACTTGCGGGCGAAGCGCGACAGCACCGGCGCGACGTGGCTGCGGCCGAAGCCGAGCGTCGCATTGACGCGCAGCAGGCCGAGCGGCGTGCCGCGCGAGCCGCTGACCTCCTGTTCCATGTCGTGCAGCTCGGCCAGGATGCGGCGCGCGCGCTGCAGGTAAAGCTCGCCCTCCGGCGTCAGGCTCATCCGGCGCGTCGTGCGGCGCACGAGACCGACGCCGAGACGCTTCTCCATCGCCGACAGCCGCTTGCTGACGGCGGCCGTGCTGACATTGAGTTCGCGGGCCGCCGCGCTCAGGCTGCCGGCGCTCGCGAGCGCAGCGAAAAAGGCCAGTTCGTCCGGCTGCAGGCGTGCGGCCATTGTTGACTCACAGTTAACAATACGTTGATTCTACCGACGATTGTTACCTCGCGCACCGGTTAGATTGCGGGTTGGCGAAGCTGGAGGAGCACATGAAGGTCTATCGGATTGCCACGATCCCGGGCGACGGCATCGGCCGCGAAGTGGTGCCGGCCGGGCAGCAGGTGCTGCAGGCGCTCGCGCTGGCGCAGCGCGTGTTCTCGTTCGAGTTCAGCGAGTTTTCCTGGGGCGGCGACTGGTATCGCGCGCACGGCGTGATGATGCCCGAGGACGGTCTTGCCGCGCTGCGGGGCATGGACGCGATCCTGTTCGGCTCGGCGGGCGACCCGGACATTCCCGACCACGTGACGCTGTGGGGGCTGCGGCTCAAGATCTGCCAGGGCTTCGACCAGTACGCGAACGTGCGGCCCACGCGCATCCTGCCCGGCATCGACACGCCACTGAAGCGCTGCACGCCGGCCGACCTGGACTGGGTGATCGTGCGCGAGAATTCCGAAGGCGAGTATGCGGGCGTGGGCGGGCGCGTGCACCAGGGCCACCCGATCGAAGTCGGCCACCGACGTGTCGATCATGACGCGCGCCGGGGTCGAACGCATCATGCGCTTCGCGTTCCGGCTCGCGCAGTCCCGGCCGCGGAGGAAGCTGACCGTCGTCACGAAGTCGAACGCGCAGCGCCATGCGATGGTGATGTGGGACGAGATCGCGCGCGAGATCGCGTGCGAGTTCCCCGAAGTGAGCTGGGACAAGGAACTGGTCGACGCGGCCACCGTACGCATGGTCAACCGACCGGCGTCGCTCGACACGATCGTCGCGACCAACCTGCACGCGGACATCCTCTCCGACCTCGCCGCTGCGCTCGCCGGCAGCCTGGGCATCGCGCCGACGGGCAACATCGACCCGGAGCGGCGCTATCCGAGCATGTTCGAGCCCATCCACGGCTCGGCCTTCGACATCATGGGCCAGGGAATCGCGAATCCGATCGGCACGTTCTGGAGCTGCGTGATGCTGCTCGAGCACCTTGGCGAGATGCGCGCCGCCGCGACGCTGATGGCGGCCATCGAGGCGGTGACCGCCGACCGCTCGCTGCACACGCGCGACCTGGGCGGCACCGCGACGACCGCAGAGGTGACACAGGCCGTGTGCGACCGGATCGCCGCCACCGCATCATCGCTGGAAAACGCCGCCTGACCCAAGGGCGGCCCTGAAGACGAAAACGACCGGAGGAAACATGATGCGAAAAGTCCTTGCAGCCCTGAGCGTGGCGGTGCTTTCTCCGCTGGCCCTGGCCCAGGCCTGCCCCGAGAAGAACGTGCTGTACTGGCAGGCGTTTCCGCCGGGAGGCGAGTCGGACATCTCGGCGCGGCACCAGCAGGTGGTGCTGAAGAAGAAGTGCCCGAACATCGACACGATCATCCAGTACAAGGCGGGGGCGGGCGGCGGGGTCATGTGGTCGCAGATGAACTCGCTGCCGCCAGACGGCCTGAACATCGTCGGCGTCAACCTGCCGCACATCGTGTTCCAGCCGATCGAGGGCCAGGTCGCCTACAAGACCGACGACGTGACGCCGGTGTTCTGGTTCCACTACACGCCCGACGCGCTGGTCGTGCCCGACCAGAGCCCGATCAAGACGTTCGCGGACTTCGTGAAGGTAGCGAAGGCGGATCCGGGCAAGCTGTCCCTCGGCGGCTCGGGCCTCAATTCCGCGAACCATGCGGCGCACGAGCGGCTCAATGCCTCGTTCGGCGTGAAGACGACCTACATTCCGTTCAAGGGCACCGGGGACATGACGACGTCGGTGCTGGGCGGGCAAGTCGACGGCGCGATGACCTACACCGCGTTCGCCATCAACAACAAGGGCAGAGTGCGCGCGTTGGCCGTCGCGATGGACAAACGGCATCCGCTGCTGCCCGACGTGCCGACGTTCAGGGAGCTGGGCGTGCAGTGGGTCGACGGCGCCTATCGCGGCATCGGCGTCCCCAAGGGCACGCCGCCCGAGACCCGCAAGCGCATCGCCGACCTCTGGCAGGCGCTGAACACCGATCCGGAGATGAAGGCCCTCGCCGACAAGAGCGGGTTCGAACTCATCAACATCGGCAACGACCAGATGGATGCGTTCATGAAGGACAAGGTCAAGATCTACACGCAGAGCGCGCAGAGCCTCGGGCTCGGCAAGAAGTAGGCGGCCTGCACGCACGGTCGGCGCCGCAGCAACCCGGCGCCGATCGAACCGCCGCTTTCCGCTCACGCATTCAGCCTCGCCCCCGCCTCATGCCCCGCCCTCACCTTCCTCCGCAACGCGACCGGCAACAGCACCTCCACCTCCGCGCCGTGCCGCATGATGTCCAGCACCAGCTCGCGGTCGTCGCGGAACGGTAGCTCGAGGATGTAGCGTCCCTCGGCGTCGAAGCTGCCCTTCTGGTCGGGGTGCCAGACTTCGGAGGCGACCCAGCGCGCGCGCTCGGCGGAGAAGCGCAGCTTCGCGCGCTGGGCCTCGCCGCCGCGGACGATGCCGTAGCTGTCGCGCAGGTACTCGTCGAGCGTCCTCAGCGAGACCTCCTTCGCCGGCGGTGTCGACGATCTCGATGCGGCGGATGCCGTCGACGGAGAAGCTGCGCAGGTCGTCGCGCAGGTGGCACCAGGTGTCGACGTACCAGTTCTCGCGGTAGTAGACGAGGCGCTGCGGCGAGACTTCGCGCGTGGTGTGCGTGTCGGTGCTGCGCGCGTAGTAGTCGATCTTCAGGCGGCGGCGCTTGAACAGCGCCGAGCCCAGCTCGGCGAAGTGCTCGAGCGGCAGCTTGCGCGTGCCGAAGCGAAAGCAGGCGGATGCGCTTGCGCACCTCCGCTGGCGGTGGCCTCGCCGGCGCCGAGGATGGCGTCCAGCCGCGCCGGCCAGCGGCGCGATGTGCGGGCCGATCAGCCCGCCCTGGTCGAGCGAGGTCAGCAGGTGCTGCATCGTGACCAGCGCGCAGCGCCTCGCTCTTCGTTGAACCACAGTCCCGGCAGCGCGAACTTGGGCCGAACTTGCGCCGGCATGCTCGTAGCGATAGCCGCCGCGCGGACGCATCCCAGACCACCGGCGCGTTGAAGCGGTCGCGCATGTACTCGAGGTCGCGCTTGAACGTGGCGAGCGAGACCTCGAGCTCGTCGAGGAAGGCGTCGCGGGCGACGACCGTGCGCTCCTGCAGCAGCTGGTCGATCTTGTAGAAGCGTTCGAGGCGGTCCATGGGCTGGCGCGGCCGCGTGCCGTGCTGGGTGGCTCAAGCTGATGAGCCTGCCAGAATCGGCACCGCCGCGCAAGCCCGATGGGCCGGAAAGTCCAGCGTCGAAGGCTCAGGCGTCGCGCCGCCCTTTACCCTGCTCCGGCTTGCGGCGCAGGAACGCCGGGACGTTCTGCAGATCCTCCCGCACCGAGGCGCTCTCGTCGCGCCTGGCGAGCCGGACGCTCATCGACCGGCTGGAGAACGACGCCTCCTTCATCGCCAGCCGCTTGTCGCGCTCGCCGATCAGCCGGCGCATGGTGGCGATGATCGCCGCCGCCCAGTCGTGCGCGGCGAAGCGCGTGGCGGCCTCGTCGACCAGCCGCTGCGCCAGTTTCCAGTCGTCGGCCTCGATGGCGTCGCGCACCGCCTGCAGCGTGTCGCCGGCCTCCAGCTCCAGCAGGCGCCGCGCGACGAGCTCGTCCACCGGCAGCGCGTCGCGCGCGGCGCGCGTCGACCACCGGCAGCGGCGGCAGGCCGGTCATCATGAACAGCGGCGTGCTGTCCAGCGTCGCGCGCGGACACCGACACCATGATCGGCAGCGCCAGCGACTGCCCGGCCGCGCAGTCGTCGGCGGGGATCTCGAACTCCAGCAGCGCCCAGGCCTCGGAGGCGAAGGCCAGGTCGGGCAGCTTCCAGGTCCGCGCCTCGCCTTCGACCGCCTCGTAGTCGTTGCGCAGCTTCACGCCGTACGCCGAGCGGCGCCTTGACCTTGAGCACCAGCCCGCGCGCGCACAGGCTGGTCAGCAGCGCGAACTCGGCGGCGAAGGGCTCGGCCAGGTCGGCCGCCGTCTGCCCGTAGTACGCGTTGCCGCGCCCGGCGGCGGCCATCGCCAGCATCAGCTGCTTCGTTGAAACTGTGGCCCAGCCCGTAGGTCGACGTCGACACGCCCTGCGCGGCCAGCGCCTTGCACTGCGTCGCGATCTGCTCCAGATCCGTCTCGCCCGCGTTGGCGCAGCCGTCGGAGAGCAGCACCACGCGGTGCAGGTCCTGTCCGGCGAGCTTGCCGGCGAGTTCGTCGGCGCCGGCGCGCCAGCCGCCGTGCAGGTTGGTCGTGCCGCCGGTGTCGATGCAGGCCAGCGCCGTGGTCAGCGCCAGCTTGTCGGCGGCCGGCGTCAGCGGCGCGACCCGCTCGCACCTCGTCGTCGAAGGCGAAGATGGCGGCGCGGTCGCCCGGCGCCAGGCTGTCGACGATGTTGCGCGCGCAGCGCTTGGCCTCCTCCAGCGGCGCGCCGCTCATCGAGCCGGAGCGGTCGAGCACCAGCGCCAGGTGCAGCGGAGGACGCGGCTTCGCGTCGGCGGGCAGGTCCGGCGCCTGGATGCGCACCAGCGCGCGCAGCGTCGTCGCGCCTCCGGCCGCGAGCGCGGGCTTGTCGAGAGTGAGCAGCAGGTGGAAACCGGCGGCGTTGTCGTCCTTGGGTGTCGTCTTGGGCATGATCTGGGCCTCGTTATGGCGCGCAGCCTGCACGCCGTTGCCCATTGTGGCTTCATGCTGGCTCATGGAGTGAGCCCCGAGCAAAACTCGCGACAGCTCTTTTCGGCCTTTTTCCCTCTATGTCCGCATCAGGCTCACGTATTGAGCCACTCAGGCCTGATAATCCATTTGTGCCCCCGATATCCTGCCCGATATTCCGCCCGACTTTCCGCCAGGAGGCCGCCATGTCACCAACGCTGGACGCGATGCTCACCCGCCACGCCCGCGCGCGCATGCAGCAGCGCGGCATCCCGCCGGACATCGTCGACGACGTGCTCGACTTCGGCCGCGAACGCCACGACCGGCGCGGCGCCGTGGTGCTCTACCTCGACCACCGGTCCCGCCGGCGGCTCGCGCGCGCCGGCCGGGCGCGTTGCGCCGAGGTCGACCGGCTGGCCGGCGTGTATGTCGTGGTCACGGGCGGCATCATCGTCACCGTCGGACATCGGACAAGGAGGCAGAAGCGATGAACGCAGGCAAATTCGAAACCGGAGCGATCGGCAGGCAACCCTCCGCAGCCGAGGCCTGGCGCAACCTGGCGCTGGATGTCGGCGTCGCCCTCGAAGCGCTGGAGGAGGACGAGTGCATCGTCCTCTCGGCCAAGCAATCCAACCTGTTCGTGCAGTTCATGGCGCAGGGATCTTTCGGCATGCGCGCCGAGGCGGTCTCGGATTACTTCCTTCCGGAGGACGGCCACCTGAGCGAGGCGCAGGCCGCGGTGCTGCTTGCGCTGGGCTGGAACGGGCCGACCAAGCTCCCCGATGAACTCGAAGCAGGCGGCCCCAGCCCGGACGGCTCCGCCAACTACTTCATCGACCTGGCGAAGCCCGTGCCCTACGACGCCCTCGGAGTGCTCGCGGCCGAGACGCTGGGCAACGTGTTCCGCATCGGCCATCCGGGCGTACTGGAATACACGGCGTTCGGGCCGAACCGGACCTCGATCCGCTTTCCCCACCTCGGGTTGCGGCGCCGATCTGCGCAACGCCCGTTCTGACGGGAAACGACGACCGCCACTGCTGCTGGCCGCCGGGCAGCGGGCTTTCCAGTCGTCCACCCGCCAGCAGGCTCGGTCTCGACGGAACCAAACTGTCAAGACTCCACGCCTAAGGGCTGCACGCCATGACGCGCCGCGGCCGGGCGCCGGTGCGCCACTGCCACAGCGCATCCCCGCCGATGGCGATGGTGGTGTCGCTGCCTGCTGCCACCGCCTCGACCCGGTCCATTACCTGGCGCGGGTCGAGGCTCTCGTTGCGGCCCCAGATCCACAGGCTGCCGTCGCGGCGGATCGCCACCGAATGGCTGGCGCCGGTGGCGATGGCGCGCGCGTCGTCGAAGATCTTGCCCCATGCGGCCGCCTTGTCGCCGAGGCCATGTCGACCCAGTGGGCCGTAGAGGTTGCCGCCGGTGCCCCAGACACTGCCATCCCGTCCGAGAAACAACGCATGGCCGGTGTGGGCCACGACCTGCGTGACGTCATCGGCACTGCGCACGAAAACCGCGGTGGCGGTCAGCTTGCCGTCGCCGTATTGACCACGATCGGCGCGTCCCTTGACCCAGAGCGCACCGTCGCCGGTGACGTAGTAGTCCGCGCCGTCGCCGACGGCGGCGGTCACGACGCCTGCGGCGATCCGGACCGGCTGGCCGGAGAGGTTCTCGCCGAAGCCGACGACACTGCGTGTCGCCACCTGCCACAGGCTGCCGTCGTCGCGAACGAGCAGCAGTCCGGAGCGGCCCGCATGCATCGCGCGCACGCGGTCCAACACGCGCAGCGGCTCGCGCGCGCTCCCCTCCCAGGCCAGCACGCTGCCGCTCTGGTCGAGAACGTAGCGGTTGTCGCGACCGACCGCGACCTGGCGCGCGCCGCCGGCGAGCCTGCGCGGGGGCGATTCGCCCGACCAGTCGTAGGCGTCGCCGCCACAGATCGCCATGAAGCCGTCGTAATAGGCCGCGAGGCGCGGGCCCGAACTGTCGGCCGGCGCTGCCGCGGCCCATCCAAGGGCAACGGACAGGAACGCAAGTCGCAATGCCAGGTGCACGCTATCGTTCCCTTGCGCGGAAACGAAGAGCCTAGACCTCCTGCCGGCGAAGCTCAACGGTACGCATCAGGTCGCGTGCTGCGCGCGCTGTCGCGCCCGCCGCCCCGCGACGCGCGGCGGCGATCAGGCCTTGCGCCGGCGTCGGCGCATTGCCGCCAAGCCGAACAACGCCAGTGCGGCCAGCGCCAGCGAATTCGGCTCGGGCACCAGCAGGCGGCGATCCGACACTTCAATGCCGCTGACGTAGAACTGTTCGTTCCCGAAGCCGACCTTGAACTCGTAGCCGGCCGACACGAGGAACGCGCCAATCCCGTTGGCGCCACCGGCATAGCCGGTCATGACATCGTATAGGCTGCCGTCGATGCTGACTTTGTCGCCGGCGCCAAAGCCGCCGTCGTGATTGTTGTTGAACCAAAGCTTGGAGATCACCACGTCCCTGTCGAACACGAAGGTCAGATATTCGTTGGTCGTGATGTTGTCATCGCTGCTCGGGTTGCATTGGTTGCCGCTGTTCCCGGGGCGCTTCACGTTGGGGACGACGCCGGAGCTCACGTCCTTGCACACGCCCAGGCCGGCTTTGTTCCAGTCGAGGTAAGCGTATTGCTGCGCGTCGTTGTCGTCCGAGGCATGGCCCGTGATCGTGACTGTGGCGCCACCGACCGACAGCACCAGCGCCGTCCAGGCGCTTTCGCCGTAACCGACC
Source organism: uncultured beta proteobacterium (assembly GCA_963699765.1). Classification (GTDB taxonomy): domain Bacteria; phylum Pseudomonadota; class Gammaproteobacteria; order Burkholderiales; family Casimicrobiaceae; genus VBCG01. The sequence goes on along the minus strand of CAVOVD010000020.1, from coordinate 388 downwards.
ACCGCCTCTTCGGTCAGCTTGATGAAATCGAGCGGGTCGGCCCTGGCCGCTCCGATCGAAAGCGCCGCCAATGCCGCCAATGCCAGGAATTGCTTGCGAATGGTCATGGTTCACTCGTAGACAATGAATCGGCTACTCCTAGCAAGACCGGTGCCATGATTTTTTTTCATTCATATACATACACTTAAGTCGTATACGACAACAAATTCGTTACCCGGTGTAAAGACGCCCGACACGCTTGTCTCCACCCGGTCGCAGACGGATTTCCCGAAGCCATGAAGGGCGAATCGGGCCGATGCCGCGCGGTGCCTGAAGCGGATCGGGAAGTGCCCGTCTTCGCGGACCGCAGTCCGCGGTGGCTTAGGAAGTGCCCAGCCCGAACGCGGCC
>CAVOVD010000019.1:0-66237 GCA_963699765.1 uncultured beta proteobacterium | reverse complement strand
TTATCCCCTAGCGTTTCGCGACCGCGTTGAGCAACTCCCGCGCCGCGTCGGGCAGTTCCGACGCGGTGACGCCGAGCGGTCCGACGCCGCGTTCGACCAGCAGGTCGGCCGCGGCGCCGTGCAGGCAGACCGCCAGCCGCAGTGCCGTCGGCGCGTCGATGCCCTGCGCCAGCAGTGCGCCGAGCATGCCGCAGAGCACGTCGCCGCTGCCGGCGCTCGCCAGCGCCGGTCCGCCGCTGGCGTTGATGGCGAAGCGGCCGTCCGGCTGCGCCAGCACGCTGCCGGCACCCTTGAGCACGACGTCGGCGCGAAGCCGCCGGGCGAGTTCGCGCGCGGCGCGAACGCGGTCCGCCTGGATCGCCGCGACATCCTCCCCGAGCAGGCGTGCCGCTTCGCCCGGATGCGGCGTGGCCAGCGTCGGCGCCGTGCGCGCCTGCGTTGCGGCCAGCAGGCCGGTGTCGCTGGCGAGGAGGTTGAGCGCGTCGGCATCGAGCGTCATCGGCACCGGCAGCGCCAGCGCCCGGGCGAGCAGCGTCCTGGCCGCGTCGTCCTGTCCGAGACCCGGACCGACGACCAGCGCATCGGGCTGGGCGTCGAGAATGGCGCCGGCATGGCGCAGCATGAGTTCCGGCATGCCGGGGTCGAAGTGCGGCGGGGCGGGCATCAGGAAACCCAGCCAGACCTTGCCCGCTCCGGCGCGCAGCGCGGCGCGCCCGGCCAGGATCAGCGCCCCGGTCATGCCCTCGGCGCCGCCCAGAATGCCCAGCGTGCCGAAGCTTCCCTTGTTCACGTTGCGGACGCCTCGGGCCAGCACCGGCGGCAGGGCCGCGGCCAGCGCCGGCCAGTCGAGCCGGTGTCCGGCCGCGTCATCCGGCGGCGGGAGGTCGAGCCCATGCACGTCGACCGCGCCACAGTGGTCGGGGCCGTCGCCGGTGAGCAGGCCGGACTTCCAGGCGATGAAGGTCGCGGTGCGGGTGGCGCGGATGGCCGGCGGATAGGCCTGTCCGGTGGCCGCGTTCAACCCGCTGGGAACGTCGAGCGCCAGGATCGGCGCGCCGCTGCCGTTGGCCCAATCGACCAGGCCGGCATAGGGCGGCTCGAGCGCCCGCGTGAGGCCGATGCCGAACAGCGCGTCGATCACCAGCGCCGGCCGTTGTCGACCGGGCTCGGTGGACGTCGTTCCGCCGTCGGCGGCATAGGCGGCGAGCGCCGCCGCGGCGTCGGGCGGCAGACGCCGCGCGTTTCCGGGGAACACGACCTGGACCTCGTGGTACCAGCGCCGCAGCCAGCGCGCCACGACAAAGCCGTCGCCGCCGTTGTTGCCCGGGCCGGCAAGCACCACGACCGGACCACCGCGGTCGCCGAGCATGCGCCGCGCGTCCTCGGCGGCGGCGCGGCCGGCCCGCTCCATCAGCGGCGCGCCGGCGTGGCGGGCTTCGACCGCGCGGAGGCCGTCGACGTCGAGTATCGCCGGAAGGATGGCCGACATGCATTCATTATAGTGACCTCCTGGCGCAACTGGTCGGGCCTCCTGACCAGTGCGAGGCGAGGATGCCGATTCTTGGACAAACCCGCATTTGCCCATTAGACTTAAACGTTTGTGTCGCCGCGCCGCCCCGGCATTGCGCGAACGGCCCCCCGGCCTGCGACGCCCCACGGAGGAATCCCAATGTTTCGCACATTCCGCATCGCATCCGTTCTGGCCGCGACGGCGCTGCTGGCCGCGCCGGTTCTGGCCCAGGACTCGCCCACGCTGAAGAAGATCAAGGACTCGGGCAGCATCACCATCGGCCACCGCGACTCGTCGATCCCGTTCTCGTACTACGACGACAAGCAGCAGGTCGTCGGCTACGCGATGGACATCTGCATGAAGATCGTCGACGCGATCAAGGCCGAGCTCAAGATGCCCAACATCAAGATCGCACTGAACCCGGTGACCTCGGCGACGCGCATCCCGCTGATGGCCAACGGCACCATCGACCTCGAGTGCGGCTCGACGACCAACAACCTCGAGCGGCAGAAGCAGGTGGCGTTCACCAACACGCACTTTGTCACAGCCAACCGCTACGTCGCCAAGAAGTCGAGCAACATCAAGTCGCTGGCCGATCTGAAGGGCAAGACGGTGGTTTCGACCGCCGGCACGACCAACATCAAGTGGGCCACCGAGGAGAACGCCAAGCAGAACCTGGGCATGAGCATCCTCACCGGCAAGGATCACGCCGAATCGTTCCTGATGGTCGAAACCGGTCGCGCGGAGGCGTTCTTCATGGACGACATCCTGCTCGCCAGCCTCGTCGCCAACTCCAAGTCGCCCGGCGACTACGTGATCGGCGCCGAGGCCTACACGGTCGAACCCTACGGCATCATGATGCGGCGCGACGATCCGGGCTTCAAGAAGATCGTCGACACGGCTACGGCCAACCTGTACAAGAGTGCCGACATGCAGGCAATCTACAAGAAGTGGTTCCAGTCGCCGATCCCGCCGAAGAGCATGAACCTGAACAATCCGCCGTCGCCGCAGCTGGCCAAGGCGCTCGCCAATCCGACCGACAACGGCGATCCGGCGATGTACAAGTAAGGTTCAGGGCCCGCCTCGTTGCCCGATACGGAGAGCCCCGGCTCTCCGTATTTGTATGCGCTGTTCGTTTGCTATAGTGGGTTGAAGTCGGTCGCGGCGCTGAATTTCACCGGAGCACGAGCTTGAACTACAACTGGAACTGGGGCGTCTTTTTCCAGAACGCCGCGTGGGGCGAGCACACCTGGCTGACCACCATGTTCATCGGACTCGGCTGGACCATGCTCACCGCGCTGTGCGCCGGCGTGATCGCGCTGGTGCTGGGCTCGGCGATCGGGGTGATCCGCACGACGCCGATCAGGTGGGCTGGTGCGCTTCGGCAACGCCTACGTCGAGCTGTTCCGCAACATTCCGCTGCTGGTGCAGCTGTTCCTCTGGTTCTTCGTCATTCCGGAACTCCTGCCCAAGGCGATGGGCACGTCGATCAAGCAGATGCCGCCGCCCTGGGCGTCGTTCTGGCCGGCGGTGATCGGGCTCGGCCTCTTCACCTCGGCGCGCATCGCCGAGCAGGTGCGCGCGGGCATCCAGTCGCTGCCGCGCGGGCAGGGCATGGCCGGCACCGCGCTGGGCCTGACGCTGCCGCAGACCTACCGCTACGTGCTGCTGCCGATGGCCTTTCGCATCATCATGCCGCCGCTGACCTCCGAGACCATGAACCTCATCAAGAACACGTCGGTGGCGCTGACCATCGGCCTGCTCGAACTCACCGCCGCGGCGCGCTCGATGCAGGAGTTCACCTTCCAGGTGTTCGAGGCCTTCACCGCGGCGACGGTGATCTACATCCTGGTCAACCTCGTCGTGGTGACGCTGATGCGCTGGCTGGAGCGCTCGGTCTCGGTTCCGGGATTCGTCGGCAAAGCCACGGTCGAAGGCGGAGCACACTGACCATGGGCGCCCTCGATTTCGACGTCGTCGGGCGGTCGATCGGCTACCTGTTCCGCGAGGGCATGACCTTCACGCTGACGCTGACCGGGATGGCGGCGGCGGGCGGGATCGTCTTCGGCACGCTGCTGGCGATGATGCGGCTCTCCTCGCACAAGTGGCTGTCGCTGCCCGCCACCGGCTACGTCAACCTGATGCGGTCGATCCCGCTGCTGCTGGTCATCTTCTGGTTCTACTTCCTGGTGCCCTACATCGGCGCCTGGATCGTCGGCTCGCCGACGCCGATCCGGGTCGGCGCCTTCGCGTCCAGCGTGATCACCTTCACGCTGTTCGAGGCCGCGTACTACTCGGAGATCATGCGCGCGGGCATCCAGTCGATCCCGCGCGGCCAGGTCCATGCCGGCTATGCGCTGGGGCTGACCTACTGGCAGTCGATGCGCGAGATCGTGCTGCCGCAGGCCTTCCGCAACATGATCCCCATCCTGCTCACCCAGACCATCATCCTGTTCCAGGACACCTCGCTCGTCTACGTGCTGTCGATCACCGACTTCCTGGGCGCGGCGTCCAAGGTCGCGCAGCGCGACGGGCGGCTGGTCGAGATGTACCTGTTCGCGGCGCTGGTCTATTTCGTCATCAGCTTCGGCCTGTCCTAGCTCGTCAAACGGCTGCAGCAGAGGATCGCGATTGTTCGATAGGAGTTCCCGGTCATGCCGATGATCGAAATGAAGAACGTGTCGCAAGTGGTACGGCAGCTTTCAGGTGCTGAAGGACTGCTCGACCAGCGTCGACAAGGGCGAGGTGATCGTCGTCTGCGGCCCGTCCGGCTCGGGCAAGTCGACGCTGATCAAGGTCGTCAACGCGCTCGAGCCGTTCCAGAAAGGCGACATCGTCGTCGACGGCATCAGGGTCAACGACCCGAAGACCGACCTGCCCAAGCTGCGCGCCCGCGTCGGCATGGTGTTCCAGAGCTTCGAGCTGTTTCCGCACCTGACCATCATGCAGAACCTGACGCTGGGCCAGATCAAGGTGCTCGGCCGCAGCCCGGACGAGGCGATGGAACGCGGGCAGAAATACCTGGACCGGGTCGGCGTGAGCGAGCAGAAGGACAAGTTCCCCGGACAGCTCTCCGGCGGCCAGCAGCAGCGCGTCGCCATCGCCCGCGCGCTGTCGATGGACCCGATCTGCATGCTTTTCGACGAACCTACGTCGGCGCTGGACCCGGAAATGATCAACGAGGTGCTCGACGTCATGGTCGGGCTGGCCAGCGACGGCATGACCATGATGGTCGTCACCCACGAAATGGGCTTCGCGCGCAAGGTCGCCAACCGGGTGATCTTCATGGACGAGGGAAGCATCGTCGAGGATGCGACCAAGGACGACTTCTTCGGCACGCCGCGCTCGGAGCGCGCGCAGCAGTTCCTCGCCAAGATCCTGCATCATTGAACGATTCAGCAAAACTCACGGAGATCAAGCCATGAAGTCGATTCGCATTCTTGCCGCCATCCTCTGCTGCGCGAGCGCAGCAGCCTGGGCGCAGTACCCCGAGCGATCGATCACCATGATCGTTCCCTTTCCGCCGGGCGGCGTCGCCGATACGGTCGCGCGCCCGATTGCCGAGGCGATGAGCCGCGACCTGAAGCAGCCGGTGGTGATCGAGAACAAGCCCGGCGCGGGCGGCGGCATCGGCATGGCGCAGGCGGCCAAGGCCAAGCCTGACGGCTATACGATCCTCATGTCGCTGTCGTCGTTCACCGTGCTGCCGGAGGCCGACAAGGTGCTCGGCCGCGCGCCGATGTATCAGCTTGCGGACCTGAAGCCGCTGGCGCGCATCACCGCCGATCCGACCGTCTTCGTGGTGCGCGCCGAGTCGCCGTGGAAGACGTTGCAGGAATTCGTCGCCGATGCGCGCGCCCATCCCGGCAAGTACACGTTCGGATCATCGGGAAACTACGGCACCATGCACATGCCGATGGAGATGTTTGCCGCCGCGGCAGGCGTCAAGCTTACGCACGTGCCCTACACCGGCGCGGGTCCGGCGATCGTCGGCCTGCTCGGCGGTCAGGTCGACGCGCTGGCGACCGGGCCGGCGTCGATCGTCCAGCACATCAAGGGAGGCAAGGTCCGCGCGCTGGCGCAGTGGGGCGATGCCCGGCTGGTCGCGCTGCCGGACGTGCCGAGCCTGAAGGAGTCCGGCATCAACGTCGAATACGCGCAGTGGTCGGGAGTGTTCGTGCCCGCAGCGACGCCGGAGCCGATCATGCGCCGGTTGCGCGAGGCCGCGAAGTTCGCCGCCAACGACGAGCGCGTCAAGCAGGTGCTGCTCACGGCGGGCAGTCCGATCCTCTACCTGGACGCGCCCGAGTTTCAGCGCTACGTCGACGCCGACGCCGCCAAGATGGCCGACGTGGTCAAGCAGGTCGGCAAGCTCCAGTAAAGGAGCAGGCGCCGCCGCGGCCGGGTGCCCGCGGCGGCGTATAATCCGGCTTTCCGCGCCCGCACGACGCGATGCCCGACATACTCTCGCTGGCCGGCCGGCCCGCACTCTCGGCGTTCCGGTTGGCCAAGCTGCTGCAAAACCTTTCCCGGACCCGTCCCGGCCATCGCGTCGCCCGCATCGACGCGACCTACTGGCATTTCGTCGAAGCGACGCGCCCGCTCGCCGCCGCCGAGCGGGCGACGCTCGAGCGTCTGCTGACCTATGGTCCGGCGCCGGCGGCGACGCCCGCGGACGCCGGCGAAACCATCCTCGTCGTCCCGCGTCCGGGCACGATCTCGCCCTGGTCATCGAAGGCCACCGACATCGCGCGCAACTGCGCGCTGGCCGCGGTGGCGCGGATCGAGCGCGGGGTCGTCTATCGTGTCGAGGGCAGCGACGGGACGATGCTCGCCGCGGACGACCGGGTGGCGCTGCTGCCGTTGCTGCACGACCGGATGACCGAGGCGGTGTTCTTCGACATCGCCGACGCGCAGCGGCTGTTCGCGCACGTGCCGCCGCGGCCCCTGACCACCATTCCCCTGCTGGCCGAAGGCCGCGTCGCGCTGGTTCGCGCCGACGCCGAGCTCGGGCTGGCTCTCGCCGGGGACGAGATCGACTACCTGGTCGAAAGCTTCGCCGGACTGCGCCGCGACCCGACCGACGTCGAGCTGATGATGTTCGCGCAGGCGAATTCCGAGCATTGCCGCCACAAGATCTTCAACGCCGACTGGATCATCGACGGCGTAGCGCAGCCAATGAGCCTTTTCGGCATGATTCGCGAAACGCACCGCGCGCATCCGTCGGGAACGATCGTCGCCTATTCGGACAACGCCGCCGTCATGCAGGGGGCGACCGCGCAGCGGTTTTTTCCGCGCGATGACGGTCGCTACGCTGCCGCGCCGGAACTGACGCACACGCTGATGAAGGTGGAGACGCACAACCACCCGACCGCCATCGCGCCGTATCCGGGCGCGGCGACGGGTTCCGGCGGCGAGATCCGCGACGAGGGTGCGACCGGCGTTGGGGCCAAGCCCAAGGCGGGGCTGGTCGGCTTCTGCGTATCCAATCTGCGCTTGCCGTCGTTGCCGCAGCCATGGGAAGTCGACTACGGCAAGCCCGAGCGCATCGCCTCGGCGCTGTCGATCATGCTCGAGGGGCCGATCGGCGCGGCCGCGTTCAACAACGAGTTCGGCCGGCCGAACCTGACCGGCTATTTCCGCACCTTCGAGCAGTCGGTGGCCGGCGAGGTCCGCGGCTACCACAAGCCGATCATGCTCGCCGGCGGCGTCGGCAACATCGGTGCCGCGCATACGCACAAGCAGCCGTTGCCGGCCGGGACGCTGCTCATCCAGCTCGGCGGCCCCGGCATGCTCATCGGCATGGGCGGCGGCGCCGCGTCGTCGATGGCCACCGGCGTCAACACGGCCGACCTGGATTTCGACTCGGTGCAACGAGGCAATGCCGAAATCGAGCGCCGGGCGCAGGAAGTGATCGACCGCTGCTGGCAGCTGGGCGCGGACAACCCGATCCTTTCGCTGCACGACGTCGGCGCCGGCGGACTGTCCAATGCGCTGCCCGAACTCGTGCATGGCGGCGGCGCCGGCGGCGGCTTCGACCTGCGCTCGATACCGTCGGAAGAATCCGGCATGGCCCCGCGCGAGATCTGGTGCAACGAGGCGCAGGAGCGCTATGTTCTGGCGATCGCGCCGGAGTCCTTGCCGAAGTTCGCGGCGCTGTGCGGTCGCGAGCGCTGCCCGTTCGCGGTCGTCGGAACCGCCAACGCCGACGGGATGCTGGTCGTGGCCGACGCGCACTTCGGCAACAGGCCGGTCGATGTTCCGCTGGAAGTCGTCCTCGGCAAGCCGCCGAAGATGACCCGCGACGTGCGCCGCTCGGCCCGTGCACTGCCGCCGCTCGACCTCGACGGCATCGCGCTGGATGAGGCCGCGTTGCGCGTGCTGCAGTTTCCGGCGGTCGCCGACAAGACTTTTCTCGTATCCATCGGCGACCGCACGGTAGGCGGCCTGTGCTCGCGCGATCCGATGGTGGGGCCGTGGCAGGTGCCGGTGGCCGACGTCGCGGTCACGCTGATGGACTTTACCGGCTTCGCCGGAGAGGCGATGGCCGTGGGCGAGCGCACGCCGCTGGCGCTCATCGACGCACCGGCGTCGGGGCGCATGGCGGTGGGCGAGGCGGTCACCAACCTTGCCGCGGCTGGCGTGGCTTCGCTGGGCGAGGTCAAGCTGTCGGCGAACTGGATGGCACCGGCCGGTCACCCGGGCGAGGACGCGGCGCTCTTCGATACCGTGCGCGCGGTGGCGCTGGACACCTGCGTGCGCATCGGCCTGTCGATCCCCGTCGGCAAGGACTCGATGTCGATGCGCACCACCTGGACGGACGCGAGCGGGCAGAAAGCCGTCACCGCGCCGGTGTCGCTGGTGGTGACGGCGTTCGCACCGGTTGCCGATGCGCGCGTCACGCTGACGCCGCTGCTCGATCGCGAACATGGCGAAACCACGCTGATCCTGGTCGAGTTGCGTGCCGGGCCGCGACGTCTCGGCGGATCGGTGCTGGCGCAGGTGCACGGCCAGCTCGGCAATGTCGCCCCCGATCTCGACGTGCCGGATAATCTTGCCGCATTTTTCGGCTTCATCGCGCGCGAGCGCGCCGCGCGCCGGCTGTTGGCGTATCACGATGTCTCCGACGGGGGACTGTTCGTCACGCTCGCTGAGATGGCGTTCGCTTCGCGTTGCGGACTCGAGGTCGTGCTCGACGGCATGGCCGACGCCGTGCTGCCCGCGCTGTTTGCCGAGGAATTGGGCGCCGTCGTGCAGGTCCGCGCCGACGATGCGGCCGTCGTGGTGGCCTCGGCCAGAGCCGCCGGACTGATGGCCACGCCGGTCGCGAGACCCGTGCCGGACGACCGGCTGTGCATCCGCCGCGGCGGCGAGACGCTGTTCGACGCGCCTCGCAGCATGCTGCACCGGGCCTGGTCGGCGACGACGCACGCGATGCAGATGCTGCGCGACAATCCAGACGTGGTCGCCGACGAGCACGCGCGCCTTGCCGACGCGACCGATCCCGGGCTGGTTCCGCAGCTGTCCTTCGATCCCGACGACGACGTTGCCGCGCCGTTCGTCGCGACCGGCGCCCGGCCGCGGATCGCGGTCCTGCGCGAGCAGGGCGTCAATGGGCAGGTCGAGATGGCGGCCGCCTTCGATCGCGCGGGCTTCGCCGCCTTCGACGTGCACATGAGCGACCTGGCCGCCGGCCGCCACACGCTCGCCGGCTTCTCGGGTTTCGTCGCCTGCGGCGGCTTCTCCTACGGCGACGTGCTCGGCGCGGGCGAAGGCTGGGCCAAGTCGATCCTGTTCAACGCGCGCGTCTTCGACGACTTCGCCGCATTCTTTGCGCGCGGCGACGCCTTCGCGCTGGGCGTGTGCAACGGCTGCCAGATGATGAGCAACCTGCGCGAGATCGTTCCCGGAGCGGCGCTGTGGCCGCATTTCGTTCGCAACCGTTCCGAGCAGTTCGAAGCCCGTTATGTGACGCTCGGCGTCGAGGACTCGCCGTCGCTGTTTTTCGCAGGCATGGCCGGCAGCCGGATTCCCGTTGCCACCGCGCATGGCGAAGGCTACGCGGAGTTCCGCGACGCGGACCATCTTGCCGCCGCGCAGCCGCTGGTCTGCCTGCGCTATGTCGATCACCGTGGACAGCCGACCGAGCGCTATCCGGGCAATCCCAACGGCTCGCCGCAGGGCATCACCGGGCTTACCACGGAAGATGGCCGTTTCACGATCCTGATGCCGCATCCGGAGCGCGTCCATCGCAGCGTGCAGATGTCGTGGCACCCAGCTGGCTGGGGCGATGCCTCGCCGTGGATGCGCATGTTCCGCAATGCCCGGGTGATGCTCGGCTGAACATCCCGACTGGAGAACGCCCATGACACTCACCGTCTACGCCCTCGACGGCATCACTCCGGTGGTCGACCCGACCGCCTTCGTGCACCCATCGGCCGTGCTCATCGGCGACGTGCTGGTCGGCCCGGGCGCCTACATCGGACCCTGCGCCAGCCTGCGTGGCGATTTCGGGCGGATCGAAGTCAGGACCGGCGCCAACATCCAGGACAACTGCGTCATGCACGGCTTTCCCGGAACCGACACCGTCGTCGAGGAGGGCGGGCACATCGGGCACGGCGCGATCCTGCACGGCTGCATCGTTCAGCGCAACGGCCTGGTCGGCATGAACGCGGTGGTCAACGACAACGCGGTGATCGGCGAGTCGGCGATGGTCGCGGCGATGGCCTTCGTCAAGGCGGGTTTCGTCGTGCCGCCACGCACGCTGGTGGCCGGCGTGCCGGGCCGCCTCATCCGCGAACTGACCGGTGACGAGCTGGCCTGGAAGAAGGAGGGCACGACCGGCTATCAGCAGCTTACCCGGCGCTGCCTGGCGACCATGCAGGCCACCGCGCCGTTGTCGGCGCCGGAGGCGGAGCGCCGGCGCATGGACGTTGGCACGTTGCTGCCGCTGTCGGAAATGAAACGCCGGCCGTCCTGATGCGCGGACCGGCAGCATCGGCATTTGTTCTGGCGCTGGCGGTTGCCGTTCCGGCCGGTGCGCAACCGGGCATCGCTCCCGGCACGGCGGAGCCCGCCCCGCTCCCGGTCGGACCCTCCGGGCCGGTGACGTTCAGGCCGCCCGCATCCGACACGATTCCCGATACGCCGCTTGGTTCGATGATCCGCTTCGGCCGCCTGGTGTTCGTCGACACCCAGCGCTATGCGAGGGACTACGTCGGCAACGGACTGAACTGCGTCGACTGTCACCTCGATGACGGCCGCCGGGCCAACGCGGCGCCGCTGTGGGCGGCCTACGTCGCCTATCCGGCGTTTCGCAGCAAGGACAATCTGGTCAACACCTTCGAGCGGCGCCTCGAGGGCTGCTTCCGCTATTCGATGAACGGCCGCATGCCGCCCGCCGACAGCGCGGTCATCGTCGGCCTGGTCGCCTATTCGTTCTGGCTGGCGACCGGCGCGCCGGTCGGCGCGCAGATGGCGGGCCGTGGCTATCCCGTGGTCGCGACGGCGCCACTGGCGCCGAGCGCGGCCCGCGGTGCGCAGGACTACGCGACGCACTGCGCAGCCTGCCATGGACCCGACGGCGCCGGGTTGCGCGCCGCCGGCAAGTACACGTTTCCCCCGCTCTGGGGGAAGGATTCCTACAACGCCGGGGCCGGTATGCACCGCGTGCCGACCGCGGCGGCCTTCATCAAGGCCAACATGCCGCTGGGCGCGGAAGGTTCGCTCACCGACCAGCAGGCCTGGGACCTGGCGGCGTACATGAATTCGCGCCCGCGCCCGCCGGATCCGCGTACCAAGCCCACGTCGAAACGCTAGGTCGTCCGGGAATTCAGAACCCCGCGGCCTGACCGTCCCGGCGGGGGTCGGTCGCGGCGACATAGCCGTCGTCGCCGCGTACGATGTACTGGCCGGCGCCGAAGTCCATGTACGAGTCGGCGACCGATTCCAGCGGATGTCCCATGGCGGCCAGGCCGGCGCGCAACTCGGGTGCGGCGCTGTGCTCGAGGTCGATCGAACGACCGGCATTGACCTTCCAGCGGGGCGCGTCCAGCGCCGCCTGCGGATTCATCCGATAGTCGATCAGGCGCACCAGCGTCTGCACGTGGCCGGGAGGCTGGATGATGCCGCCCATGACGCCGAAGGCCGCCAGCGGCGCGCCGTCGCGGGTCAGAAAGCCGGGGATGATGGTGTGGAACGGGCGCTTGCCTCCGCCGACCTCGTTCGGATGTCCAGGCGTCAGCGAAAAACCTGCGCCACGGTTTTGCAGGCTGATGCCGGTACCCGGCACCACGACACCGGAGCCGAAGCCCATGTAGTTCGATTGGATCAGCGAGACCATCATGCCGGCGGCGTCGGCGGTGCACAGGTAGACGGTGCCGGCGCGCGGCGGGTCGCCTGGGCCGAAGTCGCTCGCCCGGGCCGGGTCGATGCGTTTCGCGCGTTGCGCGAGATAGCCGCGATCGAGCAGCGCCGCCGGGTCGACGGTCATCGTCCGCGGGTCGCCGACGTACCGGTAGGCATCGGCGAAGGCGAGCTTCATCGCCTCGATCTGCAGATGCTGCGCGGCCACGCCATCCGGCGCCAGCGCCGCCAGGTCGAAATGTTCCAGCATGCCCAGCGCCATCAGCGCGGCGATGCCCTGCCCGTTGGGCGGGAGTTCGTGGACGGTGACGCCGCGATAGTCGTGGGCGAGGGGCGTCACCCAGTCGGGCTGGTGCGCGGCGAAGTCCTCCGGCGCGTGCGCGCCGCCGTGCGCCTGCGCATGCGCGGCCATCGCCGCCGCCAGTTCACCGTGGTAGAACGCATCGCCGCCGGAGCGCGCGATCGCTTCCAGCGAGCGGGCCATGTCCGGGCTGGCGAAATTCTCGCCGACCGCCGGCGCGCGGCCGCCTGGCAGGAAATGCGCCTGCCAGCCGAGGTCGGGCGGCATCTGCGGCATCGCCGCCGCCCACTTCTGCGCGACGACCGGCGAAACCGCATAGCCGTCACGCGCGTAGCGGATGGCCGGCTCGAACAGATCGCCGAAGGGCAGCTTGCCCAAGCGCCGCGACAGCGTCCGCCAGCCGGAAACCGCGCCGGGTATGGTCACCGTGTCCCAGCCCCGCTGCGGCATCGTCGGCCTGCCGGCGAAGCGCGCTGGCGACCACGCGGCGGGCGCGCGCCCCGACGCGTTCAGGCCGACGAGTTCGCCGCCGGTCCAGACGATGGCGAAGAGGTCCGAACCGAGGCCATTGCTGCAGGGCTCGACCACGGCGAGGGTGATCGCGGTCGCCAGCGCCGCATCGACGGCGTTCCCGCCCCGCTGCAGCATGGCGATGCCCGCCTGCGTGGCCAGCGGCTGCGACGTGGCAACGGCATTGCGCGCGAATACCGGCTGCCGGCGCGATGCATAGGGCAATGACCACCGGCCGATGGCGTCGGCCTGTCCGGGTGCGGTCATGGCCCGCAGCGCTTCGCGACGAATGCGTTCAAGCGATCACTCGTGGAACGCCTCTTCGCGCTTCTTGCGGATGGACGGGGCGATGATGATGAGCAGCAGGACAACCGCCAGGCCCAGCATCACCGCCGAAATCGGCCGGGTGGCGAACACCGTCGGATCCCCGCGCGAAAGCAGCAGTGCACGCCGCAGGTTTTCCTCCATCATCGGGCCCAGGATGAAGCCGAGCAGCAGCGGGGCGGGTTCGCATTCCAGCTTGACGAAGATCCAGCCGAGCACGCCGAACAGCACGGTCATGTACACGTCGAACACGTTGTTCTGGATGCTGTAGACGCCGATGCAGCAGAACAGCAGGATGGCCGGATAGAGCAGCCGGTAGGGCACCTGCAGCAGCTTCACCCAGATGCCGATCATCGGCAGGTTGAGGATCACCAGCATCAGGTTGCCTATCCACATGCTGACGATCAGCCCCCAGAACAGCTGCGGGTTGCTGGTCATCACCTGCGGTCCCGGCTGGATCGAGTGGATGGTCATCGCACCGACCATCAGCGCCATCACCGCGTTGCCCGGAATGCCCAAGGTGAGCAGCGGGATGAACGAGGTCTGGGCGCCGGCGTTGTTGGCGCTTTCCGGTCCGGCCACGCCCTCGATCGCGCCCTTGCCGAAACGGCTGGGATCCTTGGCCAGCTTCTTCTCCACCGTGTAGGAGGCGAAGGCGCTGAGCAGCGCGCCGCCGCCCGGGAGGATGCCCAATACCGAGCCGATGGCGGTGCCGCGCAGCATCGGCGGCAGCGCCTGCTTGAAATCCTTCCACTTGAGCCAGAGGCCGGAGACCTTGCTGGTGAAGACCTCGCGATGCTCCCTGTGCTCGAGATTGATGATGATCTCGGCGAATCCGAACAGGCCCATGGCGACGACGACGAAGCCGATGCCGTCGGACAATTCGGCAACGCCGAACGTATAGCGCTGCATGCCGGAGTTGACGTCGGTGCCGATGATCCCGAGCAGGAGCCCGAGCAGGATCATGCCGATGGCCTTGACCAGCGAACCGCTGGCCAGCACCACCGCCGCGATCAGGCCGAGCACCATCAGCGAGAAATATTCTGCCGGCCCGAATTTCAGTGCCATTTCCGCCAGCGGCGGCGCGAATGCGGCGATCAGGACCGTGGCGAAAGTGCCGGCGATGAACGAGCCGATGGCGGCGACCGCCAGCGCCGTCCCGGCACGGCCCTGGCGGGCCATCTGGTAGCCGTCGAGACAGGTGACGACCGACGACGACTCGCCGGGGAGATTGACCAGGATCGCCGTCGTCGAACCGCCGTACTGCGCGCCGTAATAGATGCCGGCAAGCATGATCAGCGCCGACACCGGCGGCAGCGCATAGGTGATCGGCAGCAGCATGGCGATGGTCGGCACCGGGCCGATTCCGGGCAGCACTCCGATCAGCGTGCCGAGCAGGACGCCGAAAAACGCGTAGAGAAGCGTCTGCACGGACAGCGCGACCCCGAAGCCGATCGAGAGGTTGCCGAGGAGTTCCACGCGCTGCGTCCTAGCCGAACAGCGCCGGCCATACCGGCAACTGGAGCTGCAGGCCCCAGGCAAAAGCGGCCAGGGTGAACACCGACATGACCACCGAGGCGATGATCGCCTCCTTCCAGCGGAACTCGTGGCTGGCCATGCTGGAGGCGATGATCAGGATGACGGTGGCGATGGCGATGCCCAGGTGCGGCGCGGCCAGGCCGAACAGCGTCACGCTGCCGAGGACGATCAGCAGCGGCTTGAACGTGGGGAAGGCGATCGGCGGGCCGTCGAGGCGCAGCGCGCGCAGCGTGAGGATCAGGCCGATGAGCATCAGCAGGAAGCCCAGGCCGCGCGGGAAATAGCCGGGCCCCATGCGGCTGGTGGTGCCGACCGGATAATTGCTGGCGATCACGACCCCGGCGAGACCGAACGCGATGTAAAGAAGTCCCGCCCAGAAATCCCTGGGATTGCGAATCCGCACTCTGTCCCCCCGACCGACTTTGGCAATCCGATGCCGGCTTAGGATAGCATTCGGGCGGGGCGATTCCTTCAGCGGCGGTCGCATTGACTGGCGAGCGATGGACCGCTGTTTCCAATCAACAACAGGAGTTCGAATGAGAGTTTCGAAATGGCTTGCCGCTGCGCTGACGGCGTTGCTGGTTGCGGTCCCGTCGCTTCCGGTGGCTGCGCAGAGTTATCCGTCCAAGCCGATCAGGCTGGTGGTCGGCTTCCCGCCGGGTGGCGGCATCGACTTCACGGCGCGCCTGCTGGCGCAGCAGATGAGCGAGGGCCTGGGCCAACAGGTGATCGTCGAGAACAAGCCGGGCGCGGCCGGCGTGCTCGCGGCAACCGAGGTCGCGCGCGCGGCGCCGGACGGCTATACGCTCATCCTCGCCAACATCGGTCCGTTCGCGCTGGCGCCGTCGATGATGGCCAAGCCGCCCTACGACCCGGTCAAGGACTTCACGTCGATCGGCCAGATCGTATCGACGTACTTCGTCGCCGCCGTGCCGGTCTCGCTGCCGGTGAAGACGATGCCGGAATTCATCGCCTGGGCCCGTGCCAACGACGGCAAGGTCAATTTCGCCTCGGGCGGCAACGCCTCGATCACGCACCTGAACGGCGAACTCGTCAACATGGTCGCGGGGATCAAGATGACGCATGTCCCCTACAAGGGATCGGCGCCGGCGGTGACCGACCTGATCACCGGTCAGACCCATATCCTGATCGATGTCGGCAATGTGCTCACGCCGCAGGTGAAGGGCGGCAAGCTGCGGGCGCTGGCGGTCACGGGCACCGAGCGCGACCCGCAGCTTCCCGACGTGCCGACGATGCGCGAAGCCGGTTACCCGCAGCTGGAGACCGCCGGCTGGCAGGGATTGCTGGGGCCCGCGGGCATTCCCAGGGACATCGTGGCGCGGCTTTCCGCCGAATTGACCCGGGTGCTGGCCAAGCCCGAAGTGCAGCAGCGATTCATCGCCGCGGGGACGCCGGTGACCGTGCGGGGTTCGGAGGAATTCGCTGCATTCGTGCGCGCGGAGAATGCGCGCTGGCTGCCGGTGATCAAGGCATCCGGAGCGAAGATCGAGTGACCTGGCGGCAGCGGGTCCGTCGATAGAAGAAGGGCAGGCCGCTGGGCCTGCCCTTTTCATTGCGCCGAAGCGCGAACCGCGCGACGGTCAAACGCCGGACTTGCTGCGCAGCTCCCTGAAGTACTTTTCGAGGTGCGCGGCCTGCAGGCGTTGCTGCAGCTGCGGCTTCACGTCCTCGAACGGCGGGATCTTGGCTTCGCGGATGTCCTCGACGAGGATGACGTGATAGCCGAACTGGGTCTGCACCGGCTGCGCGGTGAATTTGCCCTTGGGCGTCGCCGCCATCGCGTCGGAGAACGGCTTCACGAAACCGCCCGGGGCGTTCCAGTCGAGGTCGCCGCCCTTGTCCTTCGAGCCCGGATCCTTCGAGCGCTGCTTGGCGATGTCGTCGAACTTGCCGCCTTTCTGCAGCTGCACGATGACGTCCTTCGCCTCGTCTTCCTTCTCCACCAGGATGTGGCGGACCTTGTATTCCTTGTCCCCCATCTGCGTCTTGATCGCCTCGTACTCCTTCCGGAGGTCGGCGTCGGAGATCGGATTCTTGCGGATCCAGTCGCTGACGTAGGCGCGGACCAGCACGGTCTGCCCGGCCAGTTCCATCTGGTTCTTGACCTCGGCGTTCTTGTCGAGATTGGCCTTCTTGGCCTCGCGCGTCAGCAATTCGCGGGTGTTGAGCTCGTCGCGGATAGCCTGGCGCAGTTCCGGCGAATCCGGCTGCCCCGCCGCCAGACGCTCGCGCAGCATGAAATCGAACGTCGACTGCGGGTAAAGCGTCTTGCCGGCGGGCGCCGCGGCGCTCGCCGCAGCGGGCGCCGCGGCCTTGGGTGCTGCCGGCTGCGCGAACGCGGTTCCGGCGGCGAGCGCGGCGATCACCGCGACGGCGATAGTGGATCTGTTCATTGCATACATCCTTTCGTCAGGAAGGAAACTCGTCCGGGGTGAACGCGCGGATCGCCAGCGCATGCACCGGAAGGGGAATCAGGTCACCGACGCGGTCGAGGACCGCGCGGTGACGGGCCAGCCGCGAGAGACCGGCGAACTGCTCGGACACGATCAGCAGCGAAAAGTGCCCGCCGCCCGCCGCAGCGCCGGCATGACCGGCATGTTCCGCGCTGTCGTCGGCGATATCCAGGATGACCGGCGCCAGGGGTTCCAACCGGTCCCTGAGGGTCGTGGCGACCGGGCTCATGGCTTTTGCGGCTCGCCGACATGGCGGGCGAGCATCAGGCCCTGGCCGAGCGCGAAAACCAGGAACAGGCCGATGCCGCCCCAGACCTTGAAATTGACCCAGACCTCGGTCGAATAGTGAAAGGCGACATACCAGTTCAGCACCGCCATCGCGGCGAAAAACCCCGTCCACGACCAGGTCACGCGCGACCAGATCGCGGCCGGCAGCTCGATGCCCTTGAGCAGGTGGGCAATGAGGTCGCGGCGAAAGACCAGCTTGCCGACGGCAAGGACCGCGCCGAACAGGCCGTAGAGGACGGTCGGCTTCCACTTGATGAACACTTCGTCCTGCAGCACCAGCGTCGCGCCGCCGAACACGACGATGATGGCCAGGGACAGCCAGTGCACGGTCGAAACGCTGCCCTTCCACTTGAACCAGGCGATCTGCGCGATCGACGCGGCGATGGCCACCGCGGTCGCGAACATGATCCCCTGCCATTTGAAGGCAATGAAGAAGAGGATGAGCGGAAAATAGTCCGCGAGAAGTTGCATCGTGGGTCGACAATGATCGGTCCGGCTTAAGCGCGGCTTAATGGCCCGTACCTGGGCCCGCGCGGTGGACAGCCGATCCACCGGCTGTCCTTTTCGGACAACCATCCATTTTACCCCATATTTCTGATTCTCTCCCGATCGAGGCGCAACGGCTGCCCGGAGCGGGAATTGCCCGGGCCCGCGGCGAAACGCGGTTTTCGCCGCGTCAGCCGGGCGGTGGGAACACCAGCCGGCGCAGGCGGGACCAGTCGAAGGCCGGTCCCGGATCGGTCTTGCGGCCCGGGGCGACGTCGCTGTGGCCGACCGCAGCCGCGATCGGGTAGCGGCGGGCCAGCGCCTTCAACAACTGCGCCAGCCGCCGGTACTGGGCAGCCGCGTACGGCCGCTCGTCGGTGCCCTCCAGTTCGATGCCGATCGAGTAGTCGTTGCAGCGCTCGCGCCCCCGCCAGGATGACGCTCCGGCGTGCCAGGCGCGCCTGTCGCAGGACACGAACTGCAGCAGCGCGCCGTCGCGACGGATGAAGAAATGCGCCGATACGCGCAGCGCGGCGAGGGTCGCGTAGTACGGATCGGCCGTCGGGTCGAGCGTGTTGGTGAAGAGCCGGATCACGCCGTCGCCGCCAAAGCGGCCGGGCGGAAGCGAGATCCCGTGCACGACGACCAGGCTCGGCACGACACCGGGTGGCCGGGCGTCGCAGTTGGGCGAGGGGATCTGCGGTGCATTGGCGACGACCCCGCGCCGGTCGACCTGAAGGCGGCCCCCGCTGCTCAAACGGCCTGTTTCTCCGAGCCGGTGGGTGCGGGCGCCAGCCAGCGCTGGCTGGCGAAGGTCAGGGCAATCAGCACGATGCCGACCAGATCGCTCGCCAATCCGGGCTTGATCAGCACCAGCGCCGCCGCGATCAACGCAATGCGCTCCCACCATCGCGCCGGGCCGAGGAAGAAGTACCGGTGCAGCCCCCCGGCAAGGCAGGTCACCCCGATGGTGGCGGTCACGGCGGCCAGCGCCATCTCGCCAACATTGCCCTTCAACAACAGCGATGGCGCGAACACGAACATGAACGGAATGATGTATCCGGTCAGGCCGAGCTTGACCGCTGCCCAACTGGTATCCATCAATGTTCCGCGCGAAATGCCGTTGGCTGCGTAGACCGCCATCGCCACCGGCGGCGTGATCGCCGACAACACCGCGAAGTACAGCACGAACAGGTGCGCGGCCTCGACCTCCACTCCGAGCTTGACCAGCGCCGGCACCAGCAGCGCCACCTGGACGATGTAGGCCGGCGTCGTGGGCAATCCCATGCCGAGCAGGATTCCGGCGAGCATGGTCAGGAACAGCGCCAGGATCAGCGAGTTCTGCGACAGCGCCAGTACGACGCCGGTGAAGCTCAGACCCAGCCCGGTCAGCGTGATCGTGCCGATGACGATGCCGGCGGTGGCACAGGCCAGCGCCACGACCACGGTGTTGCGCGCGCCGGCCTCGAGCGCCTCGACGATGGCCCGCCAGGTAAAGGTGCGGCGGGTGCTGGGGCGCAGCCAGGTGGTCGGGATCACCGAGAGAATGCCGAACAGCGCCGCAAACGCCGCGCTGCGCCCGGCCAGCAATACAGCCACGATGATGACCAGCGGCAGGAACAGGTGGCCGCGTTCGAGCAGGACCTCCTTCATCCGCGGCAGGTCCGGCTTGGGCAGGCCCTTCAACCCGATGCGCCTGGCCTCGAAGTGCACGGCCATGAACACGGCCACGTAGTAAAGCACCGCGGGCAGCAGGGCAAAGCCGGCAACGGTGAGATAGGACACGCCGAGGAATTCGGCCATCACGAAGGCCGCCGCGCCCATGATCGGCGGCATCAACTGGCCGCCGGTCGACGCCACCGCCTCGACCGCGCCCGCGAATGCCGGCCTGTAGCCGGTGCGCATCATCAGTGGGATGGTGAAGGTGCCGGTGGTCATCACATTGGCCACCGCGCTGCCCGACACCGTGCCGAACAGGCTGCTGGTGATCACCGCCACCTTGGCGGGCCCGCCGGAGGTGTGCCCGGCCAGCGCCAGCGCGAAGTCCATGAACAGCTGTCCCGCGCCGCTGCGCTCGACGAATGCGCCGAACAGGATGAACAGCATCACATAGGTCGCCGACACATACAGCGGAATGCCGAAAATGCCCTCGGTGGTCAGGTACAACTGGTCGAGCATGATCGCGATCGACTGATTGCCGAGCGTCAGTCCATAGACCAGGAACCCGATTGCCGTGACCGGCAAGGCCCAGCCGGTGGCCCGGCGGGTGGCCTCGGTGATGAGCACGATCAGCGCGCCGCCGAAGATGTAATCGGCAATGCGCGGGTCGTCGACGTAATACATCCGGTTCTGGATGTAGTTCAGGTTCAGGCTCGGGTACATCGCCGCCAGGACGGCCACGACCACCAGCACCACGTCGAACCAGCCCACGCGCTCGGCGCGTCCGTTGCGGCCGGGCATCACCAGAAACGCCAGCGCCAATGCAAAGGCCAGATGCGAACCGCGCATCACATAGGCGTCCGGCGGCCCCATGAAGGCGACGTAAAGGTGGAAGACCGACATGGCGACAGCCACGACGGTGATTGCACTCCGCGTCAGCTTCACGGGCAGGGCAAGCATGGGCGCATCTCCGGAACCGGACGATACCGCTCGCAATTCAGCGCGCGGACCTCACGGCCCGCGCGGCCGGGGGCCTCAGAGGACGCCGGCTTCCTTGTAGTAGCGCGCCGCACCCTTGTGCAGCGGCACGCCGATGTCCTCGGCCATCATCTTCGGAGTCGTGCCGGCCATGGCCTTGGCGATGGCGGCCAGGTCGGCCTTGTTGTCGACCATGCCCTTGAGCACCTGGTAGACCACCTTTTCATCGAGATCGCAGCGAGCGATGACGTGCGTCGCATAGCCGATGGTCTGCACGTCCTGCGCCTGCTTCGGGTAGCTGCCGGCCGGAATGACCAGCTTGGTGTAGCCTGGATTCAGCTTGCGCATCGCCTGGAACTTGTCGTCGCCGATGGCGATGATCTTGACGTCGCGCGCCGAAGCCAGGTCCATGATGGCCGAGGCCGGCACCGTGGTGCCCAGCGTGAACACCTGCGCGTTGTTGTCTTTCATCAGCGATACCGCGTCGGTATAGGACACGTAGCTGACGCGGCTGAGGTCCGCGGGCTTCAGGCCATAGACCTCGAGCGCCTGGTTGCTGATGAACTCCGCCGTGTTGCCCTTGGGCTGGAAGGCTGCCGACTTGCCCTTCAGGTCGCCCAGCGAGTTGATGCCCGAGTCGGCGTTGGCGACGACCTGGAAGTACTGCGGGTACAGCGTGGCAACGTTGCACACGTTCTTCGTCGGCGTGTCGAAGGGCGCGCGACCGGCCACGCCGTCGACGGTGGAAATCGAGTTGCCGAAGCCGATGTCGGCCTTGCCGGCATCCACGGCCTTGACGTTGGCGATGCCCGCGCCGGGAAGCACCTGCACCTTCACGCCAGCCTTGTCGGCGATGTTGGCGATGGCGCCGCCCAGCGGGTACCACGAGCCGCCCTGCGGCCCGGTCATCAGCTTGACTTGCTGAGCCTGTGCAGCGGCGGCGCAGAAAAACAGCGTCCCGACAAGAATTGAATTCCGCTTCAGATTGATCATGATCCTGCTCCTCCTGTTGAATGGCATTGCGGCCGGGATTCTCCGATCCCGGGACGTTCGAGGGAACATCCGATTCGGCACCAACGCCGACCAAGGATAAACGATTGTCGCGGCTATCGCACCAAGCGTCGGTCGATCGGGTCATGGTCCGCCGCCCCGCTCGGAAACGGGATTTGGAGCGGACCGGCCTGACGTTGCGGCCGCCGTCGCCTATCCGGCAACGGGAAGGTGGTCTACTTGATCCCCAGCCGCTCCATCCGGTAGCGCATGGCGCGAAAGGTGATGCCGAGCAGCTTGGCCGCGGCGGTGCGGTTGAAGCGGGTCTTTTCCAGCGCCTCGTTGATCGCGACCCGCTCGACGCGGTCGAGGTAGTCCTGCAACGGCCACTTGTCGCCGGTCGGAATCTCGCCGTCGGACTCGTCGGCGACCGGCGTCAGATGCAGGTCATCGGCCGTGATGTTCTGCGGATCGAGCGCGAGCGACAAACCCCGCTCGAGGATGTTCTCGAGTTCACGCACGTTGCCGGGAAACGGATAGTTCTCCAGCGCCGCCACTGCGGCTGCCTCGAGCTTCACGCCGGGGTTGCGGGCCAGCTTGGCGAGGATGGCATGGGCGATCAGCGGAATGTCCTCGCGCATTTCCCGCAACGACGGCATCGCCAGCTCGATCACGTGCAGGCGGTAGAAGAGGTCCTGGCGGAATTCGCCGGACTCGACCAGCCCCGCCAGCTTCTTGTGGGTCGCGCTGATGATCCGCACATCGACCGGCTCCTCGGCCGTCGCGCCAACCTTGCGGACCTTTTTCTCCTGGATCGCGCGCAGCAGCTTGACCTGCATCGGCAGCGGCAGGTCGGCCACCTCGTCAAGGAACAGGGTCCCGCCGGTCGCTGCCTGGAAGAAGCCGTCGCGGTCGGCATCGGCGCCGGTGAAGGCGCCCTTGCGATAGCCGAAGAATTCGCTCTCCATCAGGTTCTCGGGAATCGCGCCGCAGTTGACGGCGACGAACGGCTGTTCGCCACGCGGTCCGTGCGTGTGAATGGTTCGGGCGGCGAGTTCCTTGCCGCTGCCGGATTCGCCGTTGATGAACACCGGCGCCTGGCTCTTGGCCAGGCGCTCGATCAGGCCGCGTACCTGCTCCATCGCCGGCGACTCGCCCAGCAACTGATACGACGCTCCGGGCGCCTGCGCTTTTTCGGGCACCTTCAGGGCCTGCTTGACCAGTGCGCGCAACTGCTCCAGCGCGACGGGCTTGGCGAGGTAGTCGAAGGCGCCGGCCTTGAGCGCGGCCACCGCGTTCGCGGCGCTGCCGAAGGCGGTGATCACCGCCACCGGGACGTCGAGTCCCTTTTGGTTGATGTGCTCGACCACCCGCAGGCCCTCGCCGTCCGGAAGGCGCATGTCGGTCAGGCACAGGTCGAAGGCCTCCTTGTCGAGCAGCCGGATGGCCTCGGTGACGTTCTCCGCCCGCGACGTGTCGAGTCCCATGCGCGACAGCGTGAGCTCGAGGAGTTCAAGCAGGTCGGGTTCATCGTCGACGACGAGGACACGGGGCTGACCACGAATTCTTCTTGTCATCTGGTTCTTCCTTCGATCATCCGTTCGCGACCCGCCGCTCGGGCGTCGAGGCGCGCTTGAGCGTCAAGCGGAAATGCGCACCCGGTCCCTTGGGCAGGAGTTCGAGCGCGGCACCGTTGGCATCGGCGAGTTCGCGTGCAATGTACAGGCCAAGCCCGGTGCCGCCGGGGCGCGTGGTGAAAAACGGTTCGAAAATCTGCGGCCGCAGCTCGGCAGGGATGCCGGGGCCGTCGTCGTTGAGCTCGCAGATCACCGCGTCGCCCATGTAGCCGGCGCGGGCGATGAAGCGGATGCTGCCTTCCTTCTTCTGGCAGTGCTGCCAGGCGTTGCGAATAAGATTCCAGACGATCTGGTTCAGGTGGCCGCGGTCGAAGATGACCAGGAGGTCGTCCGGAATCTGCATGACCACGGCTCCCTGCGGCACGTTCTCCGCCTGCACGATTTCCTCGGTGAGGGCGCGCATGAACTCGCCGAAGGGAACCACCTCCGGCTGCTGCCGGTCGCGGCGGTTGAGTTGCAGCACTTCGCCGACGATCCTGTCGATCCGCTTGGCGTTGTTGCGGATCATGGCCAGCAGGCGGGCACCCTCCGGCGCCACGGCACCGTCCTCCTCGAGCAGTTGCGAGGCCTGGTTGATGGCCGACAGCGGATTCCTCACCTCGTGCGCGATCGATGCCGTCAGGCGGCCCATGGCCGCGAGTTTCATCTGCTGTGCCTCGGTCTGCGCGCGCCCGAGGTCCTCCAGGTAGATCAGCGTCCCGCCATTGAGGCCGGTGCCGATGCGCACCAGGCGTACGCGCAGCAGACGCTGCGTCGCTTCGACCTTGAACGGCGGCAGCGCCTCGGTGAAATCCTCCTGCCAGCGCCGCCAGTAGTCGTGCAGGGTCGTGCTGAACTCGGACAGGCGCATGCCGCCACGCATGCGGCCGAAGCCGCCGAGCAGCCGCGTGACCTGGGCGTTGTGACCGCGAACGACGCCGTTCAGGTCGACTACCAGGACGCCGTCCTGCATGTCCTGGATGATCAGGCGATTGACCTGTTCGAGGTTGGCGACGTCGATGCCGCGCTGCGCCGCGAGGTCCTCGGATTGCTTGGTATAGCGCCCAAGCGCCACGGCGATGCCGACCGTGGCGAAGTAGCCGAAGCCGATAAGTCCGGCCTGGAAGAGCTGCGGGACGGCGACCAGGCCCAGCCAGGCGCGATAGGCGTCGAGTCCAAGCAGCGCCATGGATGCGAAGGCCGCGTGGAAGAACGCGGTCCGCGTGCGCAGGATCCAGCCGGCGGCGGCGAGCTGGGGGAACAGCAGGATCGGCAGCGGGGCCCCGACCGTGCCGCCGGCGAACATCACCAGCGACAGGAAGAACACGTCGCCGGCGAGAAGCCCGAACAGCAAGGGGGAAGGGTCACGTGCAGCCGGTCCTGCTGGACCCACAGGAACGTCAATATGCCGAACAGGAAGTACAGCCCGGTGCCGGTCAGGAACGCGTGGGGCGTGCTGATGGAGAGCGCCTTCGGGTCGACCAGCAGCGCGGCGCCGAGCAGCGCGGCTGCGCACACCGCCCGATACAGGCCGACGATCCACAGGATCCGGCGGCCGGAATCGGCCATCGGCGACAGGACCGGCGGAGGCTCGAAAGGCGGGACGGCCGGTGTGGGTTGCATCGTGGATTCGTTGCGACTGCGGTCGCTTCGGGTCAACGCGCGCCGGTGCGGCGTCGGCTGCACGCAGGGTCGGTGCAATGATAGCCACCCTCTGCGACGCTGGCGTCGGCGCGGGGCAGAAAGACGCCGCAGGCCGCGCAGCGCACCATCGGCTCCGGCGGGGCTGGTTTGTTCTTCGATTCGGTCCTCGCCCGGCTCTTGGCGACGTTCCACAGGCGCAGCCCGAACAGCACCACGAATACGACGACGATCCAGAAGATCACCTTGCCCATCAAAGCACCTTGCCGGGGTTCATCAGACCCGTGGGGTCGAAGGCGGCCTTGATGGCGCGCATCAGCGTCAGTTCGACTCCGCTCTTGTAGTGCGCGAGCTCGCTGCGCTTCAACTGGCCGATGCCGTGCTCCGCCGAAAAGCTTCCACCGTAGCCGGCGACCAGCCGGTGCACCAGCTCGTTGATCGATTCCGCGTTGGCCATGAAGTCCTGTGCCGAATCGCCTTCGGGCGCCGACACATTGTAGTGAAGATTGCCGTCGCCCAGGTGCCCGAAGACGACCAGCCGGGCGGCGGGAAAGGCGGCTGCGAGCGCCTGTTCGGCTTCCATCATGTACTGCGGTATCGCCGATACCGGAAGCGATATGTCGTGCTTGACGTTCGGACCCTCGCGGCGCTGCGCCTCGGTGATGTTCTCGCGCAGCGCCCAAAGACGTGCGGCCTGCTCGCCGGACTGCGCGAGAACGGCATCGAGCGCGTCGCCGTGGTCGACCGCCGCGGCCAGGGCGGCCTCGAGCAACGACACCAGAGGCGCGTCAACGGCGCTGTCGTCGGCCTGAACGAGCACGTACCACGGATATCCGGGAAGCGGGTGCGCCGGGTCCGCATGGTGCCGGCGCGACATTTCGATGCAGAACGCGCTCATCATTTCGAAGCCGGTCAGCCGGTCGCCCAGGGCGGCCCTGAGCCGGCCGAGCAGCGCGACCGCCGCCTCCGGCGACGGCACCGCCGCCAGCGCGGTCACGCGGGTGCGCAGCGCGGGGAAGAGCTTGAGCACGGCCGCGGTGACGATGCCCAGCGTCCCCTCGGCGCCGATGAACAGCTGCTTCAGGTCGTAGCCCGTGTTGTCCTTGCGCAGGCCGCGCAGTCCGTGCATCACGCTGCCGTCGGCCAGCACCACCTCGAGTCCCAGTGTCAGGTCGCGCGCGTTGCCGAAACGCAGCACCGCGGTCCCCCCGGCGTTGGTCGACAGATTGCCGCCGATGGTGCAGCTGCCCTCCGAACCCAGCGACAGCGGAAAGTGCAGGTCCTGCGCGGCCGCGGCCTGCTGTACCGCCGCCAGCGGCAGTCCCGCCTCGACGGTCATCGTCGCATTCGCGGTGTCGATCGCGCGAACCCGCTGCATCCGCTGCAGCGACAGCACGATCTGGTCGCCGCGCGGACTGGCGATCGCCCCGCCGCAGAGGCCGGTGTTGCCGCCCTGCGGAACGATTCCCACCCTTCCGGCGGCGCAGGCGACGACCACGGCGGCGACTTCAGCGGTGGAGCCGGGCCGGACCACCGCGCGCGCGGCGCCCTGGAAGCGACCACGCCAATCGACCAGGAAAGGCGCGATGTCCTCCGGGTCGGTCAGCAGGTTCGCGTCGCCGACGATTGCCGTGAGTCGTTCGAGGAAGGTTGCGCCTGAGTCCGCCATAGGCGAGGATAGTAGCAAAAGGACGGTGCCGTCCCGGCGCCGACCGGCACTGGAGAAAAGCGATGGCAACCGACTCGCGACAACCCGGCGCTGCCGGCAGTGGTTTTCCGATGACGCCGCAGGATGCGCTGGAGTTCATGCAGCGCATGTGGAATCCGCTGGGCGCGGCCATGCCCGGCTTTGCACAGCCGGTCGCGGATCCCTCGCTGACCGGCGGGGCGCTGCCCTTTCCCCATCCGGCAGCGCTGTTCGCCGCGCTCGACCCGGCGGAACTCGATCGCAAGATCGCCGAATTGCGGGTGATCGAGAACTGGCTGACCATGAGCGTCAGCATGATGCAGATGAGCATCAAGACCATGGAATTGCAGAAAGCATCGCTGCTGGCGATGCGCGGAGCCGGGGCTCCCGATTCAGACAAGCCCCGGACCTGACCCGCCGGCGCCGCATCGACGGCCCGGTGGCGCCAATCGTCCATTCGACCCTGAAAGCACATCCACCATGAAACTCACGACGACCGCATTCCCCGACCTGGGCGTGATCCCGGCCGAGTGCGCCTTCGCGGTGCATGACCCGGCAACGCATGTGCGCCTTTCCGACAACCGCAATCCGGATTTCGCCTGGGGCGACCTGCCCACCGGCACGCGCTCGCTGGCGCTCCTCTGTCACGACCCCGACGTGCCTTCGCGCGGCGACGACGTCAACAAGGAAGGCAGGACCGTGCCCGCGTCGCTGCCCCGCATCGATTTCTTCCACTGGGTGCTGATCGACCTGCCGCCCGGCACGCCGGGGATCGCCCGGGGCGCGCACTCCGCCGGCGTGACCGCGCGCGGCAAGCCGGGGCCGCAGGCGCCGGGAAACGCGCGCCACGGCATCAACGATTACACCGGCTGGTTCGCCGGGGATCCCGACATGGGCGGCGACTACTACGGCTACGACGGACCCTGTCCGCCGTGGAACGACAGCATCGTGCATCACTACGTATTCACGCTGTACGCGCTGGACGTGCCGCGGCTCGAGGTTCCCGAGCGCTTCACCGGCGCCGACGTGCGCGCCGCAATGGCCTGGCATATCCTCGGGCAGGCGTCGGTGACCGGCCGTTATTCGCTCAACCCGTCGGTCCCGCTCTGACCGCGCTTCGGGTCAGCGCGGCGCGAATTCCGCCGCGCCGGTCTGCCAGAGCAGGAACGCGAAGACGTCGGCGAACTCGTCCACCAGCTGCGTGACGGTGACGGCGCCGTGGCCCGATGCGAAATCGACCCGCAGCAGGACGGGTTTGCCGCTGCCGCCGGCCGTGCCGTTGATCGCCTGCAGGCGCGCGGCCATTTTTGCCGGATCCCAGGCGTCCACCCGCGGATCGTTGAAGCCGGTCGTGAGCAGCACGGCCGGGTACCTGCCGCCGTCGGCCAGGCGCGCATAGCTGCTCATGGCCAGCAGGTCGCGGAATCCCTGCTCGGTGGCGACCGAGCCGAATTCGAAGGTGTTGGCCGGGCCGACTTGTCCCGTTTCGCCGCGCAAGGTGTCGTGGAAGCCGACCTGGCTCACCATGGCGGCAAAGAGGTCGGGACGATCGATGATGGCGTTGCCTGCCGCGATGCCGCCGGCGCTGCCGCCGGTGATGGCCAGCCGCGCCGGAGTGGTCCAGCCTTCGCCGACCAGCCACTGCGCCGCAGCGATCGCGTCGCGCCAGGTGTTGGCCTTGGTAGCCTTGTAGCCGCTGCGGTGCCAATCCTTGCCCAGCTCGCCGCCGCCGCGCACGTGGGCAACCGCGAACATGCCGCCGCGCTCCAGCCAGGCGAGCAGCGATGGCGAAAAGAACGGCTCCTGCGCGATGCCGTAGGCGCCGTAGGCATCGAGCAGTACGCGCGCGCTGCCGTCCTTGGGCGTGCCCTTGCGGTAGACGAGCGAGACCGGGACCTCGACGCCGTCGTGGCTGCGTACTCGAATCTGCGTCGAGGTGACGCTGGAAAAATCGGCCGTCGCCGGCGGCAGGAGTGCGGTGCGGGCGATCGCGCCGCTCTTGCCGTCGACGGTGAAGTATCCGGAGGACTCGGTCCAGCTGGACAGGCGCAGCATTGCTCCGGCCTGCAGCGGATCGGTCACGCGCTCGGAGATGGAACCGGGAAACGGCAGCCTGATCTCGGTCGCGCGGGCGATTCCGGCGGTCTTGGGCAGCGCGGCTTTGGTCCCCTTGGCGGACCCGCGCGCGCCGCGGCGCTGCGGCGCGCGCTGCACCTTGACGTTGTATTCGAGCCGCAACAGGCGGCCGTAACCGGCGTCGAGTTGCTGGACGTACAGCGCATCGCGTCCGACCCCCAGGCCGGTGACGATGCGCGCGGACGGCGCGACGACCACTTCGGCATCGGCGATCGCGTAGGGGCGCTTTTCGTTGAGCGACCAGCGCACGACCTCCTGGCGCGGATCCCGCTCGTTGCTGACCAGGTAGATCCACTCCCCGCGCAGATCGAACCCGGTGATGCCGTTCTGCGGTCCGGCCAGCCGGCGCCACGGCGTCTTCGCATCGGCGAGATCGGTCAGCCGGGCGAAGAAGAGCGTGACTTCGCGCTGCACACCGTGCTGGACGACGCCGATGACGAAAGGCGACACCGGCGAGGTGTCGAGCGAGGGCAGGTCGTCCTCGCCGACGACGATGTCCGGATTCAGTCCCGCACCTAGCAGCGCTGTGTCGCGCGTACTGCCGTCGCCGAGCCAGGTACGCAGCATCGCCCTGCTGCCACGCAGGGTCTCGGCGATCGGTGTGCCCGGCGGCAGGTCCCGCTGCTGCGTGTAGAACAGCGCCTGGCTGTCGAAACGCCAGACCGGCGACGCCCAGCGCGCACGGGGAATCGCCTCGCCGGCCGCGTGCTGCGAGGCGACGTCGATCACCCGCAGCACCGAATTCTCGCTGCCGCCGAGCGACAGGCCATAGGCGAGCCGCTTGCCGTTGGGCGAGGCGCGGTAATAGTCGATGCTGGCCGGAAGCCCACGCTCGCCGGCCAGTTCCGGGTCGATCAGCAGGCGCTCGTCGCCGGCGATGCCTTCGCGCACGTAGAGCTTGTACGTCTGTTCGCCCGGGCGGCGTTTGAGGTAGAACAGCCGCCCGCCCGCCCATTGCAGTCCGTGCATGCGGACATCCGCGGCATTGAGCGCCAGCAGGCGCTCGCGCAGCGCCGCGCGGCCGGGCAGCGCGTCGAGCACCGATCGCGTCAACGCGTTCTGCGCCTGGAACCATCCGGTGGTCTCCGGCGCGCCGACGTTCTCCAGCCACCGATAGGGATCGGCGACCGTCGTCCCGAAGTACGTGTCCCGGACCGGTTCGACCCGCGTCGGGGGCGCGGTGAATTCGTTCGCGGCGGCACCCGCCGCCAGCGTGACGAACAGGGCGAGAGCCGCGCCGTGGATCACGCGCGTCGACCCAGCCATGCGTTGCGCCGGGCCAGCGCATCGGCCGACGCGCCGGCGTCGAGGTGCAGCTCGCAGCTGTCCTCAGGTGCGGCAGCCAGCACCGCGCTCACCGTGAGCAGCTCGTCGCGGCGAAACGCGTGCACTGCCAGCCGGTCGCCCGGCACGCGCCGGCGCAGCAGGCGGTCCAGGACGTCGGTCGACGCCTTGATGCCATCGACAGCGACCAGCAGGTCGCCGGCGGAAAGCCCGGCCAGCGCCGCCGGTCCGTCGGGGACGACCGCGGCCAGCGTCAGGTCGCGGCCCACGCGCGCGCCGAGCCAGCTGCGCGGCGGCGGTTCGGACAGCGCCTTGCCGCCTTTGTCGGCGGCGCCCGCCGACGGACGCAGGCGCAGCGTGACGCCGAACGCGGCGAAAAGCGCGGCCAGTGGCGGGTCCTCGGTGCCGTGCACATGGCGGGCGAAGAAGTCCGAGAGGTCGCGTCCGGCAAGCTGACTCGCCAGTTGCGCGATGCCGTCCTCGGGAACCCCGGTGGCGGTCGCGCCGTAGCGCGCCCACAGTGCGCGCATCAGGTGATCGAGGCTCGACCGGCCGCCCTCGCGCAGCACGAGGTCCAGTGCGCAGGCGATGAGCGCTCCCTTGGCGTAATAGCTGATTACGGCGTTGGGAGTGTTGCCGTCGGGCCGGTAGAACTTGATCCAGGCGTCGAAGCTCGAATCGGCGACGCTTTGTACCTGGCGGCCGCGCGTGCGCAGCACGTTGGTGATGGTGCGGGCGAGCAGTTCCAGATAGCGCGGCGCGTCGATCAACCCGCAGCGCAGCAGCGTCAGGTCGTCGTAGTACGAGGTGATGCCCTCGAACGCCCACAGTTGCCGGGTGTAGTTCTCGCGCGCGAGGTCGTAGGGGAAGAATGCTGCAGGCTTGATGCGCTTGATGTTCCAGGCATGGAAATACTCGTGGCTGGCGAGGCCCAGGAAATTGAGGTAGCCGTCATCGATCTCCTCGACTCCGGGCGCCGGTAACTCGTCACGGCGGACCAGCAGGCTGGTGCTGTCGCGGTGCTCGAGGCCGCCATAGCCGTCGCCGACCGCGGCAATGCCGAACAGGTAGCGCGGAAACGGCGCGCCACCGAACAGGTCGATCTGCCACTGGCAGATCCGCGCAAGGTCGCGTTCGAGCCGGGGCAGGTCTGCGTGCTGGCGCCCGGAGATGGCGATTTCGTGCTCGACCCCGCCGGCGCGAAACGCGGCCAGCGCGAATTCACCGGTCTCCACCGGATGATCGACCAGCTCGTCGTAATCGGCCGCGCGGTATTGTCCGAAGCCATGCGGCGGCGCGCCGTCGCGGGCGAGCGTCGTCGCCACGCGCCAGTGCGCGAATCGCGGGTCCGCGGGCGGGGCGATCTCGACGACACAGGGCGCGCCTTCGCGGCCTTCCGGACAAAGGAACACGGCGGTGCCGTTGAAATAGCCGCGGGTCGCGTCGAGGTAGGCGGTGCGCACCGACAGGTCGTAGGCGTGGACCTGGGCGACGATGGTCAGCGGTCCGGTGCAGGGCGCCGCGCGCCAGCGGTCCTTGGCGATTTTCTCGATTGCCACCGGCCCCGACGGCGACTGCGCGCGCACCGTCACGAAGTTGCGGGCGAACTCGCGGATCAGATAGCTGCCCGGGATCCATGTCGGCAGGCGAAAGCACTGCCCGGCGGAATCCGGCTGGTCGACGGTGACGCCGACCTCGAACAGATGCGCGCGGGGATCGAGCGCGGCGATCCGATAACGCGTCGGCGGCCCGGTCGGGGCGTTGGTCTGGGCGGGCAATCGAGTCCTGCGAAAATTGGCGCCCCGAAGACGAATCGAACGTCCGACCTGCCCCTTAGGAGGGGGCTGCTCTATCCACTGAGCTACCGGGGCGATGCGGCGGGCGGCGGCAAGCGGGCGCCAGTCGCCGGGGATTTTACCGGAACGCGGCGTTGTGCCTACACTACGGCCTGACAACGCTATGATTCCCTGGCTTTCCGCCGACATGCCGTTTCCGCCTTCCGAGACGGCGCTGGCGGATCCCAACGGCCTGCTTGCCGCAGGCGGAGACCTGTCGGTCTCGCGACTGCTGGACGCCTACCGCCGGGGCATCTTTCCATGGTCGTCCGAAGGGCGGCCCATTCTCTGGTGGACACCTGATCCGCGGATGGTTCTGCGGGTCGACGAGTTCCGCGTGTCCCGCTCGTTGCGCAAGCGGGTCGCCTCCGGCGTATTCGAACTTCGCGTCGATACCGCGTTCGACGATGTCGTTGCCGCCTGTGCGCAGGCGGCGCGCCCGGGGCAGGGCGGCACCTGGATCACCAGGGCCATTCGCGACGGCTACGGCGCACTGCATGCCCGGGGATACGCCCACTCGTTCGAGAGCTGGCGGGACGGTCGACTGGTTGGCGGACTCTACGGTGTTGCGCTGGGCCGAATGTTCTTCGGCGAATCCATGTTCGCGCGGGAGACCGATGCGTCCAAAGTGGCGCTGGTGCACCTGGTCGACCGGTGTGCCCGGCTGGGCGTGCCGATGATCGATTGCCAGCAGGAAACGGCGCACCTGGCGAAGCTCGGGGCCCGGCCGATGCCGCGGGCGCAGTTCGCCAGGCGGCTCGCCGAGTTGATAAACTCGACCGATCCTCCGCCCGGGTGGCGCGTCATCGAGACGCCCGCCTGCGAGCCGGACGCTACAGGCAACCGGTGACCAAACTCAACGACCTTCCGCTGGCATCGCTGCAGTTCTATGCGACGGCGCCCTATCCGTGCAGCTATCTATCCGACCGGGCCGCGCGGTCGCAGGTCGCCACGCCCAGCCATCTGATCGACAGTCGGGTCTACAGCGAACTCGTGCGGCTGGGGTTTCGGCGCAGCGGGGCGTTCACCTACCGGCCGTATTGCGATCACTGTCGCGCCTGTGTTCCCGTGCGCGTGCCGGCCGCGACGTTTGTTCCGAGCCGGTCGCAGCGCAAGGCCTGGCGTCGGCACCGCAACCTTACCGCCGTGCGCCGGGAACTTGCCTATGATCCGGAGCATTACGCGCTGTACTTGCGCTACCAGCGACATCGGCACCCCGGTGGCGGCATGGATCAGGACAGCCGCGAGCAGTACCAGCATTTCCTGCTGCACAGCAACGTCGATACCGACCTGGTCGAATTCCGCGAGGATGGGGTGCTGCGGATGGTGAGCCTGGTCGATCGCCTGGTCGACGGCCTGTCGTCGGTATATACGTTTTTCGAGCCGGATATCCCCGGCGCCTGCCTGGGCACCTACAACGTCCTGTGGCAGATCGAGCGCTGCCGGGCGGAAGCGCTGCCCTACCTGTATCTCGGCTACTGGATCGCCGAGAGCAGGAAGATGGCCTACAAGTCCGGCTTTCGCCCGGCCCAAGGTCTGGTCGGCGGGATCTGGACACAACTATAAGGTTTCGTACGCCGGCATACCCCTAGATCTTGTGGGGCGGCTCCGTGTCAGTGGAACAAAATGTAGTGTACAAATAGCAACATCAACATCAAGTGTCGCCGCCAATTCGTTAAAAACAGAGTGTTACCCTCTGGCGGTAGGCCGTTTTGTTCGCCACAATATGCGCTGGCACAATGTTCGTAACGACCGCACAGCAATCCTGACCCAGAGGAGCAACCTCATGAACGCCATCGTTGACTTTCCGATCCTTGCCGATCCGAAGACGCTGCGCCAGGTCGATGTCGAATTCGACCGCGAAACGTCGACGCTCTATTGGTGGATGCGTCCGGCGCCGCGGCCTTGCTTCAATGGCGAGTTGTTGCGCGAGAGCATGGAGTTCGAAGGGCGCATCGAACAGCACAACGGCTGGTTCATGCACGAAGGCGAGCAATGCCGCATCGAAAACGCGGTTTATGGCAGCCGCATTCCCGGAATCTTCAACCTTGGCGGCGACCTGGCGATGTTCGTCCAGTCCATCCTGCGCAAGGACCGCGACACCTTGCGCCACTACGGCCATGCCTGCGTCGACAACATGCATCGCCGGATCGTCGGCTACGACGCGCAGGTGGTCACCTATTCACTCGTCCAGGGCAAGGCGTTCGGCGGCGGCTTCGAGTGCGCGCTGGCCAGCGAGTTCATCATCGCCGAAGAGGGCGCGCAGTTCTCGTTCCCGGAAGTGCTGTTCAACATGTTCCCCGGCATGGGCGCCCTGTCGTTGCTCGGCCGGAGGATCGGCCTGCGCAAGGCCGAGGAAATCATCATGAGCGGCAAGGTTTTCTCCGCCCGTGAAATGTTCGACCTCGGCGTGGTCGACGAGGTCGCGGCCGACGGCGCCGGACTGGAGGCGACGCGTTATCTGGTGAAGTCGCGACTGCGCCGGCGCAACAGCTATCGCGCCATGTCGCGGGCGAAAAAGGAATTCCAGCCGGTCAGCCATTCGGAGATGCGCGCCGTCGTTGACATCTGGGTCGACGCCGCGATGAACCTGGAAGCGCGCGATCTGCGGATGATGGCGCGGCTCGCCCGGGCGCAGGACAAGATCAACGCGTTGCCGGACGACGTGATGCTCGCGGATGATCAGCCGTTCGTAACGGCATTGGCGGCCAACGGCTAGGCGCCGTTACCGCGTCGCCGATGCGGTTGGGAGGACGCGCATCGGCGCGTCGTCCGCCGGGATAACGGGGCGGCAACATCGCCGCGGCGACCCCGTCGCTCTCCGCTGCAACTAACGCGACACCTTTTTCTGCCGGACCGCGTAGTCGTCGAGCTGCGCGAACGTGGCATCGACGCATGCGCGCATATCTGCGACGGTCCGGGCGAGCGTGCCGTCGGCACGCATTTCGGGCATCGCGAACACGTCGCAGTGCCGCGACAGCCGTGATGCGCCGAGCCCAACCGCGGCGCCTTTCAGCGCATGCAGGATGTCGCCGATGCCGCGCGTATCCTCCTTTGCAACCGCGGCTTCGAACCGGCGCATCAGCGACTCGACGTCGCTGCGGAATCCCCGCAGCAACTCGGCCATGAAGTCGGCGTCCCGCGAGATATCCTCGAGCTCGGCCAATCGCTCGTAGTCGAGCAGCTCGTCGCCGGATTTCCCGGCGCCATCGCGGTGGCGCCCGGGGAAGTTGGTGACGACCTCGCGTCCCGGGGCGGCCGGAACGATCGCCTTGCCGGGGCGCCGGCCCGCCTTCTGTGCAAGCTTGTCGATCTTCTCGAGCAGCGCCGCCGCATCGTAGGGCTTGCCGACGAACTCGTCGGCCCCCGCGTCCTGCGCGCGCTTGCGGGTCTCGAGCGTTACCGACGCCGACAGAATGATGGTCGGCATCCGGATTCCGGCCGGTTCCAGCATGCGAATCGCCTGGACCACTTCGAGACCATTGCGGCCCGGCATGTTGAAGTCGAGCAGCGCGACGTCGGGCTGCTCCCGCTCGTACAGGTCCAGCGCCTCTTCCCCATCCGCCGCGACCAGCACCGTGTGCCCGGCACTGGTCAGAAGCTGCGAGAGAATGGTCTGGTTGGTCGGATTGTCGTCGGCAACCAGAATCCGCAACCGGGCGCGCTCGCGCCTGATCAGCTGGGTCAGGTCGATGACGTCCGCAATTTCGCGGCCGCCGTTGGCCAGCGCGGCATGAATCGCATTGGCGATGAGTCGCGGCGTGGTGCGCGCTTCCAGCACGCACGCTTCGCGGATGCTGCGGATTCTCGCGCTGTCGACGACGGACAACGGTTCCCGCGCGATGTAGATCAGCGCAACCGGCTTGTTCTCGAACCGCTGCAGAATCGTGCTGAAGGCGGCGCAGGCGGCATCGACGCGGCAGCTTGCGACCACCGCGCGGATCGAGACGCCGGATTCCAGCAGCGCATCCAGGCGAATGCCGATGGCATCGTTCGGCGACAGAAGCTCCACCGTTTCGCCGGCAGCGGTGAGCATCGGCGCAACGGTCAATGCGACGGTCTGGTCGCAAATCAGCAGAGTGCGTTCGTTGACCGATGCCGGCTCGAGCGCGACGGGGACGGCGGCCTCGCCGGAGGACTCGCGCAGCAATGGCAGTTCGAACCAGAACGTCGTTCCCTGGCCGACGCTGCTCTCCACGCCGATGGATCCGCCCATCAGCTCGACCAGCTGCTTGGCGATGGTCGTGCCGAGGCCGCTTCCGCCGAAGCGCCGGGTTGCCGACTGGTCGGCCTGGACGAAACGTTCGAAGATCCGCGACTGCATTTCGTCGGAGATTCCGATGCCCGTGTCCCTGACCTCGAAGCGCGCGGTCACGCCATCCTCGGTCGCCTTCTTGAGCGTCACCGCCAGCGTCACGTCGCCGCGCTCGGTGAATTTGATGGCGTTGCCCAGCAGGTTGAGGAGGATCTGCCGCAGGTGGTTGGAATCGCCGCGCAGGTGATAATCGAGTTCCGGATCGACGCTTGCGTGCAGTTGCAGTCCCTTCGACTGCGCATGCGGACGCAGCAGTTGCACCAGTCCGTTGATCGTTGCGTGCAGGTCGAAAGCGGCGACTTCGATGGTGAGCCGTCCGGATTCGATCTTGCTGATGTCCAGCACGTCGTCGACGAGCGAGCGCAGCACGAAGACCGAGTGGCGCAGCAGGCGCACCAGTTCGGTCTGCTGTCCGGACAGCTCGGTGGTCTTGAACAGGTCCACGACGCCGACGATGCCGTTCAGCGGCGTCCGGATCTCGTGGCTCATGTTGGCGAGGAACGTCGTCTTGGCGAGGTTGGCTTCCTCGGCGCGGGCGCGCGCTTCCTGGATGCGCTTCAGGAGCGTGGAAACGTAGAGCGGCAGGACGACCAGCGCGATCAGCAGGCCGATGCCGGCGATGCTCCGTTCGATCCAGTAGGGGACGAACAGCAGCACGCTGGTCAGTCCGGCGATGCTCAGTGCCTGGCAACCGAACAGGAACTTCCGGCCATAGCGGAAGCCGTTGCCGAAGGTGATGAACAGGAAGATGCCGATGACGAAGAACCCGTACTCGCCCGAGACCCACATGAACCAGGTGCAGCCCGCCACGTCGGCGACCATCCCGACCAGGCGGCGGGGAATGCTGGGCTTGGGAAACAGGCATATCGCCGTGAAGATTGCCAGCGAGATGGCGAGGAATCCAACCAGGATCAGGACGATCTGGGTGGAATTCTCCGTCCAGTCGTGGCGGGTGATGTGAAATACCGCCATGACGGTCAGCACCAGGCCGACGATGATCACCCGCAGCAGCGCCTGCTCGTGTTCACTGTCCTCTCGTGCGGACAGGCGTGCTCTCAGGTTGGCGTAGGACAGCATCTTGCGCGGTTCAAGGTTCCGGACGTCAGGATCTTGCTGCGGTCAGCAGCAACATGCGTGCCAAGTTTGGAACCAAGGGTACCCCCTTCATGCAGCGCATTATGCGACAAAGCCTGGGGAATGGAAATATAATGTATAATCAGTCGCTTATATAACAACAATTAAAGTCATGTCAAGGTCCCGGAGACTTTGATATTCTGTGCGGATTGCGACGGCCTTTGCCGGAGTTTTCCGCGGTCACCGCGTGTTGTCGAGTACGTGTCGTATAGCGTCACAACTGTTTTCTCATGGGCAACTCATGTCGATTCTCGCTGCATCGCAGTTTGCCGGTGACGGCGTCGAGGGAAATGCAGGGACATTGCGGTCGTCGGATCCGCCCGAGACGCAGGTCATCGCCGGAGAGTCAATCGAGCTGTTCAGCGATCCGGGAGTCTTCAGGCCGACTCTCACCACCTCCCTTCTGACCCAGCAGGTACTGGCTGCCGGAGTGCGCGACCGGACGGTGCTCGACCTGGGCTGCGGGTCGGGTCCCATCGCCATCGTGCTGGCCAGGGCCGGAGCAAGACTTGTCTATGCGGCGGATCTGATGCACGGCGCCTGCGCGCTGGCGCGAAGAAATGCCCGCCTCAACGAGGTCAATCACCGGATCAGCGTGGTGCAAGGCAACCTGTTCGAACCGGTTCGCGATCTGCGCTTCGACGACATCGTCGACGACGTTTCGGGTGTGGCCGCCGAGGTTGCCAGGCTTTCCACCTGGTTTCCGCCCGGAGTCCCTCTGGCCGGACCGGATGGATCCGATCTGACCATCGAAATGCTGAAGCAGGCGCAGCGCCACCTCAACCCCGGCGGGCGCCTGTTCTTTCCGGTCCTGAGTCTGTCCAATGCCGCGCGAATCGTGGCCGTTGCGCAGCAGGTGTACGAAGGGCGGCTGACGCGCCTGGCGTCGAGGCAGATACCGTTCAACCAGGAACTGAAGGAGCATCTCGAGGCGCTGCACGAGCTGCGCAGCCGTGGCCTCATCGATTTCGAACAGATCCGCTCGAGATTGTTCTGGACGCTCGACATCTATCGGGCGGACGCGGCGAACTGAGCGCCGCGCGGCGAGTCAGGGCGCTGGGTTCGGTTCCCGCTCCCCGCGCAGATGGCGTAGCACCACCGGCCACAACGCCGCCGCGTCGCGCCTGAAGAATCCGAAATGGCCGAGCCGTGCAAGCCCGGCTTGCGCCGGCGCGACCAACCGATGTTCGGCGCGCAGGTTCGGAAGGAGTTCGCGCACCCGATGCGCCGCAGCCACGGTCGCGAACGCGTCGTCGGCGATGGTCAGCAGCAAGGCGTCGAACGCCGCGCTATCGAAGCGGGCGACCAGCAGTCGCATCCGATCGTCGGCCGGCGTCGATGCGGGCAACTGGAACACGGGCTTGCGCCGGCGAGCCCACTGCATGGCCACTCCTCCGGGGAGGTCCTCGCCCAGACCGAGCCGGCGTCCCGGGAAATAGCCGACCAGCGAGGTCAGAACCGGCATCAATCCGTGCCACAGGGCGGCCATCGGCAACCGGTATCCGCGCCGGTAGTCACCGTAGTAGCCGGTGTGCGGGGCGATCATCACCAGGCGGTTCAGGAGACTGGAATTGGGTGCCCCCCCGAACAGCAGCGATCCGACCGAGTGCCCGACGCCGATCAGCGGAACGCCCCGGTGTCGCGCCGCCATCCAGTCGAGCGCCGCAGCGCAGTCATACTCCGACCAGTCCTCGATCATCGCCGGGAATCCGCGCAGCGTCGGCGGCGCGGACAATCCGATCCCGCGGTAGTCGTACGCAAGCACGGCGATGCCATTTGCAGCCAGGTACTTCGCGAAGTTGCCGTAGTTTCTTGCGGCGATTCCGGCGCCGGTGTTGAACACCACCGCATGGGTGGGACGCCGTTCGGCCGCGAGCGTGAAGTGAGTGCCGCCGATCGCATGGCCGTCGACCGCAGTGAACTGCACTGGCGACTCGACGACGCTCCCGCCGCCCTGTCGTGCGGCTTCGTCCGGGAAGTGTTTCGGGCTTGGCATGGCAGTTCAGGCTCGCCGCACTTTCGCGACTGGCCGGTCTTGATGACGCCGGATCCGGCGCGCCCCGATCACTTCGGCGCTTCGTTTTCGCGCGGCGTGGTCGGCTGCGCGGCAGCGGAGCGTCGGCTTCCGTGGGATTCGTCCATGTCGCGAACGACCGCGGTAAGGTCGGATGAGAGAACCAGTTCGCCGTCGACGACCGCCGAACCGGTCAGCTTGGCGACGCCGCGCATCGAGCGGTTCAACCTGCATTCGAAGTCGATGCGAGAGCCGGGCACGACGTCGCGACCGAACCGGCAATTCTCCACCCCGGCGAAAAAGATCATCGATTTGCCGATCTTGCTCATCATCCCGGAGTGGTGGCAAAGGACGCCGGCAGTCTGCGCCAATGCCTCGACCAGCAACATCTGCGGCATGACCCTCCTGCCTGCAGGTATCCCGGCGAAGAACCAGTCGTTGGCGCTGACGTTCTTGACAACCTTCACCCATTGGTTCGGCTCGCAGGCCAGGATCCGGTCGATCAACAGAAAGGGATACCGATGCGGGATGTACCTGAGTACATCGTCGATGTACGCAGTCGGCAGTTCGGTGGTCGTCGTCAAGGCGCTCTCGTCGAGTACAGGTCAGGGGGCGCCGCCCCTTTTGCGGACGGCTTTCGGGTGCCCGCGCCGCACCGGCGCCGGCGCATGCCCCGATGCTACGTCTTCGCGCGGCGTCGCGGCAACGGCAATCGCGCGCCGGCTCGAATACCACCCGCAAGGACGGGGGCGGAAACGCGCCTCGGGAAGCTATAATGGTCGGATTGCCATTTCCACGATATCGGTCGGAATTCACCTGCCATGAAGATCCTCGTCCCCGTCAAGCGCGTCGTCGATTACAACGTCAAGGTTCGTGTGCGTCCGGACGGTTCCGGCGTGGACACGGCAAACGTCAAGATGTCGATGAATCCTTTCGACGAAATCGCCATCGAGGAAGCGGTGCGGCTGAAGGAAAAGGGCACGGCGACCGAGGTGGTCGCGGTGTCCTGCGGCGTCACGGCCTGCCAGGAGACGCTGCGCACCGCGCTGGCGCTGGGGGCGGATCGCGCGATCCTGGTGGAAAGCGACGCGGACCTGCAACCGCTGGCGGTGGCCAAGCTGCTGCGCGCGCTGGTCGCCAAGGAGTCGCCGCAACTGGTCATCCTCGGCAAGCAGGCGATCGACGACGATTCCAATCAGACCGGACAGATGCTGGCCGGGTTGCTCGACTGGGCGCAGGGCACCTTCGCCAACAAGCTGGAGGTCGTGGGGGACAAGGCGGTGGTCAAACGCGAGATCGACGGCGGGCTGGAGACGGTCGAGCTCAGGCTGCCCGCGGTCGTGACTGCGGATCTGCGCCTGAACGAGCCTCGCTACGCGACGCTGCCCAACATCATGAAGGCCAAGAAGAAGCCGCTGGAAACGATCACGCCGGCTGCGCTCGAAGTCGATATCGCGCCGCGCCTTGCCACGGTCAAGGTGGTCGAGCCGCCCAAGCGCAAGGGAGGCGGCAAGGTCGCCGACGTCAAGGAGCTCGTTGCCAAGCTGCGCAACGAAGCCAAGGTCATTTCCTGATCGGATTCCCACCATGACCACACTCGTCATAGCCGAACACGACAACAGTTCACTCAAGTCCGCGACGCTGCATGCGGTCACCGCCGCGGGACTGCTGGGCGGCGACGTGCATGTCCTCGTCGCCGGACACGACGCCAAGGCGGCTGCGCAGGCAGCCGCGCAGGTGGCCGGCGTCGCCCGCGTGCTGCTGGCCGACGCTGCTCAGCTGGCGTCGCCGACGGCGGAGAATGTCGCCGCAACCGCGCTCCTGCTGCTGCCCGGCGATTATTCGCACGTGGTCGCGGCGGCAACCGGCTTCGGCAAGAACGTGTTGCCGCGCATTGCCGCGAAGCTCGACGTGGCCCAGATCTCGGAGGTGACGGCGATCGAGTCGCCCGACACGTTCACGCGGCCGATCTATGCCGGCAATGCCTTCGCAACGGTGAAAAGTGCCGATGCGGTCAAGGTGCTGACCGTGCGGGCGACGGCGTTCGACGCCGCGGGCGACGGCGGCAGTGCGGCCGTCGACAACGTCGAGGCGGCGGCGGACAGCGGACTGTCCAAGGTCACCGGGCAGGAACTGACCAAGTCCGAACGTCCTGAACTCACCAGCGCGCGCATCGTGATCTCCGGCGGCCGGGGACTGGGCAGCGGCGACAGTTTCAAGATGATCGAAGCGCTCGCCGACAAGCTCAATGCCGGCATCGGTGCTTCGCGCGCCGCCGTCGATGCCGGTTTTGTTCCCAACGACTACCAGGTCGGGCAGACCGGCAAGATCGTTGCCCCCGACCTGTACATTGCCATCGGCATTTCGGGCGCCATCCAGCACCTGGCCGGCATGAAGGACAGCAAGGTCATTGTCGCGATCAACAAGGATCCCGAGGCGCCGATCTTCCAGATCGCCGATTACGGTCTGGTCGGCGACCTGTTCGAGCTCCTGCCGCAGCTCACCGCCGAGCTCGGCTGACGCGCCGCCAGGCTGGCCGGCAACACCCGCCGGGCGCGATTAGTGGGACTCCTCTAGCCTCCCGCAGATACCCTGCCGACATCTGCAACCCGATCGAGAGCCGTCGCATGAGCACCTATCGCGCCCCGCTTGCCGACATGCAGTTCCTGTTGAAGGAACTCGTGGGACTTGACCAGATCGCGAAGCTCCCCGGATACGAGGAAGCCGCGCCCGACGTCGTCGCCGCGGTGCTGGAGGAGGCTGCCAAATTCGCGACCAACGTCCTGGACCCGCTGAACCAGCCTGGCGACATCGAAGGCGCGAGGTGGGTGGAGGGTGGCACGGTCACCACGCCGGCCGGTTTCAAGGACGCGTACCAGCAGTACTGCGCCAATGGCTGGAACGGACTGACCAAGGATCCCGAGTACGGCGGCCAGGGGCTGCCGCGCATTCTCGCGACGGCTGTCGAGGAGATGTGGCATTCGGCAAACCTCGCCTTCGATCTCTGCCCGCTGCTCACCCAGGGCGCGATCGAGGCGATCTCGCTGCGCGGGTCGCAGGCGCTCAAGGACAAGTTCCTGCCGAAGATGGTCGAGGGAACCTGGACCGGGACGATGAACCTGACCGAGCCGCAGGCCGGGTCGGACCTTGCCGCGGTGCGCACGCGCGCCGTTCCTCAGGTCGACGGCACCTACAAGCTGTTCGGGCAGAAGATCTTCATCACCTTCGGCGAGCACGATTTCACCGAGAACATCATCCACCTGGTGCTCGCGCGCACGCCCGATGCGCCGGAGGGCGTCAAGGGCATTTCCCTGTTCGTCGTGCCCAAGGTGCTGGTCAAGGATGACGGTTCGCTCGGCGACCGCAACGACGTTCACTGCGTGTCCATCGAGCACAAGCTCGGCATCCACGCCAGTCCGACGGCGGTGCTCGCCTATGGCGACAAGGGCGGCGCGGTCGGGTATCTGGTCGGCGAGGAGAACCGCGGACTCGAGTACATGTTCATCATGATGAACCTCGCGCGCTTCTCGGTCGGTCTGGAGGGCGTCGGCATCTGCGAGCGCGCCTACCAGCGTGCCGTTGCCTATGCGCG
Source organism: uncultured beta proteobacterium (assembly GCA_963699765.1). Lineage (GTDB taxonomy): Bacteria > Pseudomonadota > Gammaproteobacteria > Burkholderiales > Casimicrobiaceae > VBCG01. The sequence goes on along the minus strand of CAVOVD010000019.1, from coordinate 23,559 downwards.
CGAGCGCGTCCAGGGCCGGGCCGTCGGGCTCGAAAAGGGTAGCGGTACGGGCACGATCATCGATCATCCGGACATCCGCCGCATGCTGATGACCATGCGCTCCTATGCAGAAGCGACCCGGGCGGTGGCATTCGTGACCGCCGCCGCGCTCGACAACGCGGACCGCAATCCGGACGAGGACGCGCGGGCGCAGGCGCAGGGATTCGCGAATTTCATGATTCCCATCGTCAAAGGCTGGTCGACCGAAGTGGCGCAACTTGTCGCGAGTCTTGGCATCCAGGTGCACGGCGGCATGGGCTACATGGAGGAAACCGGCGCCGCGCAGTATCTGCGCGATGCGCGCATCATCACCATTTACGAAGGCACGACCGGCATCCAGGCCAACGACTTCATCGGCCGCAAGACCGCGCGCGACGCCGGTGCGGCGGCGAAGTCGGTGCTGGCAGAGATGGACAAGGTGGCCGACGAATTGCAGAAACGGCGAGAGGCGAAGGCGCAGCGCATCGGCAAGCGACTTGCCGCCGCCGCCGCGGCGGCGCGGGAAGCCATGGTCTGGATGGTTGCGGCCTACGGCCGCGAACCACGCGCGGCGCATGCCGTGGCCGTAGCCTACCTCGAGTTGTGGGGTCTTGCCGTCGGCGGCTGGCAGATGGGGCGGGCCGCGCTGGTGGCGGCGGAGCGTCTGGCCGCCGGCGACGGCGACAAGGCCTTCAACGAGGCGAAGATCGCGACAACGCTCTACTACGCCGATTGCCTGCTGCCGCAGGTGCCGGGATTGGCGCAAACGGTCATGCAGGGTGGCGAGTCCGCGCTGGCGCTCGAGGCCGAAGCCTTCCAGCGCTGACCGGTCCTAGGCCGGCGGCACGGTAACGACGCCGTGCCTCGCGAAAGCGACGCCGACCCGACTGCCCGCCGGCAGCGGCAGGTCGACTGCCGGGGAGATCGCGAACAGATCGCCGATCGCGGTCTCGATCGTGGTCTCGATCAGGCCGCCCAGATACGCCGTCTTGCGCACGGTGCCGACCAGCGCGGCGGTGTCGGCCGCGACGAACAGAATTGCCTCCGGGCGGATCGACAACTCGACCTCGCCGTCGGGGAGGCCCCGGTGCGGCAGGTCGAGCGTGATGTCGCCGACGCGGACATCGGCCCGCGTTGCATCCCGCCGCTTGAGCACGCCGCGCACGCGGTTGGCGTCGCCCATGAAGCTCGCCACGAATGGGTCCTTCGGCTGCTCGTAGAGCTCCCGCGGCGTGCCGTCCTGCGCGATCGACGCAGCGTTCATGACCATGATCCGGTCGGACACCGCCATCGCCTCGGCCTGGTCGTGGGTGACGTAGACGACGGTGAGTCCGAGGCGCTGCTGCAGTTCGCGGATCTCGTCGCGCATCTGCCGGCGCAGCCGGGCGTCGAGGTTGGACAGCGGCTCGTCGAAGAGCAGCGCCGACGGTTGCAGCACCAGCGCGCGCGCCAGCGCCACGCGCTGCTGCTGTCCGCCCGACAGCTCCGAAGGCAGGCGAGCGTCGTAGCCGGTCAATCCCACCGTGGCCAGCGCGGCGCGGGCGCCCTCGTCGGCGGCGGTGCGGGTCATGCCCGACACCACCAATCCGTAGCGGACGTTTTCCAGCACGGTGAGGTGCGGGAACAGCGCGTAGCTCTGAAAGACCATCGACACGTCGCGTTCGGCGGCGCCGATCGCGGATACGTCGCGACCGCCGATCGCAATGGTCCCCGACGTCGGCAATTCGAGGCCGGCGATCAGCCGCAGCACCGTGGTCTTGCCGCAGCCCGATGGCCCGAGCAGCGTCACCAGCGTGCCGGCGGCGATGACGAACGACAGGTCCGCGACGGCGGCGACCTGGCCGTAGCGCTTGGTGACGTGGCGGAATTCGATGGAGGCGGCAGGCATCGGGTCGGCTTCGGCGTTCAGGCGGTGCGGCCGGCAAGGGCGCTGACGGCGGAGGCAGTCGCCGGCGTGCCCGGCGTGCGCCGACCCAGCCGGCGCTCGCCGACCAGGCGCTGGATCAGCCAGATTGCGGCAAGCATCAGCACGATCAGCACCGAGCAATAGGCGATCGCCACGCCGTAGTCGCCGTTGATGACGCGGTTGATGATATAGGTCGTCGCCCATTCGTACTGCGCGGAGACCAGGAAGATGACCGCCGAGACGGTGGTCATCGCCCGCACGAAGCTGTACACCAGCGCGGCCACGACGGCAGGCTTGAGCAGCGGCAGCAGCACCCGGGCAAGGGTGGTCGCGCCGCGGGCGCCCAGCGTGGTCGACGCCTCGTCGAGGCTGCGGTCGATCTGCGCCATCGATGCCATGCCGGCGCGCACGCCAACCGGCATGTTGCGAAAGACGTTGCAGGCGACAAGGATCAGCGCGGTGCCCGTCAGTTCGATCGGCGGCACGTTGAAGGCGAGTATGTAGGACACGCCAATCACCGTGCCGGGAACGGCAAACGACATCATGGTCGCGAACTCGAAGACGGTCCGGCCGACGAATTCCTGGCGGGTCAGCAGGTAGGCGGTGAGGATGCCGAGTCCTGCGGTGAGGGGCGCGGCGATGGCCGAGAGCTTCACCGTGGTGAAAAAGGAATTCCATGCGGCGCCCGCCCACAGGACGCCGTTCGGGCCCCATTCGACGCCGAAAGCCTTCACGTAATGCCTGAGCGTGGGCGTGTAGTCCCGCCCCCAGTTTTCCACGAACCCGCCGGCCAAGGCCATCGCATAGATGATTACGGTGAGCAGCACCCAGGGCAGGGCGATGCCGTAGCACAGGCGTTTCGTCCAGTCCGGCAGTTCGACGGGCAAGCCCGAGTCGCCCTTGCCGGACATCGCCGTGTAGCCGGCGCGGCCGAGCACGCGGCGCTGCAGGAAGAACGCGGCCAGCGCCATCCCGAGCAGCACGATTCCCAGCGCCGCCGCGCGGCCCGAGTCGAGTTGCGCGCCAACCACCGAGAAGAAGATCTCGGTCGACAGCACGCCGAAATTGCCGCCGAGCAGGATCGGGTTGCCGAAATCGGCGATCGACTCGATGAAGCTGATCAGGAAGGCATTGGCGATCCCGGGACGCATCAGCGGCAGCGACACGTCGACGAACGTTCGCCAACGGTTGGCGCGCAGCGTCTGCGCCGCCTCTTCGAGCGCCGGAGAAACACCCTCGACGACGCCGATCAGCACCAGGAAGGCGATCGGCGTGAAGGCGAAGATCTGCGCGACCAGGATACCCTGCATCCCGTAGATCCAGCGCGATGGCTCGATGCCCAGCGACCATTCCAGGAACTGGTTGACCAGCCCGGAGCGGCCGAACAGCAGGATCAGTCCCAGACCGATGACGAATGGCGGTGTGATGATCGGCAGCACCGACAGCACGCGCAGCGGCCGTCGCCAGCGCGACTGCGTGCGGGCGACCAGCAGCGCGAACGCGAGGCCCATCGTCGTCGCGCCGATGGCGCAGCACAGCCCGAGGAACAGCGAGTTCCAGGCGACGCCGCAACGGACGCCTCCTCCGAGGCAGTCCAGCGACCAGACCCGCCCGGTGAACATGCGAACGGCCAGCGACCGCGGCGAGAACTCGCCGGCATCGCCTTCGAGCGCCTGCAGCAGGATCGTCGCCACCGGATAAAAGGTGAACAACGCGACCAGCGCAGCGACCGCGACGACGCTGGACGAGACGAACGCGTCGCCCCGGAAGCGACCGCGATCGGCCATTCCGAGCGCCGCGAGCATCGCCATGGCGGCAAGCACCAGCGCCGCGCCCAGTCCCATCCCCTGCTGGCCCGCGCCGATGGGTCCGAAGACGGCGCCCAGCGCCGGATGCGACCAGCCCGAAGAGCCGATGGCGAAGCCCTGCGCCAGGCCGTAGACGAATCCGGTCGAACCGATGGCGATCAGGCCGGCACCGCGCAGGTGCCGCGGAATGCCGTTGACGAGCAACGCGGCTGCGCCGGCGAGCAGCAATCCCGGCAGTGCCAGCCATGGCCGGTCGTGATTGGCGACTTGCAGCACCGCCGGCGCGGCGGCGCGACTGGTCCAGTCGGCCAGCCAGCGGATGCTCAAGACCGAGTCCGACAGCGCATACCAGGGCGCGAACAGGAAACCGGCCGCGCCGACCGTCAGCCAGAACGCGACGACGCGGCCGTGTGGATCGGTCACTTCGGCGCCGCGTTGACTTCCTTCTCCCAGCGTTCGAGCAGCTGCTTGCGGGTGACGCTTGCACCGTACTTCGCGAAGTCGTAGTTGATGACCTTGATGTCGGTGAGGCTTGGCACCTGCGCCGGCAGCGCCACGGCGCGGTTGGTGGGGATGGCGTATTCCTTGACGTCGAGGCCGATCCTCTGCGCCTCGGCGGTGAGCGCCCAGTCGTAGAACCGGCGCGCTGCCTCCAGGTTGCGGGCACCCTTGATGATCGCCATCGAACCGATTTCGTAGCCGACGCCCTCGCAGGGCAGGATCGGCAGCACCGGGAAGCCGCGGACGATTTCGTTGATGACCCCGTGCAGCACCGTACTGCCGACGTAGACCTCACCGCGGGTGATGGCGGTCATCGGACCGATGCCCGAGCGCGCGTAGCTGGTAACGTTGCGATTGAGTTCGCGCATGTAGCGAAACGCCTCGTCCTCGCCCATGATCTGCACCAGCGAAGCGAGCATCAGATAGGCGGTGCCCGACGAAGTCGGGTTGCCCAGCATCACCTCGCCCTTGTAGACGGGATTCAGCAGGTCCTTCCAGCACTTGGGCACCGCCAGTCTCTTCTTCTCGCCAAGCTCGGTGTTGTAGCCGAGGGAGAGAATGCCGCCATAGACGCCGGCGACGCGATGTCCGGAGATCTCGGTGATGCGCTGCGCCCAGTCGTAGAGCTGGCCGATGTTGGGCGAGCGGTACTCGTCGAGCAGGCCCTCTTCCGCGGCCTGCAGGTAGCTGTCCGCCGGGCCGGCCCACCAGATGTCGCCCTTGGGATTGGCGCGCTCGGCCTTGATCTGCGCAAGCATCTCGCCGGTCGCCTTCTGCACCACCGCGACACGGGTCCCGGAGGCTTTTTCGAAGCCGACCGCGAGTCCCTGGCACCATGCGGTGTTGGGCGAGCTGCAGTACATGTTGAGCTGCGCCCAGGCGATCCCGGGCAGAATGAACACCAGGGCGGCGAACCAGATTCGTTTCATCGCGGGGCTAGGCTCCTTGCATGGACAGGGACGGCAGGCGCAGCGCAAAGCGGACGCCGGACGAGGTTGCGAACGATGCCGCCCAGCCGCCGGCCGGCGCGGCAGGGCGGGCGGCCGGCCGCCGGATTGTAAACTTCGGGCATCGCGACCGGGAGGTTAATTTCATGCTGTCGGCGGCGGCAGGGAAGTGGTGATGGACGCCGGGATCCGGCTCGGCGTGGATCTGGGTGGCACCAAGATCGAGATCGTCGCACTTGCTGCGGACGGGCAGGAACGATTGCGCCGGCGCGTCGCGACGCCTGCCGACGATTATGCGGCCACGCTGACCGCGGTCGCCGCTCTGGTCGCCGATGCGGAACGCGAACTCGGGATTGCCGCCGGTGCTGCCTCCGTCGGCATCGGCACGCCCGGATCGCTGTCGAGGGCCACCGGGTTGCTGCGCGGCTCGAATTCGGCGTGCCTGAACGCCCGCCCGATCAGGACCGACCTCGAGCACGTGCTCGGTCGTCCGATCCGCATCAGCAACGACGCCAACTGCTTCGCGCTGTCCGAGGCAGTCGACGGTGCAGGGGCGGGCGCCGCGGTCGTGTTCGGCGTCATCCTCGGAACCGGCGTCGGCGCCGGGATCGTCGTCGACGGCCGTGTGCTCGACGGACCCAACGGCATTGCCGGCGAGTGGGGGCACAATCCGCTGCCCTGGCCGCGCGACGACGAGCGGCCCGGCGCACACTGCTACTGCGGCCGCGCCGGGTGCATCGAGACCTGGCTGTCGGGGCCGGGCCTGGCGCGCGACCACCATGCGACCACGGGTGTCGCAACAACGCCCGAGGCCATCGCTGCCGGTGCTGCGGCAGGCGACCCCGCCTGCGTGGCGACGCTCGACCGCTACGAGCACAGGCTTGCACGTGCAGTCGCGCACGTCGTCAACCTGCTCGACCCGGACGTGATCGTGCTCGGTGGGGGGCTGTCGAAGCTTTCCCGGCTGTACGCCGGCGTGCCGTCGCTGTGGGGCCCGTTCGTGTTCTCCGACCGGGTCGACACGCGACTCACCGCCAACCGCCATGGCGATTCCAGCGGCGTGCGCGGCGCCGCGCGGCTGTGGGACGCCGCTGCGGATCGCAACCGAGGACTGCCGGGTGGCAGCTGAGTACGCTCGAGGGCAACCGGGCGCGTCCGGCCGCGGAGCCTACATGCCGGTGTAGTTGGGTCCGCCCCCGCCCTCGGGCGGCACCCAGTGGATGTTCTGGCGCGGATCCTTGATGTCGCAGGTCTTGCAGTGCACGCAATTCTGCGCGTTGATCTGCAGGCGCTTCGCCGGCGGTGCCGCTCCTTCCGCGTCGACGAATTCGTAGACGCCGGCCGGGCAGAAGCGTGCCTCCGGACCGTCGTAGACGCGCAGGTTGACGTCGACCGGAATCGACGCGTTGCGCAACTGCAGGTGCACCGGCTGATTCTCCTCGTGGTTGGTGTTGGACAGGAACACCGACGAGGGCTTGTCGAAGGTGACGACGCCGTCGTACTTCGGATAGACGATGCGCGGCATCTCGGCAGCCGGTCGCAAGGAATCGTGATCGGGTTTGTCGTGACGCAGCGTCCACGGCACCAGCGCGCCCAGCCCGAGGTCGTTCAGCCACATGTGCACTCCGCCGTGGAGGCTTCCCAGCAACATGCCCCAGTTCAGGCCCGGCTTGACGTTGCGCACCTTGTAGAGGTCCGCGTAGACCCAGGACTTGCGCCACGCTTCCGGATAGTCCGTCAGTTCGTCGTGCGCGCGGCCGGCGGCCACCGCCGCGAACGCCGCCTCGGCGGCGAGCATGCCGGTCTTGATCGCATTGTGACTGCCCTTGATTCGCGGCAGGTTGACGAAGCCCGCCGCACAGCCGACGAGCGCGCCGCCGGCGAAGCAGAGCCTGGGCACCGATTGCAGCCCGCCCTCGTTGATCGCGCGCGCACCATAGGCCAGCCTCTTGCCGCCCTCGAAAGTCGGTCGTATCGCCGGATGCGTCTTGAAGCGCTGGAACTCGTCGTACGGCGACAGGTGCGGGTTCTCGTAGTTCAGGTGCACGACGAAGCCCACCGATACCAGGCCGTCGTCCAGATGGTAGAGAAAGGACCCGCCGCCGGTGGCCGAGTCGAGTGGCCAGCCCTGGCTGTGGATCACCAGCCCCGGCCGATGGCGTTCGGGCGCCACCTGCCAGACCTCCTTCAGACCGATGCCGTATTTCTGCGGATCGACGCCGTCGCGCAGGGCGAACCTGCGCATCAGCTCCTGCGACAGCGAGCCGCGGCAGCCCTCGGCGAACAGCGTGTATTTGGCGTGCAGTTCCATGCCGGGCTGGTACTCGGGCTTGTGCTCGCCATCGCGGGCGACGCCCATGTCGCCGGTGGCGACGCCGCGGACCGCGCCGGCGTCGTCGTAGAGGACTTCGGTCGCGGCAAAGCCGGGATAGATCTCGACGCCCAGCGCCTCTGCCTGCTGCGCGAGCCAGCGGCAGACGTTGCCGAGGCTGACGATGTAGTTGCCGTGATTGTTCATCAGCGGCGGCAGCAGCCAGTTCGGCACCCGGTACGAATTGTCTGCGGTGAGCAGCAGGAAGCGGTCTTCGCCGACCGGCGTGGTGATCGGCGCGCCGCGGTCCTTCCAGTCCGGGAGGAGTTCGTTCAGGCCCCGGGGGTCGATCACCGCGCCCGAGAGAATGTGCGCGCCGGCCTCGCCGCCTTTTTCGAGCACGCAGACGCCGAGTTCACGCTGCTGCGCGGCCGCGAGCTGCTTGAGGCGGATGGCCGCGGCGAGGCCAGACGGGCCGCCGCCGACGATCACGACATCGTATTCCATGGCTTCACGTGTCACCGGCCTGCCCCCTATTCGCGCGCGTCGCCACCGTTCGTGCGACCGATCATTATAATTGGTCCATCGCAATGCGCGCCGGTCACGGGTCCGGCCGCCATGCAACTTCAGACACGATGACCGCACCGCGCCTTCTCGTCCACACGACGTCCCTGCCGATCCGCTGGGGCGACATGGATGCGCTCGGCCATGTCAACAGCACCGTCTACTTCCGTTACATGGAGCAGGCGCGCATCGAGTGGCTGTATGGATTCGCGCCGGTGAAGGGCGCCTATGTCGTCGGTCAGGGGCCGGTCATCGTCAACGCGAGCTGCGATTTCCTGATTCCGCTGGTGTATCCGGGCGACGTCGTCGTGCGGATGTACCTGTCGCACCCGGGCCGCACCAGCGTGGGCAGCCACTACGACATGCACGTGGGCGACACCAAGTACGCCGAAGGCGCCGCCAAGATCGTCTGGATCGACCTGGCGTCAGGCCGACCGGCGCCGTTGCCCGAGCGGATCGCCGCGCCGCTGCGTGCGCTCAAGGACGTGGCCGCATGAACCAGCCGCTCTGGCAACCCGATGCCCAGCGCCTGGCGCAGGCGAACCTAACTGCGTTCGCCGCGGCGGTCGGCGCGAAACACGGTGTCGACACGTCGACCTACGACCGGCTTTGGCGCTGGTCGATCGACCACAAGTGGGATTTCTGGCGGGCCGTCTGGGATCACGCGGGCATCCTCGGCACGCCCGGCGGGCGGGTGCTCGAAGACGCCCAGCGAATGCCGGGCGCGCGCTGGTTTCCGGAGGCGCGGCTCAATTTCGCGCAGAATCTTCTGGAACGCCGCGCCGCCGACGATGCCGGCGACGCGCTGGTGTTCTGGGGCGAGGACAAGGTGCGCCGGCACGTCTCGCATGCGCAACTGCATGCGCTGTCCTCGCGCGTCGCCTCCGCGCTGGTGGCGCAGGGCATCGAACCCGGTGATCGCGTTGCCGCGTTGATGCCGAACCTGCCTGAGACGGTGATCGCGATGCTGGGCGCCACGGCCGGCGGCGCCGTGTGGTCGTCTTGCTCGCCGGATTTCGGCGCGCGCGGCGTGCTCGACCGTTTCGGCCAGATCGAGCCCCGCCTGCTCTTTACCGTCGATGGCTACTGGTACAACGGCAAGGCGGTGCCGATTCTCGACAAGGTGGCCGAGATCGTCGCCGGCCTGCCTTCGGTCGAACGGGTGATCGTCGTGCCCTATCTGCGGCAGTCGGCGAATCCCGCGGCCGACGTGGCGCGGATCCCCCGCGCGCAGACCTGGGACGCCTGGCTCGCGCCCTACATCGCCGGGCCGATCGCCTACGCGGCGCTGCCCTTCGACCATCCGCTGTATATCCTGTACTCGTCCGGGACGACGGGGGTGCCCAAGTGCATCCTGCATGGCGCCGGGGGCACGCTGCTGCAGCACGCCAAGGAACACCTGCTGCACAGTGACGTCCGGCCGGGCGACCGGCTGTTCTACTTCACGACCTGCGGCTGGATGATGTGGAACTGGCTGGTCTCGGGCCTGGCCGCGCGGGCGACGCTGCTGCTCTACGACGGGTCGCCGTTCATCGACGGCGGGCGCGTGCTCTGGGAGTTCGCCGACGCCGAGCGCATGACGCATTTCGGAACCTCGGCCAAGTACATCGACGCACAGAAGAAGGCCGGCCTGGTTCCCCGCCGCGATTTCAGTCTGGCCAGCGTGCGGGCGATGTTCTCCACAGGCAGCCCGCTGGCGCCGGAAAGCTTCGACTACGTCTATGAAGCGGTGAAGACGGATCTGTGCCTGTCGTCGATTTCAGGCGGCACCGATATCGTCTCCTGCTTCGCGCTCGGCGCGCCGACGCTGCCGGTCTGGCGGGGCGAAATCCAGTGCCGCGGACTGGGCATGGACGTCGACGTCTACGACGAGGACGGCAGGCCGCTGTCGCGCGGCAAGGGTGAGCTGGTCTGCAAGAGCCCGTTTCCGGCCATGCCCATCGGCTTCTGGAACGACCCCGACGGCGCCAAGTACCGTGCCGCCTACTTCGAGCGCTTTCCCGGCGTCTGGTGTCACGGCGACTGGATCGAACTGACCGGGCACGGTGGCGTGATCATCCACGGCCGTTCCGACGCGACGCTCAATCCGGGTGGCGTGCGCATCGGCACGGCGGAGATCTACCGCCAGGTCGAACAATTGCCCGAGGTGGTCGAGAGCCTGGTGATCGGGCAGGACTGGCCGCCGGGCGAAGTCGGGGACGTCCGCGTCGTGCTGTTCGTGCGCCTGCGCGACGGCCTGACGCTGGACGACGCGCTGGTCGAGCGCATCCGGTTGCATATCCGCACCCACACGACGCCGCGACACGTGCCGGCGCGGGTCGTTCAGGTGGCCGACATCCCGCGTACCAAGAGCGGCAAGATCGTCGAACTCGCCGTTCGCGAGGTCGTGCACGGACGCGAGGTGCGCAACCGCGAGGCGCTGGCCAATCCCGAAGCGCTCGAGCAGTTTCGCGAGCGTCCGGAACTCGCGAACTGACGATGCGCCGGGACCGCCAGGAAGCGACGTCATGCTGATCGACACCGAACGCTCCGCGCTGCTGGTCATCGACCTCCAAGCCAGGCTGGTTCCGGCACTCTCGGCCCCAGAGGAGGTCGTGGCGAACGCGCTGTGGCTGGTGCGGGTGGCGCAGAAGATGGGGATTCCGGTCGCCGCCACCGAGCAGTACCCGAAGGGGCTGGGTCGCCTGGTGCCCGAACTCTCCGCGTTGCTGCCGGAGTCGGCGGTGGCCGCGAAGGAGCACTTTTCCTGCGTCGCCGCGCAGTGTCTGCCCGGACTGCCAGGGCATGATCGGGCGCAGTTCGTCGTCGTCGGCGCGGAGACGCATGTCTGCGTGCTGCAGACCGCTCTGGAACTGGTCGAGGACGGGCGCGAGGTCTATGTCGTCTCGGATGCGGTCGGGTCCCGTCGCGCCTATGATCGGGACATGGCGTTGCTGCGCATGCGCGAGGAAGGCGTGCGCATTGTCACACGGGAGATGGTCGTGTTCGAATGGCTGGGTCGGGCGGGTACCGACCTGTTCCGGGAAATCAGCCGGCAGTTCCTGCGCTGAGCGCGATCCCGTCGATGAGCCTGCTTGCCATTCTTGCCGCGCTTGGACTCGAGCAGTGGCGCGCGTTTGCCTGGCGCGTTGGCGTCGAGCGTGCATTCATCGCCTATGCCCGCACGCTGGAACGCAAGTTCAACGGCGGCAGTACGCAGCATGGCGTCTATGCCGTTGTCGCCGCGGTCGTGCCGCCGGTGCTGGTCGCGTCGGCGATCCACTCGTTCGCCGACGCGCTGCATCCGCTGCTGGGACTGGCGGTGAACATCGTCATCCTGTACCTGCTGATGGGTTTCCGTCGCTTCAGCCACGCGGTGTCGGCGATCGTCGCCGCGCTGCGGGCTGGCGATCTCACGCTGGCGCGGCGCGCGCTCGCGGGCTGGCGAGGCGGCTCGACACTCGATCTGTCGAGCCAGGACGTGGCGAGGCTGGCGATCGAGCGCGGCCTGGTCGATGCTTACCGGCAGGTGTTCGCCGTGCTGTTCTGGTTCGTGCTCCTGCCCGGTCCGGCCGGTGCCGTGCTCTACCGGGCGGTGGCGTTGATCGCCCAGGAGTGGCAGGGGCCGGTGCCTGGCGAAGAGCCGTCGGCGCTGGTGCTTTCGCGCCGGGAGTTCGGCCGTCCGGCGGCGTGGCTGCTGGCCGTACTGGACTGGATTCCGGTGCGCCTGACTGCGCTGTCATTCGCGGTGGTCGGCGATTTCGAGGATGCGATCGCCTGCTGGCGGACCCAGGCATCGCGCTGGGCGACGCAGGCAGGCGGACGGGCCGTCGGCATCCTGCTGGCCAGCGGTGGCGGCGCGCTGGGCGTGCAACTCGGCGGCGCCCTGCCGACGCTGGTCGGCGATCCCGACCTGCGTCCGGACCTGGGGACCGGCGACCCCGTGGAACCGGAGGTGCTCCCCTCCGCCGCCGCGCTCGTCTGGCGGGCGCTGGTGCTGTGGCTGCTGCTGATCCTGCTGCTGACGCTGGCGAACCTGGCGCCCTAGCGGCACCCGTCAGCGGGAGGCGTTCCGCGCCGACGAGCCTTCGGCGAGCAGGGCATGCAACAGGTCCAGCCGGTGTCCGGCAACGCGGCCGTCGCGAACCGCGGCAGTGATCACGCAGCCCGGTTCGCGATCGTGGCGGCAGTCGCGGAAGCGGCATCGCCCAAGCAATGGGCGCAGTTCGACGAAGGCCTCGGCCAGTCGTTCCGGATCGAGGTGCGCCAGGCCGAAGGCCTTCATGCCGGGCGAATCGACCACCCACCCGTCGTCGCCTGGCAGCCGATACAGCGTGGTCGACGTCGTCGTGTGCCGGCCGCTGCGGCGCGCCAGCGAGATCTCCGTCGTCCGCACCGCGGCATCGGGCACCAGCGCGTTGATCAGTGTCGACTTGCCCATGCCCGACTGGCCGACCAGCACCGTGTGCTGACCCGCCAGCAACGCCCGGGCCGGGGCGACGTCGCGCAGCGCACTGGTCTCGGCCACCGCGTAGCCGAGCGCCGCGAAGGGTGCGAGCCGCGCCCGCAGTTCGGCCATGCCCGGCAGGTCGCGTTTGTTTGCCAGCAGCACGAAGCGGCAGCCGGTCGCTTCCGCGGCGATCATCCAGCGGTGGACGAGTTCCTCGTCCAGCGGCAGGTCCGGCGCGACCACGCCGGCGATCTGCGAGACGTTGGCGGCGAGCAGCTTCTCCTTGAATGCATCGGAGCGCCAGACGAGGTTGCGGCGCGGTACGATCGACTCGATGGCGCCGCCGCCGGCCAGGCGCCGGACGCGCACGCGATCACCGACCGCCACCTGGGTGGAGCGGCCCTTCAGCAGGCAATTGAGTTCCGCGCCGTCGGCGAAGGCGACCAGATAGTGCCGACGCTGCGCGGCGACGACCAGCCCCTCGTCGGCCGCTGCGCGATGCTGTGGGGTCGGAATCAAGCGACCAGCAGTTCCGCTTTGGCCGCGCAGATCAGGTCGTTGCGCGTGACACCGCCGGCGTCGTGCGTGGTGAACACGACGGTGCAATGCCGGTAGTGGACACGCATCTCCGGATGATGGTCGTGGCGCCTGGCGATCCAAGCCAGCGCATTGACGAAGGCGATGGTCTCGTCGTAGCCGTCGAAGCGGTACTCGCGCACGATGCTTCGGCCGTCGAGCCGCCATTGTGGCAGCAGGCGCAGCATTTGTGCGAGTTCGTCCGTGGCGAGCAGCGGTGCGCCCGGTAGGCAGCGCCATTGCGCCAGGTCCGCCGGCGACGTCGGCACCGCGGCGGCAGCACCGGTCATGGTGCGAAGGTCTCGCGCGCCGGCATGGCTCCCGCGAGCGCCAATGCGGGGAGCGACTCCAGATGGGCGATGCGCACGGCCGCGGGCGGGTGCGAATCGTAGAATGCCGAATGCAACGGGTCCGGTGTCAACGTTGCCGCGTTGTCCTCGTAGAGCTTGACCAGCGCCTGCGTCAGCGCGGCCACCGGCGCGTGGCGGGCGGCAAAGGCATCGGCCTCGAATTCGTGCCGCCGCGAATAGAATGCGCCCAGCGGCTCCAGCACGATCGTGAAAACCGGCAGCGCGAGCATGAACAGCAGCAGCGCGATGCCCGGCCGCGCCAGCGCGACCGGCAGCAGGTCCGGCGGAATGCCCAGGCCGGCGTAGAACCAGGGCTCGCGTGCCAGCCAGGCGAGCAGCGCCAGCACCAGGAGCGACAGCGCAGCGCTCCAGGCGATGCGCTTGCCGACATGCTTGAGCTTGTAATGACCGAGTTCGTGCGCGAGGACGGCCTCGATTTCGTCGGGCGCCAGGCGTTCGATCAGCGTGTCGAAGAAGACGATTCGCTTGGCCCGGCCGAAACCGGTGAAATAGGCGTTGCCATGCCCCGAACGCCTGGAACCGTCCATCACGAACAGGCCGGCGCTGCGAAAGCCGCAGCGGGCGAGCAAGGCCTCGACGCGTTCGCGCACCGGACTCTCCGGCAACGGCGTGAACTTGTTGAACAGCGGTGCGATCACCGACGGATACAGCACCAGCAGCAGAAGCTGGAAGCCCATCCAGGCCGCCCAGGCGAACAGCCACCAGTTCGGTCCGGACGCCGCCATCAGCCAGAGGATCAGCAGCAGCAGCGGGACGCCGAGCAGCAGCGCCAGCGCCGTACCCTTGGCAAGGTCGGCAAGCCACAACGGAAACGACATGCGGTTGAAGCCGAACCGCGCCTCGATGCGGAAGGTGTGCCACCAGGAAAACGGCAGGCCGACTGCCGCGGCGAGCAGGCCGGCCGCACCGAACAGAAGCAGGTCGCGGGTCATCGGTCCGACGTTCACCGCCTCGGTCCAGGCGATCATCATGGCCAGACCGCCGCCCAGCGTCAGGGCGGCGAGCAGGATCGCGTCGGCCAGCGCGCTCACGATCGCCGTTCGCTGCTTGGCAACCGTGTAGTCGGCCGCCTTGCGATGCGCGTCGGCGCCTATGCGGGCGATGAAAGCCGACGGCACCGCATCGCGGTGCGCCTCGACGTGGGCAATCTGCCGGCGTGCAAGCCAAAGCCTGACGGCGACCGACGTGGCGAGCGCGGCGGCGAACACCACGGTGAATGCGGAGCTGGTCACGGACGATTCCGGTGGCGATGTGCTGTGCGACAATCGAGGCCTTCATTCTACGCCTGCGGCCCATGCCCCAAGACACGAACAACCTCATCTGGATAGACATGGAAATGACCGGCCTCAGGCCGGATTCCGACCGCATCATCGAGGTGGCGCTGGTGGTGACCAACGGCGCGCTGGAGACGGTGGCCGAGGCGCCGGTGTGGGTCGTCCGCCAGGACGAGGCGGTGATCACCGGCATGGATGCATGGAATCAGGGCACGCACGGCAAGTCGGGCCTCATCGATCGTGTCCGTGCATCCGCGCTCGACGAGGCTGCGGTCGAGGCGGCCGCGCTCGCGTTCCTGTGCGAGCACGTGCCGGCCAAGGCCTCGCCGATGTGCGGCAACTCCATCTGCCAGGACCGACGCTTCCTCGCCCGTTATATGCCCGCGCTCGAGGACTGGTTCCACTATCGCAACCTCGACGTGTCGACGCTGAAGGAACTCGCCCGCCGCTGGAAGCCGGACATCATGAAAGGCATCCCCAAGGAGGGGAAGCACGAGGCGCTGGCCGATGTCCACGAGTCGATCATGGAACTGAAGTACTACCGCGAGCACCTGATCCGCCCATGACACGGAGCAGCGGATGCCCGACATGAAATTCTGCAGCGACTGCGGCTCGCCGCGGCTCGAACTTCGCGTGCCGGAAGGCGACACGCTGCCACGGCAGGTCTGCGCGGCCTGCGCGACCATCCACTACCAGAACCCGAAGGTTGTCGTCGGCTGTCTGCCGGAGTGGGAGGATCGGGTGCTGCTCTGCCGCAGGGCGATCGAGCCGCGGCAGGGGCTATGGACGCTGCCTGCGGGCTTTCTGGAAAATGGCGAGACGCTGGTGGCCGGCGCAGCGCGCGAAACGCTGGAAGAGGCAAAGGCCCGGGTCGAGGTCGGCGATGTCTACACGCTGATCAGCCTGCCGCAGATCAATCAGGTCTACATGATGTTCCGCGCCCGGCTGCTCGACCTCGACTTCGGACCGGGACCCGAGAGCCTCGAGGTCGCGTTGTTCGACGAGCCGGGGATTCCCTGGGAGACGCTGGCGTTTCGCACGATCACGCGTACGCTGCGCAATTTTTTTCTCGACCGCAAGCTCGGCTGCTTTCCCACCCGGGTTTCCGCGCTCGAACGCCGTCCGCCCATGCCGCCGGATCTGCGGGGTGCCGGGTGAGCGCGATGCGCCGGACGACCAGGCGTACGCTGCTCAGGCTGGCGGCGGCGACGCTCGTCGCTCCTCTTGCCGCGCGGGCGCAGCCGACGCGGCGCCTGGCGATCACCACCGGGGGTGTCGGCGGCGTCTACAACCCGCTCGGCGGCGGCATGGCCGCGGTGCTGAGCAGGCATATTCCCGGACTCATGGCGATCGCCGAAACCACCGGCGGCTCGGTCGAAAACCTCAAGCGGATCGGTGCGGGCAAGGCCGACCTGGGCTTCGCCATGGTCGACGTCGCCTGGGCGGCGGCGCAGGGCACGGACAGGTTCAAGGGTGCCCGGGTCGACGCGCGCACGCTGATGGTGCTGTACCCGAATCGCATGCAGGTCGTGACCGTGGAAGGCACCGGCATCACCCGGCTGGCCGACCTCAAGGGCAAGCGCGTGTCGACCGGCGCTCCGGGGAGCGGCGTCGAGGTGATGGCGCTGCGCGTGCTGGAGGCGATGGACATCGACCCGAAGAAGGACATCGTCCAGCAACGACTCGGGGTCGCGAACGCCGTGGCGGCGATTCGCGCCGGAACGCTCGACGCGTTATTCTGGGTCGGTGGAGTGCCGACGTCGGCGCTCGCCGAACTGGCGGCATCGCCCGGACCGGGCATGCGCCTGATCGACCATGCGGAGGCGCTGGAGCCGATGAACCGCAAGTACGGACCGCTGTACACCAGGGGCGTGATCCCGAAGATCGCCTACAAGGGCATGGAAGCGTCGGTCGAGAACATCGACGTGTGGAACATCCTGGTCGCCAGCGAAACGCTGAGCGAGCAATTGGCCTACGACATCGTCAAGACGCTGATCGAACGGCGGCCGGAACTCGTGGCCGCGCACAGGGTCGCGCAGAATATCGACCTCAGGTACCAGAAGATCGGGTCGCCGTTTCCGACCCATCCGGGGGCGCGCCGGTATTTCGAGGAACGCGGCCTCAGGTTCTAGCCGAGCGGGGAGCCTGGCATGCGCAAGGTCGACGAACTGATCGAACGCTACGGCGAGTCGCACACCAACCCGACCAACAAGGGCATCCACTGGGTCTGCGTGCCGGTGATCATGTGGTGCGTGCTCGCGCTGTTCTGGGCCTACTCGCCCTACGCGGCCTACGTGTTCATCGGCCTTTCGTTGCTGTTCTACCTGTGGTTGTCGCCGACGATCGCGCTGGGCATGCTCGCCGTGACGGCGACGATGGTCTACCCGCTGACGCTGCTCGGACGCGACGCCTGGGTCCCTGCGGTCGTGCTGTTCGCGCTGGCCTGGATCGGCCAGTTCGTCGGCCATGCCATCGAGGGTCGCAGGCCATCGTTCCTCGAGGACCTCAGGTTCCTGCTCGTCGGTCCCGCCTGGCTGCTGGCGTTCGTCTACCGGTGGGCGGGCATCCGCTACTGAACGTCGCTGCGGGCGACGACCCGCACACCGGCGGCCGCGAGCGCGTCGTGCAGTTCGCGCACGTGCGAATGCCCGGTCGTCTCGACGACGCAGACCACCCGCACCGCGGAAAGATCCGGTCCCGAGAACGCGCGGTCGTGCACGATTTCCTTGATCGACGCGCCGGTTGACGCGATGATCTCCGCCAGCCGTGCGAGCCCCCCCGGCCGGTCGCGAATCGACACCGTGAAGCGGGTCAGGCGCCCGTCGGCCACCAGCCCCACCTCGATGACGCGGTCGAGCATGGTCAGGTCGATGTTGCCGCCGCACAGCGTCAGCACCACGCGGGCGCCCTTCAGGTGGTCGAGCTTGCCGGCGAGGAACGCCGCCAGCGGTGCGGCGCCCGCACCCTCGACCACGCTTTTTTCGAGCTCGATCAGGCGCAGCACGGCGAGTCCGATCGAGGCCTCGTCGACGGTGACGACCTCGTCGACCACGCGCGACAGCGTCTCGAAGGGCCGCGTGCCGACCAGGGGCACCGCGAGGCCGTCGGCCAGCGTGGGTGACAACGGCACGACAACCGGATGTCCGGCCGCAAGCGCGGCGGTGAAGCAGGCCGCATGCTCCGGTTCGACGCCGATGGTGCGCACGGATGGCTTCAGCGCCTTGATCGCGGTGCCGACCCCGGCCAGCAGCCCGCCACCACCGACGGGAACGACGACCGCCTCGACCTCCGGCATCTGTTCGAGGATTTCCAGCCCCATCGTCCCTTGTCCCGCCATCACATCGGCATCGTCGAACGGATGGACGAAGGAGAGGCCGTCGCGCTGCGCGAGCATTTCGGCGTGCGCGCGCGCCTCCGACACATCGCTGCCATGCAGCACGACGGTGGCGCCGAGCTGCCGGCAATTGGTCACCTTGATCAGCGCCGCGAATCGCGGCATGACCACGGTCACCGGGATCTTCAGCAGGCTGCCGTGATAGGCGATGCCCTGCGCATGGTTGCCGGCGGAGGCGGCGACCACGCCGCGCCGGCGCGCTTCGTCGGACAGGCACAGCAGCGCGTTGCGCGCGCCGCGTTCCTTGAAGCTGCCGGTGCGCTGCAGGTAATCGAGTTTGCAGTAGATGTGCGCGCCGGTCAGCTGCGAAAGCGGGATCGACTCGACGCAGGGTGAGACGTAGATGCCGCTGGCGATGCGCGCGCGCGCGGCCTCGACGTCGGCGAGCGTCAGCATGTTCAGAAAGGCAGGTCGACGCCGGGCAGCGCAGCCGTGAGCACGCGGCGGAACTCCCGCTGGATGCGGGCCAGCGCGGCGTCGTTGTCGGCCTCGAAGCGCAGCACGATCACCGGCGTAGTGTTGGAGGCGCGGGCGAGGCCGAAGCCGTCCGGGTACTCGACGCGCAGGCCGTCGAGCCGGACGATGTCGTCGGCGCCGGGAAAGCTCGCGCTGGCGGCCAGCTCGGCGACCAGCCGGTGCGGCTCGCCTTCGGCACAGCGGATGTTGAGCTCGGGGGTCGACACGGCGTCGGGCAGCGCATCGAGCACCGCGCCCGGATCGGCGCTACGCGAGACGATCTCCAGCAGGCGCGCGCCGGCATAGAGTCCGTCGTCGAAGCCGAACCAGCGCTCGCCGAAGAACGTGTGTCCGCTCATCTCGCCGGCAAGCGCCGCGCCGGCTTCCTTCATCTTGGCCTTGATCAGCGAATGCCCGGTCTTCCACAGCAGCGGAACGCCACCGTGTCGCGTGATCCAGGGCTTCAGATTGCGGGTGGACTTGACGTCGTAGATGATCGTCGCGCCGGGCACGCGCGACAGCACGTCCGCGGCGAACAGCATCAGCTGGCGGTCGGGATAGATGACGTGGCCGTCGCGGGTGACCACGCCCAGCCGGTCGCCATCGCCGTCGAACGCCAGACCCAGTTCGCAATCGCCCTGGGCCAGCCGGGCGATGAGGTCGGCGAGATTGGCCGGTTGCGACGGATCCGGGTGATGGTTGGGGAAGCTGCCATCGACTTCGCAGTACAGCGGGACGACCTCGCAGCCCATGCGTGCGAACAGCTCCGGTGCGAAGGCGCCGGCCACGCCGTTGCCGCAATCCACCGCGATCTTCATCGGCCGCGCGAGCTTGACGTCGCCGCAGATGCGGTCGAGGTAGGCGGCAGCGATGTCGTGCGCCGTCCGGCGCCCGGCGCCGCTGGCGACGCGGTTGCCTTCGATGCGCGCGCGGAGGTCCTGGATCGCCTCGCCCGAAAGCGTCGTGCCGGCGACGACCATCTTGAGGCCGTTGTAGTCGGGCGGGTTGTGGCTGCCGGTGACCATCACGCTGCAGCCGGTTCGAAGATGCGCGGCTGCGAAATAGGTCATTGGCGTGACGACCATGCCAAGGTCGATCACGTTGGCGCCGCTCATGTTGATTCCTTCGGCGAGCGCCGCGGACAATTCGGGCCCGGACAGGCGTCCGTCGCGGCCGATGGCGAAGGTATCGTGGCCCTGCTCGAGCGCGAGCGTGCCGAGGCCCTGGCCAACGGCGCGGACAACGTCGGCCGTCAGCGTGCGACCGACTACGCCGCGAATGTCGTAGGCCTTGAAGATTTCCTTGGGTAGGGACATGGGAGTCGGGCTCTGGATGGGCGCGCCGGTGACCGGCGGCGTCGGATGGGTTGGGTCGAGTTTCTCACGAATGCGCCTGGCGTTCGTCGACGCGCGCAAGCAGGTCGTCGAAGAACGCGAGCAATCGTCCCGGCAGCCAGTCGAGCCGTCCGGGGGCGGGGCCGGCGAGAAAGCCGACGTGGCCGCCTTTTTGCGGCTGCTCCAGGACGACGGCCGGCGAGGCCTGCGCCGCGGAGGGCAGCGAGGAAGCGGGGACGAAGGGATCGTTGCGCGCATTGAGCACCAGCGTCGGCACGGCGACCTCCCGCAGCCAGGGCTTGGCCGACGCGCGCAGCCAGTAGTCATCGGCGCCGGCGAAACCATGCAGCGGCGCGGTCACGGCATCGTCGAAATCCCACATCGAGCGCACCCGCGCGATGCGGGCCGAATCGAGACGGTCCGGGAACCGGCGCGCCATGTCCAGCGCCTTGGGCTTGAGCGTCTGCAGGAAATGCCAGGTGTAGAGCCGGTTGAGGCCCCGGCCGATGGCGATGCCGGAGGCGGTGAGGTCGAGCGGCACCGACACCGTTGCGGCGCCGGCCAGCGAGTCCACGGCCCGCGGTCCCGCCCGGCCAAGCCAGTTGAGCAGTGCGCTGCCGCCCAGCGAGATGCCTACCGCGAACACGGGAGCACGCGAACCGGCCCGCGCCAGCAGCGCCTGCAGCATCGCGCCCACTTCCTCGTGGTCGCCTGAATGGTACGCACGCGGCCGCAGGTTCGGCGCGCCGCCGCAGCCGCGAAAATGCGGGACGACGCCCCGCCAGCGGCGCACGGCCAGATCGCGCATCAGCACGCGCGCGTAGTGCGAGTTCGCGCTGCCTTCCAGGCCGTGGAACAGAATGACCAGCGGCGCGGTCGGCGGCGCGTCGGTGGCCAGCCAGTCGAAATCCCAGAAGTCGCCATCGGCAGTGTCGATGCGCTCGCGGCGGTAGGCGACCGCAGGCCGGCGCAGGAAGTACGGATAGATCGTCTGCGCGTGTCCGCCCGGCAGCCATGCCGGTCCTTCGAATGGTCGGCGGCCCTCGTCGGCGCCTGCAGAGGCGGGCGTCATGCGTCGCGGACGCGCCGGTCAGCCGAGCGCGCGCTCCAGCGCCTGGGCGATGGTCTTCACCACTTTCACCCGGGCGAAGTTCTTGTCCTCCGCCTCGACCAGGGTCCACGGCGCGATCTCCGTCGACGTGCGGTCGACCATGTCGGCGACGGCGTGCTCGTAGGCAGACCACCGCTTGCGGTTGCGCCAGTCGTCCGGGGTGATCTTGAAGTTCTTGAACGGCGTCTTTTCGCGGCTCTTGAAGCGCTTCAACTGCTCCACCTTGCTGATCTGCAGCCAGAATTTGCACACGATGATGCCGGACCTGACGAGCTGGTCCTCGAACTGGTTGATTTCGTCGTAGGCCCGCACCCAATCCGGCGTCGAGCAGTAGCCCTCGACGCGCTCGACCAGCACCCGCCCGTACCAGCTCCGGTCGAAGATGGTGATTCCACCCAACGCCGGCACCTGGCGCCAGAAGCGCCAGAGATAGGGTTGCGCGCGCTCCTCCTCGGTGGGCGCCGCCACCGGCACGATCACGTATTGCCGCGCGTCGAGCGCGCCGACGACACGACGGATGGCGCCGCCCTTGCCGGCGGCGTCGGAGCCCTCGAAGACCAGCACCATGGCGTGATTGCGAAAGCGGTTGCGGCGTGACGATTCGGCGAGTCTGCCCTGCCATTTGCCCAGGCGCCGCTCATAGTCCGATTGATCGAGGCTCTGCGAGAGATCGAGGCTGCGAATCATCGCGACATTGCCGATCACCGCCGGTGGCGGCGGTGGCGCCTTGCCTGGCGCGGGCTTGGCGCCCGCGTTGACGTGGCGCATGGTGTCGGCAAGGATTCCGCCAATGGTCAGCATCCGGTACCGCGGGTCGGTTCCTTCGACCACGTACCATGGCGCCGCGCCGAGCGAGGTTTCGCGCAGCATGTGCTCCCAGACATCGCGGTAGCGGCTGTACAGCCGGTAGGCGCGGCGATCCTCGGGCCCCACCCGCCAGCGGGTGCGCGGGTCCTTCTGGTACTCGCGCAGGCGCTGCTTGAGGGCGTCGCGGGAAAGGTGGATCCAGAACTTGAGCAGAAACACGCCCTCGTCGGTCAGCATGCGCTCGAATTGGCGGATTTCGTGCAGCATGGCGTTGAACTCGCCCTCGGACATGCCGCCAAGCACGCGCGCGGCGATGAGCTCGCGATACCAGGCATTCATGAAGATGCCCAGCGTTCCGCGCGGCGGCAACGCGCGCCAGAAACGCCATGCCAGCGGTCGCGCCGCTTCCTCCGGGGTACGCGCGCCGAACGCATGCGTGCGGATGTGCCGCGGGTCCATCCACGCATTGAGCGTGTTGGCGGTGTCGCCGCGGCCGCCGCCCTCGATGCCGCTCAGCAGCAACAGGATCGGTCCGCGCTTCCTGGCACCGAGCGCGAATTGCCCGGCGAGCAGGCGTTCGCGCAGCTTCGGTTCCTCGCGTTCGTAGCGCGATTTTTCTATACGGTGGCCGATTTCGGCTGACTCGAGCATCGTTTCCTCTCTGATGGTTCGACCGGGCGGGCAGCTAGCCCCAGAACGGCCGGGCCTTGCTGAACCTCGACCAGGCATCGGCGAGCGTCGCGTCGCGCGCGTGCGCGGTCGCCGCCGACCATCCGGCGAAGGCGGCCGCCGCCGCCGAGTCGATCCCGGCGAGTTCGCCTGCCAGCCGCGTGGCGACCGCCGCATCGTTCCACGCGCCGAGTTCTTCCTGGAGGTCCTGCAGTGCCTTGCGAAACGCCCGCGTCCGCTTGCGGGCGAACAGCGGCGCGAAGAACTCGGTCGCGTAACGCAGCTTCTTGGCCGCCAGGCGCGCAGCGTGCCGCGACTCAGGCGATGCGTCAGCGAGGGCCGCGCCCAGCTCGTTGAGCTCGCGCAGGCGACGCTTGAGCAATGGCCCGGCAAGGTCGCGGGCGCGGCCGGCAAGTTTGTCAGGGTCGGTGCCGTCTCCCGGCGTTCCCGCCGCGGGCGCTGCGGCGAGGGCCGCCACAGCGAGCACCAGGCGCACATAGCGGGGAGAGGCGATGGCCGCACGCGCGGCCACGCGCGCCGAACGGCGCTGTTCGGCGGCCTGCCGCGCCAGGCGGCGCAATGGCGCGGCGAGCGCGCCGGCGTCGCCGCTCCTAACCACCGCGGACCTGACCAGTGGCAGGGTCTGCGTCACAAATACGTCGAGGTCGCGGGCCGGGCCCAGCGCCTGCGCCAGCCACCGCAACTCGACGCGCAGCGGCTCGATCCGGGCGGTCGCGATCACCCGGCGAGCGAGCGACAGGCAGGCGCGCAGGCGGCGCACGCCGATGCGCATCTGGTGGATCCATTCCGGGTCGTCATCGGCGATGAGGCCCGGTGCGTTGGCCTCGATCTGCGCCAGGCAGGAACGCATGAAGGCCTGCAGCGCAGTTTCGGCGGAAGCCTTGCCGGCGAGTTCCGTGTCCTGCGCATGCGCGGGCAGCGACGGGGAGGGTTCGAGCAGCGCGAACCCGCGCTGCGCCTTGCTGCGCGGCTCGGGAACCAGCGCCACATCGTGGGCGAGCCGAGAGGCGAATTCGTAGAGGCGCAACACGTCGCCGGCCTCCAGCTCGATCTCGATCTCGT
>CAVOVD010000018.1:0-15171 GCA_963699765.1 uncultured beta proteobacterium | reverse complement strand
ACGGTTTCGCCGAGATCGCGGCGGCGCTGCTCGACTGAATGAAGTCGGTCGTCGTGGCGCCGTCGGCGCCGCGGCGACTGGAGCCCCTCCCGGCAGCGACGGACATGCCTCCGGTCGCCGGCCGCTGCGGTATTGGCGCGAACCGAGCGGACTCCCGGGCGTGCCGCGGCAACGTGGTGGCCCGGCCGCGGCGAAGTCACGACGTCCAGGGCAAAATTCTTTCGCGCAGGTGCATCCGTTCGGCGTCCTCGCGCGTCTTGGTCATGGTGGAACGCAGCGGACGCAAGCCGGTTCGCACTTCGTCCCGCGCCCTTTCCGTTCGAACTTCGGAGGTCACCATGATTCGTTTTCTTCCCGCCGTCCGCCCTGCGGCCGCCCGTGCCGCGCTGATCTGCGGATTCGTTGGCGCCGCGCTGGCCCCTTTTCCTGCCGCAGCCGGGCAGGATGGTCCACGCTATGAGGTCACGATCACCAATGCCACCTATGGCCAGCAGTTCACGCCGATGTTGCTCGTGACGCACGCTGCGGAGGTCCGGCTGTTCGAGGTCGGCGCGCCGGCCAGTTCGGAGCTGGCGATGCTCGCCGAGGGGGGAAACGTCGCTCCGCTCCGCGCCTTGCTCGATGCCGACCCCGGCGTGAACATGACCGCTGCCGGGAACGGGCTGACCAATCCGGGGGGCACCGTGACGCTGACGATCAACGGCAGGCCCTGGCGGGACCGCCTGAGCATCGCCGCGATGCTGATTCCCACCAATGATGCGTTCGTGGCGCTGGACTCGGTTGAACTTCCGCTTCACGGAGTCAGGACCTATGTGGCGAGCGCCTACGACGCGGGCAGCGAGATCAACGACGAGCTCTGCGCGTCGATCCCGGGGCCGGGCTTTCCCGAATGCGGCGGACCCGGCGGCGGCGGCACGGCAGGCAGCGGCGAAGGATTCGTGCATCTGCATCGCGGCATCCACGGCGTCGGAAGTTTCGATCCGGCCGATCGAGCGTGGCAAAACCCGGTGGCATTCGTCCGGATCAAGCGCGTAAACTGACCCGGGCGCGCGCGGGCCGGCGGATTGCCGGCCCGCGTCGCGGCAGGCGGCAGTGCAACCGGCGAACATGAGCGAACAACCAGCGAATACGGCATCCGTCATCGCCTTGCAGCCAAAACGCGAAGAACGCGCACAGGTCGCGGCCGAAGACAGCGCGACGGCGGTCGCAGGATCGGGCCCAGCCCCGATGGCGACCGAGAACGCGCTGACGACGCTCCTCGCACGGGTCGGGACGGGTGATCGGGGCGCGTTCCGTGCGGTATTCGAAGTGACCCGGGGCAAGGTATTCGGCATCTGCATGCGCATGCTGCGCAATCGCGCCGAAGCCGAGGAAGCGCTGCAGGATGTCTTTGTGAAAATCTGGCAGCATGCGGCCGGGTTCCGCGGTGACTCGGCGAAGCCGATGGCCTGGGTGCAGACGATCGCCCGCAACCGCTGTCTCGAGATCCTGCGCCGGCGCGGCGTCGATGACGCCGAGTGGAACGACGACGTCGCGGAAAGACTCGCCGACGAATCGCCATCCCCCGAGCAGCAGGCATTGAAAGGCGCCACGAAGCACTCGATCGACGAGTGTCTCCGCGGACTCGAGCCGCCACAGCGACAGGCGATCGAACTCGCTTTCTACGACGGCCTCTCCTACACCGAGGCGGCGCACCGTCTGGCGCGTCCCGAGGGGACGGTCAAGAGCCAGATTCGCCGGGGACTGGTTCGACTCAAGCATTGCCTGCAGGGATCATGAACTCGCCCGACGACAGCCAACTCGACCTGCTTGCCGCGGAATACGTGCTGGGCACCATGCGTGGCGCCCGCAGCGAACGCTTCGAGGCGCAGATGCGCGCGGATCCGGCGCTCGAACGACGGGTTCGCGCCTGGGAGGCGCGCCTGGCGCCGCTGGCGGACGGGTTCGCGACGGCGGATTCGCCGGACTCGACGTGGCGCGGGATCGAGCGACGCCTGTTCGAGCCGAAGGACAGCGCGGCGGCGGATCTTCCGGCGGGCGTGAGCGGGTGGTGGCGGCGCCTGGCCCTGGGTTTCGCCGCGACGGCGGCGTTGTTTCTGGCGACGACGCTCTACCTGACGCACAGTCTCGGTCCCCCGCAGTGCTATGCCGTGCTGACCGATGCCGGTTCGCGGCCGATGGCGGTGGTGTTCGATCGCCGGAACATGAAGGAACTGGTCGTGTTGCCGGTCGGCTCGCGGCTGGCCGGCGACGGCGGCGCTGCGCGTTTGTGGATCGTTCTGGGCAATACCGCTGTGCCGGTCGGCACGCTCAATCCCGACGGAGAAACCAACCTCGCTCTCGACAAGCCCATGCTGACTGCCGTCATGGGTTCCAGCGCACGCTTGCTGGTCACGCGAGAGCCCGCGGATACGCCGATTGCCGGTCCGCCCACCGGTGAGCGCATCGCCGAAGGCGCGGTCGCGCTGCTGGGGGCGGCGCCGGCGAGCCCTCCCGCGATCTAGACCGGCATGCCCAGCGTGCCGGCAGGGCGCAGCGGCGTCGTCCGGGCGCGAACCTGCGGGATTGCCGCCTTGCCGGCGGGCAGTGCGCGGCCGCGAAAGCCGACCGAACGGATGTCGCGGAGTCAGGCGCCCGGCTGTGCGCCTGCCGGCGAGCGCCGGAAGACGGGCTCGGTGAACAGCGACGCGACCTCGACCCGCCGGATGGTCTTGTCGTCCGGGACCAGGTAGAGAATCGGCGTCAGCAGTTCCTCGTAGATGCCGCGCAGGCTGCGCGCGCCGGTCTTGTACTCGATGGCCAGCTCGGCGATCTGCTCGAACACGCGCGTGCCGACGACCAGTTCGACGCCTTCGTTGGCGAAGATGTCGAGGAACTGCTGGTGGATGGAATTCTTCGGCTCGGTGAGGATGCGCACCAGCATCGCCCGCGTCAGTTCGGCGAAGCGGGCGATGATCGGCAGCCGGCCGGTGAATTCCGGGATCAGGCCGTAGGTGAACAGATCGGTGGGCTTCACCCGGGTGTTCAGGCGCTCGAGAATCTTCTTGTTGTCGCCGGACGAGGTCGCGATGAAGCCGTAGCCGTGCGTCTGCGAGGCGATGATCTCGTCGAGGCCGACGAACGCGCCGCCGCAGACGAACAGGATGTCGGTGGTGTCGATGTAGATTCCGGTGCCGAGCTTGACCTGCGCGCCTTCCATGATCTTGAGCAGCGCGTGCTGGACGCTCTCGCCGGAGCCGGCGCGCGGCGCGCCGTCCGCGGCCTTGAGCTTGTCGATCTCGTCGATGAAGACGATGCCGCGCTGCGCCGTCGCCACGTCGCCGCCGGCCTTGTCGACCAGCCGCTGCAGCACGGCCTCGATTTCCTCGTTGACGAAACGCGTCTGCGCCAGCGAGGTCGCCTCGGCGGTGACGAAGGGCACTGCCATCGCATGCGACAGTGTTTCGCACAGCAGCGTCTTGCCGGTGCCGGAGGGGCCGATCAGCAGCACGTTGCTTTTCGCGACCGGCGCCTCCCCGTCCCGGGCGCGGGCGATCTTGCGGTAATGCGTGTAGACGGCGACGGCGACGATCTTCTTGGCGTCGTCCTGTCCGATCACGTACTGGTCGAGGTAGCCGACGATGGCGCTGGGCGTGGCCGAGGCGTCGAGCACGGTCAGTCCCCGGCGACCTGGCTGTGCCACCAGATGCGGAACTCGCGCGCCAGGCCGGCGGCATCGAAGGTCACGTCGGCGACGCCGTCGAGCACCAGGCGCGGCAGCGGCTCGCCGTCGCGGCGGGCGAGCAGGTTGGTGCCGGTGGACGCGGCCCAGATCGCGAACAATTCCTCGGACATCACCTGGTAGGTGGTCCGCCAGTGGGCGATGCCACCGTCGGCGCGTCGGCACAGGATCTCGTAGTCGAGATGGATGTCGCCCTGCAGCTTGGTGCGCTGCCAGTAGGCCCTGATCGCCGCGTGGCCGCGCTGCTCGGCGAACGGCGTGTTGCGGTAGACGCCGTCCGCGGCGAACAGCGACGCGAGCAGGTGCTCGTCGCTGCCCTCCCACGCACGCTTGTAACCCTGCATGAAGCCGTCGATGTCCATGTCGATGTTCTCCGGAGACCAACTGCCTAGCGCTTGATCGGCAGCACGGCCGCGCCGGCAAAGCGCGCGTCGACGCCCAGCGCCTCCTCGATGCGCAGCACTTCGTTCCATTTGGCCAGGCGCTCGCTGCGCGCGAACGAACCGACCTTGAGCTGTCCGGCATTCCAGCCGACCGCGAGATGGGCGATGGTGGTGTCCTCGGATTCGCCGGAGCGCGCCGACACGATGGTACCGAAACCCGCATCCTTCGCGGCGTCCAGCGCCGCTTTCGCCTGGGTCAGCGTGCCGGCCTGATTGACCTTGATCAGTACCGCGTTGCAGGCGCCGTCGACCCTGGCGTCCTCGACCCGCGCCGCGTTGGTCGTCAGGTAGTCGTCGCCGATGATCTGCACGCGATGGCCGGCGGCACGCGTGAAGGCGATCCACGCCACCCGATCGTCCTCGGCGAACGGATCCTCGATGGACACGATCGGGTAGCGCTCGATCCAGCCGAGCAGCATCTCCGACAGGCCGTCGCGGTCGAGTTCGCGCTGGTCGAGCGCCAGCCTGTAAATGCCGTCGCGGCCGAACTCGGAGGCGGCGATGTCCAGCGATATCGCCGCATCGCTGCCCGGATGGCAGCCGGCCCGCTCGATGGCGCGGACGGTCATTTCCAGCGCCTCCTCGTTGGAGGCGAACTGCGGCCACCAGCCGCCCTCGTCGGCGACGCCGGCGAGCTTGCCCGCGTCGCGCATCAGCTCGCCGGCCGCGCGGTAGATCTCGGCGCACATGGTGAGGCCGTCGTCGTAGGTCCAGGCGCCGACCGGCATCACCATCAGGTCCTGGATGTCGATGCGCCGCCCGGCGTGCGCACCGCCGCCGAAGATCTGCACCTCGGGCAGCGGCAGCGACACCGGGTTGTCTTCGGCCAGGTGTTGCCACAGCGGCAGGTCGTGCGCGGCCGCCGCCGCGTGCGCCACCGCCAGCGAGACTGCCACCGTGGCATTGCCGCCCAGCTTGCCCATGTTCGGCGTGCCATCGAGTTCGATCAGTTTCTGGTCGATGTCGGCCTGGTCCAGCGCGTCCATGCCGAAGATCGCGCGGGCGATCGGGCCGCGCACGTTGGCCACGGCCTCGGCCACGTCGTAGCCGCCGCAGCGAGTGCCTCCGTCGCGCAGGTCGATCGCCTCGCGGGAGCCGCGCGATGCACCGGCCGGTGCGATGCCCCGGCCGACGGCACCGCCGGCCAGGCGAACCTCGGCCTCGACGGTCGGGCGGCCCCGCGAATCCCAGATGCGCCGGGCGTGGACCCGGTTGATGGTGGTTGGGGTCATCGCGTCCACGCATGCAGGAGTTGTTCCAGCGTCGCGACCGGGGTATCGAGATGCGCGCAGGCAAACGCCCGAATCGCGTCGCGGTCGACATCGCTGGTCACGTATTCGACCGGGGATTTCCCATCGACGCGGGCGAGCAGCAAACCGGGAAGCAACGCCGCCGTGCGCGCCTGGAGCGCCGCCCGGTCTTCCCAGCCGGCGTGCTCGAGGTAGGCGTCGATCAGCGTCCGGGCCATCGCCGCGCAGGCGCTCCGCCTGGACGGGTGCCAGACGCCCTTGAGCAGCAGGTGATTCAGGACGAAGGCCAGATCGAAGGCCGGATCGCCGTAGACCGCGCATTCGGCATCGAGGATCACCGGACCCCTGGGGCCGATCAGGATGTTCTTGGGGCTGAAGTCGCCGTGCACCAGCGCGCGCCGGGTGCCGGCGGTGGTCTCGACCAGCGCGGCGAGGCGCGGTGCCTGCCGGGGATGCCGGCCGGCCGCGGTAAGCAGGTAGGGATCGAGCCGCAGCGCGTGGAACAGCGCATCGTTGGCGAAGCGCCGGGCGAGTTCCGGCCGGTCCGCCGTTGCCGCATGGATGCGGCCAAGGGTATCGCCGACCTGGGCCGCCATCGCGGCGGTGGCAGTGCCGGCGGCCAGCAGCGATTTCCAGATCGGGTAGTCCTCAGGCGGCAGCCAGGCCATGGCAAAGGCGCAGGCCTCGCGATCCTCGCCGAGGATGGCCGGCACCGCGTCAGGGACGATGGCGCCGGCGACCCGCATCCACTCGACCTCGCTGCGGTTGCGCTCGACCGGAACCTGCCAGTCTGCCGCGACCTTGAGCCGGGGCAGCGCGCGCTTGACGCAAACGACGCCCGACGGCAGGTCGGCGCGAAAAATGTCCGAAGACACACCGCCCGCCAGCGGCGTAAGCTCGACGGGTTGGTCAGCGCTCACTATCTCCATTTGCCGCAACGCTGCTATAAGTGCGCGTTCACTTTCCACGGTCGCGGCGTCACGGCGGGCGGCTGAGGCGCGGGTCATCGGGCAAAGATTGCGATGGGAATGGGAATTGCACGCGAAAGCTGGCCTATCATAGCAGCGACCACGTCTAACGCCTTGATGGAAATGGCTGAAAAGCAGACAGCTGGGGCGAAGGACGCAAAGGAGGAGTCGTGATTCGCTACGGTTTCAACATCAGGACCCGGCACGGTCAACGGGTCGAGAACATCCTGATCATGGCCGCCACGCAGGGCGACGCCGAACGCCGCCTGCGGCAGATGTACCAGCAATGCCAGATCGTCGACTGCCAGGAGCAGCGGGTACCGCGGCGCGTGGACACGCTCGACGTCGAGGGCGTGATCGGCCTCATCAGCGCCCAGCCCGAGTCATCGCACAAGGCCGGCACCCAGTAATTCCTCGTAGAGCGCCGCGTAGTCGCGCGCACCGCGCGACTCCGGCGCGTGCCGGAAGATATCCAGGCCAAGCGACGGGCTCTCGGCGAGTTTCACGTTCTCGCGAATGCGCGTCGCACAGATCTCGTCGGAACGCAGCGATTCGGCCATCCGCTCGACCACCGCGCCGCTCATCCGCCGCCGCAGATCGTAGCGCGTCAGCACATAGCGGCGCGGCAGCCGGCACTTGAGCACCGGTTCCAGCGCGTTGAGCGCACGCTCGACCTGCAGCGCGCCCTGCAGCGACAGGAAGTCGGCGGAAACCGGCACCAGCACCACGTCGGCGGCGAACAGCGCGTTGAGCGACAGCACGTTGAGCAGCGGGCAGCAGTCGATGACCACCGGTCCGGGCGCCGCGTCCGGACGGTGCAGCGCCTGGCGCAGCCGCGTCACCACGTTGACCCCCTTGCCGAGCACGCTGTCGAGTTTGGCCAGTTCCAGGTGCGCCGGACAGAGGATCACGCCGCTGGCGGTGATCTGGGCAATCTCGTCCAGCGGCCGCTGGCGCAGGAAAAACCCGCACAGCGTGTCGTCGGCCTGGCGGGGCGACACGCCGAAGACCTGCGACAGATGCGCCTGCGGGTCGAGGTCGACGGCCAGCGGCCGCTGCTTGCGACGGGCGATCGCGGCGAGGAGGTTGAGCGCCGTCGTCGTCTTGCCGACGCCGCCCTTCTGATTGAACACCGCGATGATTGGCACGACGGCAAGGATAACGCATGCGCCGCATGCAGCGACGGAGCGCGCCCGGCCATTGCCGGCGCGAGGGGATTTCAATGACAATGCGTGGCCTGATCGCCGGGTGCGCCGCCATCGTCCATCCGGCTTTGCGCACTTGCCGATCGAACGAACGACAACAAGGGAACGCCAGAATGCCGAATGAGACTGGAATGCCGCGCTGGACCGTACTGACGCTGGCGGCGTGGATCGCGGTCGTGGCTTTGCCGGCCGGTGCGGCGACGGACACGGAAACGCAGAAGCTCGACGCGCCGCTCTCGGCGGCCGCCGCCAGCGGTGGCCGCGGCATGCGCCCGGCGCTGACGCGCCTCGACCCGGGCACCGGGTCGACGCTGGTCGAGACCATCCTGCGCTTCGAATGGCAGCCTCGACGCCGTCCGTGCGCAGGGCGCCGTGGTGCGCTCGGTGATGGGCAACATCGCCACCGTCGACATCCCGGCGGACAAGCTCGCCGCGGTCGCGGCGCTCCCCGGCGTCGTCTCGATCGAGGCCTCGCGCCGGCAGCCGCTGCGGCTCGACCGCAGCGTGCCCGCCGCGCGCGCGGACACGCTGCGCGCCGGCACGCCGCCGAACTGGTCCGCCGGCACCGGCAGCGGCGTGATCGTCGGCGTCATCGACTCCGGCATCGACTTCCGGCACGCCGACTTCAAGAGCGGCGACGGCAGCACGCGCATCATCGCCATCTGGGACCAGAGCGACACCGGCGCCTCGGGCGCGCCGCCGGCAGGCTACAGCTACGGCGGCGTCTGCACCGCGGCGATGATCAACGCCGCGCTCGCCGGCAATGCGGCCGCCTGCACGCAGAAGGACACCGACGGCCACGGCACGCACGTGGCGGGCATCGCCGCCGGCAACGGCATGGCCACCGGCAACGGCCAGCTCGCCTACCGGATGATCGGCATGGCGCCGTCGGCAGAATCTGCTGGTCGCCAACGGCAACGGCAACGCGCGCGTTCTCGACGCCATCGCCTGGATGAAGGCCACCGCCGCGGCGCTCGGCCGTCCGCTGGTCATCAACATGAGCTTCGGCTCCTACTTCGGCGCGCGCGACGGCACGTCCAACTACGAGCAGGGCATGAGCAATCTCGCCGGTCCGGGCGTGATCCTGGTCGGCGCCGCCGGCAACGAGGCCGTCGCGCCCATCCGCGCCTTCGGCACCATCACCCAGGGCGGCAGCGAGACCGTCGGCTTCGACATCCCGGGCAGCGCGACGGTCGCCCAGCTGGAGATCTGGTATCCGGGCGGCAACGCCTACGGCGTCAACGTCGCCGGCCCCGGCTGCGCCGCCACGGTCACCGTGAATCCCGGCGACAACCCGGGCACGGTGGCCACGCCCTGCGGCGCCGTCGAATTCGTCTCGACCGGACCGCAGCCCAACAACGACGACCGGCAGATCAACGTCGACCATCGGCTCGACCAACGCCGCGCCGCTGGTGACCGGCGCCTGGAAGATCACGCTGGTCGGCAACGTGGTGGAAGGCGGCAGCGCGCCGTTCTCGATCGTCAACGGCGAGGATGTCACCGGCCCGACCTTCACCGACCACACCGCGCCGGTGACCACCCAGATCCTCACCGACGTGTCGAGTTCGCGCCGGGTGATCGCCGTCGCGTCGTACAACACCCGCACCAGCTGGGACAGCCTCAACGGTCCCGGCTCGGACAGCTCGAGCGGACAGGTGTCGGACATTTCGAACTTCAGCAGCCGCGGCCCGCGGCGCAACTGCAGCAACCCCGCCAAGTGTCCGCCGATCATGAAGCCCGAGATCACCGCGCCGGGCTCGAAGATCTTCGCCGCGCTGACGGCGGACAAGGCCAAGCCTGCGGCGCCGGGGGAAACCGAAGCCGATGGCGTCCACTACGGGCAGGACGGCACCAGCATGGCCACGCCGCACGTCACCGGCGCCATTGCGCTGATGCTGCAGCAGGACCCGACCATGACGCCGGAGACGGTCAAGCAGCGGCTGTATTCGACCGTGCAGACCAACGCCTTCTCGACCAGCCTGCCGGCGTTCGATCCCGCCTCGCCCGACAATCCGGCCAATCCCAACTACACCTGGGGCTACGGCATCCTCGACGCCGCCGCGGCGGTCAAGGCCTCGCAGCCGTCGACCGGCACGGCGGTCGACGCCATCGAGTTCTACAACCAGTCGCTCGACCACTACTTCGTCACCTATGTCGCCGACGAGATCGCCAAGCTCGACAACGGCACCTTCGTCGGCTGGACGCGGACCGGGCAGTCATTCAAGGTCTTTGCCGCGGCGCAGGGCGGAACCAACGCGTTGTGCCGCATCTACATTCCGCCGGGCAAGGGCGACGGCCACTTCTTCGGCCGCGACGCCAGAGAATGCGACGACACCATGAGCAAGAACCCGACCTTCATCCTCGAGTCGTCGACGTTCTTCTACCTGTATCCGCCGACGCTGGGCAATTGCGGCGCGGGACAGGTCCCGGTCTATCGCGTGTTCAGCAACCGCGCCGACGCCAACCACCGCTACACCACCGACCGCGCGACGCGCGACGCAGATGGTGGCCAAGGACTGGATCGCCGAGGGCGACGGCGCCGGACATCGTCGTGATGTGCGCGCCGCAGTAATTCGCCGCCGACCGTAAACGGAAGACAGCGCCGGGGACGATCCCGGCGCATCGGCGGCGTCGCTGCGGCGACGCCGCCGCCAGTCCTCTGCCGTTCCGTTAAGGAATTCTTAGGGTTTGCTGAGGATTCATTTACGAACGCGCGGGCGGGTGAGTCGCCACAATGCAGGCATGCGTTCGGCAGTTTCCGACGCCTGCCCATTGTCCCGAATTCACCAGGAGCCCCATCATGGACCACGCCCACGCCGTTCGCGACCGCCGCCGATCCACGCCCTGCCCCGTCTGCCGCGCTGCCGACCGGAATATTCGCCGACCGTCGCGCCGTCGCGCCACGACCTCTACGCGTTCATTCACAAGGCGCTTCGCGCCGCGCTGAGCGACGCCATGCTCGCCGTCGGCCGGCTCGATGCCGGCGACCCGGCGGAAGTGAGCGAAGTCGTCGCCCGCGTGCGCGACCTGCTCGAACTCTGCCGCAACCACCTCGAGTCCGAGAACAGCTACGTGCATCCGGCGATGGAGGCGCGGCGGCCGGGCTCGACTCTTCGGATCGGCGCCGAGCACGTCGAGCATTGCGCCGCCATCGCGACACTCCAGCGCCAGGTCGAGGGACTCGCGCGGGCGCCGGCGGCGATGCGTGACCGGGCCGCGGCCGAACTCTACCGCAGCCTTGCGCGCTTCGCCGGCGAGAACTTCCTCCACATGCACGAGGAAGAGGTCGCGCACAACCCGGTGCTGTGGGCGGCCTACACCGACGCCGAACTCGACGCGATCGAAAACCAGATCAAGGCGCATCTGTCGCCCGCAGCCATGAAGCGCGCGCTGCGCTGGATGCTCCCCGCGATGACGCCGGCCGAACGCGGCGGCATGCTGAGGGCGATGCGCGAAGGCGCGCCCAGGGCCGTCTTCGAAGACGTGCTCGCGCTGGCCCGCGAACACGTCGACGCGCGCGCCTGGCGCAAGCTCGAAGCCGCCCTGGCCAACTGATCGGGCGATCCGGGCGAAGTCATGCCGCACTTCAGCGAATCCGGCGTCGAGGTCTCAGTGCGCGCGGTCGGTGGCCACGTCGACCAGTTCGACCGGCCGGCGCACGCAAAAGCGGAAGCGGCCTCGTCCCGACTTCTCCAGCGACAGGAACGCCGCACGCTCGGCCAGTCGGCGCTGCAGCAGAATGAGCCGTGCTTCCAGATTGTCGGCGATGTCCGGCAGGCGAATCGACGGATCGAGGCGCAGCTCGCGGTTGCTGAACTCCGTGCGGCCGTCCCGCGTGTAATCACGCAGTAGCTTCCAGAATATCCTGCCCGCCACGCCCTTGATCAGGTAGTCGTCGCCCAGAAACACGCTGTCGTCGACGTCGTAGTGGCGGATCAGGAGCGGCGCGCCCCGGGTCAAGGGCGCGTCGCCGTGCGCGGGTCCCGGGTCGGCCGCCGACTCGGCGAGTTCCTGCATGCCGCGAATCGTCGGCCCCAGCAGCGCGGCCACGGCGACCAGCGCGTCCTCGTCGTCGAAGCCGAAACGCCGGTCCAGCACATCCTCGACGTAGAGGATCGCGCTGAGCGCGCTGCCGGCGACCACCGGGACGGCGAGCTGGCTGCGCGAATCGGGCAGCCCGGGAACCGGGATCTCGGTTTCGAGCAGTTCCCCGAGTCCCCCGGCGACTGCGCTGTCCCGGATCGCCCGGCCATAGCCCCACTCCTGCGCGCGATGCATGATGCGGATCGGCGTGATCTCGCGCGCGGCAACGCCGATCACGCCTTCGCCGAAGGCGATTTCCGACCCCACGCCGGAAGCCTCGTAGCCGCGGCTTGCCACCGTGTAGAGCTTGCGCGCGCGCGTGTCCGCCATCAGGATCATCGCGTGCCGGATGCCCAGGCAGTCGTCGAGCGCCGCCAGCGCCTCGTCCAGCAGGTTCGACAGGTCGGCACAGCCGGCGATCCGCTGCGCAATCGTGCGCACCGCCGCGAGATGGTGGCGCTGCGGCGTCGTCCCGGGCAGCGAGAAACCCGCCACCTGCTCGACCGCGAGGACGCGGTAGACATCGGCGCCCTGCAGGCGGAACACGCCGGCCATTCCGGTATGCGAGGCGATGCCGGCGAGGTGCGCCTTCATGCGCTCGAACAGCGGTCCGCTGGTCTCGAGGCGCAGGTACTCCAGCGCGATCCGATAGCGGGCGAACGACTCCGGATCGGTCACCAGCGCGGTGGCCCGCCGTGTCGCCTGCACGTTCTTGCGGGTCTTGTTGAAGAACTGGAATGACAGCGCGACGTGCTCCGGATCGACGTAGTAGACCTGCGAGACGAAGGAAATGTTCGGCTCGCCCTCGGGCGAGCAGGTGGCGACGGTCGCCGGAACCGCGCCGTCGAGGGCGCCGCGTATGGTGTCGAGGGCGAGCGTCATGGCGTCGCCAGCGGCGTGCCCGCCTTCGGGCCGGGGGTCTGCTCGAACGCGGCGCCGGGCGTGAAGTCGATCGCCCGCACGTCGCCTTCCGAACAGGCCAACAGGGCCTGCGCCTGCGCGCCGCTGTAGCCGAGCGCGGCGATCTCGATCGCGAACGCCTCGACATGGCGCGGAAGCAACTGCCAGCTCGTCGGGCAGCGACCGGGCGCACCATGGCGTCATCCGCCTTCAACTGCAGCGTTCTGTGCGTCGTCGGCCGGGTGAACACGACGGCGATGCGCCGGCAGGCGCGAACGTCGGCGAGCAACGCCGGCGCCTGCGTCGCCGCGACGAACACGCTCACGCGCCGGCGGTCGGCCGAAACGCGACACGCGGCTATCCGGCCGATCGACGGCACGAGGTCGGCATCGCGGGACGCGGCGACGATGGACACGCCACCCTGCACGAAAGCGGCGTTGTTCTCGTCGAGAAGCGGGGGGCTGTCCTGGTGCGCCACCGGCGGATGTTATCAGCGCGCGGTTCGGACCGGGAGCGCGATCTGCGCGAAACGGTGACGCCGGCGCGGGCGAAACGCTAGATCACCCGCTTGCGCACCTGGGTGACGACGACCTCGGCGAGCGATCACCACCGCGAGGATGGCGACCAGGATCAGCGCCACGCGGTCCCACTGGAAGAGGTTGAGCGCGGAGTCGAGCGCCATGCCGATGCCGCCGGCGCCGACCAGGCCCAGCACCGCCGACTCGCGCACGTTGATGTCCCAGCGGAACAGCGCGATCGACCAGAACGCCGGCATCACCTGCGGCCAGTAGCCGAAGGTCATCCGCGACATCCACGGCGCGCCGGCGGCGGTCAGCGCCTCGATCGGCCCGGGCTGCGCCTCCTCGAGCGCCTCGCCGAAGAGCTTGCCGACGAAGCCGATGGAGCGGAAGGCGATGGCCAGCGTTCCCGCCAGCGCGCCGGGTCCGAAGATGCCGACGAACAGCAGCGCCCAGACCAGCGAGTTGACCGAGCGCGACGACACCAGGATCAGCTTGGCGAGAAGATTGAGCGGCGTGAACGGCACCAGGTTGTGCGCGGCCATCACGCCGACCGGCAGCGCCATCACCAGCGCCAGCAGCGTGCCCAGCGAGGCGATGTGGATGGTCTCGAACAGCGCGTCGTGGACCTCGTCCGGATACGCCGCCCAGTCGACCGGCCACATCCGGGTGAACAGGTCGACGACCTGCTCCGGCGCGTCGTAGAGGAATTCCGGGATGACCTCGACGTTGCGGATCGACGTGACCACCGCGGCGACGATCACGAGGTAGACGACGAAGCGCGCCAGGCGCTGGCCGCGCGTGAAGCGCCGCCAGATGCGGTCGGCGACCGGGGCCGGCGCCGGAGTCCGCGGCGTCCATCAGTCGTCCACCAGATTGCGTTCGCGCGGCAACCGCGGCGCGACCGCTGAACAGTTCACGCAGCGTCACGCCCTGGAGGAAGATCGCGCGCACGCCGGTGGCGAGGATCTCGCCCAGCATGATCAGGCCGATGATCGAGATCAGGATGGCGCAGACGAAATCGTAGTCGAAGCGCTGGAAGGCGGCGAACAGCGTGCCGCCGATGCCGCCGGCGCCGACGATGCCGACCATGGTCGAGTTGCGCAGGTTGGAGTCGAGCTGGTAGGTGGCGAAGCCGATGAAGCGCGAGAAGACCTGCGGCAGCACGCCGAAGGCGAGCAGCGACGCAAAGGGCGCGCCGGTGGCGCGCACGGCCTCGACCTGCTTCAGCGAGATTTCCTCGATGGCCTCGGTGAACAGCTTGCCGATGAAGCCGACCGACGCGACGGTCAGCGCCAGAATGCCGGCCAGCGCGCCGAAGCCCACGGCCTTGACGAACAGGATGGCGACGATCACCGGATGGAACGAGCGCGCCATGACGATGATGGTGCGCGCCGGCCAGGTGACCCACGGCGGCATCAGGTTGCGCGCTGCGCACAGGCCCACCGGCAGCGCCAGCGTGATGCCCAGCATGGTGGACAGCACGGCGATCTCCAGGCTCTCGACCAGGCCCTTGATCAGCAGCTCGGAGCGGGTGAAATCGGGCGGAAACAGACGGCTGAAGAATCTTTCGCGCGTTGTCGAGGCCGATCACCACGCGATCCCAGGAAATTTCCAGCTGCGCGCAGGCGTAGATCACGTACACGACCAGCGCGACCGCGGCCACGCGCGTAATCATGCTGCGCGGAAACGGATCCTGCGCGGGCAGCGTGCTCACTGCAGCCAGTCCTGGCCGCCGTAGATCCTTCTCAGCATCGCCTCGCCGAGTTCGGCGGGCGGGCCGTCGAACACCACGCGGCCATCCGACATGCCGACGATGCGGTCGGCGAAGCGCTTGGCCAGTTCGACGTCGTGCATGTTGACCAGCACCGGAATCTCCCGCGCCCGGCCGACGTCGGCCAGGAGTTCCATGATCTCGACCGAGGTCTTGGGGTCGAGCGAGGAGGTCGGCTCGTCGGCGAGCAGCAGCTTGGGTTCCTGCATCACCGCGCGGGCGATGCCCACGCGCTGGCGCTGGCCGCCGGAGAGCGCATCGGCGCGCCGATGCGCGAAGCCGTTGAGTCCGACCACGTCGAGCAGCTCG
>CAVOVD010000017.1:0-12641 GCA_963699765.1 uncultured beta proteobacterium | reverse complement strand
CGGCTTTGCCGAACTCGCGGCGGCGCTGCTGGACTAGCCGCCGGCGGCCGAAGCGACGGCCGCGCGGACGAACACCGGCTCGGTGAACAGCGACGCGACCTCGACCCGCCGGATGGTCTTGTCGTCCGGGACCAGGTAGAGGATCGGCGTCAGCAGTTCCTCGTAGATGCCGCGCAGGCTGCGCGCGCCGGTCTTGTACTCGATGGCCAGCTCGGCGATCTGCTCGAACACGCGCGCGCCGACGACCAGTTCGACGCCTTCGTTGGCGAAGATGTCGAGGAACTGCTGGTGGATCGAGTTCTTCGGCTCGGTGAGGATGCGCACCAGCATCGCCCGCGTCAGTTCGGCGAAGCGGGCGATGATCGGCAGCCGGCCGGTGAATTCCGGGATCAGCCCGTAGGTGAACAGATCGGTGGGCTTCACCCGGGTGTTCAGGCGCTCGAGGATCTTCTTGTTGTCGCCGGTCGAGGTCGCGATGAAGCCGTAGCCGTGCGTCTGCGAGGCGATGATCTCGTCGAGGCCGACGAACGCGCCGCCGCAGACGAACAGGATGTCGGTGGTGTCGATGTAGGTTCCGGTGCCGAGCTTGACCTGCGCGCCTTCCATGATCTTCAGCAGCGCGTGCTGGACGCTCTCGCCGGAACCGGCGCGCGGCGCGCCGTCCGCGGCCTTGAGCTTGTCGATCTCGTCGATGAAGACGATGCCGCGCTGCGCCGTCGCCACGTCGCCGCCGGCCTTGTCGACCAGCCGCTGCAGCACGGCCTCGATTTCCTCGTTGACGAAGCGCGTCTGCGCCAGCGAGGTCGCCTCGGCGGTGACGAAGGGCACCGCCATCGCATGCGACAGCGTCTCGCACAGCAGCGTCTTGCCGGTGCCGGACGGGCCGATCAGCAGCACGTTGCTCTTGGCGACCGGCGCCTCCCCGTCGCGCGGCGCGGGCGATCTTGCGGTAATGCGTGTAGACGGCGACGGCGACGATCTTCTTGGCGTCGTCCTGTCCGATCACGTACTGGTCGAGGTAGCCGACGATGGCGCTGGGCGTGGCCGAGGCGTCGAGCACGGTCAGTCCCCGGCGACCTGGCTGTGCCACCAGATGCGGAACTCGCGCGCCAGGCCGGCGGCATCGAAGGTCACGTCGGCGACGCCGTCGAGCACCAGGCGCGGCAGCGGCTCGCCGTCGCGGCGGGCGAGCAGGTTGGTGCCGGTGGACGCGGCCCAGATCGCGAACAGTTCCTCGGACATCACCTGGTAGGTGGTCCGCCAGTGGGCGATGCCACCGTCGGCGCGTCGGCACAGGATCTCGTAGTCGAGATGGATGTCGCCCTGCAGCTTGGTGCGCTGCCAGTAGGCCCTGATCGCCGCGTGGCCGCGCTGCTCGGCGAACGGCGTGTTGCGGTAGACGCCGTCCGCGGCGAACAGCGACGCGAGCAGGTGCTCGTCGCTGCCCTCCCACGCACGCTTGTAACCCTGCATGAAGCCGTCGATGTCCATGTCGATGTTCTCCGGAGACCAACTGCCTAGCGCTTGATCGGCAGCACGGCCGCGCCGGCAAAGCGCGCGTCGACGCCCAGCGCCTCCTCGATGCGCAGCACTTCGTTCCATTTGGCCAGGCGCTCGCTGCGCGCGAACGAACCGACCTTGAGCTGTCCGGCATTCCAGCCCACCGCGAGATGGGCGATGGTGGTGTCCTCGGATTCGCCGGAGCGCGCCGACACGATGGTACCGAAACCCGCATCCTTCGCGGCGTCCAGCGCCGCTTTCGCCTGGGTCAGCGTGCCGGCCTGATTGACCTTGATCAGTACCGCGTTGCAGGCGCCGTCGACCCTGGCGTCCTCGACCCGCGCCGCGTTGGTCGTCAGGTAGTCGTCGCCGATGATCTGCACGCGATGGCCGGCGGCACGCGTGAAGGCGATCCACGCCACCCGATCGTCCTCGGCGAACGGATCCTCGATGGACACGATCGGGTAGCGCTCGATCCAGCCGAGCAGCATCTCCGACAGGCCGTCGCGGTCGAGTTCGCGCTGGTCGAGCGCCAGCCTGTAAATGCCGTCGCGGCCGAATTCGGAGGCGGCGATGTCCAGCGATATCGCCGCATCGCTGCCCGGATGGCAGCCGGCCCGCTCGATGGCGCGGACGGTCATTTCCAGCGCCTCCTCGTTGGAGGCGAACTGCGGCCACCAGCCGCCCTCGTCGGCGACGCCGGCGAGCTTGCCCGCGTCGCGCATCAGCTCGCCGGCCGCGCGGTAGATCTCGGCGCACATGGTGAGGCCGTCGTCGTAGGTCCAGGCGCCGACCGGCATCACCATCAGGTCCTGGATGTCGATGCGCCGCCCGGCGTGCGCACCGCCGCCGAAGATCTGCACCTCGGGCAGCGGCAGCGACACCGGGTTGTCTTCGGCCAGGTGTTGCCACAGCGGCAGGTCGTGCGCGGCCGCCGCCGCGTGCGCCACCGCCAGCGAGACTGCCACCGTGGCATTG
This sequence comes from uncultured beta proteobacterium, assembly GCA_963699765.1. Classification (GTDB taxonomy): domain Bacteria; phylum Pseudomonadota; class Gammaproteobacteria; order Burkholderiales; family Casimicrobiaceae; genus VBCG01. Next base: position 10,163 of record CAVOVD010000017.1, on the reverse strand, counting down.
CCGCCCAGCTTGCCCATGTTCGGCGTGCCATCGAGTTCGATCAGTTTCTGGTCGATGTCGGCCTGGTCCAGCGCGTCCATGCCGAAGATCGCGCGGGCGATCGGGCCGCGCACGTTGGCCACGGCCTCGGCCACGTCGTAGCCGCCGCAGCGAGTGCCTCCGTCGCGCAGGTCGATCGCCTCGCGGGAGCCGCGCGATGCACCGGCCGGTGCGATGCCCCGGCCGACGGCACCGCCGGCCAGGCGAACCTCGGCCTCGACGGTCGGGCGGCCCCGCGAATCCCAGATGCGCCGGGCGTGGACCCGGTTGATGGTGGTTGGGGTCATCGCGTCCACGCATGCAGGAGTTGTTCCAGCGTCGCGACCGGGGTATCGAGATGCGCGCAGGCAAAGGCCCGAATCGCGTCGCGGTCGACATCGCTGGTCACGTATTCGACCGGGGATTTCCCATCGACGCGGGCGAGCAGCAAACCGGGAAGCAACGCCGCCGTGCGCGCCTGGAGCGCCGCCCGGTCTTCCCAGCCGGCGTGCTCGAGGTAGGCGTCGATCAGCGTCCGGGCCATCGCCGCGCAGGCGCTCCGCCTGGACGGGTGCCAGACGCCCTTGAGCAGCAGGTGATTCAGGACGAAGGCCAGATCGAAGGCCGGATCGCCGTAGACCGCGCATTCGGCATCGAGGATCACCGGACCCCTGGGGCCGATCAGGATGTTCTTGGGGCTGAAGTCGCCGTGCACCAGCGCGCGCCGGGTGCCGGCGGTGGTCTCGACCAGCGCGGCGAGGCGCGGTGCCTGCCGGGGATGCCGGCCGGCCGCGGTAAGCAGGTAGGGATCGAGCCGCAGCGCGTGGAACAGCGCATCGTTGGCGAAGCGCCGGGCGAGTTCCGGCCGGTCCGCCGTTGCCGCATGGATGCGGCCAAGGGTATCGCCGACCTGGGCCGCCATCGCGGCGGTGGCAGTGCCGGCGGCCAGCAGCGATTTCCAGATCGGGTAGTCCTCAGGCGGCAGCCAGGCCATGGCAAAGGCGCAGGCCTCGCGATCCTCGCCGAGGATGGCCGGCACCGCGTCAGGGACGATGGCGCCGGCGACCCGCATCCACTCGACCTCGCTGCGGTTGCGCTCGACCGGAACCTGCCAGTCTGCCGCGACCTTGAGCCGGGGCAGCGCGCGCTTGACGCAAACGACGCCCGACGGCAGGTCGGCGCGAAAAATGTCCGAAGACACACCGCCCGCCAGCGGCGTAAGCTCGACGGGTTGGTCAGCGCTCACTATCTCCATTTGCCGCAACGCTGCTATAAGTGCGCGTTCACTTTCCACGGTCGCGGCGTCACGGCGGGCGGCTGAGGCGCGGGTCATCGGGCAAAGATTGCGATGGGAATGGGAATTGCACGCGAAAGCTGGCCTATCATAGCAGCGACCACGTCTAACGCCTTGATGGAAATGGCTGAAAAGCAGACAGCTGGGGCGAAGGACGCAAAGGAGGAGTCGTGATTCGCTACGGTTTCAACATCAGGACCCGGCACGGCCAACGGGTCGAGAACATCCTGATCATGGCCGCCACGCAGGGCGACGCCGAACGCCGCCTGCGGCAGATGTACCAGCAATGCCAGATCGTCGACTGCCAGGAGCAGCGGGTACCGCGGCGCGTGGACACGCTCGACGTCGAGGGCGTGATCGGCCTCATCAGCGCGCAGCCCGAGTCATCGCACAAGGCCGGCACCCAGTAATTCCTCGTAGAGCGCCGCGTAGTCGCGCGCACCGCGCGACTCCGGCGCGTGCCGGAAGATATCCAGGCCAAGCGACGGGCTCTCGGCGAGTTTCACGTTCTCGCGAATGCGCGTCGCACAGATCTCGTCGGAACGCAGCGATTCGGCCATCCGCTCGACCACCGCGCCGCTCATCCGCCGCCGCAGATCGTAGCGCGTCAGCACATAGCGGCGCGGCAGCCGGCACTTGAGCACCGGTTCCAGCGCGTTGAGCGCACGCTCGACCTGCAGCGCGCCCTGCAGCGACAGGAAGTCGGCGGAAACCGGCACCAGCACCACGTCGGCGGCGAACAGCGCGTTGAGCGACAGCACGTTGAGCAGCGGGCAGCAGTCGATGACCACCGGTCCGGGCGCCGCGTCCGGACGGTGCAGCGCCTGGCGCAGCCGCGTCACCACGTTGACCCCCTTGCCGAGCACGCTGTCGAGTTTGGCCAGTTCCAGGTGCGCCGGACAGAGGATCACGCCGCTGGCGGTGATCTGGGCAATCTCGTCCAGCGGCCGCTGGCGCAGGAAAAACCCGCACAGCGTGTCGTCGGCCTGGCGGGGCGACACGCCGAAGACCTGCGACAGATGCGCCTGCGGGTCGAGGTCGACGGCCAGCGGCCGCTGCTTGCGACGGGCGATCGCGGCGAGGAGGTTGAGCGCCGTCGTCGTCTTGCCGACGCCGCCCTTCTGATTGAACACCGCGATGATTGGCACGACGGCAAGGATAACGCATGCGCCATACGCGCTGCGGCGGGAGACCGCGGGCGGGGGGCGGCGCACCTGTTCCGCCACCTCGTCCTTGCATGTCTTGGCGGCGCGCGTATCTTAGGCGCAGCCGGCACGCGCTTCCCGTAGTTCGCATCGACGGGCCGCCGCTGCGCATTGCCGGGCGCCACGCATGAGCCCCGACCTCGACGCCGTCCTGCTCGCCCGCATCCAGTTCGCCTTCACGGTGAGCGTGCACATCGTGTTTCCGAGTTTCACCATCGGGCTCGCCGCCTATGTCGCGACGCTCGAAGTGCTGTGGCTGAAGACCGGTGGCGAACACTTCGCGCGCCTGGCGCGCTTCTGGACCAAGATCTTCGCGGTCGCCTTTGCCATGGGCGTGGTCTCCGGGATCATGATGTCCTACCAGTTCGGCACCAACTGGAGCGGCTTCGCCGAACGCATCGGCAACGTCGTCAGTCCGCTGATCGGCTACGAGGTGCTGACCGCGTTTTTCCTCGAGGCGACCTTCCTCGGCATCCTGCTCTTCGGCTGGCATCGCGTGCCGCGCTGGCTGCACGTCACCGCGGCGGTGCTGGTGGCGGTGGGCACGTCGATGTCGGCGTTCTGGATCCTTGCCGCCAACAGCTGGATGCATACGCCCGCCGGGCACGAGATCCGCGACGGCATCGCCTATCCGCTCGACTGGCTGGCGATCGTGTTCAACCCGAGTTTTCCGTACCGCTTCTTCCACATGCTGACCGCGTGCTATCTGACCACGTCGCTGGTCGTGCTGGCCACCGGGGCGCGCTATTTGGTGACCGGGCGCTTTGCGCAGGAGGGCCGGACGATGGTGCGCATGGGGCTGGGCATGGTGGCGCTGCTGGCGCCGCTGCAGCTGTTCATCGGCGACAGCCACGGACTCAACACCGCGCAGTACCAGCCGGCCAAGGTCGCCGCGATGGAGGCGCACTGGTCGGGCGCCAAGCCGGGCGCGCTGGTGCTCTTCGCGTGGCCGGACGAGAAGACCGAGTCCAACCGCTTCGAGATCTCGATCCCCAAGGGCGCGAGCCTCATCATCACCCACGATCCCGACGGGCTGTTTCCGGGACTGAAGGATTTCCCGAAGGACGAGCGCCCGCCGGTGGCGCCGGTGTTCTTCATGTTTCGCGTCATGGTGGGCGTGGGCATTCTGCTGATCGCCATCGGTGCCGTGGGCGCCTGGCTTTGGTGGCGGGGGCGGGTGTTCACCACCGGTTGGTTCCTGAAGCCGGTCAGCCACGCCTGGCCGCTGGGATTCGTCGCCATCCTCGCCGGGTGGATGGTCACGGAGATCGGCCGGCAACCGTGGATCGCCTGGAAGATCCTGCGCACCGCCGACGCCGCGTCGCCGGTCGCCTTCGGCGCGGTCGCGACCTCGCTGGCGCTGATCGTGGTCACCTATGCGGTCGTGTTCTCCATCGGCATCTGGTACATCCACAAGATGGTGAAGAAGGGTCCGGTGCCGGCGCTGCTCGAGCCACCGGCGGGGGTTGCCAACCGGCCGCTGTCGGCTGCGCGAACGTCAGCGCGCGAGACCTGACATGAACGAGGTCCAATGGCTGTCGCTGCCGGTGGTGTGGGCGGCCATCATCGCACTCGCCACCGCGCTGTACGTCGTGCTGGACGGTTTCGACCTGGGCATCGGCATCCTGTTTCCGTTCTTTGCGCGCGAACAGGACCGCGACCAGATGATGAATTCGGTCGCGCCGTTCTGGGACGGCAACGAGACCTGGCTGGTACTGGGCGGCGGCGGGCTGTGGATCGCGTTTCCGAAAGCATTCGCGATCATCATGCCGGCGCTGTACCTGCCGGTGATCGTCATGCTGCTGGCGCTGATTTTTCGCGGTGTCGCCTTCGAATTCCGCTGGGTCGCCAAGCCACACCACCGGCTGTGGGATCTGGCGTTCGCCGCAGGGTCGACCACGGCCGCATTCGCGCAGGGCATCGTGCTCGGCGGGTTGCTGGAAGGCATCACCGTCAGCAATGGCGTTTTCGCCGGCGGCAGCCTCGACTGGTTCGCGCCCTTTCCGCTGTTCTGCGGCGTCGCGATGGTCGTCGGCTATGCGCTGATCGGCGCGGCGTGGCTGGCCATGAAGACCGACGGCGATGTCGAGGCGCGCACGCGGGCGATGGCGAAGAAGCTGCTGCTCGCATTGCTGGCCTGCATCGCCGTGGTCAGCCTGTGGACGCCCTTCGCCGTGCCGCGTATCGCCGAGCGCTGGTTCACGCTGCCGAATTTCTTCTATCTCGCACCGGTGCCGATCGCCTCTCTGGCCTGCGCGATGCTGTGCTGGGTGGGACTGCGCAATGCCCGGCCGGTGCTGCCCTTCGCCTGCGCGGTCGGACTTTTCCTTCTGGCCTTCCTCGGCCTGGTGTTGTCGAACGTCCCCTACCTGGTCCCGCCGACCATCACCGTCTGGGATGCGGCCGCGGCGCCCGCCTCGCAGCAGATCATGCTGATCGGGGTGCTGGTCCTGCTGCCGGTGATCCTGGGCTACACGGTGTTCAACTACTGGGTGTTCCGGGGTAAAGTCCGTGCCGGCGAGGGCTACCACTGAGCCTTCGGTCCGGCAGGGCGCGCGTGAGCCAACTCCGTCCACAATGCGTGGCCTGAACACGAAATGCGTCGCCCTGGCGCAAACGGCACCGTAGCCCGACCCGTCGATGGAGTGACGACAGGAGAGTGCCACTGTGCCGAAGCCGAACGGTTCGCCGCGCTGGACAGCGTTGGCGCTGGCCGCTTGGATCGCGCCGCAGGCGACGGCTTCTCCGGCTCCGTTAAGGAATTCTTAGGGTTTGCTGAGGATTCATTTACGAACGCGCGGGCGGGTGAGTCGCCACAATGCAGGTATGCGTTCGCCACTTGCGACGCCTGCCCATTGTCCCGAACTCGCCAGGAGCCCCATCATGGACCATGCTCTCGCCATTGCCACCGTCGTCGAGTCGCGCCTCGCGCCGCTTTCCGGAATACCCACCCGCCATTCGCCGGCCGTTGCGCCGTCGCGCCACGATCTCTACGCGTTCATTCACAAGGCGCTTCGCGCCGCGCTGAGCGACGCCCTGCTCGCCGTCGGCCGGCTCGATGCCGGCGACCCGGCGGAAGTGAGCGAAGTCGTCGCCGGCGTGCGCGACCTGCTCGAACTCTGCCGCAACCACCTCGAGTCCGAGAACAGCTTCGTGCACCCGGCGATGGAGGCGCGGCGGCCGGGCTCGACTCTTCGGATCGGCGCCGAGCACGTCGAGCATTGCGCCGCCATCGCGACACTCCAGCGCCAGGTCGAGGGACTCGCGCGGGCGCCGGCGGCGATGCGTGACCGGGCCGCGGCCGAACTCTACCGCAGCCTCGCGCGCTTCGCCGGCGAGAACTTCCTCCACATGCACGAGGAAGAGGTCGCGCACAATCCGGTGCTGTGGGCGGCCTACACCGACGCCGAACTCTGCGCGATCGAAAACCAGATCAAGGCGCATCTGTCGCCCGCAGCCATGAAGCGCGCGCTGCGCTGGATGCTCCCCGCGATGACGCCGGCCGAACGCGGCGGCATGCTGAGGGCGATGCGCGAAGGCGCGCCCAGGGCCGTCTTCGAAGACGTGCTCGCGCTGGCCCGCGAACACGTCGACGCGCGCGCCTGGCGCAAGCTCGAAGCCGCCCTGGCCAACTGATCGGGCGATCCGGGCGAAGTCATGCCGCACTTCAGCGAATCCGGCGTCGAGGTCTCAGTGCGCGCGGTCGGTGGCCACGTCGACCAGTTCGACCGGCCGGCGCACACAAAAGCGGAAGCGGCCCCGTCCCGACTTCTCCAGCGACAGAAACGCCGCACGCTCGGCCAGTCGGCGCTGCAGCAGAATGAGCCGTGCTTCCAGATTGTCGGCGATGTCCGGCAGGCGAATCGACGGATCGAGGCGCAGCTCGCGGTTGCTGAACTCGGTGCGGCCCTCCCGCGTGTAATCACGCAGTAGCTTCCAGAATATTCTGCCCGCCACGCCCTTGATCAGGTAGTCGTCGCCCAGAAACACGCTGTCGTCGACGTCGTAATGGCGGATCAGGAGCGGCGGGCCCCGGGTCAAGGGCGCGTCGCCGTGCGCGGGTCCCGGGTCGGCCGCCGACTCGGCGAGTTCCTGCATGCCGCGAATCGTCGGCCCCAGCAGCGCGGCCACGGCGACCAGCGCGTCCTCGTCGTCGAAGCCGAAACGCCGGTCCAGCACATCTTCGACGTAGAGGATCGCGCTGAGCGCGCTTCCGGCGACCACCGGGACGGCGAGCTGGCTGCGCGAATCGGGCAGCCCGGGAACCGGGATCTCGGTTTCGAGCAGTTCCCCGAGTCCCCCGGCGACTGCGCTGTCCCGGATCGCCCGGCCATAGCCCCACTCCTGCGCGCGATGCATGATGCGGATCGGCGTGATCTCGCGCGCGGCAACGCCGATCACGCCTTCGCCGAAGGCGATTTCCGACCCCACGCCGGAAGCCTCGTAGCCGCGGCTTGCCACCGTGTAGAGCTTGCGCGCGCGCGTGTCCGCCATCAGGATCATTGCGTGCCGGATGCCCAGGCAGTCGTCGAGCGCCGCCAGCGCCTCGTCCAGCAGGTTCGACAGGTCGGCACAGCCGGCGATCCGCTGCGCAATCGTGCGCACCGCCGCGAGATGGTGGCGCTGCGGCGTCGTCCCGGGCAGCGAGAAACCGGCCACTTGCTCGACCGCGAGGACGCGGTAGACGTCGGCCCCCTGCAAGCGGAACACGCCGGCCATCCCGGTATGCGAGGCAATGCCGGCGAGGTGCGCTTTCATGCGCTCGAACAGCGGTCCGCTGGTCTCGAGGCGCAGGTACTCCAGCGCGATCCGATAGCGGGCGAACGACTCCGGATCGGTCACCAGAGTGGTGGCCCGCCGCGTCGCCTGCACGTTCTGGCGGGTCTTGTTGAAGAACTGGAATGACAGCGCGACATGCTCCGGATCGACGTAGTACACCTGCGAGACGAAGGAAATGTTCGGCTCGCCCTCGGGCGAGCAGGTGGCGATGGTCGCCGGAACCGCGCCGTCGAGGGCGCCGCGTATGGTGTCGAGGGCGAGCGTCATGGCGCCGCCAGCGGCGTGCCCGCCTTCGGGCCGGGGGTCTGCTCGAATGCGGCGCCGGGCGTGAAGTCGATCGCCCGCACGTCGCCTTCCGAACAGGCCAACAGGGCCTGCGCCTGCGCGCCGCTGTAGCCGAGCGCGGCGATCTCGATCGCGAACGCCTCGACATGGCGCGGAAGCAACTGGAGCTCGTCGGGCAGGACCGGGCGCACGATGGCGTCATCCGCCTTCAACTGCAGCGTTCTGTGCGTCGTCGGCCGGGTGAACACGACGGCGATGCGGCGGCAGGCAGCGACGTCGGCGAGCAACGCCGGCGCCTGCGTCGCCGCGACGAACACGCTGACGCGCCGGCGGTCGGCCGAAACGCGACACGCGGCTATCCGGCCGATCGACGGCACGAGGTCGGCATCGCGGGACGCGGCGACGATGGACACGCCACCCTGCACGAAAGCGGCGTTGTTCTCGTCGAGAAGCGGGGGTCTGTCCTGGTGCGCCACCGGCGGATGTTATCAGCGCGCGGTTCGGACCGGGAGCGTGATCTGCGCGAGACGGTGACGCTGGCGCGGGCGAAACGCTAGAGCACCCGCTTGCGCACCTGGGTGACGACAACCTCGGCGGCGATCACCACCGCGAGGATGGCGATCAGGATCAGCGCCACGCGGTCCCACTGGAAGAGGTTGAGCGCGGAATCGAGCGCCATGCCGATGCCGCCGGCGCCGACCAGGCCCAGCACCGCCGACTCGCGCACGTTGATGTCCCAGCGGAACAGCGCGATCGACCAGAACGCCGGCATCACCTGCGGCCAATAGCCGAAGGTCATCCGCGACATCCACGGCGCGCCCGCGGCGGTCAGCGCCTCGATGGGCCCGGGTTGCGCCTCCTCGAGCGCCTCGCCGAAGAGCTTGCCGACGAAGCCGATGGAGCGGAAGGCGATCGCCAGCGTTCCCGCCAGCGCGCCGGGTCCGAAGATGCCGACGAACAGCAGCGCCCAGACCAGCGAATTGACCGAGCGCGACGACACCAGGATCAGCTTGGCGAGGAGGTTGAGCGGCGTGAACGGCACCAGGTTGTGCGCCGCCATCACGCCGACCGGCAGCGCCATCACCAGCGCCAGCAGCGTGCCCAGCGAGGCGATGTGGATGGTCTCGAACAGGGCATCGTGGACTTCGTCCGGATACGCCGCCCAGTCGACCGGCCACATGCGGGAAAAGAGGTCGACGACCTGTTCCGGCGCGTCGTAGAGGAATTCCGGGATGACCTCGACGTTGCGGATCGACGTGACCACCGCGGCGACGATGGCGAGGTAGACGACGAAGCGTGCCAGCCGCTGCCCGCGCGTGAAGCGCCGCCAGATGCGGTCGGCGACCGGGGCCGGCGCGGCGTTCGCGGCGCCCATCAGTCGTCTTCCAGCAGACGCTCACGCGGGATCGCGCCGCGTCTCGAGAACAGCTCACGCAGCGTCACGCCGTGAAGGAAGATCGCCCGCACGCCGGTGGCGAGGATCTCGCCCAGCATGATCAGGCCGATGATCGAGATCAGGATCGCGCAGACGAAGTCGTAGTCGAAGCGCTGGAAGGCCGCGAACAGCGTGCCGCCGATGCCGCCGGCGCCGACGATGCCGACCATGGTCGAGTTGCGCAGGTTGGAGTCGAGCTGGTAGGTGGCGAAGCCGATGAAGCGCGAGAAAACCTGCGGCAGCACGCCGTAGGCGAGCAGCGACGCAAAGGGGGCGCCGGTGGCGCGCACGGCCTCGACCTGCTTCAGCGAGATCTCCTCGATGGCCTCGGTGAACAGCTTGCCGATGAAGCCGACGGACGCGACGGTCAGCGCCAGGATGCCGGCCAGCGCGCCGAAGCCCACGGCCTTGACGAACAGGATGGCGACGATCACCGGATGGAACGAGCGCGCCATGACGATGATGATGCGCGCCGGCCAGGTGACCCAGACGGGCATCAGGTTGCGTGCGGCGCACAGGCCCACCGGCAGCGCCAGCGTGATGCCCAGCATGGTCGACAGGACCGCGATCTCGAGACTCTCGAGCAGGCCCTTGATCAGCAGCTCGGAGCGGGTGAAGTCAGGCGGAAACAGCCGGCTGAAGAATCTCTCGGCGTTGTCGAGGCCGATCAACACGCGAGCCCAGGAGATTTCCAGCTGCGCGCAGGCGTAGATCACGTACACGACCAGCGCGACCGCGACCACGCGGGTAACCGTGCTGCGCGGGAACGGATCCTGCGCGGGCAGCGTGCTCACTGCAGCCAGTCCTGACCGCCGTAGATCCTGCGCAGCATCGTCTCGTCGAGTTCCGCCGGCGGACCGTCGAACACCACGCGGCCCTCGGACATGCCGACGATGCGATCGGCGAAGCGCCTGGCCAGTTCGACGTCATGCATGTTGACCAGCACCGGAATGTCCCGCGCCCGGCCGACGTCGGCCAGGAGTTCCATGATCTCGACCGAGGTCTTGGGGTCGAGCGAGGAGGTCGGCTCGTCGGCGAGCAGCAGCTTGGGTTCCTGCATCACCGCGCGGGCGATGCCCACGCGCTGGCGCTGGCCGCCGGAGAGCGCATCGGCGCGCCGATGCGCGAAGCCGCTGAGTCCGACCAC
>CAVOVD010000016.1:0-16343 GCA_963699765.1 uncultured beta proteobacterium | reverse complement strand
CCGGCGCAGCAGCTGCGCGCGACGGTGTCGCCGACCCGTGAGGGTCGCTGCGCGCGACCTCGGCAAGCCGGGGTCGCGCGCAGCGAGTTGCCGAGGATGTCAGTTCGGCAGCACCACGGTGTCGATGACGTGGATGACGCCATTCGAGGCCATGATATCCGTCTTGATCACCTTGGCGTCGTTCACCTTCACGCCCGCCGGCGACGCGGTCACGGTCAGGTACTGACCTTCCACGGTCTTCACCTGGCCCGGCTTCACGTCGGCGGCGACGATCTCGCCGGACACGACGTGATAGGTCAGCACCTTGACGAGCGCCGCCTTGTCGGCGAGCAGCGCGTTCAGCTTGTCGGCCGGAATCTTGGCGAAGGCCGCGTCGGTCGGCGCGAAGACCGTGAACGGCCCGGGCCCCTTGAGCGTGTCGATGAGGCCGGCGGCCGTCAACGCCTTGGCGAGCGTGCCGAACTGGCCCGCGCCCACTGCGGTGTCGACGATGTCGGACTTGGCTGTCGCCATGGTCTTGGTCTGCATTGCGACTTGCGTGGACTGGGCAAGGACGGCGGGTGCGGCGGCGGCGAGGACAGTGGCGGCAACGGCTGAGGCGAGCAGGGTCTTGAGCTTGGTCATGGTGAAACTCCTTTGCGTGGTGATACGACGTGGATCGCACCCGGGAGTCCGGGCACGGAGAATCGCTTGTCGGCGATGGTTGCTGTCGACGAACTGCACAGTTGTTCTGCGCCGGCACGGCGTCGACGACCGCGAGCGCGGGTAAATCGGGGGATGATTTCTGCGGCAGGCAAGCCCAAACGGCGCAACCGACGCAGCAGGCCGTCGCGGGTCATGCCTTTTTCACCCATGCGACGCACCAACCCTTGGCGTTGACGAGCTTGCCGCCGAACGCGGAGCAGCCGCCCCAGGCGTCGCCCGGTTTGCCCACGTAGAGCTGGCAGTTGGCGCAATTGCGCCCCGCGGAGTAGGTCGAGTACTTCTTGGCGTCGACCTTGGTGGCGTCGTGGCGATAGCCGAGCGCGGCGGCCTGGGGGTCCGCCTCCTCCAGCTTGGCGGGCTGCGCGGTGGCAGTGTGCCCAACGGCGAGCGCGAGCGCGGCGGTGGGAATCGAGATCACGAAATGGCGGCGGCTGGTCATGGTCGTCCTTTTTGCTTGGTTGAACGTCAGGGAAGGCGCGATGCGGCGGCAGGCCGCGCGAATGTCGCGATGTAGTTCACCGAGGTGTCACGGGTCCAGGCCGCGCGATGCAGCACTGGCAGGTAGCGCATGCCGCGTCGATCGACAGGCGTGAGCCCCACGCCGCCGGCCGCGGACTCCACCTCGGCGGGCCGGACGAAGCGGCGCCATTGATGCGTGCCGCGTGGAAGCACCCGGAACACGTACTCGGCACCGACGATCGCGAATGCAAAGCTCTTCCAGCTGCGATCGATGGTGGACACGAAGAGCAGGCCCCCCGGCGCGACATGGCGCGCCGCGGTGGCAATGACACCCACAAAATCGGTAACGTGCTCGACCACTTCGAGCAGCAACACGGCGTCGAAGCGTTCGTCGGCACGCAGAGCCACCGCCGCCTCGCCCTCCCGGTAGTCGATCGGAAGGTGCCGGCCCGCGGCGTGAAGACGCGCGGCGGCGACATTGCCTGCCGCCGCGTCTATTCCCGTTACGCGCGCGCCCCGGCGCGCCAAAGGCTCGCACAGGAGGCCGGCGCCGCAGCCGATGTCGAGAATGCGCAGGTCGGCAAGCGCTGCGCGGCCTGCGCCGGAGAAGCGCGCCGCGATCTGGTCGCAGATGTACGCGAGGCGCAGATCATTGACGACGTGCAGAGGACGCATCGGCCCGGACGCGTTCCACCACGTCGCGCTCAGGCGATTGAAGCGCTCGATCTCCGCCGGAACCACGGTCATCGCGCATCCTCCGGACGCGCGTCGACGAGTGCGCCGGCGACGGGACGCCAGGTGCGGCGGATGCGCAGGAACAGCGCGTAACCCGCGTCGAGCAGTGCCAGCATCGGGCGTGAGGCGGCAAGTGGCGCGAGCCAGGCGAAGGCCGGCAGCCGCCGCCAGATTGCGACGAACGCCGCAGCGCCCGAGGCGAGCGCGCCATCGGCCTCACGCACGTGAAATCGCCGCAGCGCGGCGCGACGATCGAGTTCCGGGCCGAGTTCGCTTTCGTCGCAGCTGGCGGCGTCCACCCAGGCAATGGCCGACGCGCCGCGCAGGCCCTGGTAATGCGCGATTTCCCGGCGGCAGACCGGGCAGGCGCCGTCGTAATACACCGTGCAGGTGGGAGCCGGAGTCAACGTATCACTCCGCCACGCTCGTCCGGGCTGCCGGCTCCGCCCGATGGCCCGCCGATTCGGCCCGGCCGAGCGAAAGCGCGTCCAGCGGTGGCGCCGACGTCGGCGCCGCGCGGCAATTTCCCTGCACCGCACCCCTGCCGCGAATTCAGGAATGGGAGATTGTCGTCAGGCGCGGAAAGGCAGTGGCTCAGCATGGTGATGGTCTTGTTGAGAAAGGTTTGTGCTGCATTTGTCCTAGACAATATGCGTTATGCCCCGGCATTGTCAACCCATGAATCTTGTTTGTCCAACCTGTGACCCGTTTTTTCTTGTAGTTAACGGTTCATCGTGCGATGATCCGCCCGGTCATTGTCCAAGGTGAAGGAACAGCCAATGTCGGATGAAGCTCCCGCAAAGGCGGCCGAGCCCGGCTACCGAAGCGGCGTCGCCGCGCGTCTCGCGGGCATCCCGGTCGAGACCCTGCGCGTCTGGGAACGCCGCTATCAGGTCGTCGGGCCCGGGCTCAGTCCGCGCGGCCATCGTGTCTACTCGGCCGCCGATGTCGGCCGGCTGACCCTGATCCGGCAGTTGGTCGACCTCGGAAGCGCCATCGGCTCGATTGCCAGTCTGCCGCTCGCCACACTGCGCGAAATGCAGGCCGCGTCGTCAGGGCTGACGCCGGTGGGCGCCGCGGGTTCGCCAGAACCGATCCGGATCGCGGTGGTCGGCGAAGCCCTGTCGCAACGCATCGCCCGCGATGCCGCACTGCATCCCGCGCTGCAACTGGTCGCAACCTGTGCCGAGCCGGAAACCGCGGCGGCGGCGCTCGGCGGCGTCGCCGCCGACGTGCTGGCGGTCGAGCTTTCGACGCTGGTCGACGGATCGGTCGCCGCGGTGCGCGCGCTGACCAGGACCGTGGGTGCGCGGCGCGCGATCGTCGCCTACCGCTTCGGCCCTGCGGCCGTCGTCGGCGCGCTGCGCGACCAGGGCGATGTCGTCATCCGGGCACCTCTGGACGCCGACGCACTGGGGCGTCTCGCGCGCGAAGCGGTCACGTCGGACGCGCCCCGCGCGCCCGGCGTCAGACCGGAGGTCAACGCGGCCCCGCTTCCCCGGTTCGACGATCGGGCGCTGACGCAACTCTCCGGCGCGCTGACCACGCTGTACTGCGAGTGCCCCCGCCACGTGGTCGACCTCCTGCTGAGCCTCGGCGCTTTCGAGCGCTACAGCGCGGAATGCGCGAACCGCAGCCCCGCCGACGCGATACTGCACCGCCATCTGGAACGCGTGGCCGGCTCCGCGCGTGCGCTGTTCGAGGATGCGCTGGTGCGGGTCGCCCGCGCGGAGGGTCTTCCGCTTCCCGGCGAATTGGCGCCGGTGTCGTCCGGGCGCCCTCAGCATCAGGAAAGAATTTGACCATGAACATCGTGATCACCGGCGCCACAGGCGCCATCGGCGCCGCGCTCGCGGCACTGCGGCACGCGCAGGGCGACACGCTGCTGCTGTGCGGCCGCAGCGAAGAAAAGCTGCAGGCGCTCGACCGCGCGTTGGGCGGCGGGCACCACACGCTGGCCGCCGACCTCACGCTCGCCGAGGGTGCCGCCGCCCTGCAGGGGAAGACGGCGGAGATCGGCGTCTTCGACGGCCTCGCACACTGCGTGGGCTCCACGGTCATCCGGCCGCTGCATCTCACCTCCGAAAGGGATTGGCTCGAGCAGTTCGCCGTCAACGCGACATCGGCATTCCACGTGCTGAAGTGGTTCGTGGTGCAGGCGACCCGGGCGCAGGCGCCGGCGGTCGCCGTGCTGACGAGTTCGGTCGTCGCCGAGGCGGGCTTCGCCAACCATGAGGCGATCGCCGCAGCCAAATGCGCGGTCACCGGCCTTGCGCTCAGCGCCGCCGCCGGTTACGCCGACAAGGGCGTGCGTGTGAACGTGGTCGCGCCGGGACTGACCCGTTCGGCGCTGACGCGAAGGTTTATCGCCACGCCGGAAACCGAGTCGCGTTCGGCCGCGCTGATTCCAACCGGCCGCATCGGCGAGCCCGACGACGTCGCGCACGCGTTCTCGTTCCTTCTCTCGCCGCAGGCCTCGCACATCACCGGACAGGTGATCCGCGTCGATGGTGGGCAGGGCGTGCTGCGGCCGCTGCCGCGTCTCGGAAAGAACTGATCTCAGGCGGCGCGACGTGCAGGTGACGGACGCCGCCGTTCGACGGCTGCTTGCGGCGGCTATGCCGCGAGCACGCCGATCAGCTGATTGGCCTGGCGCAGCTTCTGCGCGAGATCCAGCGAAAGGTTGATGAGAATCGCGATCTTGATTTCCGGACGCCGCACGGACAGCTGGTCGAGCGTGTCGGCGCTCAACGTCCAGCAGGTTACAGGGGTATCGGCGTAAACGCTCGCGCTGCGCGCCGCCTGCCCGAGCATCGCCAGCTCGCCGAAACTCATGCCACTGGTCAACGTGGCGATCCGCTGCTGCGAGCCGTCGGACAATTCCAGCACGACGCTCACCTCGCCTTCCCGGATGAAGAAGACACGATCGTCGTTCTGCTGTCCCGCGGCGACGATGACCGCGCCCGCCGCATAGGCGACCAACTGCATGCGATCCTGCAACTCGGCGAGGTCGGCGTCGGTCGTGCCGGCAAAGATCGGGAAATCGGCGAGCTTCGTCACGACCGGCGGCGCGACGCCTTCGGAGGCAAGCAGGCGGTTCTCGCACCACTCGACCGCCATGTCGTTGTCCTCGAAGCTCAGGTAACCGCGATCATCCTCCGACAGCGTGCGCCGCAGCGCGCCTTCGATCGCGGCCCGGCCGCGGATGCGCGAAAACACCAGCGCGCGTCCCTGGGCGACCAGCAGTCGACGCACCTCGTGCAGCAGCCGCGCGGCGCTGTCGCTGACGACGCTGACCCGATTCATGTCCAGCACGATGCTGTCGGCGTCGGCCGCGGAGCGCATCAGCGTGCGCACGACGTATTCGGCGCCGTCGAACGCCACTTCGCCCTGGAGCCCCAGCAGCTTGATCCGCGACGACAACTGCCGCAGCCGCGCGGCGACCACGGGTGCGCGTGTCCGCCGCGACGGCGCTTCGACGCCGGTATACGCGCGGCTCAGCACGAGCGACGGCGAATTGGACGTGCCGAAAACGTGGAGCCCGAAATCCCTGGAGATCTGCCGGCAGACCGCGATGCCGCGCGTGCTGTTGCCGTTTTCGTCCAGCAGCGGCGAATAGATGGCGACGCCAAAGCGTCCGGGCAACACCGCGATGACGCCGCCGCTGACGCCGCTCTTCGCCGGCAGGCCGACTTCGTACAGCCAGCTTCCCGCGTAATCGTACATCCCGCAGGTGGCCATGATGCTCAACACCGATTGCACATCTTCCGCGGGCACGGCGCGCCTGCCGGTGGTCGGGTGGACGCCGGCATTGGCCAGCGTCGCGGCCATGAACGCGAGATCGCGGCAGGTGACCTTGATCGAGCACTGCCGGAAATAGTTCTCGAGGATCGGCATCGGGTCGCCGTCGATGATCCCGAAGTTCTTGAGCATCCAGGCGATGGCGCGATTGCGGAAGCCCGATTCGCTTTCCGATCGGTAGACGGCGTCGTCGACCGTGATTTCGTGCCCTACGAAGTCCGCCATGACCCTGGCCAGGCGATTCCATTGCTCGGCCACCGTGGCGCCGCTCAGCAGTCCGGTCGTGGCGATCGCACCAGCATTGATCATCGGATTCAGCGGCGCACCAGTTTGGGGATCGAGACTGATCGAATTGAACGCCTCGCCGCTCGGCTCGACGCCGACTTTGGAGAGCACGTGCGCGCGTCCGCGGTCCGCCAGCGCGGCGGCGTAGACGATGGGCTTGGAAATCGACTGGATGGTGATCGGGCGATCGCTGTCGCCGACCGAATAGACGTGGCCGTCCGCAGTGACAATGCAGATGCCGAAATCGGACGGGTCGGCCTTCGCGAGTTCCGGGATATAGGTGGCGACCTTCCCGTCGTCCAGCGAGCGGTACTGCTGGTGGAGCGCGCTCAGGTAGTGCTGCAGCGGCAGAGTCGCGACGTGCATATCGGGAAATTCGAGCCGGGAGTGAGCGCTTTGCGGGCCAACACTCTTGCAAGAAGCGCGCCACGCATCGGTGATGGATGGTCATTCCCGGCGCACGGGGCCGAGTGTCGAGGAGCGGGCAGGCGGGCAGGGGCAGATACAAGCCAGCCCGGCGCCGCAAATGGGTGAGCAGCGACGGTGTGACCACGGCACACGCCAATCGAGTCCGCCTGCGTGCGCATCGTCGCTTGGATTGCGCTGCGTCGACCCGCATATAGTAAATGGGGTCGTCGACCCGGTTGCCGGAGTCGCCGACTACGGTGGCAAAGGCATCATGAACACGCGCTGGGACGCCAGGCTTCGATCGCTGCGGATGTTCGCGGCGTTGATCGGCGGCGTTCTGCCGCTCGCGGCCTGCCTCGGTGGCGGCGGCAGCGCGCAGCAGGCGACGTTCCAAAGTCTCGGCTTCCTGCCCGGATACGCATCCAGCGAGGCCACGGCCGTCTCGTCCGATGGAAGCGTCGTCGCGGGAACGGCCACCGGCGCGCCCGGCAATCGCCAGGCCTTCCGCTGGGACGCCGGACAGGGGCTCGTCGGTCTCGGCTTCCTGCCCGGTGGCAGCACCAGCGCCGCCACCGCCGTTTCCGCCAACGGCGCGGTCGTCGTCGGCACGGCCGATGCGAACAGCGCCGACCCGCCGACGCCCTCAGCCGGGTTCCGCTGGACCGCCGGCGCCGGTCCGCAGCGTCTCGATCCACTGCCGAACGCCTATCTCTGCGCCGCGACCGGCGTTGCCGGCGACGGGGCGACGGTCGTGGGCACCTGCCTGCAGACCAACAGCACGGCGTTTCGCTGGACGGCGAGCTCGGGCGCCGTCGCCCTGAGCCGTTTCGGCGGCGGCAGCAACCAGCAGAGCACCGCCAGCGCCATTTCCCTGGACGGCGCCGTGATCGCGGGCGCCGGTCATCCGGTGCTGACCGGCGCCGTGACCTGGGCCGCCGACGGCAGCGCGACCATACTCGGCAAGCTGCCCGGCGATGACAGCGGCACCGCCGCGGCGGTATCGCGCGACGGATCGGTCGTCGTCGGCACGTCGACCGACGCCGCCGGCAAATCGCGCGCGTTCCGGTGGACGCGGCAGACGGGCATGGTCGACCTCGGCAACGCGCCTGCCGGCGTTCTGGGCAGCGTCGCCGCCGCGGTCTCCGGCGACGGGCGCATCATCGTCGGCTGGGGCCCCACCGCCACCGGCGACGCCGCGCTGATCTGGGACGCCGATCGCGGGCTGCGGTTACTGGATGCCGCGCTGGCGACCGACTACCAGATGCACATCCCCGGCTGGAAACTCACCCGGGCCAGCGCAATTTCCGCCGATGCGCTGACGATCGCCGGTCAGGGAACGAATCCGCAGGGGCAGACCGAAGCCTGGATCGTCAGGCTGCCGGAGTGAGCGAGGATGGCTTGGCGACCAGGCTTGAATAGCGGCCGTTGCCGCAGGCGAGGATGAGCGCCGAGTCGACCTCGGCAAGCACGGCGGCGGCGTTCTCGCCGAACAGCGCCGGATCGAAGCCGGTGATGCCCTCGAGCGTGTTGGCGACGGCCCGCGGCTGCTCGAAAATCTCCTTCTGCGTGAAGCGGCAGCACGGCCCCGGCTCGAACGGCTGGCAGGGCCGCAGCGATGCCCGGCGCTTCAGTGCCGTCCGCCTCCGCACACGACGACGTTGCGGTTGCCCGGGCCGGCGCCCGGCGCGTCGGGATTGGCGTGCAGGCAGGGGATCCACTCCAGCGTGGCGCCCGATGCGACGAGCTGGTCGGCGGCCGCACGCTGCAGCCGCACGGCGTCGCCCGGGTTGATGCCGAGGTCGGAGGCTGCCTGTTCGCTCGCGCCGAACGACGCCGGGCTGATGCCGGTGAGCTTGCCGAAAGTAACCAGAGCGCTCAGGTAGGAGCCGTGCTTGCTCGCGTGCAGGTAGTCGATCCACCAGAGGTTGAGCTTGTCGCTCGGCACCTCTTCCGCATACGTGCCCTCGGCGTTGTAGAAGCCGTCGGCCTTGGCGATGCGGTCGTCGAGCGCGCGCTGGAAGGCGTCGCCGACGGGGATGACGCCCGCGAGGTTCGGGTTCGCGGCAAGCTTCGCGGCAAACGCGGCACGCAGATCGGCGGTCATCGCAGCGAGTCCCTCGGCCTCCGTGTAGTAGAGCGTGTCGGGCGTGGGCGGCTGCGCGACGATCGGCCGGCCATCCGGCACCGTCGGGTAGTTCGCATCGGCAACCGTGTTGAGGTGCGGGAACACCATGTCCGGCCGCGCCCACGTTTGCATCAGGTAGACCTTCGTGGCGGCGCTGGCATTCGCATTCGCGGGAATGACCCGCGGGGTCGTGTTGCTGCACGTCGTCGTACCGAGCGCGGCCAGGCATCCTGCGTTTCCGCCGTAGATCTGCTGATACATGGCCCTCTCGGTGTAGGTCTCGGCCGCTCCGACGTGGATGTATCTCTGGATCTTGTCGACGTAGGCGCTGAACTGCGGATTGTTGGCGTTCGCGCCCCGCCCTGTCGGCAGCGCCGCGTCGCTCTGCTCCTGCAGAACCACGACATCCCACTTCTGCTTCGCGATGTTGGCGCGCAGGTCCCAATCGGTGGTGTTTGCCGTGTTGAGGAAGTGGCCGCGCAGCGAGGCCGCGTTGCGCGTCGACAGCGACACGTCATACTCGACGCCGGCCTGGTCGGCGAGCTGCTTGAAGATCCCTGGCACCCCGCCCCACGGATGCGGTTCCCATGCGCGGGTCCCGTTCGTATCGGTGAAGATTCGGCGGGCACCAAGTCCGGCCGCGGCCGCGTCATGTCGTCGACGTTCGCGGCGTTGTAGCTCATCACCGGGTCGACCCGGCCGAACGTGTAGCTGTTGCCCACGAACAGGATCTTCTGCGGGGCGGCCTGGGCGGTGGCGGCGAGCAGCATGAGGGCTAGAACGGTGGCGCGTTTCATCGGTGGCTCCTGTGAGCGGAGCCCGCACGATATGGACCGGCAGGCATAACGTCAAATATACTGAGCGCCGCATTTCGATACATTTCAGATATGGAACTGCGCCACCTCCGGTACTTCGTCGCGGTCGCCGAGACCGGGCACATTACCCGTGCCGCGGCGCAGCTCGGCATCCAGCAGCCTCCGCTCAGCCAGCAGATCCGGGGGCTCGAGGCAACCCTCGGCGGCACGCTGTTCCGCCGCCATCCGAAGGGCGTGGCGCTGACCGACCTTGGCCGGCTCCTGCTCGGGGAGGCGCGCCGCATCCTCGCCGACGTGGAGACGCTGCAGACGCGCATGTCCCGCGCGGCGCAGGGCCTGGCCGGCACGCTGGCCATCGGCTTCACCAGTTCGGCCGCCGCGCACGCCTTCACGCCGGAGGCGCTGCGGGCGTGCCGGCAACTGCATCCGGACATCGACCTTGCCATCGGCGAAGGCAATGCGGCTGAGCTGACGGAGAGCGTCGCGGCGCGCCGGCTGCACTGCGCGTTCCTGCGCGTGCCGGTCGCGCACCCGGCAGGCGTGGAGCTCGAGACGCTGCTGGTCGAGCCCGTCGTGCTCGCAGCGCCGATCGACCACGCGCTGGCGCGACGGCGGGGTGCGGCGGCGCTGCGCGAACTGGATGGGCAGAACCTGATTCTCGTGCGCCGGCCCGGAGCCCCGGGGCTCTACGCCAACCTGCTGACGCAGTGCGCGGCGGCGGGCGCGCAGCCGAACGTGATCGTCGAAGTCGAGCGCATGATGACGAGCCTCAATCTCGTCGCCGCGGGGGCGGGCATCACCGTGGTGCCCGCGTCGATGGCGCACGCGCATCCGCACGCGATCGCGTACCGACCGTTTCGGCGCAGCGTGAGACTGGACGCGCCGCTGACGCTTGCGTGGCGCACCGATGCGGCCGAAGGCGTGCTCGCGACTTTCGTCCGCCTCGTGCGCGCGATCGCGCGCGGCAGAGGCGGGCGCCGGTGAGCGTGGCGGGCAAGGCGGCCGCAGGCACGCTGGCGCTGTGGCTCGCGGCGTGCGGCGTCGCGCCGGTGTCCGCAGAGTTGCCGCGCGGCAAGCCGATCCGCCTGCTGGTCGCGTACCCGGCCGGGGGGGTGAGCGACGCGATTGCCCGTGCGCTGGCAAAGCGCGTGACCCGGCGCAGCGGCGCGACCGTCATTGTCGAGAACCGCGGCGGCGCGAGCGGCGCGGTGGCGATGGCGGCGCTCGCGCGCGCGCCGGCCGATGGACGGACGCTGGTCTTCTCGGCGATCACCCCGCTGACGCTGCCGCCGACGCCGGGTACGGCCGTGTTCGATCCGGACGACGTCGCACCCCTGATGAGCGTGATGTCCACACCGGTGCTGGTCGTCGGCACCCCGGCGCTGGCCGCGAACTCGCTCGCGGAGGCGGTCGCGCTGGCGAAGGCCTCGCCGGGCGCGCTGCGTTGGGCGACGACGGGTGTTGCGACCACCGGGCACGTCGTCCTCGAGCGGGTCCAGGCGGCGAGCGGCGTGGAGTTCACGCACGTGCCCTATCGTGGCGGCGGCGCGCAGATCACCGACGCGCTGGCCGGCCAGTTCGAGCTGCTGTCGACGAACGTGGCCGCGCCGCAGTTGCGCTATGTGCGGGAAGGACGGCTCACGGCGCTTGCCGTCGGTGCGCCTGCGCGGCTCGCTGTCCTGCCCGACGTCCCCACGCTCGCGGAGGTTGGCTACCCGGCCGCGAACCTCTGGTCGACCTTCGGCCTCTTCGTGCCGGCCCGCACGCCGCGCGGAGTCGTCACGGCCCTCAATGCCGCGTTCAACGCGGCGTTGCGCGATCCCGAGATCAGGCGGGGGCTCGATGCGGTGAACAACACGCCGACGGGCGGAACGGCGGAGGCCTTCGCGCAGCTGATCGCGCGCGAGCGCGATGCGCTGCGGCGGCCGGAGGCGCGGCGCTGATCGGACGGCGGTTGATCCTGCAGTGTTTCCATCCCCTGTCGGACGGGCTAGCGAGTGAGTCGAGAGGTCGCCCTCCAGGTCAGGCCACCGCCCTACTCCACCGTCACGCTCTTCGCCAGGTTCCTAGGCTTGTCCACGTCGGTCCCGCGCAGCACCGCCGTGTGATAGGCGAGCAGCTGCAGCGGGACCACGTGCACGACCGGCGACAGGAGGCCGGCGTGCTCGGACACGCGGGTGACGTGGATGCCGTTGCCGCCGGAGAGGTGGCTGTCGAGGTCGGCGACGACGTAGAGCTCGCCGCCGCGCGCGCGCACCTCCTGCAGGTTGCTCTTGAGCTTCTCGAGCAGCGCGTCGTTGGGCGCGATGGCGACGACGGGCATGTCGCGGTCGACCAGCGCCAGCGGGCCGTGCTTCAACTCGCCGGCCGGGTACGCCTCGGCGTGGATGTAGGAGATTTCCTTGAGCTTCAGCGCGCCTTCCAGCGCGATCGGGTAGTGCAGCCCGCGGCCGAGGAACAGCGCGTGCTGGCGGCGGGCGAACGCCTCGGCCCAGGCGATCATGTGCGGCTCCAGCGCCAGCGCGCCCTGGATCGCCGCCGGCAGGTGGCGCAGGCCGCGCAGCCACTTGTCCTGGTCGGCGTCGCTCAGGCGTCCGCGCAGCCTGGCCAGCGTCGCCGCGAGCAGGAACTGCGCGACCAGCTGCGTCGTGAAGGCCTTGGTCGACGCGACGCCGACCTCGGTCCCGGCGCGGGTCAGGAACTTGAGCGCCGTCTGGCGCACCATCGAGCTGGTGGCGACGTTGCAGATGGCGAGTGTGTGCCGGTGCCCCAGCGCCTTGGCGTGGTTGAGCGCGGCCAGCGTGTCGGCGGTCTCGCCCGACTGCGACACGACGACGACCAGCGCGCGCGGATCGGGCACGCTGTCGCGATAGCGGTACTCGCTGGCGATCTCGACGGTGCAGCGGATGCCGGCCAGCGTCTCGATCCACTGTTTGGCGACCAGGCTCGAATAGTGGCTGGTGCCGCAGGCGAGGATGAGCACCGAGTCGACCTCGGCAAGCACGGCGGCGGCGTTCTGGCCGAACAGCGCCGGATCGAAGCCGGTGATGCCCTCGAGCGTATCGGCGACGGCCCGCGGCTGCTCGAAAATCTCCTTCTGCATGAAGTGGCGGTACGGCCCCAGCTCGACGGCGCCGGCGGTGGGCGGCACCTCGATGACGGGCCGCTCGACGCGCTCGCCCTGCGCGTCGTAGATCGCATAGCCTTCGCGGCGGACGTCGACGAGGTCGCCCTCTTCGAGGTAGGCGACGCGGCGCGTGACCGGGACGAGCGCCGCGGCGTCGGAGGCGACGAAGTGGTCGTCGTCGCCGATGCCCACGACCAGCGGGCTGCCGGCGCGCGCGCCCACGACGCGCCCCGGCTCGCGGGCCGAGATGACGGCGATGGCGTAGGCGCCCTGGAACTCGGCGACGGCGAGCTGCACCGCCCGCCGCAGGTCGCCCTGCGCGGCGCCGTGCCAGTGCGCGTGGACCAGGTGGGCGATGGTCTCGCTGTCGGTCTCCGTCTGGAACCTGTATCCCTGCTGCTGCAGGCGCGCGCGCAGCGCCTCGAAGTTTTCGATGATGCCGTTGTGCACGACGGCGATCTCGTTGCCGGAGGTGTGCGGATGCGCATTCACCGGCGACGGCGCGCCGTGCGTCGCCCAGCGCGTGTGCGAGATGCCGGTGGTCGCGGTCAGCTCGCGTGCCTGCACCTGCGCCGCCAGGTCGGCGACGCGCGCGGTGGACACGATGCGCTCGAGCGCCGGCGTCGCGCCGGGTCCGACGACGGCCAGGCCGGTGGAGTCGTAGCCGCGATACTCGAGCCGCCGCACGCCCTCGATCAGCATCGGGACGATGTTGCGACTGGAGGCCGCGCCGACGATGCCGCACATGATCGCGTCAGTCCTTGTCTGCCGGCCTGGGCGCCTTCACCGGGCGCTGCCAGCCGCCAACCGAAACCTGCGGCGGCCGCGCCAGCGACAGCTGGCCCGCGGGGGCGTCCCGGACGATGACGCTGCCGGCGCCGACGGTCGCGCCGTCGCCGACGGTGACCGGCGCGACCAGCACGCAGTTGGAGCCGATGCTCGCACCCGCGCCGATGACGGTGCGGTGCTTGTTGGCGCCGTCGTAGTTGGCGGTGATGGTGCCGGCGCCGATGTTGACGCCGCCGCCCACCGTCGCATCGCCGACGTAGGCGAGGTGATTCGCCTTGGCGCCGACGCCCAGCGCGCTGGCCTTGATCTCGACGAAGTTGCCGACGTGGACTTCCTCCGCCAGCGCCGCGCCCGGACGCAGGCGCGCGTAGGGGCCGATGCGGCAGTTCGCGCCGATGGCGGCAGCGTCGATGTGGGTGAAGGCCGCGATGGCCGTGCCCGCGCCGACCGTGGCGTCGCGCAGCACGCAGTACGGCCCGACGCTGACGCCGTCGTCCAGCGCCACGTCGCCCTCGAAGACGCAGCCGACGTCGATGGCAACGTCGCGGCCGCAGTGCAGCGTCCCGCGCACGTCGATGCGCGCGGGGTCGGCGAGCGAGACGCCCGAGCGCATCAGCGCCTCGGCCTGCCGCGTCTGCAGGATGCGCTCCACCGCAGCCAGCTGCGCGCGGTCGTTGATGCCGCGCACGTCGCGCTCGTCGGCAGCGACGATGCCGGCAACCGGAACCCCGTCGGCGACCGCCGCGGCGACGATGTCGGTCAGGTAGTACTCGCCCTGCGCATTGTCCGGCCGCAGCGCGGCGACCCAGCGTCGCAGCAATCCGGTCGGGGCCGCCATCACGCCGGTGTTGATCTCGTCGATCGCCTGCTGCCCCGGTTGCAGGTCGCGGTCCTCGACGATGGCGCGCAGGCGCCCGGCGGCGTCGCGCACGATGCGGCCAAGCCCCGCGGCGTCGGGAACGTGCGCGGTCAGCACCGCCAGCTCGCCCGCCTGCGCTTTTTCGGCCAGCGCCGCCAGCGACTGCGGCTGCACCAGCGGAATGTCGCCGATGGTCACCAGCGTCACGCCGTCGTCGGGCAGCGCGGCCAGCGCGATGCGCGTGGCGTCGCCGGTGCCGCGCGGCGGATCCTGCAGGACAAATGCGAGGTCGGGCGCCGCCAGCGCGTCGCGCACCGCTTCGGCGCCGTGGCCGATGACGACGGCGATCGCCCGCGGCGCAAGCGAGCGCGCCGCCGCCAGCACGTGGGCGACGATGGGCCGGCCGGCAAGCCGGTGCAGCACCTTGGGCTGCGCCGAATGCATGCGCTTGCCCTGACCGGCAGCGAGGACGATGACGTTGAGCGGAGAAGCCACGGCAGGATGTTCGCGAAAGACGCCCGATGATACGCCACGACGGCGCTGCGGCGCGACGGCGGGGCGGTTACCCGTGCGGGCAGTTCCCGGTACACGGCAGGTGCGGCCGGCGACCACAAATGTTACAGTTTTATGACAATGCCCGGCGGATCAGGCCGGACACCGGTTTTCTGCAGTATCA
Source organism: uncultured beta proteobacterium (assembly GCA_963699765.1). Taxonomy (GTDB): domain Bacteria; phylum Pseudomonadota; class Gammaproteobacteria; order Burkholderiales; family Casimicrobiaceae; genus VBCG01. Next base: position 1,559 of record CAVOVD010000016.1, on the reverse strand, counting down.
CCCCGGCCTCGAACCGCTGCGTGGTTCGCGACCATGCCCGTCGACAAAAATGGGCGCGCCAGGGCGCGCATGATTTCGCAACGGATCCGGAAAACGGCGCCGTCGGTATTGCCCGCATCTCAGCTCAGCAAGGAGGAAACCATGAACAAGCATTTTTGGCTGTCGCTTCCCGCCGCCGCGTTCGTCGCGGCGCTGTCGCTCCCCGCGCTCGCGGCCGATGCCTGTCCGAACCGGGGCGAGCTCGACGCCATGTACTGCGACGCGAACAAGGACATGGTCGCCGACGCGCCGGCGGACCCGAAGAAGTGGAAGAACCCGTCGACCATCGTCTTCACCTACACGCCGGTGGAAGACCCGGCGGTCTACGAGAACATCTTCAAGCCGTTCACCACGCACCTGGCCGCCTGCCTGAACAAGAAGGTCGTGTTCTATCAGGTGCAGAACAACGCCGCCGAGATCGAGGCGATGCGCTCGGGCCGCCTGCACGTCGGTGGCTTCTCGACCGGGCCGACGGCGTTCGCGGTCAACCTGGCCGGCGCCGTGCCCTTCGCGGTCAAGGGCGACTCGAAGGAGTTCCAGGGCTACAACCTGATCCTGATCGTCAAGGCGAACTCGCCGTACCAGAAGCCGTCCGATCTCGTCGGCAAGAAGGTCGCGCACACGTCGCCCTCGTCCAACTCGGGCAACCTGGCGCCGCGCGCGCTGTTCCCGGCGCTGGGCCTCGCCCCGGACAAGGACTACAAGCCGGTGTTTTCCGGCAAGCACGACCAGTCGGTGCTCGGCGTGAATTCGGGCGACTACGACGCCGCCGCCGTGGCCTCCGACGTGTTCACGCGCATGGCGGAGCGCGGGCAGGTCAAGGAAGCCGACTTCCGCATCATCTACCGCAGCCAGAAATTCCCGACCTCGTCGTTCGCCTATGCGCACGACCTCGACCCGAAGCTGGTCGACAAGATGCTCGGCTGCTTCTACGACTATCGCTTCACGCCCGAGATGGTCAAGGCGTTCGGTGGCGCCGACCGTTTCTTCCCGATCAACTTCCAGACGACCTGGGAAGTGGTGCGCGCAGTGGCCAAGGGCTCGGGGCAGGCGTTCGACAAGGCCAACTACGACCAGCAGACCAGGAACGAGGCCGAAGCGGCCGCGAAGAAAAAGGCGGCGGCGGCAGCGAAGAAGAGCTGATGCTGGAACTCAAGCGCCTGTCGATGTCGTATGTCCCGGGCAAGCCCGTTCTCATCGACATCGACCTCGACATCGAGGCGCAGGGCATCGCCGCGATCATCGGGCCCTCCGGAACCGGCAAGAGCACGCTGATCCGCTGCATCAACCGGCTGGTCGAACCCTCCGCCGGCGAGATCCTGCTCGAAGGACGGGATCTCGCCCGGCTGTCGGGCAACGACCTGCGCCTCGCCCGGCGGCAGATCGGCATGGTGTTCCAGGAATACAACCTGGTCGAGCGCCTGACGGTGATGGAGAACCTGCTGTCGGGCCGGCTGGGCTATGTGTCGCCGTGGCGCGCCTGGCGGCGCAAGTTCGACCCCGACGACATCCGCAAGGCG
>CAVOVD010000015.1:0-145432 GCA_963699765.1 uncultured beta proteobacterium | reverse complement strand
TCATCCATGAAACGACTAAAGACTAAACGGAGTCGAACATGCGCGTCCTGATGACCGGGGCCACCGGGCTCATCGGCAGGGAACTGGGCAAGCGCCTGGCGGCGCGCGGTGACACGCTCGTCTGTCTGGTGCGAGAGCGAGATGTCGCGCGCGCGCGACAGCGGCTGCCGTTTCCCGCCCGATGCATCGAATGGAACCACCTGCGCGCCGTGCCGGCGGAGGCCCTGACCGGCGTAGATGCAATCGTTCATCTCGCCGGCGAGCCGGTCGCGGACAAGCGCTGGTCGGACGCGCAGATGGCGCTGATCCGGGACACACGCGTACAGGGGACCCGCCGGCTGGTGCGGGCGGTGCTCGAACACGGCGCACAGCTGAAGTCGTTCGTGCAGGCATCCGCGATCGGCATCTACGGCGACCGCGGTGACGCCCTGCTCCACGGCGACAGCGGGAGAGGCGCAGGCTTCCTGGCGGATGTCGTCGCCGCGTGGGAGGCCGAGGCGCATCGGCTCGTCGAAGCACGACCGGATCTGCCCGTCGCGGTTGTACGGACGGGGATCGTCCTTGCGCGGCAGGGCGGCGCGCTCGCGAAAATGCTGCCCATGTTTCGCGCCTCCGCCGCAGGGCGGCTTGGCGACGGCAGGCAGTGGATGAGCTGGATCCACGTCGACGACATCGTCGCGCTGCTGCTGCACGCCCTCGATGTAAAGGCTTCCGGCGTCCTGGAAGGCGTGGCGCCGCAGCCGGTGACCAATCGCGAATTCACGACGGCACTGTGCGGGGCGTTGCAGGTGCGCGAGAACCTGCCCGTGCCGGCGCTGGCGATCAAGGCGCTCTACGGACGGATGGGTGGCATCGTGCTGGAAAGCGCGCGGGTCGAGCCGCGCCGGACGCTGGGCACCGGCTTTCGCTTCCGGTTCGCGTCGATCGACGAGGCATGCGCGGACCTGCTCACGCCGTTGCGGGACGCGACCTACGAGTTCGTGTCGGAGCAATGGCTGCCGAGCCCGCCCGGAGCAATCTGGCCGTACTTCTGCGACGAGAACAACCTGGAGGCGCTGACGCCAGGATTCCTGCGCTTCCAGGTGCTGGGCAAGTCGACGCCGTCGGTCGGCGACGGTACGCTGATCGACTATCGCCTTCGGCTGAGCGGGATGCCGATGCGCTGGCGAAGCAGGATCGAGAACTGGACGCCCGTCCGGCGCTTCGTGGATACGCAGGTTCGGGGACCCTACGCTCACTGGCAGCACGCGCACGATTTCATCCCGATGGGCGAGGGCACGCTGTTGCGCGACGTCGTCCGCTACCGGCTGCCGCTCGGCTGGCTGGGATCTTCGTTCGCGGGCGCGAAGGTCGCCGCGCTGGTGGCGGAGATATTCGCGTATCGCGCGAAGCGCATCGCGCAGCTTTTCGCGCCGGCAGCGGCGACGAACGCGCCCGCGGATGCAGATGTCGCGCCGACCGCGGCAGCGGCGTGACGGGCATCGCGCCGATTGCCGGCGTGTTCCGGTTTTCGCGGCGACAGGAGACAATCCCCTCATGATCCGGCTCCAGGAAACCATCGACGTGCCGCGGCCGGTCGACGAGGCCTTCGCCTACGTCAGCCAGTTCGGCAACGCCGCGCAGTGGGATCCGGGGGTGGCGGAGTCGCGCAAGACCAGTGCGGGCCCGGTCGGGGTCGGCACCGAATTCGCGCTGCTGGTCCGATTCGGGCCGCGGCGCATTCCAATGGCCTACGTCGTCCGCGAACATGCGCCGCCGCACCGCATCGTGCTCGAAGGCCATGGCGACGCCGTCCATGCGGTGGACACCATCGAGCTCGCGTCCATCCCTGGAGGTACGCGCATCACCTACACCGCGGAAATCTCGCTCAAGGGCGCGTTCAGCGCCGCCGAGCGGTGGCTCGGCGGCGTGTTCGACCGCGTCGGCAAGACCGCGGTGCGCGGTCTCGCGGCCGCGCTCGGCGAGGCACCGCCGACCCCTGCACGCAGCGGGCTGACCGACCTCGGCGATCGATTGATCCTGCCCGGTCTCGCCGGCTTCACCAGGCAGGGCTACCGCTGCCACGCTCGCAACTGGAAGCCGCTGGCCGTATCGATGCGCGGCCGCACGGTCGTGGTCACGGGCGCGACCTCGGGCCTTGGCCGCGCCGCCGCCATGCAGCTGGCCGAGCTCGGCGCGCGGGTGATCCTGGTTGGCCGCAATCCGGACAAGATCGAGGACACGCGCCGGGACATTGTCGGCGCCACCGGCAACGAAGATGTGGTGGGCGCGCTCGCCGACTTGGCCGTACTGGCGGACGTCAGGAAGCTCGCGCGCCGGCTGCTGCGCACGCAGCCGCGCATCCACGTCCTCGTCAACAATGCCGGTGTTCTGCTCAGGGAGCGGACGACGACCGCCGAGGGCAACGAAACGGTGCTGGCGACCAACCTGCTCGCGCCGTTCCTGCTGACGCAGCTGTTGCTGCCGCGCCTCGTGCAGTCCGCACCCTCCCGGATCGTCAACGTCTCGTCGGGCGGCATGTACACGTCGGGACTCGCGCTCGACGACCTGCAGTACGAGCGCGCGCCGTACGAAGGCGCCCGCGCCTACGCGCGTACCAAGCGCGCACTGGTGGTCCTGACCGAGTTGTGGGCGCAGCGACTTGCCGACAGCGGCGTGGTCGTTCATTCGATGCATCCCGGATGGGCGGACACCGCTGGCGTGGCGAAGTCGCTGCCCGCATTTCACGCCATCACCCGCCGCCTGCTGCGCACGGCCGAGCAGGGTGCGGATACGATCAGCTGGCTCGCGGCCGCGCCGGAAGCGGCGGGGGCGAGCGGCCTTTTCTGGCTCGACCGCGAGCCGCACGTCACCCACGTGCTTCCCGGCACCGATCCGTCGCCGGAGGAACGGCAGCGGCTGTGGGACGCGCTGGTGGAGCTGACTGCGGCGCCGTAGTTCGCAGCGTCTGATCCGCTGACGGCCGAGTGCCGCTACCATGGCGTGGATGTCTAACAACGCGCTGGCGCTGCGCGCCCGCGCAATCCCGGAAATTGCCGATGACCGACGATGTGAAGGTGGAAGTGCGCCGCAGCGGCCGTCGCTTCGACGCCGAGGCGGTGCTCGACCTCGCCGCCGATGCGCGGACCGTGTGGGACACGATCACCGACTACGACGCCCTGCCGGACTTCATGCCCGGCATCCACGCCTGCCGGGTGATCGAACGCCGGACGCCGACCAGGGCGACCGAGCATCTGGTGGTCGAGCAGCACGGCGAATTCCGCTTCCTGCTGTTCGCGCAGGCGATGACGGTGCGGCTGAACATCGAGCACCGCAGGCTTCGCGTGGCGGAGGCGAAGGCGGCGAGCTTCGACCTGGGTCTGCTGAAGCACCGGGCGATCGACGTATTCGAGGGCCGCTACGAGCTGATGCCGCCGGACGGGCGCCGCGGCGCGCCGCGCACGCAGTTGCGCTACACGGCGGTGATCGGGCTGCTCGTGCCGCCACCGCCGGTGATCGGCAGCCGGGCGGTCCGGCAGAACCTTGCGGCGCAGCTCGAAGCGGTCGCCGCGGAGGTCGCCCGGCGCAGCGGCCGGGCGGCGTCCGCGGCGCCGCGCCGCTAGCATGCAGTAGATTCCTGCCGTGACACCTGCCGTGACACCTGCCGTGACACCTGCCGAGACGCCCGCCTTACCCGCGCTCCCCGTCCCGGGTACGCCGGTGCTGGTGTTCGGCGCCACCGGCTACATCGGTTCGCATCTGGTGCCGCGCCTGCTGCGCGAGGGCTGCGCGGTGCGCGCCTGCGCACGCGATCGCAAGGTGCTCGAGGCGCGCAACTGGCCCGGCGTGGAACTGGTCGAGGCCGATGCGCTGAAGCCCGATTCGCTGCCGGCCGCGCTGGCGGGCGTCGACACCGCGTATTACCTGGTGCACTCGATGGCGGCCGGGCAGGACTTCGGCCGCCTGGACCTGCAGGCGGCGGAGAATTTCGCCGCGGCGGCGGACCGGGCCGGCGTGCGGCGCATCGTCTACCTGGGCGGCCTGATTCCGGAGGGAGCCGAGTCCGAGCACCTGGTGTCGCGGCGCGATACCGGCAGGCGGCTGCGCGACGGCCGGGTGCCGGTGACCGAGATCCGCGCCGGCATCATCGTCGGTCCCGGGTCCGCGGCCTACGAGGTGGTCCGCGACCTCGTCAACCACCTGCCGCTGATGCTGACGCCCCGGTGGGTGCGGTCGAAGTCGGCGCCGATCGCGCTCGACAACCTGCTCGAGTACCTGGTGCGCGTGGCCTGGCTGGACGAGGCCGCCGGCAAGGTGTTCGACGCCGCCGGCCCCGACTACATCAGCTACGAGGAGGTGATGCGCCGCTACGGCGAGGCGGTCGGCAAGCGGCCCCGCATCATCCCGGTGCCGGTGCTGACGCCCACGCTGTCGGCGTACTGGCTGGGCCTGGTGACCGCGGTGCCGGCCAGCATCGCGAGCGCGCTGATCGGCGGCCTGAAGCACGACCTGCCGGCCGACGACGCCGAGCTGCGCCGCCTGGTGCCGCAGAAACTCCTGAGCTTCCGCGAGTCGGTGGCCGCCGCGCTGCAGGCGGAACAGGCGCACGCCGTGGCTGCCCGCTGGAGCGAGGGCCTGCTGATGTTCCGCGGCTTCCGGCTGGACAACGCGTTCTATGCCAAGCGCGCCAGCGGCAGCGCGGTCGGCCCCGCGTCTGCCGCCGCGGTGTGGCACACCGTGGTGACCATCGGCGGCGACAACGGCTATTACTGCATGAACTGGCTGTGGTGGATCCGCAGCGTCATGGACTGGCTCGTCGGCGGTCCGGGCCTGACCCGCGGCCGGCGCCACCCGTCCGAGCTGCGCATCGGCGACCGCATCGACTACTGGACCGTGCTCGCGCAGGAGCCCGGGCGCCGGCTGACGCTGCACTTCGGCATGCGCGCGCCTGGTTCGGGCGTGCTGGAGTTCGAAGTCGAACCCGAGCCCGCCGTCGCCGCCGCGCCGGCATCCGGCGCGCGCACCCGGCTGACGATCACCGCCTACTGGCACCCGCAGGGGGTCTGGGGCCTGCTCTACTGGTACGCGCTCGCGCCGGCGCACCTGTTCATCTTCCGCAGGATGACCCGGGCGATGCTGCGGCGTGCCGCGCAGAGCGAGTCTGGGGAGCCGGTGCGTTCCCCGTCAGGCACACGCGACGAGTAACCGGCGTCGGGGAGGTCGAGCAGGCGCGATTTGTTCAGTCGTGCTTGACGGTCCTCTTCAGTGTAATGACCCAGTGATTTCCTGCTCAAGTCATAATTCTGAAAGGGCAATGACATGGGCGCAGTTGCGGAAATTCCAGTTTAGAACTGTCTACTTGACGGGGGAGCTTACGGCCTGAGCTCCGCCAGCGGCCTCCACAACAGCATGACGCCGGCGATTGCCGACACGATCGACGCGGCGAATATGGCGATCTTGGCGGCAGCGAAATCTCCGTCCGACGGCATCGCCTGTCCCGCGATGAACAGCGACATCGTGAAGCCGATGCCGGCCAGCGCGCCGGCGCCCAGCAATTGCCGCCACGAATAGGCGGCCGGCTTGATCGCGATCCCGATCCAGACCGCGAGCGCCGGCACGACGATGAAGCCCACGGGTTTGCCGACGACAAGTCCCAGCGCGACGGCGCTGAACAGCGCCTCGCGACCCGCGAACACACCCGTCGACAGCGCGACGCCGGCGTTTGCGAGCGCGAACAATGGCAGCACGACGTAGCTCGACCACGGCTCGATCGCACGCAGCATGCGGTCGGCCGGTGACTCGAGGCGATCGTGGATGGCGTCGAGCGCGCGCAACGCCGGCGCCGACGGGCCGTGGCGCAGCACCTCGTGGCCGCGCCCCGTCTCGGCGGTCAGAATCGCGTTCGCCTGGGCCATCAGCGCGTTCAGGTTCGGCGGCGGCCGAGTCGGAATGAACAGCGCGAGCAGCACGCCGGCCAGGGTCGCGTGCAGGCCGCCGGCATGGATGAGCGCCCACAGTGCGACACCCAGCAGTCCGTAGGGCATCGGGCGATAGACGCCCGACCGGTTCAACGCGGCCAGCAACACGACAATGACGACGGCGCCCGCCAGATACTCCCAGTGCAGTTCGCCTGAATAGAACACCGCGACGACGATGATCGCGCCAATGTCGTCGACGATCGACGCCGCCGTCAGGAACACCCGCAGCTCGATCGGCACGCGCCGGCCCAGCATCACGATCAACGCGATCGCGAACGCCGTATCGGTCGCCATTGGAATTCCCCAGCCATTTCCCCAGGCGCCTGCCGGAATGATCAGCGCGTAGAGAGCTGCCGGGACGATCATGCCGCCCAGCGCGGCGGCGATAGGAAACGCGGCCGCGCGCAGGTTGGCGAGCCGGCCGACCGTGAACTCGCGCTTGATCTCAAGGCCCACCAGCAGGAAGAAAATGGTCAGCAGGCCGTCGTTGACCCAGTGCGCGAGTGACATGCGGAAGCCCGCACCGACGAATTCGACGCCGAACGGCGCGCCCCAGAACGCGACGAAGTCCGCCCCGAAGGGCGAGTTGACGGCGAACACGGCGAGGATCGACATCAGGAGCAGCAGCACCCCGGTCGACGGTGCCCAGCTCGCGAAGTCCACCGCCGCCGAATGCACGCGGTGGCCAAGCGACCCCAGCATCGCCTCGGCCAGCGATACCTCGTCCCACGGACCATCGTAGCGGCGGCCGTTGATGAAGAATGTCGGCGTGACGTGCACGCCGCTGGCACGCGCGCTCGCGATGTCGGCTTCGACGCGCTGCCGGCCGCGTGCGAGCGCCGCTGCTGCCGACTCGGCGTCGTCGGATTTCGCCAGTTCGCCGGCAACGGCGGCGACATCGTCCTCCGTCAGCGCCGTCGAACGCGTCATCAGCTCCACGTGCATCTGCCAGAACGTCGCGTCGTCCGTCGCCGATTCCGCAACCTCCGCGGCGTGGCGCGCGATGTCGCTGCCGGTGATGGGTCGCTGGCGGAAGACGTAGCGAAGCCGATCGCCGAAGCGGTCGCGCAGCTTTGCAATCTCGTCGTTCGCCGCGCGACAGTACGGGCACGCATAGCTGCCGTACTCGACGAGTGTCAGGTCCGGTCGGCCGGTTCCGAGCGTGTGGTCGTAGGCAGTATCGACCGCGCGGTCGAGGCGATTGGTGTACGCGGTCTCGGTCATGTCAGGACTTTCTTCACCTCGAGCTCGTACAAGTGAACGAATCGCTCGTCGATCCGCCGCTGGACATCGATCGCGAATGCTACTGGAATTCGCGGTAGTGTCGTTGCCGCGCGAAACGATGCCTAGTTGTGCTTCCCGGGCGGCCTTTTCCGGAGTTTCGCCGACGCCCTGCCCTCGGGTTTTTCCGGGGAATCCTCATGGCTCTTCTTCCCGTGACCCTTGTCATGGTTCGCGTGCCCATGACCCTTGTCGTGGTCCCCGCGGTGGTGATAGCCCCAGTGCTCGCTGTCCTCGTAGAGCACCAGCTTGTCGGGGGAGAGCGCGGCGCGCTTTTTCAGGTCGGCCAGCAGCGCGGCGTCGGAGAGGTCGAGCAGCTTCGACTTCTTCCAGTCGTGCCTGACGGTCTTCTTCAGCCGCTTGACGGTGGCCTTGTCGTCGGTCTCGATCGCCAGTTCGCGGCGCGAGTCGAAGCTGCCCGGGGCGATGTTGATCGAGCCGACGATCGCGCGCTCGTCGTCGGCCAGCAGGATCTTGGCGTGCAGCTTCAGGTGGCGCAGCGTGTGCACCTCGACGCCGACGTCCTGGAGGATGCGCAGGCCGCCGACGCCCTCGATCAGCTTGTCGGCCTTGAGCGAATGCGGCGGCTTGGCCAGGATGTGCACCTTGACGCCGCGTCGCGCCGCGCGCACCAGCCGCTCGAGGATCACCGTGTCCTGGTAGCGCTCGTTCTGCAGCCACAGCGAGCGTTCGGCGGAATCGATGAACTGGGCCATGCGCCGGCGGCCGTTGTCGGGACACCAGAGCAGCGTCGATTCGGCCGGCGGCTTGAACTCCTTGCGTTCCCAGTCGGCGTTGAAGCAATCGACCATCTCGTCGATCTCGCGGTTGCGGGTGGTCACGACCGCATAGTCGCGGGTGAGCGTCAGGTCCCTGGGCTCCCAGTTGAGCGACTCGACGAACCCGGTTTCCCCGTCGACCACCATCGACTTCTGGTGCGTCAGGTCGAAGGCGGGGTTGCTGTCCTGCACGGCGACGCCGGCGTCGGTCAGCTGCGTGCGCGCGACGTCGTTCTCGGACTGGCCGCTGCGCCGGGCGGGGTTCAGCATCACCTGCACCCGGACGCCGCGCCGGTGCGCGGTGATCACCGCCTCGAGCAGCGTGGTGTCGGTGAACAGGAACATCCGGATGTTGAGCGTGCGCCGGGCGCCGTCGATGGCGGCGACCAGCGGCGCCGCGGTGTCGTCGGGGAAGACCAGGAGTTGGTGCGACATGGCGGGGAGCGTCTGGGAAGGTTGGGTGCGGAAACGCGGATCGGCTCGGCGGGTAGCGTGGAAGCGCGTCAGGCGGCCGGCTTTGCGAACTGGATGCGGTGCAACTCGGCGTAGACGCCGCCCCTGGCGATCAGCTCGTCGCTGGTGCCTTCCTCGGCGACGACGCCGTCCTTCAGGACGATGATCTTGTCGGCATTGCGGATGGTGGACAGGCGATGCGCGATCATGATCACCGTGCGGCCCTTCATCAGCCGCTGCAGGCCCTCGACGACCAGGCGCTCGGATTCGGTGTCGAGCGCTGCGGTCGGCTCGTCGAGGATCATGATCGGGCTGTTGCGGATCACCGCCCGGGCGATGCCGATGCGCTGCCGCTGGCCGCCGGAAAGCGTGTCGCCGCGCTCGCCGACCATCGAGTCGTAGCCGTGCGGCATGCGCACGATGAACTCGTCCGCGTTGGCGAGCCTGGCCGCGGCAATCACCTCCTCCTCGGTCGCGCCGGGGCGCCCGTAGGCGATGTTCTCGCGGATCGACCCGCGGAAGAGCACGGTTTCCTGCAGCACGAAGCCGACCTGCTCGCGCAGCGAGGCCAGCGTGCAGGTGCCGATGTCGATGCCGTCGATCAGCACGCGGCCGCCGGTCGGGTCGTAGAAGCGCGGCACCAGGCTGACCACGGTGGACTTGCCGCTGCCGGTGGGGCCGACGATGCCGACGACCTGTCCGGGCTCGATGGTGAAGTTGACGTCGGTCAGCACCGGCGGCTCGCCGCGATAGCCGAAGGCGACGTGCTCGAAGGTGATCTGTCCGCGCAGCGGCGGCAGCGGCCGCGCCCCCGGAGCTTCGGGAATGACGTCGTCGGCGCTGAGGATCGCCTGGATGCGTTCCAGCGCGACGGTGGTCTGGGCGATGGTGCTGGTCATCGCCGCCAGGTCCTTCACCGGCTTGAAGAACTTGGTCAGGTAGGCGAGATAGACGGTCAGCGCGCCGGCGGTCATCGTGCCGGCGATGATCAGCGCGGTGCCCTTCCACAGCACGATTGCCGTGCAGGCCGCGACCACCAGCCCCACCGCCGGCGACAGCAGCGACTTGACCTGCCGCGCCTTCAGCGCCGCGACGACGGTGGCGCGGCTCGCGTCCTCCATGTGCCGAACCTCGAGATCCTGGCGGCCGAAGGCCTGGACGGCGCGGATCGAGCCCAGCCCCTCCTGGACGACGGCGACGATCTCGCTCTGGCGGATGCGAACCTCGCGGGTCACCACCTTCACCGCCTTCTTGAAGCGCAGCACGAACATCAGCAGGAACGGCGCGACGCCGACGGCGATCAGCGTGAAGTCCCAGTCCAGCCAGAACATGAGCCCGAGCATGAACACGATGGTGACCAGGTCGACGATGATGTCCAGCGTCGACGACGATGCGAAGTCCTGCACGGTGGCGACGTCGTTGGTCAGCGTGGACAGCAGCGAGCCGGTCTTGGCGCCGTCGTAGTAGCTCAGCGACAGGTGGTGCAGATGCGAATAGATGCGGACGCGCAGGTCGTTGGCGACCCACTGGCCGATGCTGGTCGTGTAATAGTTGTCGATGTAGGTGGCGATGGCGCTGACGGCGGCGATGACCAGCGTCGCAACGCCCGCGAACACCGCCACGCCCAGCGTGTTGCGGTCCAGGCCCAGGTCGTGCGCCCAAACCGCCCAGTCGGGCAGGTGGTGATTGCCCAGCGCGTCGTCGAGCACGATCTTCAGCGGCCAGGGCGCGGCGAGGCTCATTGCGATCTCGACCAGCATCGCCGCGAACACGACCACCAGCCAGCGGTGGTAGGGCCGGATCAGTTCACGCACGAAGGGGAGCATCGGCCGTTGCGCCAATGGGCCGGACGCCGCTTGTTGCGACGGCTTCTCCGGCAAGGGGACGGCCGACCTGGTCATGTTGGGACTCGCTGCAGGCATTCTGATCCGCCCGAGGGGTCCGGGCGGCGTGAAATCTTCGCACAACGGCGGCGCAGCGGTCACGCGAATGCGGCGGCGAGGACCCGGGTGGGGCTGGCGCGAAGTGGCCCGGATGGGACAAACGACGGTTCCCGGACGCGCGGCACCCCCGGCCGGCGGGACGCGCGCCCGTCAACAATGGAATAATGCCCCCACCATGAGCGGCCCGATCACCTGCGGCTACGTCATCGCCCACGGCATCCTGATGCTGTCGGCGCGCGCCATCCGCGAGGCGCAGGCGATGAAGCGCGAGTACGGCGACGTGCTCGCGCAGCTGCGCGAGCGCGAGCGCTCGATGGCGCAGGCGCGGCACGGGCAGCGGGCGGCGCGGCTGGAGCGCATGGCCGCGGTGCGCGGCGAAGCGGCGCGGCTGGGCGCTCGGTTCGAGCGCCTGCGCACGCTGGCGGGCGAGTTGGCGGCGCACATGCCGGCGCTTGCGCCGCAGGCCGCGACGACGGCGCCGGCCGTGCCCGCCGGCGATGCCGACGCGGACTGGGAAGCGCATCTCGGCGCGCTCGAAACGCTGATCCGCGAGATGGAGAGCGCGCTGGCGCAAAGCAGCGGCGCCTATGCGGAGCAGGTGCGCGCCAGCCTCGCCACCGTGGCGGCAGCGCCCACCATCGACGATGTTCTCGGTGCGTACGTGCTGCAGCGGCGCCTGCGGCCGGGACTCGCCGACGAGGACGCCGGGCGCCTGCGCGACACCGCGGCGCGCGCGCTGTCGCGCCTGGAGCGCGCGGACGGCGCGGCGCTGCCGGCGGAACTCGAGGCGCTGGCGCGGTCGATCGTGCTGGCGCCGACGCTGGAGCGCGCCGAGGCGCTGGCGACGGAGCTGCGCCTCGCCGTGCAGATCCAGCGCGAGGCGGGCGAAGCGCAGGCGCGCGAGGCCGCCGAGGCGCTGCGGCTGCTGGAGGCCATGCCGGAAGACGCGCCGGCGCCATTGCTGCGCGCGCTGGAACGCGTCGCCGCCGGCGTCGAGCGGCTGGACGCGACGTTGCGCGACGCAGCGCAGCAGGCGCTGGACCTGGCCGCCGCCGACCGGGAGGAGCAGGAGCAGGAAGCGGCCGCGCTGGTGCTGCAGGAATCGCTGCGCGACCTGGGCTTCGAGGTCGAGGACATCGGCGCCACGCTGTTCGCCGACGGCGGCACCGTGCACTTCCGCCGGGCCGGCTGGGACAACTACTTCGTGCGCCTGCGCCTGGATGCGCGCGAGCGCACGGCGAATTTCAACGTCGTGCGCGCGCGCGGCGACGAGGAAAGCGCCGAGCGAAGGCGACTGGACGCGCTGGCCGAGGACCGCTGGTGCGCGGAGTTTCCGCGCCTGCTGCAGACGCTCGAGGCGCGCGGCCTGGCGCTGGACGTGCGCCGCCGGCTGGAGGCGGGCGAGGTGCCGGTGCAGGTGGTCGACGGCGCGGGTCTTCCGGCGATCGCCGAGGACGAGCCGGGGCGGCCGCGCGGTGCGCCGCGCCGGCGCGAGCTGCCCTAGGAACCCGACGGAGTTCGCTGTCGGCAACATCATGGGCAACATCATGGACAACACGCCGCGCTGGATCGACGACCTCAAGCGCCTGCTGCCGATCCGGTCGCAGTACGTGGTCGCCGGCAACATCCGCGACAGCTTCCTGACGCCGTATGCCGAGGGCACGACGCTGGCGCCGCTGCTGCGCTGCCTGTGGGCGCACCTGGCGCCGATCGACTACCGCTTCCTGCTGGTCTACGACCCGGTCGAGGGCCTGCGGCCCTATCCGAACGAACCGGCGATCGTCGAGCAGGCGACGAAGCTGTTCGACCTGAAACTCACCGACGGGGTGATGGCGATGAGCCTCGAGAACCTGATCGGCGTCATGCGTCGTGTGGCCGGACAGCGCGAGGCGCGCTGCGCGCTGGTCGTGGATTTCGCCTCGCGCATCACCCGTCAGCCCGACCACCTGGACGCTGCCGAGCATCGGTTCTTCGTGGCGGCGGAACGGCTGTCGCTGGTCGCGCACCCGATCGTCCCCAATGGCGCGGACATCTCGACCTCCGCGGGCAAGGCGCGCTTCAACCCGGTGCTGTGGCTGGTCAACCGCGTGCAGGACCTGCCGTCGTGGCTGTCGCTGGACTCGACCCGCGTGGCGACGCTGTCGATCGGCCTGCCCGACTACGAGACGCGCGAGGAGTCTGCGCGCCACCTGGGTGGAATCTTTCCCGGCTACGAGCATGCGGATGAGGAGGCGCGGACCAGGTTCGCCCGGACCTTCGCGCAGCTGACCGACGGCCTGCCGCTGGTGGCGCTGGCCGACGTCGCGCAGCTCGCCGACCGGCAGGGCATCGGCTACCGCGACGTCGACGACGCGGTGCAGTGCTACAAGGTCGGCGCCAGCGAGAACCCGTGGAAGAAGAACTACCTGCGCGAGCGCATCGCCGGCGCGCTGCCGTTCATCGAGGAGCGCGTGCGCGGCCAGCGCCCGGCGGTGACCAAGACCATCGACATCCTGATGCGCTCGGTGATGGGGCTGACCGGCGCGCAGGCGCGCAGCACCGGCAACCGGCCGCGCGGCGTGCTGTTCTTCGCGGGTCCCACCGGCGTGGGCAAGACCGAGCTCGCCAAGACGCTGACGCAGCTGATCTTCGGCGACGACCGCGCCTACATCCGTTTCGACATGAGCGAGTTCGCCGAGGAACACACCGGCGCGCGGCTGCTCGGCGCGCCGCCGGGCTACATCGGCTACGACGCGGGCGGCGAGCTGACCAACGCCGTGCGCGAAAAGCCGTTCTCGGTGGTGCTGTTCGACGAGGTCGAGAAGGCGCATCCGCGCATCCTCGACAAGTTCCTGCAGATCCTCGAGGACGGGCGCCTGACCGACGGCCGCGGCGAGACCGCGTACTTTTCCGAGGCGATCCTGGTGTTCACCTCCAACCTGGGCATCTTCGTCGAGAACGAGCACGGCCAGCGCGTGCAGAACGTGCAGACCGGCGATCCGCACGAGGTGGTCGAGGCGCGGGTGCGCGGCGCGATCCAGGACTATTTCAAGTTCCACCTGTCGCGGCCGGAAATCCTCAACCGCATCGGCGACAACATCGTCGTGTTCGGCTTCATCACGCCGGAGATCGGCGCGCAGATCTTCGACGGCATGCTGCGCAACGTGGTCAACCGCGTCCGCGACGAGCACAAGGTGGAGTTGCGCATCGACCCGGCGGTGCGCGAGCGCCTGCGCGAACTGTGCATCCGCGACCTGTCCAACGGCGGCCGCGGCGTCGGCAACCAGCTGGAGTCGCTGTTCGTCAATCCGCTGGCGCGGGCGATGTTCCGCTTTCCGCTGGAAGGGCGCGCGACGGTCGACGTCGTCGGCCTGGCCGAGGACGAGAACCGGATCATGACGGTGACGCTCGAGTGAACGCGCCGCGGCCGCCGGGCGGCGGCAGCGCGGGCCGGGCCGCGAGGCGATGAGCGCCGCGCCGTCGCTCGAACTCAACAAGGCGCACTGGCCGGTGACCGTGCTGGGACCGGGGCGGCGCATCGGCCTGTGGCTGCAGGGCTGCACCATTCACTGCAGGGGCTGCGTGTCGCAGGACACCTGGCCGAAGGACGCGACCCGGGCGATCGGCGTGCGCGAACTCGTCGCCTGGTGCCGGCGCGTCGCCGGCAACGCGCTCGACGGCGTGACCATCAGCGGCGGCGAGCCCTTCGAGCAGCCGGCGGCGCTGCGCGCGCTGCTGCTGGCGCTCTCCGCCTGGCGGCGCGAGGCGAAGCTCGACTTCGACCTGCTGTGCTACAGCGGCTATCCGCTGAAGACGCTGCGGCGCGAGCATCCGCAGCTGCTGGCGCTGCTCGACGCGATCATTCCCGAGCCCTATGCCGACGCGCTGCCGCAGGGCCGCGTGTGGCGCGGTTCGTCGAACCAGCCGCTGGTGCCGCTGACGGCGCGCGGGCGCGCCCGCTATGCCGGTTACGTCGACGCGGCCACCGACGGCGAGCGCAAGCGCATGCAGGCGGCGGTCGAGGGCGGCAGGGTGTGGATGATCGGCATCCCGGGCCGCGGCGACATGGCCGCGGTCGAGGCGCTGTGCGCGAGCCGGGGTCTTGCGCTTACGAAAGTGTCCTGGCGCAGGTAGAGTCGGAGGGGTGACCCGCCAATACGTTCGCTTGTGCCCGGTCTGCGGGCAGGAGAATCCGCCCGAGCAGGCGCGCTGCGGCTGCGGCGCGCTGCTCTCTGGGGTGGACTTCTCGCTCAGGCCCGCGCCGGCGCCGGTCGAGCCGGCGCGCGGCGAACCCACCGGCACCGGTGTCGCCAAGGACGACACCGGCGCGGGAATCGCCGCTGCCGACGCCGACCTGGACGCGGCGCTCGCGGCGATGCCGCGCCAGACGGACGAGGGCAATGCCGCGGATGCTGCAACGACCGCCGCCGCGTCCGCGCCGCTGCGCTGTCCGCACGCCGACTGCGGCCAGGAAAATCCGCCGGGACGCGAACGCTGCGTCTACTGCAACCGGCCGCTGCGGGCGCCGCCCGGCGCCGTGCCCGCCGCCACCGTGCTGGCCGGCGCGCGGCCGCTGCCCGCCGCGCTGCGCGAGCAATACCGGATCGTCGATGTGTTCCCGGCCACCGGCAGCGAGGCGGACATCCTGCTCGTCGCCGACGTGCACAGTGGCGAACGCAGCGTGGCCAAGCTCTATCGCCGCGGCATCGCGCCGGATTTCCGTCTGCTGGAAATCCTGGCCAGGGACGTCGGCGACACGGTCGTGCGGGTGCTCGCGCACGGCACCTCGGACGGCGCCGCCTACGAGCTGCTCGAATACGTCCCGGGCGGCACGCTCCAGGACCTGCTGCGCTCCGGCCCGCTGCCCAAGGACGACATCGCCCGCATGGTGCGCGAGATCGCCGACGCGCTGATCGGCATCCACGCGCACCGGATCCTGCATCGCGATCTCAAGCCCGAGAATGTGCTGGTCCGCTCGCGCTCGCCGCTGGAGCTGGCGCTGACCGACTTCGGCATCGCCTCGTTCTCGGCGGCGACGCAGCATTTCACCAGCGCTGCCCGCACCACCCGCTACGCGTCGCCGGAGGTGCTGACCGGCGTGCTGGACGAGAAATCCGACTGGTGGTCGCTGGGCATGATCGTGCTCGAGGCAGCGAGCGGCAGCCATCCGTTCGACGGCCTGTCCGAGCAGGTGATGAACCATCAGCTGGCCACGCGGCCGATAGACGTGCGCGGCGTCTACGACGACGCGCTGCGCACGCTGTGCCGGGGCCTGCTGCTGCGCGATCCACAAGCGCCGCTGGGGCGCCGACGAGGTCGAGCGCTGGCTGGCGGGCGACGCCACGCTCGTCGTGGCCGAGGACGCCGACGGCGTGGCGACGGTCGTGCGTCCCTACCGCTTCGACCGCACCGAGGCGACGACGGCCGCCGAGCTGGCGCTGGCGCTGGCCAAACACTGGGATGCGGCGCGGCGCGACGTCGCGCGCGGCCAGGTCGGGCGCTGGCTGGAGCGCGAGCTCCACGACTACAACCTGGTGCGCAAGCTCTCCGACCTGCAGGAGCGACGCGACCTCTCCGAGGACGCGCGGCTGCTGCGCTTCCTGCTGGCGGCGGCGCCCGACCTGCCGCCGGTGTGGCGCGGCGCGCCGCTCGGCGAGGCGTCGCTGCGCGCCTCCGCGCGTGCGGCCGCCGACGGCGACGACGAGGCGAGGGATTGGCTGGACACGCTCTATCGCGACGGCGTGCTGGCCGCCTATGCCGACGCGGGACATCCGCAGTTCGCCGCCATCGACACGCGCTGGCGCGAGGATTGGCGCACGTTCGAGCAATGGTGGGACGCAGCGCGGCGTGCCGAGGAAAAATGGCGCCGCCGGCCGCGCGACGTCGGCGGCGGACCCGGCCAGGAGGCGGTCAGTTTCGACGACCTCGCCTTCGGCCCGACCGGCCGCCTCAACCTGCCGCCGCAGCGCGCGATCAACGGCATGCTGCTGGTCGCCCGCGAGGAGAGCGCCTACGTCGAGTCGCTGCGCGGCGAGGTGATGGCCGGGCTGCCGCGGCTTGCCGGGCGCTGCGGCTGGTACGAAGCGCTGTGGGACAAGGCGCAGCACGAAATCATCGGCGTGGTCGTCGCGCGGCAGATGCTCGCGCATGCGCAGGACGACGCGCGGATGGAGTCGCGCCGGGAGGCGGCGACGGCGCAGGCGCGGGCGCAGGCGCGCGACAAGGCCGGCGACGAACTGCGCGCGCACCTGGCCGCGGTGCTCGCCTACGCGCCCGACGGCGACGAGCCGGTGGACAGCGGGCACGTGACGCCGCTGCTCGAGGCGCTGGACCAGTTCCAGCAGACCTGCCAGTCGGTGCTGCGGATGACCGCGCCGGGAACCGGCGCCGACGCGCTGCGCCGCGTGCTGGAAAAACTGTCGGCGCTGGGCCTGGGCGCGCAGCGCGCGCTGACCGAGGCGGAGCAGGTGGCGGGCATCAACGCCATCTTCTTCGCGCCGCAGCGGCTCGCCGCGGGCGCGGCGGTCCTCGGAGTCGTGCTGATGCTGCGGGTGCCCGTCGCGTTCCTGGTCGTGGTCGCCGCCGCGGTGCTCGCGCTGGCCTACCGCTGGTACGCCGGCCTGCGCGCGAACGAAGCGGCGGCGGCCAAGCTGAAGCTGTTCGTGCTGCACGGCCGGACGTTCCTGCGCAACGGCCCGGGCGAGCCGGGAGCCGGCAACAGGAACTAGGCGGCATCGGCGGACCCGGGACGACGCGACGCGGGCGGCAATCCGGTACGCCTGACCGCGCGCTAGAATCCCCGCGCGGGTGGCGTCGGCACGGATTTTCACCGCGACAGGCGCGGGCCGCGCGCATCCGGCATCCGCACGTCAACCCGGGAGACCCCGCCATGGCCACCACGCCGTCCCTGCTCGACCAGCTGCGCACGCAGTACGAGGCCTCGCGCGCCGCCACCCACGAGGTGAGCGACATCGAGGGCTACCAGGAAATCAACGCGCGCATGCACAAGGCCTACGGCTGGCTGGAGAAGGCGCTCGCCTATCTCGACGGCCTGAAGCCGCCGATCGAGCATCGTTTCGACGTCGGGCACGGGCTGGTGTTCGAGGCGCCCAAATTCGGCCGCGGCTACGTCGGCCAGCACACCCGCCACATCGTCGGCTTCTCGGTGATCGACGAAATCAACATCTGGTACGAGATCGCCGCGGCCAGGCCGCTGACCATCGAGGTCGCACCGGGCGGCGTCGCGCTGGCGGAAAAGGCGCTCGACGACGCGGGGCTGCAGTACACCTGCCGCCGGGTCGAGGACCAGTCGGGCGTCGTGCGCAAGTGCGTGATCTCGGTGCCGCCGGCGATTCCGTCGGCGGTGTCGTTCCACGTCGACTACCAGAGCGGGCTGGTCACCGTGCCCATGGTCAACGTCGACCGCTTCGACCGGCTGGCGCTGGAATTCCACAGCCAGATGATCGACGAGCCGGTGCTGGAGGATCTGCTGCGCTTCATCCTGGGCCAGAACTCGGCGTTCCTGCGCCGCGCGCCGCTGGCCGGCATTCACGGGACGCCGCGCGCCTAGCGGCCCGCGAAACGCCGGGCCGCGGCAGCGCCTTTCCATCCGGCCCGGCTGCGATTCGTCGCGCCGATGGCGTGAACCTCGGCGGCTCCGTTACCATCGGGCGACGCTGCCATCATCCGTTCGCTGCGCACGCCTGTTGCGCGCCTGCCGATACCCTCACGCATCCAGGACCCGTCCATGACCGACCAAGGCTATCTGCGCCAACCGACCATTCAGGGCGACACCGTCGTCTTCGTCTGCGACGACGACCTGTGGAGCGTCCCCGCCGCAGGGCGGCGTCGCCCGCCGCCTGACCGCCGGCCTGGGCGAGCCCTCGACGCCGGCGCTGTCGCCCGACGGGCAGTGGCTCGCCTTCGTCGGCCGCGACGAGCAGCACCCGGAGGTCTACCTGATGCCGGCCGAAGGCGGCCCGGCGCGGCGGATGACCTGGCTGGGTCCCGACGTGATGGTGCGCGGCTGGACGCGCGAAGGCCACATCCTGTTCGTCACCACGCACGGGCAGCCGTTCTTCCGCAACTATCGCGCGTTCACGCTCGATCCGGCCGGCGGCCTGCCGCAGCTGCTGCCGCTGGGCCAGGTCAATCATCTGGCCTTCGGTCCCGGCGGGGCGAAGCTGATCGGGCGCAACACCGCCGACCCGGCGCGCTGGAAGCGCTATCGTGGCGGCACCGCCGGGCATTTCTGGATCGACGCCGACGGCGGCGGCGAGTTTCGTCGCATGACCGAGCTGCCCGGCAACCTGACCTCGCCGATGTGGATCGGCGAACGCATCTGGTACCTGTCCGACGCCGAGGGCGTGGGCAACCTCTATTCCTGCGGACCGGACGGGACGCAGCGCCGCCGCCACACCGACCACGACGACTACTACGCGCGCCTCGCGCAGACCGACGGCAGGCGCATCGTCTACCAGTGCGGCGCCGACCTGTGGCTGTTCGATCCGGCGACCGACAGGACGGCGAAGATCGACGTGCGCGTGCCGGCGCACCGCACGCAGGCGGCGCGCCGCTTCGTGGCGGCCGCCGACAACCTGGGCGAGTTCGCGCTGCATCCGGCCGGCCACAGCGTCGCGGTCGACGTGCGCGGCAAGATCTTCACCTTCGGCCTGTGGGAGGGCGCGGTGCGGCAGTGGGGCGCGGTCGACGGCGCGCGCTATCGGCATCCGCAGTGGCTGGCCGACGGCAGCGACGCTGATCGCGGTCGGCGACGGCTCGCGGCGAGGAGCGCGTCGAGGTCTGGCGCGACGGCGCGGCGCACGACGCTGCCCTGGGACGTGGGCCGCGTGGTCGCCATGCGCGCGGCGCCCTGCGGCACGCGCGTGGCCATCGCCAACCACCGCAACGAGGTGCTGATCGGCGACGTCGGCAGCGGCAGCGCTGACCACGGTCGATCGCAGCGACCACGGCCGCACCGAGGACCTCGCCTGGTCGCCGGACGGCGCCTGGCTCGCCTACTCGTTCTGGACCGATCGCGCGCCACTGCGCGATCAAGCTCCACGACGTCGCCGCGAACAGCTCGGTGCTGGCCTCGCAGCCGGAGTTCCGCGACTACGCGCCGGCCTTCGACCCCAAGGGCCGCTACCTGTACTTCCTGTCGCTGCGCACCTTCGACCCGGTCTACGACAGCGTGCAGTTCGAGCTGTCGTTCCCGCGCGCCGCCGGCCCTACCTGATCGCGCTGCAGGCGGGCGGCCGGCCGCCGTTCGATCCCGAGCCGCGCGGACTCAAGCCCGACGCGGGCGCCGACGAGGACGTCAAGGCCGGCAAGGACAACGGCGACGGCGACGCACCGGCGACGCCGGCCCCGGTGCGGGTCGACCTGCCGGGCTCGCGCGGCGCGTCGCCGCGTTTCCGGTGCCCGAGGGCCGCTTCGGGCAGATCGCCGGCGTGGCCGGCGGCAAGGTCGTCTGGACGATGCTTCCCGATCCCCGGCGCGCACGGCCGCGGCGGCCACAAGGAAGGCCCGGGACGGCTCGAGCTGTTCGACTTCGCGACCGGCCGCGCCGAGACGCTGACCGGACAAGGCCGAGCGCTTCGTGCTCGCCGCGGACGCGCATCGACGCTGCTGCTGCGCGAAGGCAAGCGGCTGCGCGCGATTCCCGCGCGACCGCAAGCCCGAGTCGCGACAAGGCGCGAGGATCCGACGCGCCGTCGCGCAAGAGCGGCTGGCTCGACCTCGAGCGCATCCGCGTGTCGGTCGATCCGCGCGGCGAATGGCGGCAGATGCTGCGCGAAGTCTGGCGCCTGCAGCGCGACCACTTCTGGACGGCGGACATGTCGGGCGTCGACTGGGACGCCGTCTTCGCGCGCTACGAGCCGCTGCTCGCGCGCGTGGCCACGCGCAGCGAGCTCTCCGACCTGATCTGGGAAATGCAGGGCGAGCTCGGCACGTCGCACGCCTACGAAATGGGCGGCGACCACCGCAAGCCGCCGCCGGTGCACGCTGGGCCAGCTGGCGGCGGAGTTTCGCGCCGACGCCGACGGCAGCGGCTACGAGATCGCGCGCATCGTCACCGGCGACCCCTGGGACGCGGGCGCGGACTCGCCGCTGAACGCCGTCGGCGTCGAGGCGAAGGTCGGCGAGCGCATCGTCGCGGTCAACGGCCAGCCGGTGTCGCGCGAGACTGCCGCCGCAGGCGCTGCTCGTGCACCAGGCGGGCAGCAAGGTCGAGCTGACGCTCGCGACGCCGGGGCGGCCGACGACGCGCAACGTGCTGGTGAAGACGCTCGCCGACGAGGTGCCGGCGCGCTACCGCGAATGGGTCGAGAGCAACCGCGCCTGGGTGCACGAGCAGTCGGGCGGCCGCGTCGGCTACTTTCACCTGCCCGACATGCAGTCGGCGGGCTTCGCCGAGTTCCACCGCTACTTCAGCGCCGAATGCGACCGCGACGGGCTGATCGTCGACGTCCGCTACAACCGCGGCGGCCACGTGTCGCAGCTGCTGCTGGAGAAGATCGCGCAGGCGGCGGCGCGGCTACGCGCTGGCGCGCTGGATGCAGCCCTCGCCCTATCCGGACGAGTCGGTGCTGGGCCCGGTGGTGGCGCTGACCAACG
Organism: uncultured beta proteobacterium; assembly: GCA_963699765.1. Taxonomy (GTDB): domain Bacteria; phylum Pseudomonadota; class Gammaproteobacteria; order Burkholderiales; family Casimicrobiaceae; genus VBCG01. The sequence continues at coordinate 124,420 of CAVOVD010000015.1, read as the reverse complement.
AGCACGCGGGTTCGGACGGCGACATCTTCTCGCACAACTTCAAGCTGATGGAGCTGGGCCCGCTGGTCGGCACGCGCACCTGGGGCGGCGTGATCGGCATCTGGCCGCGGCATCGCGCTGGTCGACGGCACCGAGACCACGCAGCCGGAGTTCTCGTTCTGGTTCTACGACGTCGGCTTCGGCGTCGAGAACTACGGCACCGATCCGCAGATCGAGGTCGACAACGCGCCGCAGGATGCCGCCGCGGGACGCGACCGGCAGCTCGAGCGCGCGCTGGCCGTGGCGCTGGAACAGCATCGAGCGCTCGTCGCCGGGCATCCCCGAGTTCGGGCCGCGGCCGCGCGTTGCGCGCGGGCCGCTGCCGCCGCGGCGCTAGGCGACGACGCGCCGCCGCCGCGTATCGCCGCGTCGGCGCGACGCGCCTGCGGTTCGCCGCCCGGCGGCGTTTAGGGCATCATGACCGCGCTCTCGAGACGGCCATGGACGAATCCACAGCACTGGCGGTGACCGCGGTACGCGCGATCGAAACCGCCGATCGCGCCCGCGACCTCTGGACCGACGCCGACCGGTCCTGGGCGAGTCGCGCCGCGGCCGAAGTGGTGGGCGAGGCGGCGCCGTCCGGCGAATTCATCGGCTGCCGGGCGCAACTCGCGCTCGCCCGCCTGCGCGAGCGCGGCGGTGCGCTGGCGCGACTGGCGCAGGCGTCGCGCTGGCGACCCTGGGTCGGGACGGTGATCGTCGTCGGTGCCTTCCTCCTTGGCCTGGTCGCCGACGGCCTCGGCGGCGTGCGGCGCATCAACATCCTGTATTCGCCCGTGCTGCCGCTGGTGATCTGGAACCTGGCCGTCTATGCGCTGCTGGCCACCGGATTCGTGACGCGCTACGGCGAGCCGGGAACGCCGGGGCCGCTGCGGCGGACCGTTGCCTGGCTGGCCGGCGTGCTGCGCCGCGCTCCGGCGAGCGCGAGCGCGGCGACGATCCGGCGACGCGCGCGGCGGCGGACTTCGCCGCCGACTGGAGCGTCGCGCGCGGCGCCGCTGTACGCGGCCCGCGCCGCGCGCATCCTGCACGTCGCCGCGGCGGCGCTGGCCGGCGGCGTCATCGCCGGCCTCTACGTGCGCGGCATCGCCTTCGAATATCGCGCCACCTGGGAGAGCACCTTCCTCGACGCGGACACGGTGCGCGCGATCGTCGCGGTCGCCTACGCGCCCGGCGCGCTGCTGGTCCCGTTCGGCGTGCCCGACGTCGCGCATGTGGCGGCGATCCGCGCCCCGGCGAGCGAGAACGCGGCGCCCTGGCTGCACCTGATGGCGGCGACGCTGCTGGTGGTGGCGATCCTGCCGCGCGTGGGCCTGGCGCTGTGGTCGGCGGTGGTCGAGCGCCATCGCGCGGCGCATGTCCTCGACGATCTCTCCGGGCCGTATTTCGCGCGCCTGCTGCGCGGCTTCCATCCGGGCGCGGCGGCGGCGCGCGTGCAGCCGTTCAGCTACGAGGCCGACGCCGCGGCGCTGGACACGCTGCGCCTGCTGCTCGCGCGCGCGCTGGGCGGCGACGTCGCGCTGAACGTCGCCGTGCCCGTGGCCTACGGCGACGAGGACTCGCGGCCCGGGACGCTCGCCGCCGAGGTGGACACGCCGCTGATCGCGCTGTTCAACGCCACGGCGACGCCGGAAGCCGAGGTGCACGGCAGGTTCCTGTCGGGGCTGCGCGGCCATCGGCCGCCCGCTGGTGGCGGTGGTCGACGAGTCGACGCTTCAATGCGCGCTGGCGCGGCGACGCGGCGCGGCGCGACGCGCGCCGCGAACTGTGGCGCGAGCTCTGCGCCGACTGCGGCCTGGTCCCGGTGTTCGTCGATCTGGTCCGTCCCGACGCCGAGGCCGCCGAGGCGGCGCTCGACGCCGCGCTCGCGAGACTCCGCTGACGGCGGCCGCCGGCGAGGCGAGGCGCATGAACCCGGCTGCGGTCACCGTCGCGCTGTCGCTGATCTCGCACACCAACGCGGGCAAGACCACGCTGGCGCGCACGCTGCTGGGTCGCGACGTCGGCGAGGTGCGCGACGCGCCGCACGTCACCACCGAGGCGACCGCCTTCGCGCTGATCGAATCCGAGCACGGCGACGTGCTGATGCTCTGGGACACGCCGGGCTTCGGCGACAGCGCGCGCCTCGCGCGCCGGCTGGCGCAGGAAGGCAATCCCATCGGCTGGTTCCTGAGCGAGGTCTGGGACCGCTTTCGCGACCGCCCGTTCTGGCTGACCCAGCTGGCGGTGCGCAACGTGCGCGACAACGCCGACGTCATCCTCTACCTGGTCAACGCGTCGGAGGAGCCGGCCGACGCCGGCTATCTCGCGCCCGAACTCGACGTGCTGGCGCGGCTGACAAGCCGGTGCTGGTTCTGCTCAACCAGATGGGTCCGCCGCGCGCGCCGGACGACGAGGCCGACGACGTCGCGCGCTGGCGCGACGCGCTGCGGCGGCACGCCTGCGTGCGCGACGTGCTGGCGCTGGACGCCTTCGCGCGCTGCTGGGTGCAGGAGTTCGCGCTGTTCGCGGCGATCGAGCCGCTGCTGCCGGCGCCGCGCCGGCCGGCGTTCGCGCCGGCTCGACCGGCCTGGCGGGCGCGGCGCTGGGCGCAGTTCGACGCGGCGATGTCGATCCTGGCGCGGGTGGTGGCCGACGCGGTGTGCGCGCGCGTCGCGCTGCCGCCGCAGGCGATGCTGCAGCGGATCGGGCAGGCGCTGGGCGTCGGCACCGACGCCCAGCGCCGCCGACGCAGGCCGCGCGCCGCAGGTGCTGCTCGAAGCCGTCGAGGCCGACATGCGCCAGGCGATGGCGCAGCTGATCGCCATTCACGATCTCGAAGGCAGCGCCGCCGGCGAAGTCGAGGCGCGCATGGCGCAGCGACGTCCTGCGCGAGGGTCCGGTCGGCGAAGGCAAGGCGGCGGCGATGGGCGGCATCGTCTCCGGCGCGCGTCGCCGGCCTGGCCGCCGACCTCGCCGCGGGCGGCCTGACCTTCGGCGCGGGCATGCTCACCGGCGCGCGTGCTCGGCGCGCTGGGCGGCGCGGGCGCCGCGCGCGGCTACAACGTGGTGCGCGGCAAGACCGAGCACGTCGTGCGCTGGGGCGACGACTTCCTCGAGCGGCTGGTGGTCGGAGGCGCTGCTGCGCTATCTCGCCGTCGCGCACTACGGCCGCGGGCGCGGCGACTATCGCGACGCCGAATGCCCGCCGCTCTGGCGCGCGCTGGTCGAGGCCGCGGTCGCGGCGCGGCGCGAGCCGCTGGCGGCGATCTTCGCCGAGCGCGGGCCGCGCTGCGACGGAACCCGCGTGGCCGAGGCGCTGCAGCCGCTGCTGGCGCAGGCCGCGCGGGCGGTGCTGGAGGAGCTCTATCCGGGCGGCGTTCGAGGCCGGCGCCGGAGGCGCTGCGCGGTGACGAGTCGCGCCCGACGCCGATGCGGCAGCTTGCGCGATCGCCGCGGGAATGCTCGCCCGTCGCGTAAGATTCCGGAGGCCATGATCGTCGTCCTGCATCGCCTCGCGCGCCTGGCCGCCGTCGCGGCCCTGGCCGTCGCCGCCGGCGCACAAGTCCCTGGCGGTCGCGGCAACGGCCAACCGCGGCCGCCGCGCCGGCGCCGCTCGTCGCCGCCGCCTCGGACCTGCAGTTCGCGCTGACCGAGATCGCCGCGGCCTTCGCGCGCGAACGCGGGCAGCGAGGTGCGCTCGTCTACGGCTCGTCGGGCAACTTCCGCCGGCAGATCGCCGCGGGCGCGCCGTTCGAGCTCTTCCTGTCGGCCGACGAGGCCTACGTCGTGGCGCTGGCGAAGGAAGGCCGGACCGTCGACGACGGGCGTGCGCTATGCGACCGGGCGGATCGTGCTGTTCGTGCCCGGCGGGCTCGGCGCTCAAGGCTCGATCCGCGCTGGCCGATCTCGCGGCGGCGGTCGGCGGCGGGCCGCGTGCGCAAGTTCGCGATCGCCAATCCGGAGCACGCGCCCTACGGTCGCGCGGCGCGCGAGGCGCTGAGTCGCGGCCGGCGTCTGGGAGGCGCTCGGCCGGCGTCTGGTGCTGGGCGAGAACGTCGTCGCAGGCGGCGCAGTTCGCGCCTGCGGCTCGGCGCAGGGCGGCATCGTCGCGCTGTCGCTGGCCGCTGGCGCCGGAGGTGCTCGGCAGCGGCACGGTACGTGCCGCTGCCGGCCGACATGCACCGGCCGCTGCGCCAGCGCATGGTGCTGCTGCGCAGCGCCGGGCCGGCGCGCCGGGCGTTCTACGCCTACCTGCAGCAGCCCGCGGCGCGGGCCGTGCTCGCGCGCTACGGCTTCGCGCTGCCGGACGGCGTGACGCGATGGACTGGCCCGCGCTGCTGCTGTCGCTGCAAGCTCGCCGCTGCGACCGTCGCTGATCCTGGTGCCGCTGGGCATCGTCGCTGGCGCGCGTGCTCGCCTGGCGCGACTTCGCCGGCCGCCGCTGGGTCGAGGCGCTGTTCGCGCTGCCGCTGGTGCTGCCGCCGACGGTGCTGGGCTACTACCTGCTGGTGGCGTTCGGCGCGCGACGTCGCCGCTCGGCCAGCCTGTCGAGCGCGCTGACCGGGCAGCCGCTGGTGTTCACGTTCGACGGCCTGCTGGTCGCGTCGGTCATCTTCAACCTGCCGTTCGCGATCCAGCCGCTGCAGCGCGCCTTCGAGGCGATTCCGCGCGACCTGCGCGACGCCGCCGCGTGCTGCGGCCTGTCGCGCTGGCAGAGCCTTCGTGGCGCATCGAGCTGCCGCTGGCCTGGCCGGGCCTGCTGTCGGCGCTGGTGCTGACCTTCGCGCACACGCTGGGCGAGTTCGGCGTCGTGCTGATGGTCGGCGGCAGCATCCCCGGCGAGACCAAGACCGTCGCGATCGCGATCTACGACCGCGTGCAGGCCTTCGACATCGCCGGCGCCGGCGCTGATGTCGGCGCTGCTGCTCGCGCTGTCGCATCGCGGCGATCGCGCGTCGACCTACTGGACCGCGTCGCGCGCGCCGCCGCAGGCATGGCGTGACGCCGCCTGAGCGGCCTGCGCGTGCGAGCTGCGGCAGGCAGCGGCCGATCCCGCTCGACGCGTCGCGCTCGACTGCGCGCGCGCGGCGAGATGCTCGCGCTGGTCGGCCCTCGGGCAGCGGCAAGTCGACGATCCTGCGCGCGATCGCCGGCCTGCTGCGCGCCGCAGCGCGGGCCGCATCGCGCTGCGGCGGCGAGATCTGGCTCGACACCGCCGCCGGCGTCGACGCCCGGCCGCAGCGAGCGCTCGGTCGGCTTCGTGTTCCAGCACTACGCGCTGTTTCCGCACCTGAGCGCGCTCGACAACGTGCAGCCTGGCGATGGGCGCACCTGCCGCCGCGCCGAGCGCGCGCGCACGGCGCGCGCGCTGCTCGAGCGGATGCACCTCGCCGGGCCTCGAGGCGCGCCGGCCCGCGCGAGCTGTCCGGCGGCCAGCAGCAGCGCGTCGCGGTGGCCCGCGCGCTCGCCCGCGACCCGGCGGTGCTGCTGCTCGACGAGCCGTTCTCCGGCGGTCGACCGGGTCACGCGCGCAGAGGCTCTACGACGAGCTGGCCGAGCTGCGCCGCACGCTGGAGATGCCGATCGTGCTGGTCACGCACGAGCTCGACGAGGCGTCCATGCTCGCCGACCGCATCGTGCATCCTGCACCGCGGCTCGACGCTGCAGGCCGATACGCCGCTCGCCGTGATGACCCGCCCGGCGAGCCCGCTCGTCGCGCGGCTGGTGCTGATCCATCCCGGCGAGACCAAGACGATTTCCATCGCCATCTACGACCGGATGCAGGCCTTCGACACCTCGGCGGCGTCGACCATGGCGGCGGCGCTGCTCGCCTGCTCGCTGGTGGCGATCGCCATCGCCTATTCGTCGTCGCGGTCGCGGGAGCGCACCCTTGGCTGACGTGCCCAACGGTCTCTCGGTGCGCCTGGCGCAGCAGCGGCCGATCGCGCTGGACGCCACCCTTGCCTGCGCGCCCGGCGAGACGCTGGCGCTGGTCGGCCCCTCGGGCAGCGGCAAGTCGACGCTGCTGCGCTGCATCGCCGGCCTGCACCGCGCCGCCGCCGGGCGCATCGACTGCGCCGGGCAGACCTGGTTCGACACCGACGCCGGCATCGACCGCACGCCGCAGCAGCGCTCCACCGGCTTCGTGTTCCAGAGCTACGCGCTGTTTCCGCACCTGTCGGCGCTGGACAACGTCGTCGCGGCGATGTCGCATCGCCCGGCGGCCGGGCGCGCGGCGCGGGCGCGCGAACTGCTCGCCCGCGTCCACCTCGCCGGGTTGGAATCGCGCAAGCCGGCGCAGTTGTCCGGCGGCCAGCAGCAGCGCGTCGCGGTGGCGCGGGCGCTGGCGCGCGACCCGCAGGTGCTGCTGCTCGACGAGCCGTTCTCCGCCGTGGACCGGGTGACGCGGCAGCGGCTCTACCGCGAGCTGGCGGAATTGCGGCGCACGCTGGCGCTGCCCATCGTGCTGGTCACGCACGATCTCGACGAGGCGGCGCTGCTGGCCGACCGCATGAGCATCCTGCATCGCGGCCGCACGCTGCAGACCGGCACGCCGCTGGAGGTGATGACCCGGCCGGCCGATGCGCTGGTGGCGCGGCTGGTCGATCTGCGCAACGTGTTCGAGGCACGGGTGATCGTCCGCGCCGACGGCCATCGCGGCCTCGGCTGGAACGCGATGGAGGTTGAATGCGCGGTGCCCGAGCGCTTTGCCGTCGGCGACCGCGTGTGCTTCGCGATTCCGCTGTCCGGCGTGCTGCTGCACCGGCGCGACCGGCCGTCGCGCGGCGAGCGCGAGAATCCGGTCGACGGCGTCGTCGCCGACTGCCTGGAGCAGGGCGAGGACACGACGCTGGCGATGCGCATCGACCGTCATGCCCCGGTCGCTGTGGCTGCGCGTCCCCACGCACGTGGCGCGGCGCAACCGGCTGGCGCTGGACGAGGCGGTCCGCGTCTCGCTGCTCTCCGATGCGGTGCACGTGATGCCCTGGCAGGACCTCTCGCGCGACACGGAAAGCCAGGGCGACTAGCCCGGGGGCGACGCCGGTCGCAAGGCGCGCGGATAACGCCGCGGTCGCGGCGCGGCGACCGACGCGGTAGGATGCGGTCCCGGCACTGAATCTATCCGCCATGGACTTCGCCTTCATTCTCGACCCGTTGCCCGAACTGCGCGCCTACAAGGACAGCAGCGTGGCGATGATGCGCGCGCTGGCGCAGCGCGGCCACCAGATCCACGCGCTGGCGCAGGGCGACCTGTCGTGGAGCTCTGGGGTGACCCGCGGCCGTGCCCGGCCGCTGGAACTGTTCGCCGACGACCATGCCTGGTACGCGCAAGGCGAGGCGGAAACGCGCCGCCTGGCCGAGTTCGCCGCGGTGATCATGCGCAAGGACCCGCCGTTCGACATGGAGTACGTCTACTCGACCTACCTGCTCGAGTGCGCCGAGCGCGAGGGCGCGCGGGTGTTCAACCGGCCGCGGGCGATCCGCGACAACAACGAGAAGATGGCGATCGCCCGGTTCGGCGAGTTCATCGCGCCCACGCTGGTCACCCGCGATGCGGCGCTGCTCGGCGCGTTCATCGACGAGCACGCGGACACGATACTCAAGCCGCTGGACGGCATGGGTGGCAGCTCGGTGTTCCGCGTCGGCCGCACCGATCCCAATCGCAACGTGATCATCGAGACGCTGGCACAGCACGGCCGGCAGTCGGTGATGGCGCAGAAATTCCTGCCCGAGATCGCCGAAGGCGACAAGCGCGTGCTGCTGATCGCCGGCGAGGTCGTGCCCTTTGCGCTGGCGCGCATCCCCAAGGAGGGCGAGACGCGCGGCAACCTCGCCGTCGGCGGCCGCGGCGAGGTGCGGCCGTTGACTGCGCGCGAGCGCGAGATCGCCACCGCGCTGGCCGCGCCGCTGTGGGCCGAAGGCCTGCTGATCGTGGGGCTGGACGTGATCGGACCCTGCCTGACCGAGGTCAACGTGACCTCGCCGACCTGCTTTGTCGAGATCGCCCAGCAAAGCGGTTTCGACGTTGCCGGGCTGTTCGCCGACGCGCTGCAGAAGGCGGTACGGGGCTGATTCCGGGTGCGCCGGCACCGGCGGATTTGCGCTCCGGGGCGGGAACGGCGATCATCGCGCCCGCGCGCCGGCCCGGCCCCGCGGCCTCCGTCTACAGGCCGCTAAGCCGGACTTAAGTCCGCGAGGTATATCGGGAGTTTTCGGTCCCGTCTGATGTTCTCATGGGAAAATCCCCGCCTGCTGCCGAACCCGTACCGATGAACTCCCCCCGTTCGCCCGCCCATACCGCCTCGCACCGGTCGGCCCGCTGCCGGCGCTGCTGCTGGCGCTGGCGTTCGCGATGGCCGGGACCTTAGCGCTGGCCGCCACGCCGGCCGCGAAGGATGCGCCGCCGTCCGCGGTGGGCGCGGGGCCACAGCCCGCCCCGGACAAGTGGTCGCACGCCTACGCCGCCTACGGCCAGCCCAAGTACCCGCGCGGCTTCACCCACTTCGACTACGTGAATCCGGACGCGCCCAAGGGCGGCACCATGCAGGCCAACAACCCGGACCGGCGCTCGAGTTTCGACAAGTTCAATCCCTACACCATCCGCGGCCAGTCGCCGGCGGGGCTGACCACGCTGATGTTCGAGACGCTGGCCGTGCGTTCCGGCGACGAGCCGGACACCATGTACGGGCTGGTCGCGGAAGACATCCAGGTCGCGCCGGACAAGTCCTGGGTCGCCTTCAGGATCAATCCCAAGGCGCGCTTCATCAACGGCGACCCGGTGACCGCGGCGGACTTGAAGCACGTGTTCGCGATGCTGACCAGCGCCGAGGTGGCGCCGTCCGTGCGCACCCAGCTCGACGGCGTGGCGGGCATCACCGTGCTCGACCCGCGCACCGTGCGCTTCGACCTCAAGGCGCGCACCGTCCGACACCATCTTCAACCTGGGCGGCCTGCCGGTGTTCTCGACCAAGTGGTCGCTCGGCGCCGACGGCAAGATGAAGAAAGTTCAGCGAGGTGATCAACGAGCATCCGATCACCACCGGCCCCTACAAGGTCGGCGCGGTGGACATGCCACGGCGCATCGAGTTCGTCCGCGACCCCGACTACTGGGCGCGCGACCTCGGCGTGTCGAAGGGGCAGTACAACTTCGACCGCGTCATCTACCGCTACTACCAGGACAACGCGATCTCGCTGGAGGCGTTCAAGGCCGGCGAGTTCGACTTCCTGATGGAGTACTCGGCCAAGCGCTGGGCGCGCCAGCACTCCGGTCCCAAGTGGGCCGACGGGCGCATCGTCAAGGAGGAGTTCCCCACCGGTTTCGGCATGGGCCTGCAGTCGTACATCTTCAACCTGCGCCGGCCGCTGTTCCAGGACCGCCGCGTGCGCGAGGCGCTGGTGCTCGCCTACGACTTCGCGGCGATCAACGTCTACAAGCAGTACAAGCGCACCAACAGCGTGTTCGCCAACTCCGAGTTCGCCGCGACGGGTGAGCCGTCGGCCGGCGAGCTCGCGCTGCTGGAGCCCTTCCGCGGCGACCTGCCGGCGGCGGTGTTCGGCCCCTCCTGGCAGGACCCGCGCACCGACCTCGATCCCAACGGCCTGCGCAACAACCTGAAGAAGGCGCGGCGCCTGCTCGAGGAGGCCGGCTGGAAGGTCGACGGCGAAGGCGTGCTGCGCAACGCGAAGGGCGAGCGCTTCGAGTTCGAGTGGCTGGAGGCGGGCGACGCCATCGGCCGGCGCGAGGCGGTCTACGAGCGCAACCTCGCCATGCTGGGCATCAAGCTCAACGTGCGGCTGGTCGACTTCGCGCTCTACCGCAAGCGCATCCAGACCTTCGACTTCGACATGATCAACATCAAGACCGGCGACTGGGCGCTGCCCAACGCCGCCGATCTCAAGGCCGCGTTCGGCAGCGCGGCCGCCGACGAGGAAGCCTCGGCCAACTACGGCGGCATCAAGAACAAGGCCATCGACTTCCTGATCGAGCGCATGGACCAGGCGAAGACGATGGAGGAGCTGCGCACCGCCACGCGCGCGCTCGACCGCGTGTTCATGTACGAGCATTACGTGGTGCCCGACCTCTACGGCGGCAGCAACCGCGTGTCGCGCTGGGACAAGTTCGGCATTCCGAAGGTCGTGCCCAAGTTCTACACCATCGCCACGCCCAGCGACTACATGCAGTGGGCGATCACCGCGTGGTGGGACAAGGACGCCGGCAAGGCGGGCGCGGCGGCGGGCAAGTCGGCGGCCAGCGCCGCGGCGAAGCCCTAGGCGCGACGGGAACGACGGAAAAGGCCACCACATGCTCGTCTACATCGGCAAGCGCCTGCTGCTCATGATCCCGACGCTGATCGGCGTGCTGACGCTGACCTTCCTGGTCATCCAGTTCGTCCCCGGCGGTCCGGTCGAGCAGATCCTCGCCGAGGCGCGCGCCGGCGTCGGCGGCGAGACCGGCGGCTTCTCCGGCAAGCGCGACCTCGACAAGAAGCAGGTCGAGGACCTGAAGAAGCTCTACGGCTTCGACAAGCCGCCGCTGGAGCGCTACCTGTCGATGATGAAGAACTTCGCCCAGTTCGACCTGGGCAAGAGCTTCATGCGCAACAAGGACGTCTGGTCGCTGATCAAGGAAAAGCTGCCGGTGTCGGTCAGCCTCGGCCTGTGGACGTTCCTCGATCTCCTACCTGATCTCGATTCCGCTGGGCGTGGCCAAGGCGGTGCGCGAGGGCACCCGCTTCGACACCGTGACGACGCTGTTCGTGCTGGTCGGCTACGCCATACCGGGCTTCGTGCTCGGCGTGCTGCTGATCGTGCTCTTCGCCGGCGGCTCGTTCCTCGACTGGTTCCCGCTGCGCGGCCTCACCTCCGACAACTGGGCCACGCTGTCCTGGCCGGCGCGCATCGCCGACTACCTGTGGCACCTGGTGCTGCCGCTGACCTGCTACGCGATCGGCAGCTTCGCCGTGGTCACCATGCTGACCAAGAACACCTTCGTCGAGGAAATCCGCAAGCAGTACGTGCTGGTCGCGCGCGCCAAGGGGCTGTCCGAGCGCAAGGTGCTCTACAAGCACGTGTTCCGCAACGCGCTGATCCCGATCATCACCGGCTTCCCGGCGGCGTTCATCGGCGCGTTCTTCGCCGGCTCGCTGCTGATCGAGACCATCTTCTCGCTGGACGGTCTCGGCCTGCTGTCCTACGAGTCGCTGATCCGCCGCGACTACCCGGTGGTGCTGGGCACGCTGTACTTCTTCACGCTGATCGGGCTGGTGGTCAAGCTGATCGGCGACCTGATGTACGTCGTGGTCGACCCGCGCGTCCAGTTCGCGGCGGTGGGCAAGTGAGCCTGGTCACGCAGCCGCCGCTGGGCGAGGGCGCGCCCGAGGCGATGCTGGCCGAGACCGCCGCGCCGCGGCGCGCCACGTCGCTGTCGCCCAACCAGCGCGCCTGGGCGCGCTTCAAGCGCAACCGGCTGGGCTATGTGTCGCTGCTGATGTTCCTGGTGATGCTGGTGGTGGGCACCTTCGCCGAGGTCTTCTCCAACGACCGGCCGCTGGTCGCGCGCTACGACGGCGAGTGGTTCTTCCCCATCGTCAACAACCAGCCCGAGAAGCGCTTCGGCGGCGACTTCGCCACCGACACCGACTGGCACGACCCGTTCATCGAGGAGCAGTTCGCCAAGCCGGGCAATTTCGCGCTGTTCACCTTCAACCAGTTCGGCGCGCGCACGCTCGACTACTACGCGCGCGCGGCCGACCCGCTGGCGCCGACGGCCGGGCACTGGCTGGGTACCGACTCCTCCGGGCGCGACATCGTCGCGCGCCTGCTCTACGGCTTCCGCGTGAGCATCTACTTCGCGCTGACGCTGACCTTCGTCGGCACCATCCTGGGCATCATCGTCGGCGCGCTGCAGGGCTACTTCGGCGGCCGCGTCGACCTGACCGCGCAGCGGGTGATCGAGATCTGGAACGCGGTGCCCGAGCTCTACCTGCTGATCATCATCGCCTCGATCTTCGCGCCGACGCTGCTGTTGCTGGTCGGCGTGTTCGCGCTGTTCGGCTGGATCGGCCTGTCCGACTACGTGCGCGCGGAGTTCCTGCGCAACCGCAACCTCGAGTTCGTCAAGGCGGCGCGGGCGATGGGCCTGTCCAACCTGCAGATCATGTGGCGGCACGTGCTGCCCAACTCGATGACGCCGGTGATCACCTTCCTGCCGTTCCGGATGAGCGCGGCGATCCTGTTCCTGACCGCGCTGGACTTCCTGGGGCTGGGCGTGCCGAACATCCCGTCGCTGGGCGACCTCCTGCGCGAGGGCAAGGAAAACCTCGACGCCTGGTGGATCGCCATCCCCACCTTCATCGTGCTGTCGTTCACGCTGCTGCTGCTGACCTTCATCGGCGACGCGCTGCGCGACGCCTTCGACACGCGGAAGTCCTGATGAGCAACGACCTCCATCGCCCCCCCCCCGTCCCCCGCGCCGCCGCGCGAGGGGGCGCCATGGCCGCTCCGCTTCTTTCCGTCGAAGGACTCTGCGTCAACTTCGGGCCGTCGCGCGTCGTCGACCGCATTTCCTTCGAGCTCGACGCCGGCGAGAAATTCGCGCTGGTCGGCGAATCGGGTTCGGGCAAGTCGGTGACCGCGCTGTCGGTGCTGCGGCTGCTCGAGACCGCGCGCTACGAAGGCAAGATCCGCTTCCAGGGCGAGGACGTGCTGGCCAAGACCGAGCCGCAGATGCAGAAGCTGCGCGGCAGCGACATCGCGATGATCTTCCAGGAGCCGATGACCGCGCTCAATCCGCTGTACCGCGTCGGCAACCAGATCGGCGAGGTGCTGGAGCTGCACGAGGGGCTCGACCGCAAGGCCGCGCGCGCGCGCCATCGAGCTGCTCGCCCGCACCGGCATTCCCGAGCCCGAGCGGCGCGTCGACGCCTTTCCGCACCAGCTCTCGGGCGGGCAGCGGCAGCGGGCGATGATCGCCATGGCGCTGGCCTGCCGGCCGAAGCTGCTGATCGCCGACGAGCCGACCACCGCGCTCGACGTCACCATCCAGGCGCAGATCCTGGTGCTGCTCGAGGACCTGCAGCGCGAGTACGGCATGGCGATCCTGTTCATCACCCACGACCTCAATCTGGTTCGCCGCTTCTGCCACCGCGTCGGCGTGATGGAGCGCGGCCGCCTGGTCGAGCAGGGCGAGACCGCGCAGGTGTTCGCGCAACCGCAGGACCCCTATACGATCAAGCTGATCAACAGCCGGCCGCAGCGCGCCGTGCAGCCGGTGCCCGCCGACGCGCCGGTGCTGGCCGCCGCCAAGGGCGTCAATGTCGACTTCGTGTCGGCGCGCGGCTGGTTCGGCAAGGACGTGTTCCGCGCGGTGCGCGACGCGACGCTGGAACTCAAGCGCGGCGAGACGCTCGGCATCGTCGGCGAATCCGGCTCGGGCAAGACCACGCTGGGCATGGCGCTGCTGGCGCTGCAGCCGATGGCCGCCGGCAGCGTGACGCTGGAAGGCACGCGCATCGACGACGCCGACCGGACCACGCTGCGGGCGATGCGCCGGCGCATGCAGGTGGTGTTCCAGGACCCGTTCGGCTCGCTGTCGCCGCGGATGACCGTCGAGCAGATCGTCGGCGAGGGCGTCGCGCTGCACATGCCGGAGCTGAACAAGGCGGAACGCCGCGAACGCATTCTCGCCATGCTGGCCGAGGTCGGCCTGACCGAGGCGCGGGGACTCACCGACGTGCTGACCCGCTATCCGCACGAGTTCTCCGGCGGCCAGCGCCAGCGCATCGCCATCGCCCGCGCAGTGGTGCTGCGCCCGGAGGTGCTGGTGCTCGACGAGCCGACCTCCGCACTCGACGTGTCGGTGCAGCAGCAGGTGCTCCAACTGCTGGCCGACCTGCAGGTCAAGTACGGGATGAGCTACGTGTTCATCAGCCACGACCTGGCGGTGGTGCGCGCCATGGCGCACCGGGTGCTGGTGATGAAGGACGGCGATATCGTCGAGCAGGGCGAGGCCGAGGCGCTGTTCTCCGCCCCCCGGCACGAATACACGCAGACGCTGCTGGCGGCGGCGCACCTGGCCTGAGGGCACGCACCGGCCGGCGGCACCCCTGTGCCGTTGCTCGGAAAGTCGTCCCCCCCGCCCACTTTCCGCTAACATTGGCCCATGATCGGAATCCTGATCGTCGCCCACGACACCTTGCCGGAAAGCCTGGCCAAGGCGGTCTCGCACGTGCTCGGCGTCATCCCGCCGCAATTCGACACGGTGTCGGTGACCTGCGAGGATGACCCGCTCGACCTCCTGCCCGGGGCGCGGGAGAAGGTGCGCGCGCTGGACACCGGCGAAGGCGTGCTGGTGTTCTCGGACATCTATGGCGCGACGCCCTGCAACCTCGCGGTCAAGCTGCTGGTGCCCGGCCGGGTCGAGGGAGTCGCCGGCGTCAACCTGCCCATGCTGATCCGCGCGATCACCTACCGCGGCAAGGGCATGGAGACGATCATCACCAAGGCGATCTCCGGCGGCTGCGACGGCGTGCTGCACATCGAAATCGATCCGGTCTATGCAGCAGCGCGAGGTTGAGATCGTCAATGCGCTGGGCCTGCACGCGCGGGCCTCGGCCAAGCTGACGCAGCTCGCGGGCAAGTACCAGAGCGAAGTGCAGATGTCGCGCAACGGGCGCAAGGTCAACGCCAAGAGCATCATGGGCGTGATGATGCTGGCGGCGGGCAAGGGCTCCAGGGTCGTCATCGAGATCGATGGTCCGGACGAGGGCGACGCCATGGAGGCGATCGTCACGCTGATCGGCAGCCACTTCGGCGAAGGCAAGTAGCAGGCAGGACGCGTCGCGCGCGAGTTGGCGCTTGCTCACCGCGATGCGAGGCGCCCGGACATTGCGGTGCAACAATCGCCGGGCACGGCCGGCGGCATCACGCCGCTTCCGCAAAGCCGTCGAACGCGAGTACAGTTGGCCTGGTCTTGCGGAACCAATACGCGAAGATGGCGACCAACGCTGACCACCGCCCGTCTGCGGCGATGGAGTCCACGTTCATCGAAATCCGGAGCGCCGCACATGCAGACTCGTACCATCGCCATCAGCAATCGAACCGGACTGCACGCGCGCGCCTGCGCGAAGATCGTGCAGATCGCCAACCGTTTTCCCTCCAATGTTTCGCTGGTGGTGCGCGGCAAGCGCGCCAGCGCGCGCAACATCGCCGCGGTGATGCTGATCACCGCGTCGGTAGGCACGACGGTGCGGCTGGAGGTCGAGGGACCGGACGAGGTCCAGGCGATGCGCGCGATCTCCGCGCTGTTCCACGACGGCCTCGGAGAGCGCTCGTAGCGCCCCCCGTCCCGGGCGCGCCGAGACGCCCGTGATGGTCAGCTTCGCCCTGCACGGCGTTGGCGTTTCCGGTGGCATCGCCATCGGCCGCGCGCAGCTCGTCTCGCACGCGCTGCTGGAAGTCGCGCACTACTCGGTGGCGTCGAATCGCATCGACGCCGAGATCGCGCGTTTCACCGCGGCGCTGAAGGAGGTGCAGAACGAGTTGTCCGGGCTGCACACGGCGATGACCAGCGGCGAGGTGCCCGGCGAATTCGGCGCGTTTCTCGACGTGCACTGGATGATCCTGACCGACCCGACCATCTCCGAGTCGCCGAAGAAGCTCATCGCCGAGACCCACTGCAACGCCGAGTGGGCGCTGGCCAAGCAGTTGAACGTCCTGGTCGAACAGTTCGACCAGATCGAGGACGCCTACCTGCGCGAGCGCAAGGCGGACGTGGTCCAGGTCGGCGAGCGCGTGCTGAAGCGGCTGATGGGCATGCCGGGCGCGCTGCCGGCGCCCGCGGCCGAGGAGCAGACCGTGCTGGTCGCGCACGACCTGTCGCCCGCCGACGTGATCCAGTTCAAGCATCACCGGTACGGCGCCTTCCTCACCGACGTCGGTGGCGCAACCTCGCACACGGCGATCGTCGCGCGCAGCCTGAACGTGCCCGCGGTGGTCGCCACGCACAATGCGCGGCAGCTGATCCGCGACGCCGAGATGCTGATCGTCGACGGCGACCAGGGCGTGGTCATCGTCAATCCCGATCGCGCGGTGCTGGCCGACTACCGGCTGAAGCAGAACGAGCTGGAGATCGAGCGGCGCAAGCTGTCGCGCCTGCGCACCAAGCCGGCGGAAACCATCGACGGCCACCACGTCGAGCTGCACGCGAACATCGAGCTGCCCGACGACCTGGTGCAGACGCTGGAATGCGGCGCCAGCGGCGTCGGGTTGTTCCGCACCGAATTCCTGTTCCTCAATCGGGCGGGGCTGCCGTCGGAGGACGAGCAGTTCGAGGCCTACCGCGCGGTCGCCGAGGGCATGCACGGACTGCCGGTGATCATCCGCACCTTCGACCTCGGCGCGGACAAGCACAAGGAAGGGCTGGCGGGACTCTCGCGGGTCGCGCCCAACCCGGCGCTGGGCTTGCGCGCCGTGCGCTTCTGCCTGGCCGAGCCGCGGCTGTTCCTGACCCAGCTGCGGGCGATCCTGCGCGCGTCGCGCTACGGCAACGTGCGCATCCTGGTGCCGATGCTGGCGTCGGTGGCGGAGATCGACCAGACGCTGGCGATGATCGAACGCGCCAAGGAGGGTTTGCGCGAACAGGGCGTGGCCTTCGATTCGCAGATCCAGGTCGGCGGGATGATCGAGATTCCCGCGGCGGTGATCGTCATCGACTCGTTCCTGGCGCGGCTGGACTTCCTGTCCATCGGCACCAACGACCTGATCCAGTACACGCTGGCGGTCGACCGCGCGGACGACGCGGTGGCGCATCTGTACAACCCGTTGCATCCGGCCGTCCTGCGGCTGTTGTCGCTGGCGATCAAGGCCGCCGACAAGGCCGGCAAGCCCATCGCGGTCTGCGGCGAAATGGCCGGCGACCTGCGCATGACCCGATTGCTGCTGGGGCTGGGGCTGCGCCATTTCTCGATGCATCCGGCGCATATCCCGGGGGTCAAGCAGCGAGTGCTTACTTCTCGCGTGGCTGCCGCCAAGCCTGCCGTCGACCGGATTCGCCGCCTGGATCATCAGGACCAGATCCGGAAGGCGCTGGACAAGCTCAATGGGCAGTGATGGCGCCCGTCGGCGTGGCCGGCGACCGCCGCGGAAAAACTGCGCCGGACGTATGGCTTTGACGCCGGCGGATCGGGCATAATGCCAATGTCATGAATACCACCAGCCTTCCGCGCCGCCGCGTTTCCGTCACCGCTGCCGCCGCCATCGCCGCGCTGGCCTGCCTGTGCGGCGCCGGCCCGCTTGCCGCCGCCGACGCCGGCAGCGCGGCGCCTGCCTTCTCGCTGCCGACGGTGAAGGGCGACACACTCGCGCTGTCGTCGCTGCGCGGCAAGGTGGTCTACGTCGATTTCTGGGCGTCGTGGTGCGGCCCCTGCCGCCGCTCGTTTCCGTGGATGAACGAAATGCAGCAGAAGTACGGCGCCAAGGGCTTCACCGTCGTTGCCATCAATGTCGACAAGAAGCGCGCCGACGCCGACCGCTTTCTCACCCAGGTCCCGGCGAATTTTCCGATCGTCTTCGACGAGACCGGCGCGACGCCCGCGGCCTACGCGGTCAAGGGCATGCCCAGCTCCTACCTGATCGACGGCCGCGGCAACGTCAGCTATGTCGAGCGCGGCTTCCAGGACGAAAACAAGGCCGGCCTCGAGGCGCGCATCGTCGCGCTGCTCGCGGCCAGGGGCTAGAGGCCGCCGCCATGCGCATCGCGCTGCTGCTTGTCGGGTTGTCGCTGGCGCTGTCCGGCTGCGCCAGCTTCCAGCCGCCGCAGGCGTGGGAGAAGGGCCAGCTCGCCAAGCCCGAGATGCAGTTCGACTACGCGCGCATGGACGTGCGCACGCAGCAGCACATCTACACCAGCAAGGAAGCCGCTGCCGGCGGCTATGGCGTCGGCGGTGGCGGCTGTGGCTGCAACTGACGCGTCGCGCCGGCACGCGCGCAGCCGCGCAGCCAGCAGCGCACGCGACAGCGCCAGCACGTCGTTTCCCGGCACAGCCGCGGCCAGGCCGGCGGGTCCCGCCGGCGCCTTGCTTGCCGCGGCGCTGGCCTTGCCCGGCGTGATGCCGGCGACCGCGATCGCGCAGGCCGCGCCCGACCGGGGCATCTTCGAACTGCAGTACCTCTCCTACCGCGACTGGCAGCCGGGGAAGAACCGGATGAGCGTCGACGCGCCGGCGTTCTACACGCTGCTGCCGATCAACGACAAGTGGTCGGTCGAGGGCGGCATGGTCTACGACGCGGTGACCGGCGCATCGCCGAAGTTCTTCAACACGCTGTCTGGCGCGACCATCGGCGATTACCGCGCCGCCGGCGACGTCAAGGTCACGCGCTGGTTCGGCGACTATGCGGTGAGCGCCGGCGCCGTGGTCTCCAGCGAACAGGACTTCCTGTCGCGCGGCGGCTCGATCAACGCGCAGTTCTTCAGCGCCGACCGCAACCGCACCTGGGCCGTCGGCTTCGCCGGCACCAACGACCGCATCAACTCGTCCAACGGCGTCGCCGTCAACCAGAAGCGCAATTCGCTCGACTTCATGGTCGGCGTCACGCAGGCGCTGTCGGCCAACGCCATCATCCAGTCCAACCTGACCTACTACACCGGCCACGGTTACTACTCCGACCCCTACAAGTCGCTGGACACGCGCCCGGACAAGCGCCAGGTGACGGCGTGGCTCACCCGCTACAACCAGTACCTGCCCGGTCCGGACGCGACCATGAAGCTGGGCTACCGCTTCATCCACGATTCCTTCGGCGGCCGCTCCAGCATGTTCGAGGCCGCCTGGGTGCAGGCGCTGCCCTGGGGCTTCACCGTGACGCCGGGCGTGCGCTACATCGACCAGAGCGCGGCGAGCTTCTATTTCAACCCGCCCTGGCCCAGGGGCTATGGGGGGGAAGGTCAGCTCTACAGCGCCGACACGCGGCTGGCCGCCTGGGGCGGGATCACCGCCGGCGCGATCATCGCGCGCAACCTCTGGGACAACTGGCGGCTGGCGTTTCGCGCCGACTACTACCGGCAGGACCCGGACTGGCGGCTGTTCGGCAGCGGCAGCCCGGGCATCCAGACCTTCTCGGCGCGCTGGTTCCAGTTCGACCTGTCGACGACGTTCTGAGCGCGGCCCCGCGCGCGCCCCGCGCGCGCAGTCGCGCGGCCGGCAATAAAGCAATCCGCCACGCCGCATGCCAGAATCGCCGCGTCCAGCTTCGCGCCGCGCGATGAAACAATTCCAGACCCGGTTCCGCGCCATGGCGACGGAACACGACCTCCAGGTGCACGATGCCGACGCGGCGCGCGCGCGCCGCGCCGCCGACGCGGCCATCGCCGACGTGCTGCGCATCGAAGCCAAGTACTCGCGCTATCGCGACGACAGCGTCACCACGCGCATCAACCGCGCCGCCGGCGCCGCGGCGGTGACCATCGACGCCGAGACCGCCGCGCTGCTGCGCTACGCCGACCGCTGCCACGCGCTGTCCGGCGGCCGCTTCGACATCACCTCGGGCGTGCTGCGCCGCGCCTGGGATTTCCGCCGCGAGCCGCCGGCGCTGCCCGACCCGGCGGCGCTCGCCGCCGCCGTCGCCTGGATCGACTGGCCGGCGGTCGAATGGACCGACAGCTCGGTGCGCCTGCCGCGTCCGGACATGGAAATCGACTTCGGCGGCGTGGGCAAGGAATACGCGGCCGACCGCGCCGCGACCATCCTCGCCGAACACGGCATTCGCCACGCGCTGGTCAACCTGGGCGGCGACCTGCGCGCCGTCGGTCCGCATGGCGACGGCCGGCCGTGGCGGGTGGGCATCCGGCATCCGCGCCGCGCCGGCGCGACCATCGCCGGCATCGACCTGGTCGAGGGCGCGCTGGCGACCAGCGGCGACTACGAGCGCTATTTCGAACTCGGCGGGCGCCGCTACTGCCACATCCTCGACCCCGGCGACGGCATGCCGGTCACCCACTGGCAGTCGGTGTCGGTGCTCTCGCCGCTGTGCGTGCTGGCGGGCAGCTGCGCCACCATCGCCATGCTGCTCGGCGACGCGGCGCCGGCGTTTCTCGACGGGCAGGGCGTGCAGTGGTTCGGCGTGCGCGCCGACGGCACGCCGGCCGGCCCGGCCGACACCCACCCGGGCGTCGCACCGCGCTGAAAACGCCACGGGGCCCGCTGGCGCGGACCCCGTGGCGCTGCTGCCTGCTGCGGCGTGGAAATCAGTCGCGGCGCGGAGGCGTCAATCAGTCGTTGCGCGTGCGCGTCACAGCGGCGCGCACATGATCACGCCGATCGTGCCCTCGCCCTCGGCGATCCAGCCCTGCGCCAGCATCTGCTCGCGCACCGCGAGATCCGTCGTGTAGCGATGGTTGGGCGCGCCGGACTGGCCGTTGTTGTACATCCGGTAGACCGGGATGGTGCTCGCCGGGCAGGCGCCGGTGACGCTCGGCACCGCGACGAAGAACACCTCGCCTTCGAAGGACCAGTTCGCATTGGTCTTGACCACCGAGCACTCGGTCGGGAACGGCGTGTAGAAGTGCGAGCTCTTGGGGGCGAATGCTTCGCTGAAGAAGCGGCAGACCGGATTGAGTCCCGCCGCGGCGTTCTGATGGATCTTGAACGAGCGTCCGGTGCGCGCCCAGCCCTTGAACACGCCAGTGTCGATTTTGAAGATCTCGTCGGCGCTGATGGTGATGAAGTAGTGGCCGAACTGGGCGTGGAAGTACTCGACCGCATCGGCGGTGCCGTTGGTCGGCGGCGGCGGTGGCGGCGTGCCGCCCCCGGAGACGCCGGTGCCCTGCACCACCAGCTGCTGCGGACTGCCGGTGCCGTTGCTGGTGAGGGTCACCGACGTGGTACGCAGGCCGGCGGCCGCCGGCGTGAAGGTGAAGCTCAGCGTGCAGTTGGCACCCGCGGCGACGCTGGCGCAGGTCGAGCCGGCCAGCGCGAACTCGCCGGTGTTGGACAGCGTGACCCCGGATACCGCGACCGCCGCGCCGCCGGTGTTGCTCAGCTGCACGGCGAACGGCGCGCTGACGGTGCCCACCACCTGGTCGGGCATGGTCACCGCCACCGGCAGCGACAGCTGTCCGGTTGGCGGCGGCGTGCCGGCGATGCCGGTGCCATTGAGCGGAATCACCAGGCTGGCGCCGCCGGTGTAGCTGACGGTCAGCGTCGCGTTGTCGACCCCCATCGCGGTGGGCGTGTAGGTGATGTTGAACGAGCAGGATGCGCCCGCCGCCAGCGTCGCGCCGCAGGTGTTGCTGGCGACCATGAACTCGGCGGCGTTGGTGTTGGCGAAGGCGAGCCCCGTCGCGGCCGCGGTGCCGGTGTTCGACAGCGCGAAGGACACGGTGGCGCTGGGCAGGCCGACGGTGACGTTGCCGAAGTTGCCGGCGCTGGGCGTGACCGCAAGGTTGGCGGTGGCCGCGGCGGTGCCGGTGCCCGACATCGACACCGTCGCGCTGCCGCCGGTCCAGCTGACGGTCAGCGACGCGTTGTCGGCGCCGGCGCCCGAGGGCTTGTAGGCGACGGCCAGCGAACACGATGCGCCGGCGCCGAGCGAACTGCGCGCAGGTGTTGTTGCTCACCACGAACTCGGCGGCGTTGCCGTTGGCGACGGCGAGGTTCGCCGCCGCGGCGCCGCCGATGTTGCTGATCGTGATGGTCGTCGCCGCGCTGGTGGCGCCGACGCTGACGCTGCCGAACAGCGCATTGGGCGGGCTCACCTGCACGTTCGCCGTTGCCGCGGCCACGCCGCTGCCGGACATGCCGATCATCACCGACGGCCCGCCGGTGTAGCTGATGGTCAGCGTGGCGTTGTCGACGCCGCCGTTGGTCGGCGCGTAGGCGAGATTGAAGTTGCACGAACCGCCGGCCGGAGATCGCGCCGGTGCAGGTGTTGCCGGTGACCTTGAATTCGGTGGGGTTGGGGTTGCCGAAGGCCGGCGTCGGCGCGCTGCCGCCGCCGGTGTTGGTGAGGACGATGTTGGTCGCGGCCGAGGTCTGGCCGACGGTCACCGAGCCGAAGGATGCGCTGGTCGGTGAGGCCTGCAGGTTGGGCGCGGGCGGCGGGACCGCGACGCCGGTGCCGGAAAGGCCGATCGGGATGCTGATGCCGTCGCTGCCGGTGATGGTCCAGGTTGGGTTGTTGGCGCCGGCGCCGGTCGGCGAGAAGGTGAAGGTCACCGTGCACGACGCGCCTGCTGCCAGCGTCGCCGCGCAGGTGCCGCTGGTGCGCGAATAGCCGGCGGGCGCGGCCGGATAGCTCATGCCGGTGGCGTCGGCCGTGCCGGTGTTGGACACGGTGATCGCCTGCGGCGCGCTGGTCGAGCCGCGTATTGACGTTGCCGAAGGCGAGCGAGGTCGGCGAGGCGGAGACGGCGGGGGCGGTGGCGGGGCAGGCGCCTGAGAGATGGATGCGTAGAACAGGTAATCGGCGAGATCGATAAAGTCGGAAGGGGAGAGCGGGAGATTCGCCTTGAGCTGCAACGGCATCATCGAGGTGCCGTTGTCGACGGCGTTCTCGATGACGGCCGCGTTGCCGGCGCCCTTCAGCGCATCCGCGTTGGGCGAGTTGCCGTGGCAGGCCGAATTGGAACAGGACGTCGCGACGCCGGGGCTCGTCTTGGTGTAGATCGTGCGGCCGTTGGTGCAGCTCTGCGCCTGCGCCGCCGCCGACCAGGCGAAGACCAGCGGCGTCAACAGGGCAAAGAACAGTGCGGATGGGCGCTTCATCTTCGATGCTCCGTCGGGCCGATTACGGTACGGCGCCGTCGGCGCCTGTCGCGCCGGACCCCGCCCCGCCAGTGATTTGGGCAGCCATTATTCCATCGTCATAGAACATTGTCATGTTTTTTCGGACGGACGGCGCTGCGACCGCGGACGACGGCAGCCTGCTCCGCAGAGCGGGCATGCGACCGGCGGCCGGACCTGCCGGCGCTCTCGGGTGGGGCCTGCAGGACGTTCGTTCCGGATTTGCCGCAAATCCGGACATTTCCCCACATTTTCCGGTGGCCCGCCTGGGTGAACGGCCAGCGCGCCGGCGCCGCCCGTCGCCGCCCGCGCCGGCAGGCAGCGGCCCCGCGGCCGCGGTTGCGGCCCCGGCCGGTGTGCGAGCATAGGCGCGCGGTCCGGGCTGTGATAAAGATTCGCCTTGGCGCAGCCCCCGATGCGCGCCGCAGCTCGTTCCCGCAACCTTCGAATCGCCACCCCGAATCGCCACCCACACCCCGTCATGCCCACTTTTTCCGCTACGACCGGCGGTGCCGACGCCGGCGCCGGCATGGCCCGCGGCCACTCGGTGGGCGTGGTCGAGCCGCAGCTCGCGCGCTTCACCGATCCGCTGCAGCTCGCCTGCGGCGCCTGGCTGCCCAGCTTCGAACTTGCCTACGAGACCTACGGCACGCTCAACGCCGACAAGTCCAATGCGGTGCTGGTCTGCCATGCGCTGAACGCGCTCGCACCATGTCGCCGGCCACTACGCCGGCGAGCCGGACAACGTCGGCTGGTGGGACAACATGATCGGCCCCGGCCGGCCGCTGGACACCGACCGCTTCTTCGTCATCGGCGTCAACAACCTGGGCAGCTGCTTCGGCTCGACCGGCCCGCTGTCGCTGAACCCGGAAACCGGCGCGCCCTGGGGTGGCGACTTTCCGCTGGTCACCGTCGAGGACTGGGTCGACTCGCAGGCGCGGCTCGCCGACCGGCTGGGCATCGCCCAGTTCGCCGCGGTCATGGGCGGCAGCCTGGGCGGCATGCAGGCGCTGGCCTGGGCGATCCGCTATCCGCAGCGCATCCGCCACGCGCTGGTGATCGCCGGCGCGCCCAACCTGTCGGCGCAGAACATCGCCTTCAACGAGGTCGCGCGGCAGGCGATCCTCACCGACCCGGATTTCCACGACGGCCACTTCGCGTCGCGCCACACGTTGCCGCGGCGCGGCCTGCGCGTGGCGCGGATGATCGGCCACATCACCTACCTGTCCGACCTGCAGATGGAGGAGAAATTCGGCCGCAGCCTGCGCGAGGGCATCAAGTATTCGTTCGCCCCGGAATTCCAGGTCGAGTCCTACCTGCGCCACCAGGGCGAGAAATTCGCCGAATACTTCGACGCCAACACCTACCTGCGCATCACCAAGGCGCTCGACTACTTCGATCCCGCGTCAGCCACCGGCGGCAACCTCGCGCGCGCGCTGGCCCCGGCGATCTGCAAGTTCCTGGTCGTCTCGTTCACCACCGACTGGCGCTTCTCGCCCGCGCGTTCGCGCGAGATCGTCGAGGCGCTGATCGAGCACCGCCGCGACGTCAGCTACGCCGAGATCGACGCGCCGCACGGCCATGACGCCTTCCTCCTCGACGACCCGCGCTACCACGACGTCGTGCGCGCCTATTTCGACCACGTCGCCTCGGACGCCGACTACTCGACGTTCCGCTTCGGCGCCGAGGTCAAGCGCGGCGTCGAGGCGCGCGCGCGCCAGGCGCAGCGCGCCGACTTCGCCACCATTGCCGGATGGCTGCAGCCCGGCGCGCAGGTGCTCGACCTTGGTTGCGGTGACGGCAGCCTGCTGGCCTTCCTGCGCCGCGAGCGCGACGTGCGCGGCTATGGCATCGAGATCGCCGACGAGGGCGTGCTGGCGAGCATCGACAACAACGTCAACGTGCTGCAGAGCGACCTCGAGAGCGGGCTCGCCGGCTTCGACGACGCGTCGTTCGACTGCGTCATCCTGTCGCAGACGCTGCAGGCGATGCACCACACCGAGGTCATCGTCAACGAAATGCTGCGCGTCGGCCGCGAAGTGATCGTCACCTTTCCCAACTTCGGCTACTGGCCTCTGCGCTGGCAGATCGTCAGGGGGCGCATGCCGGTGTCCGAAAACCTGCCCTACCAGTGGTACGACACCCCCAACATCCACCTGTGCACGGTCGCCGACTTCGACGCCTTTCTGCGCGAGCGCGACTGCTTCGTCGAGAACCGCGTCGTCCTGACCGGCGGCAGGCCGGTAACCGCGCTGCCGAATCTCCTGGGCGAACTGGCGATCTATCGTTTCCGGCGGGCGTAAAGCGATCGCAATATCGATGTCGTACGATGCTGCGGATCATTGGCGTTTTTCGCAGAACTTCGGCGTTCGCTATACTTGTCCGCCTCGTTCGCCCGGCAAATCGCCGGAGAACCGCGACCGGATTACCAAGGAGAGCATTATGGGACTCGACATGAGCCTGGGACGCAGGCTTTTCGCACGTTGCATCGTTGTGGCACTTGGCGCGGCGCCGCTGGCCATGCTCTCCGCAGGAACCCAGGCGCAGCAGGTCACCGGGACGCTGGGCTCGCCCAGCGCCACGACGACGGTCAGCCCGAAGCAACTTCCCGCGCCGGACCCGAAGTTCGGCGGCGTGATCAAGGACGACGCGCTGAGCTCGAAGGCCTGGTGGGCGCCGCGCATCGTGCCGCCCAAGGGCGCGCCCAACGTGCTCCTGATCATCACCGACGACTCCGGCTTCGGCGTGCCCAGCACCTTCGGCGGCGTCGTTCCGACGCCGGCGATGGACCGCATCGCCAACAACGGCCTGCGCTACAACCGCATGTTCTCCACCGCGCTGTGCTCGCCGACGCGCGCCGCGCTGATCACCGGGCGCAACCACCACTCGGCCGGCTTCGGCGTCATCTCCGAGCAGTCGACCGGCTTTCCCGGCTACAACAGCATCATCGGCCGCGACAAGGCGACCATCGGCCGGATGCTGCTCGACAACGGCTACGCGACGTCGTGGTTCGGCAAGAACCACAACACGCCGGCCTTCGCCGCCAGCCAGGTCGGCCCCTTCGACCAGTGGCCGACCGGCATGGGCTTCGAGTACTTCTACGGCTTCGTCGGCGGCGACGCCAACCAGTGGGCGCCGAACCTGTTCCGCAATACGACGCAGATCTATCCGTTCGAGGGCAAGCCGGGCTGGAACCTCGTCACCGGCATGGCCGACGACGCCATCGACTACATTTCGCGCATCCACCAGACCGACCCGTCCAAGCCGATCTTCATCAAGTACGCGCCCGGCGCCACGCACGCGCCGCACCATCCGACCAGGGAGTGGGTCGACAAGATCAGGGCGATGCACCTGTTCGACGACGGCTACGAGAAGCTGCGCCAGCGCATCTTCGAGAACCAGAAGAAGCTCGGCGTGATCCCGAAGGATGCGCAGCTGACGCCGTGGCCGAACGAGGTCCTGAAGCCCTGGGACCAGCTGAGTCCGGAGGCGAAGAAGCTGTTCATCCGCCAGGTCGAGGTCTTTGCCGCCTACAGCGCCTACAGCGACCACGAGATCGGCCGCGTGATCCAGGCCTTCGAGGACCTGGGCCGGCTCGACAACACGCTGGTCATCTACATCAACGGCGACAACGGCACCAGCGCCGAGGGCGGTCCGCTGGGCACGCCCAACGAGGTGGCGTTCTTCAACGGACTGAACGAGATCCCCGTCGACGTGCAGATGAAGTTCTACGAGGCCTGGGGCACCGAGCTGACCTACAACCACATGTCGGCAGGCTGGTCGTGGGCCTTCGACACGCCCTTCGACTGGTTCAAGCAGAACGCGTCGCGGCTGGGCGGCGTCAACCAGAACATGGTCGTATCCTGGCCGGCGCGGATCAAGGACAAGGGGGGCTTGCGCGAGCAGTTCGTCCACGTGATCGACGTCGTGCCGACCATCCTCGAGGCGGCCGGCCTCAAGGCGCCGGAGATGATCGACGGCATCAGGCAGGCGCCGGTCGAGGGCACCAGCTTCGTCTACACGTTCGATGCAAAGAACGCCAAGGCCAAGTCGCGGCACAGGACCCAGTACTTCGAGATGATGGGCCAGTGGGCGCTGTACGACGACGGCTGGTTCCTGAGTACCAAGGTCAACCGCGCGCCGTGGGAGGCGTTCGGCGCCGCCAACACCGATCCGCTGAACAACCAGGTGTTCCAGCTCTACGACCTCAACCGCGACTTCACCCAGTCCGACGACATCGCCGCGAAGCATCCGCAGAAGGTGCAGGAGATGCGCGGCAAGTTCCTTGCCGAGGCGAAGAAGTACCAGGTCCTGCCGCTGGACGCGTCGGTGGGCGCGCGCATCGTCGCGCCGCGGCCGAACATCACCGCCGGGCGCAGCGAGTTCGTCTACACCCGGCCGATGGTCGGCCTGCCGCAGGGCGACTCGCCGTTCCTGCTCAACGCCTCCTACACCATCACCGCCGACATCGACGTGCCGGCGGGCGGGGCCGAGGGCATGATCCTGACCTCGGGCGGGCGCTTCGGCGGCTACGGCTTCTACCTGCTGAAGGGCAAGCCGGTGTTCCTGTGGAACATGGTCGATCTCGAGCGCCTGAAGTGGGAGGGTGCCGACGCACTCACGCCCGGCAGGCACACGGTCGAGTTCGACTTCAAGTACGAGGGCATCGGCGCCGGCACGCTCGCTTTCAACAGCTTCAGCGGCCTGGGGCGCCCCGGCAACGGCACGCTCAAGGTCGACGGCAAGGTGGTCGCGACCAAGCGAATGGAGAAGACGCTGCCGATGATCCTGCAGTGGGACGAGAGCTTCGACGTCGGCTCGGACACGCTGACCGGCGTCAACGACGCCGACTACAAGCCGCCGTTCGCGCTCACCGCCAGGTTGAACAAGCTGACGCTCAGGATCGACCGGCCGCAGCTGTCGCCCGCGGACATCGCCAAGCTGCAGGCGGCGATGAAGGAGAAGGCCAAGCGCGACTGACCGTCGCCCTCGGGGCTTTCCGGATCGACGCATCGGACGGGGCAGCTTTCGCTGCCCCGTTTTTTCATGACGCCACGGCCTGACGATTGCGATTGCTAGACTGGCGAGTGTCGCCGGAACGGCCGGCATGGCTGCACGGGAGAGAACAATGCGAGCGAACTTCGACGGGTTGCGGCCGATGAGCCGGCGGGAATTCGGCAGCTGGGTGGTGGGGATCGTTGCCGCCGTGCTGCTCGCCGGCTGCGCCAGCCTGCCGGGCAGCGATCCGCTGCCGTCCTGGAACGACAGCGCGGCCAAGGCCGCCATCGTCAAGCTGGTCGCCGACACCACGCGCGAAGGCGCGGCGGGCTTCGTGCCGCCCACCGAGCGCATCGCCACCTTCGACAACGACGGCACGCTGTGGACCGAGCATCCGATGTATGTCGAGGTGCTGTTCACGCTCGACCGGATCCGCGCGATCGCGCCGCATCACCCCGAGTGGAAAACGACGATGCCGTTCAAGGCGGTGATCGACAACGACCGCGCGGCGCTGGCGAAGCTCGACGAGCACGATTTCTTCACGCTGATCGCGGCGACGCATTCCGGGGTGCGCCCCGAGACTTTCCGCAAGCTGGCCTCCGACTGGCTGGCCACCGCGCGGCACCCGCGCTTCAACCGGCCCTACACCGAACTGGTCTACCAGCCGATGCTGGAGGTGCTGCGCCACTTCCGCGCCAACGGCTACAAGACCTTCATCGTCTCCGGCGGCACCGTCGAGTTCATCCGCGCCTTCGCCGAGCGCGCCTACGGCATTCCTCCCGAGCAGGTGGTCGGGACAACGCTGGACGCGAAGTACAGGTTCGAGAAGGATGTGGCGAATCTCGAGATCCTGCCGGCGGTCGCGCTGCTCGACGACGGTCCGGGCAAGGCAGTGGGCATCCACCGCCACATCGGCGGTTTGCCCATCGCCGCGTTCGGCAATTCCGACGGCGACCTCGCGATGCTGGAAACGACCACGCAGAGCCCCCACAGCGGGCAGTATCCGCGGCTGGCCGCCTTCGTCTGGCACACCGACGCGGTGCGCGAATATGCCTACGACAGGAGCACGTCGGTCGGGCGACTCGACAAGGGGCTCGACTTCGCGCCGAAATTCGGCTGGACGCTGATCGACATGAAGCGCGACTGGAAGGTCATCTACCCGTTCGAGCTGAAGCCCTGACGCGGCATTCGCGGTTCGCGCGCGGCGGCCGGCGTGCGCCGCGATATTTTTTCGCCGTCCCGGCCCATGTCGCCGCTGCCGTTACAATCGCTTCATGACCGAAGCAGCGCCGCGCCCGGCGGGCGAGACCGTGCCCGTCGGCGCCCCGGCCCGGGAAACCTGGCGCGAGGCGCTGTTCAACCGGCGGATGCTCATCTGCGTCTTCACCGGGTTTTCGTCCGGGCTGCCGCTGTGGCTGCTGATCAACCTGGTGCCGGCGTGGCTGCGCACCGAGGGCGTGGACCTCAAGTCCATCGGCCTGTTCGCGCTGATCGGCCTGCCGTACACGTGGAAATTCCTGTGGGCGCCGCTGCTCGACCGCTATTCGTTGCCGCTCGGCCGTCGGCGCGGCTGGATGCTGGTCACGCACATCGCGCTGATCGCCTCCATCGTCGCCCTCGGACAGCTGCGCCCGCAGACCGATATCTGGACCATTGCCTACCTGGCGGCGGTGGTCGCCTTCTTCTCCGCCAGCCTCGACGTCGCCATCGACGCGTTTCGCCGCGAGATCCTGCCCGACCAGGAACTGGGGCTGGGCAACTCCATCCACGTCAACGCCTACCGGATCGCCAGCCTGATCCCCGGCTCGCTGGCGCTGATCCTCGCCGACCACCTGCCGTGGCCGACGGTGTTCACCATCACCGCGCTGTTCATGCTGCCGGGCCTGGCGATGACACTGGTGGTGCGCGAGCCCGACCGCGCCCGCCCGCCGCGCACGCTGCGCGACGCCGTGGTGCTGCCGTTCCGGGAGTTCATCGAGCGCTCCGGCTGGCGTCACGCGCTGCTGATCGTCGCCTTCATCTTTCTCTACAAGCTGGGCGACAGCATGGCCACGGCGCTGGCCACGCCCTTCTACCTGGACATGGGCTTCACCAAGACCGAGATCGGCGTCGTGGCCAAGAACGCCGGCCTGTGGGCCAGCGTGGGTCGGCGGCCTGCTGGGCGGCCTGTGGATGGTCAAGATGGGCATCAACCGCGGGCTGTGGGTGTTCGGCGTCGTCCAGATGGTCTCGACGCTGGGCTTCGCCTGGCTGGCCTTCCTCGGGCGGCCCGACGTGGTGGCGCTGGGCGTGGTGATCGCCTTCGACGCGCTGGGCATCGGCCTCGGCACCGTCGCCTACGTAGCCTACATCGCCCGGGCGACCGACCCGCGGTACACCGCCACCCAGCTGGCCCTGTTCACCAGCCTGTCGGCGGTGCCGCGGACCTTTGTCAACGCCACGACCGGCTGGATCGTCGAGCAGGTCGGCTGGACCGACTTCTTCCTGCTCTGCACGGCGCTCGCGCTGCCTGGAATGGTATTACTCTTGCGTGTGGCTCCCTGGAACGAACGTCAGCGGTCGAGGAGGCTCGCCCATGAATCCCTACAAGTTCAGCGCAATTGCCCATCGCGATCACGACTACTGCAATCCGATCGCCTCGACCAAGATCGAACGCCTGCTCGACCTCCTGCCGCTGGACGAGAACTCGCGTGTCCTCGACCTGGGTTGCGGTCGGGCAGAGCTCGCGCTGCGCATCATCGAACGCTTCGGCTCCACGGTGCTGGCGATCGACCGCTCGTCGATGATGCTCGACCAGGCGCGCGAACGCGCGGAATGGACCGGCGCGCTGGGCAAGCTGCACCTGGACAACGGCGACATCCGCGACTTCCGCGCCGATCCGGAAACCTTCCACCTGTCGGTGATGCTGGGCGGTGGCGGCATTGCCGGCGGCATGGTCGGCATCTGCAACCAGCTCAGGACCTGGACCGCCAGCGGCGGCTACATTCTCATCGGCGAAGGCTTCTGGCGCGCGCGCGCGCACCCCGACTACCTGGCCGTGCTGGGGTCCGAGCACGGTGAACTGCTCGACCATCGCGGCAACGTGCAGGCTGGCATCGATGCCGGACTCATCCCGATGCACGCGACCACCTCGTCGCCCGACGAGTGGGACGAATACGAGTGGAAGTACTGCCGGTCGATCGAGCGCTACGCGCGCGAGCAGCCCGACGACCCCGACGTGCCGGCGATGCTGGAGCGCATCCGCAAGTGGCGCGACGCCTACCTGCGCTGGGGCCGCGACACGCTGGGCTTCGCCGTCTACCTGTTCTACCGGCCGGGCGCGCGCATCGGCTGATGGCGGCCCTGTCGACCGCCATGCGGCAATCGCGGCGGCGGAGCCGGCGGAACCTTCTGGCGTTTGCGCTCTGGCTGGCACCGGCGACGTTTCTGATGGCGCCCGCTCCGCCGGCGACGGCGGCCGATCCGCGCGCCGACATGCCCGATGCCGACGCCCGCGCCGCGGTGCGCGACGTGCTGGCGGCCGGCATCGCCGCGGCCAGCGCAGCCGCCGGCGCGACGCCCACGCCGCTGCCCGCAGCGCTGCGCGTGGTGGCTGCCGCGCTCGCCGAGCAGGGACGCGGCGATGCCGCGACGCGCTTCACGACCGCCTTCGGCCAGGCCGTGGCGGCAACGGTGCCTGCGGCCTGCGCCGCCGCCGCACCCTTGGCCGCGAAGCTCTCCCCGCGGGACCCCTGGGCGCTGATCGGCGGCGGCGACGATGCGCTGACCCAGTATTTTCGCGGCCGCACCGAAGATTCGCTGGCCCGCGCCATTCTGCCGGCCGTGCGCGACGCCACGGCACGCACGCGGCTCGGGGAGGCGTGGCGCGCGTTCGCGCTGGCGGCGCGGGC
Source organism: uncultured beta proteobacterium (assembly GCA_963699765.1). Classification (GTDB taxonomy): domain Bacteria; phylum Pseudomonadota; class Gammaproteobacteria; order Burkholderiales; family Casimicrobiaceae; genus VBCG01. The sequence continues at coordinate 92,736 of CAVOVD010000015.1, read as the reverse complement.
CGTCGGCACTGGAGCTCCGGAACTGAAGGCGGTGCAGCTCGAAAACGTCGTCGCCGACGCGACGCTGACCGGCATGTACGCGCGCATCGCCGACCACGAAAAGCGGGTGCGGCGCGACCCGCTGGCGCAGTCCGAGGTGATTCGGCGGGCGTTCGGAGCGCCGCGCTAGGGGGTCAGAGCTTTTCCAGCGCCTCGGCGGCTTCCAGCCATTCGGTCTCCCGTCGCGCCAGCTGCCAGACCAGCTCGCCCTGGCGCGCCAGCTTTTCCTTCAACTCGTCCTTCGCATCCTCGGCGTAGGCGGCGCTGTCGGCCAGCCACCGGTCGAGCGCGTCCTTCTCCCTCGAGAGTTCGGCGATCTCGCGCTCCAGCGCCGCCTGTTTCGCAAGATGGGGTTTGCGCACCTCGGCCAGGCGCTGGCGCTCCTGCGCCTCGGCGCGCTTTTGCGCCCTGCGGTCGGCGGGGCGTTCGGCCGCCGAAGCGGGATCCGGCGCGCCCGTCGGGCCGGGGGCACCCGCAACTGCAGCGCCGCTCCCCCGGTCGCGTTTTCCGACAGTAAGCACCCACTCGCGATAATCGTCGAGATCGCCGTCGAAGGGCATCACCCGGCCCTCGGCGACCAGCCACAGCGCATCGGTGGTCGCGCGCAGCAGGTGCCGGTCGTGCGCGACGACGACCAGCGCGCCGCCGTAATCCTGCAACGCTTCAGTCAGCGCCTCGCGCATCTCGATGTCGAGGTGGTTGGTCGGCTCGTCCAGGATCAGCAGGTTGGGCTTCTGCCGGACGATCAGCGCCAGCGTCAGCCGCGCCTTTTCGCCGCCGGAGAAGTTGCCGACTTCCGACGAGGCCATCTCGCCGCGAAAATCGAAGCCACCGAGAAAATCGCGCAGTTCCTGTTCTCGAGTGTTCGGCTCGGTCTGGCGCAGGTGCCACAGCGGCGAATGCTCGTCGCGCAGTTGCTCGACCTGATGCTGCGCGAAATAGCCCAGGCGCAGGCCGTGGGCGACGTGGCGCTGCCCGGCGCGGGGCGCCAGCGTGCCGGCGACAGCCTTCAGCAGCGTCGACTTGCCGGCGCCGTTGGGGCCGAGCAGGCCGATGCGGTCGCCGGCGAGGATTCCCCAGTCCACGCTCGGCAGCACCGGCGGGCGGGCGTCGTAGCCGAGGCTCGCATGCTCGAGCAGCACCAGCTGCCGCGCGGTCGCCGCCACTGGCGCGAAGGAAAATTCGAACGGACTGTCGACGTGCGCCGCGGCGATCAGCTCCATCCGCTCCAGCGCCTTGATGCGCGACTGCGCCTGCTTGGCCTTGGTCGCCTTGGCGCGAAAGCGGTCGATGAAGGCGTGCAGGTGCGCGACCTGGCGCTGCTGCTTGGCATGCGTCGCCGCCTGCAGCGCGAACTGCTGTGCCCGGGCGACTTCGAACTGCGCGTAATTGCCGGTGTAGCCGACGAGCTTGCTGCCGAAGACATGGACGATGCCGCTGACCACGCCGTCGAGAAAATCGCGGTCGTGGGTGATCAGCAGCAGCGTGCCCGGATAGCGTCCCAGCCAATCCTCCAGCCAGAGCACGGCGTCGAGGTCGAGGTGGTTGGTCGGTTCGTCGAGCAGCAAGAGGTCCGAGCGGCACATCAGCGCCTGCGCCAGGTTCAGGCGCATACGCCAGCCGCCGGAGAAGCTGGCGACCGGTTCGCCCTGCCGCACTTCGGCGAAGCCCAGCCCGCCGAGCAGCGTCGCCGCGCGCGCGCGGGCGCTGTAGCCGCCGATGGTCTCGTAACGGTGATGCCATTCGGCGATCGCCTCGCCGCTGTGCGCGGGGTCGGCCTCGGCGGCGGCCATGCCGGCCTCGACCTCGCGCAACTCGCGGTCGCCGTCGAGCACGTAATCGAGCGCGCTGGTGCTCACCGGCGGGGTTTCCTGCGCGACGTGGGCGATCACCCACGCCGGCGGCAGGTCGATGCTGCCGGCGTCCGGGATGAGCTCGTGACGGATGGCGGCGAACAGGCTCGACTTGCCGCAGCCGTTGGCGCCGACCAGACCCAGCTTGTGTCCCGCGTGCACGGTCAGCGACGCGCCGTCGAGCAGGCGCTTGGTGCCGCGGGCGAGGGTCAGGTTCTGGATGCGCAACATGGTGTGTTCGCGGCAGCAGGCGGCGCGACGGCAGCGCCGCGCCTGCGCGCTACCCGCGAAGCCGGTAGTCGTAGTCGATGATCAGCGGCGCGTGGTCGGAAAAGCGCCGCGTCTTGTAGATGGCCGCGCTGCGCGCGGTCGCGGCGATTCCGGGCGTGGCGATCTGGTAGTCGATGCGCCAGCCGACGTTCTTCGCCCACGACTGGCCACGATTGGACCACCAGGTGTACTGCTCGGGGCGCGGGTCGACGCGGCGGAACACGTCGACGAAGCCCAGCTCGTCGAACACCCGCGTCAGCCAGGCGCGTTCCTCGGGCAGAAAGCCGGAGTTCTTCTGGTTGCTGCGCCAGTTCCTGAGGTCGATCGGCTGGTGGGCGATGTTCCAGTCGCCGCAGAGGATGATCTCGCGACCCTCGCGCCGCAGCGACTCCAGATGCGGCAGGAACGCGGCGAGGAAGCGGAATTTGGAGGCCTGCCGGTGCGGCCCGCTGGAGCCGGAAGGCAGGTAGAGGCTGATGATCGACAAGCTCGCCGAAGTCGGCGCGCAGATAACGGCCTTCGGCGTCGAACTCCGCTTCGCCGAAACCCTGCGTGAGCCGTCCGGCCGGCGTTCGCGCGTACAGGCCGACACCGGCGTAGCCCTTCCTGCGCGCCGGATGGAAGCTGGCGTGGGTACGTCGCGGCGCACGCAGCGATGGCGGCACGTCGGCCTCATCGGCCTTCAATTCCTGCACGCACAGCACGTCCCAGGCCGTGGTGCGGGCGAGCCAGCCGGACAGGCCGCGGCGTTCGGCCGAGCGGATGCCGTTGACGTTGAGAGTGATGACGCGCATGGAACGGCGAAAAGGCCGCGAGTGTACACGATGGCCGCCTTACCCCGGATTGCCGCGGGCCGTTGCCGCGCGCGCCAATCATGGACCGCGAACCGCGTATACTTTGCGCAAAACAAAAGCCAAATCAGGCATATGAGCGACTTCCGGCAGGAATTTCTTGCGTTCGCGCTGGCACGTGACGTGCTTCGGTTCGGGAAATTCGTAACCAAGGCGGGACGCGAAACCCCATATTTCTTCAATGCGGGCCTGTTCAACGACGGCGAGAGCCTGCGGCGCCTGGGACGCTTCTACGCCGAGGCGTTGCTGGCATCGGGCGTGGCCTGCGACCATCTTTTCGGCCCGGCGTACAAGGGCATCACCCTTGCCGCCGCGACCGGCATTGCGCTGGCCGAAAGAGGGCACAATTTGCCGTTCAGCTTCAATCGCAAGGAAGCCAAGGACCACGGCGAGGGCGGCGTGGTGGTCGGGGCCCCGTTGGTTGGCCGGGTGCTCATCGTCGACGACGTCATCACTGCCGGAACTTCGGTCCGCGAATCGGTCGAACTGATTCGTCGCCACGGCGCTGACCCCGCCGGCGTGCTGATAGCGTTGGACAGGATGGAGCGGGGGCAGGACAGCCGGTCGGCGGTCCAGGAGGTCGAGCAGACCTTCGGCATTCCGGTGGTCGCCATCGCCACACTGGTCGATCTGATGGCGTTCATCGCCGGGCACCCGGACCTGGACGCTCACGCGGCGGCCGTCTCGGCGTATCGTGAGCGCTACGGTGCGCAGTACACGCTGCAATGAACACCGCCGCGACGAAAGCGCGGTGACCGAAGTGCCGTGACGGAAGTGCGTGACGAAAATGCCGTGCACGAGCAATGCCGTGACGAAAATGCAATAGCGCAGGAGCGAGAGTGGAACCAAGCCTGGCCATGTCGAGGCGAGCGTGGTGCGATCCGGAAATGGCCGGATGCGCGCTCGCGGCTGGCGATCGCCGCGCTGCTGTTCGTGGCGACCACAGCCGCCACCGGGATCGCCTCCGCACAGGCTGCGCTGTACAAGTGGGTCGACGAAAAAGGCGTTGTCCACTACACCGACAAGCTTCCGCCCGCGCGGTCAACAAGGGCAACGTCGAACTCAACAAGCAGGGTGTCACCATCCGCAAGACCGAACCCGCGCTGACGCCGGAGCAGCGGCGCGCGCGCGAACAGGAGGCAGAGCGGCAGCAGCAACTCGCGCGCGAGCAGGAAATCATCGATCGCCGCGACCGTGCGCTGCTGTCGACCTACACGACCGAGAACGAAATCGACCTGGCGCGCAATCGCTCGCTCAACACCATCGAGGCGCAGGTGCAATCGTCGATGGCGTACACGGTGGTGCTCAACAAGCGCAAGGACGAGCTCGACGCGCGCAAGAAGGCGGCCGGCGACAAGCCGCTGCCGCCGGTGCAGGAGCGCGAGCTTGCCAGCGTGAACTCGGAACTGGCCAAGCAGGTCGCGCTGGTCGAAGCCAAGCAGAAGGAAATCGCCGCGGTCAATGCCCGCTACGACGCCGACAAGGCGCGCTGGCGCGAGCTGCGGCTGATGGCGGCGAAAGCCGCCGGCGACATTCCGGCGGCAACGCCGACCATGGCCCCGGCCAAGAAATAGGCGCGGTCCGGGTCTCGCGCCTGGCGTCCGCCCGCGCCGAGCCCGGGCGACCGGATGCAATTTCCGGCACCGACGCCGCAGGCCAATCCGCGTCCTTCGCCGGGCGCCGGGTCGCGCGCCTGCGATAATCCCCGTTTACCACCGCAAACCGCAAAGCTTTCCATGGCCCAATACGTGTACACGATGAACCGCGTGGGGAAGACCGTTCCTCCGAAGCGCGCCATCCTCAAGGACATCTCGCTTTCGTTCTTTCCCGGCGCCAAGATCGGCGTGCTGGGACTGAACGGTTCCGGCAAATCGACGCTGCTGCGCATCATGGCCGGCGAAGACAAGGAATTCGAGGGCGAGGCAGTGCCGATGCCCGATCTGCGCGTCGGCTTCCTGCCGCAGGAGCCTCAGCTGAAGCCGGAGCAGACGGTGCGCGAGGCGGTCGAGGAAGGCATGAGCGAGGTGCTCGCGGCCAAGGAAGGGCTCGACCGCGTCTACGCGGCCTATGCCGAGCCGGACGCCGACTTCGACGCGCTGGCCGCCGAGCAGGCGCGCTTCGAGGCGATCATCGCCGCCTCGGGTGCCGACTCCGACGTGCAGATGGAGATCGCCGCCGACGCGCTGCGCCTGCCGGCCTGGGACGCGAAGATCGCCAACCTGTCGGGCGGCGAGAAGCGCCGCGTCGCGCTGTGCCGGCTGCTGCTGTCAAAGCCCGACATGCTGCTGCTCGACGAGCCGACCAACCACCTCGACGCCGAGAGCGTCGACTGGCTGGAGCAGTTCCTGCAGAAGTTTCCGGGAACGGTGATCGCCGTCACCCACGACCGCTACTTTCTCGACAACGCCGCCGAATGGATTCTCGAACTCGACCGCGGCTACGGCATCCCGTGGAAGGGCAACTACAGCTCGTGGCTGGAGCAGAAGGAGCAGCGGCTGCGCACCGAGTCGAAGCAGGACGCCGCGCGCATCAAGGCGATGAAGCAGGAGCTCGAATGGGTGCGGCAGAACCCCAAGGGCCGGCAGGCCAAGAGCAAGGCGCGCATCTCGCGCTTCAACGACCTGGCCTCGCACGAGCACCAGAAGCGCAACGAGACCAACGAGATCTTCATCCCGGTCGCCGAGCGCCTGGGCGACTGCGGTGATCCAGTTCGAGAACGTGAGCAAGGCCTACGGCGACAAGCTGCTGATCGACAACCTGTCGTTCCAGATTCCCGCGGGCGCCATCGTCGGCATCATCGGACCCAACGGCGCGGGCAAGACCACGCTGTTCCGGCTGATCGCCGGCACCGAGCAGCCCGATTCGGGCAAGATCACCATCGGCCACACCGTGCAGATGGCGGTGGTCGACCAGACGCGCGAATCGCTGCCCAACGACAAGAACGTCTGGGAGGCGATTTCCAACGGCCAGGACATCCTGACCGTCGGCAAGTTCGAGATGCCCTCGCGCGCCTACCTCGGCCGTTTCAACTTCAAGGGCGGCGACCAGCAGAAACTCGTCGGCCAGCTCTCCGGCGGCGAGCGCGGCCGGCTGCACCTCGCCGCGACGCTGTTGAAGGGCGGCAACGTGCTGCTGCTCGACGAGCCGTCCAACGACCTCGACGTCGAGACGCTGCGCGCGCTCGAGGAGGCGCTGCTCGAGTTCGCCGGCAGCGCGCTGGTCATCTCGCACGACCGCTGGTTCCTCGACCGCATCGCCACGCACATCCTCGCCGCCGAAGGCGACTCGCAGTGGACGTTCTACGCCGGCAACTATCACGACTACGAGGAAGACAAGAGGATGCGCCTGGGCGAGGAGGCGGCCAAGCCGCACCGGATCCGGTACAAGGGGTTGATGTAGATAGGTTAGATGGGGTCGCGAGCCTGACGGCCGCGAACCCATGGAAAAATCACGGCGCTGAGTGGCGTTCGACCGGCTGGTCAGGGGCGAATCGCGGGCGGAGCCGGCCGGAACTCGAGCGCCGCGCCTTTGCTATCCTGCCTTCATCGTTGTTTGCCGGATCGAACGCCCCATGACCATCGCCCTGTGGATTGTCGCCGTCGTGCTGATGGTCATCGGCGTCGTCGGCACCGTGCTGCCGGCGCTGCCCGGCGGCGTGCTGGTGTTCGCCGGCATCCTGCTGGCGGCGTGGATCGACGACTTCGCGCTCATCCCCGTCTGGGTGCTGGCGATTCTGGGGGTGATGACGCTGCTCGCCTGGCTGATCGACTACGTCGCCGCGGCGGCGGGCGCGAAGCGCGTCGGCGCCAGCCGGCATGCGCTCGTCGGCGCATTCGTCGGCACGGTGGTCGGCGTCTTCACCGGGCTGTGGGGGCTGCTGTTCATGCCGCTGGTCGGCGCGGCCATCGGCGAATTCATCGCGCTGCGCGACGTGCTGCGTGCCGGCAAGGTCGGACTCGCGACCTGGCTGGGCATGCTGATCGGCACCGCCGCCAAGGTCGCGATCGTGTTCGCGATGATCGGCGTGTTCCTGGTGGCGCTGGTGTTCTAGCCGCGGCGCGGTCGATCGACTCAGGACCCGAGCTTCCGCTTCAGGATCGCGTTCACCTGCGCCGGGTTGGCCTTGCCCTTCGACGCGGCCATCACCTTGCCGACCAGCGAGTTGAACGCCTTGTCGCGGCCGGCGCGGAATTCGGCGACGATCGCCGGGTTGGCGGCGATGGCGTCGTCGACGATCTTCTCGATCGCGCCCTCGTCGGAGATCTGGCGCCATCCCTTGGCGAGAATGATCGCGTCGGCGGCGTCGTCGCCAGGAACGTCGCCGGCCCACATCGCTTCGAACACGTCCTTGGCGATCTTGCCGGATATCGTGCCGTCGGCGACGCGCTTCAGCAGCCCGGCCAGCTGCGCGGCGGACACCGGGCAGCGGCCGATGTCGAGTTCGGCCTTGTTGAGCGCGGCGGAGACCTCGCCCAGCACCCAGTTGGCGACGGTCTTCGCCTCGCCGGCGAACAGTCGCGCCGCCTCCTCGAAATAGGCGCCGGTGGCGCGATCGTGCGTCAGCAGCGTCGCGTCGGCCGCCGGCAGCGCGTACTGCGCCTGCAGGCGCGCCTTCATCGCCGCCGGCAGCTCCGGCAGTTCGGACCTGACCCGCGCGATCCAGTCCGCGCCGATCACCAGCGGCGGCAGGTCGGGATCGGGAAAGTAGCGATAGTCCTGCGCGTCTTCCTTGCCGCGCATCGAGCGCGTCTCGTGCCGGTCGGGATCGTAGAGGCGCGTCTCCTGCACCACCGTGCCGCCGTCCTCGATGAGTTCGATCTGCCGGCGCACCTCGAAGTCGATCGCCTCCTGCATGAAGCGGAAGCTGTTGAGGTTCTTGATCTCGCAGCGCGTGCCCAGCGGCGCGCCGGCACGCCGCACCGAGACGTTGGCGTCGCAGCGGAAGCTGCCCTCCTGCATGTTGCCGTCGCAGATGCCGATCCAGCGCACCAGCGCGTGCAGCGCGCGGGCGTAGGCGACCGCCTCGCCGGAACTGGTGAGCTCCGGCTCGCTGACGATCTCCAGCAGCGGCGTGCCGGCGCGGTTCAAGTCGATGCCGGTCATGCCGTGGAAGTCCTCGTGCAGCGACTTGCCGGCGTCCTCCTCGAGGTGGGCGCGGGTGAGGCGCAGGCTGGTCTCGCCGCGCGTCGGTGACACGAAGGGGACCTCGCCGCCGACGACCACCGGAATCTCGTACTGCGAGATCTGGTAGCCCTTGGGCAGGTCGGGATAGAAATAATTCTTGCGCGCGAAGACGCTGCGCGGGCTGATGGTCGCGTTCACCGCCAGCCCGAAGCGGATCGCCCGCTCCACCGCGCCGCGGTTCAGCACCGGCAGCACGCCGGGCAGCGCGATGTCCACCGCCGAGGCCTGGGTGTTCGGCGCCGCGCCGAAGGCCGTCGACGCGCCGGAGAAGATCTTGGCGGCAGTGGAGAGCTGGGCGTGGGTCTCCAGGCCGATGACCACTTCCCAGGTCATGCTGCTCCCCCCGAAGTCGCTGCGCGACCTCCCCCCAGCGGGGGGCGAGCGCCTTGGGACGGCCCGGCGGCGCTCGGAATCGCTCCCCCCGAAGTCGCTGCGCGACCTCCCCCCAGCGGGGGGCGAGCGCCTTGGGACGGCCCGGCGGCGCTCATTTGGCGTACTCCGCGGGCGCCCTCGCATGCCAGTCGGTGGCCTGCTGGTACTGGTGGGCGACGTTGAGCAGTTTCGCTTCCTCGAAATAATGCCCCTGGATCTGCAGGCCGATCGGCAGGCCGCGGCGGTCGAAGCCGCAGGGGATCGACATCGCCGGCGCGCCGGTCAGATTGGCGGCGATGGTGAAGATGTCGTTCAGGTACATCTGCACCGGATCGTCGGTCTTGTCGCCGATCCGGAACGCCGGCGACGGTGCGGTCGGACCCATGATCACGTCGCATTTCTCGTAGGCGCGCGCGTAGTCGTCGGCGATCAGCCGGCGCACCTGCTGCGCCTTGAGGTAATAGGCATCGTAGTAGCCGTGCGACAGCACGTAGGTGCCGATCAGGATGCGCCGCTTGACCTCGGCGCCGAAGCCCTCGGCGCGGCTCTTGCGGTACATGTCGGAGAGGTCGGTGTAGTCCGCGGCGCGATGCCCGTAGCGCACGCCGTCGAAGCGCGACAGGTTCGACGAGGCTTCCGCCGGCGCGATGACGTAGTAGACCGGCACCGACAGCTTCACGCTGGGCAGCGCCACGGGCACGGTGACGGCGCCCAGGCTGCGAAATGCGTCCAGCGCCGCCTCGACCGCGGCGGCGACGTCCGGATCGATGCCCGCGCCGAAGTACTCGGCCGGCAGGCCGATGGTCAGGCCCTTGAGCGAATTGCCCAGCGCGCGCGTGTAGTCCTCGGCCGGGCGCTCCAGCGACGTGGAGTCGCGCGCGTCGTGGCCGGCCATGGCGTTGAGGATGAGGCCGCAGTCCTGCGCGGTGCGGGCGAACATCCCCGGCGTGTCCAGGCTGGAGGCGAAGGCGATCAGCCCATAGCGGGAACAGGTGCCGTAGGTCGGCTTGAGCCCGCAGATGCCGGTCAGCGACGCCGGCTGGCGGATCGAGCCTCCGGTATCGGTGCCGGTCGCGGCGGGCACCAGCCGGGCCGCCACCGAGGCGGCCGAGCCGCCGGAGCTGCCGCCGGGCACGTAGTCGGCGTCCCAGGGGTTCTTCACCGGCCCGTACCAGGAGGTTTCGTTGGACGAGCCCATGGCGAACTCGTCCATGTTGGTCTTGCCCACCAGCACGGTCCCGGCCGCCTTCAGGCCGGTCACCACGTGCGCATCGTAGGGCGCCTTGAAATTGGCCAGCATGCGCGAGCTGCAGGTGGTCGGCAGGCCCGCGGTCATCAGCACGTCCTTGTGCGCGATGGGCACGCCGGTCAGCGGCGGCGCATTGCCGCGGGCCAGCGCCGCATCGGCCTCGCGCGCCTGCGCCAGCGCGCCCTCGGCGTCGATGGTCACGAAGGCGTTGAGCGCGGGCTGCGCCTGCTCGATGCGCGTCGAGCAGCGCGGTGGTCAGCTCGACGCTGGACAACTGCTTCGCGCGCAGCGCCGCGGCGAGTTCGGCGACGGTTCCGGTCACCATGGGTCTACTCGATGACCTTGGGGACGAGGTAGAGCCCGTCCTCGACGGCCGGCGCGACGCTCTGGTAGAGGGCATGCCGGTCGCCCTCGGTCACGCGATCCTCGCGCAGCGGCAGCTGGAGGTCCTGCGCGTGCGCCATCGGCACGATGCCTGTGGTGTCCACGGCCTGCAGCTCGTTGATCATCGCGAAGATCGCGTCGAGCTTGCGGTGAACTTCACCTGCCTGCTCGGCGTCGATGTCGATGCGGGCAAGGTGGGCGATGCGGTGTACGTCGGCGAGGGTCAGGGCCATGGCGGGTGAGGGCGTTTTGGTCGGGGCGGACCCCGATCTCGCGTGCTCGGCGGATCCGGGCGTGGCGGACACCCGCCGAAGGCGGGGACCGGGTCCGGCCCGCTGCCTGGAAATAGCCCGGAAACCGCGCGAGTCGCGCGCAGGGAACAAGAGTGAAATGCTATCATAATCGACCGATTTTCGAGCGCGCGGTCTGACGCACGCTTCGGACCGTTCCATTTACACGCTGCCGCGCCGCGCGCAGCTCTCAATGTCAGGCTGACGCATTCATGTTCGAGTTTTTCAAAGGTTATTTCGGCAGCGATCTGGCAATCGATCTCGGCACCGCCAACACGTTGATCTACGTGCGCGGCAAGGGCATCGTGCTGAACGAGCCCTCGGTCGTCGCCATCCGCCAGGAAGGCGGCCCCAACGGCAAGAAGGTGATCCAGGAGGTCGGCCTCGCGGCGAAGCAGATGCTCGGCCGTACGCCAGGCAACATCACGGCCATCCGGCCGATGAAGGACGGCGTCATCGCCGACTTCACGGTGACCGAGCAGATGCTGAAGCAGTTCATCAAGAAGGTGCTGGACTCGCGCCTGTTCTCGCCCAGTCCGCGCATCATCATCTGCGTGCCCTGCGGCTCGACGCAGGTCGAGCGCCGCGCCATCCGCGAGTCCGCGCTCGGCGCCGGCGCGTCGAAGGTCTACCTGATCGAGGAACCGATGGCCGCGGCCATCGGCGCCGACCTGCCGATTTCCGACGCCACCGGCTCGATGGTCGTCGACATCGGCGGCGGCACCACCGAGGTCGGCGTCATCTCGCTCGGCGGCATGGTGTACTCGGGCAGCGTGCGTGTCGGCGGCGACAAGTTCGACGAATCCATCGTCAACTACATCCGCCGCAACTACGGCATGCTGATCGGCGAGACCACGGCCGAGATGATCAAGAAGACCATCGGCTCGGCGTTTCCCGGCTCCGAAGTCAAGGAGATGGAAGTCAAGGGGCGCAATCTCGCCGAGGGCATTCCGCGCAGCTTCACCGTGTCGAGCAACGAGATCCTCGAGGCGCTCACCGATCCGCTCAACAGCATCGTTTCGGCGGTCAAGAGCGCGCTCGAACGCACGCCGCCGGAACTGGGGGCCGACATCGCCGAGCGCGGCATGGTGCTGACCGGCGGCGGCGCGCTGCTGCGCGACCTCGACCGGCTGCTGATGGAGGAAACCGGGTTGCCGGTGATCGTCGCCGACGATCCGCTGACCTGCGTGGTGCGCGGCTGCGGCAAGGCGCTCGAGAACATGGAAAGGCTTGCCACGATCTTCACGTCGGACTGAAGATGCCGACCCGGACCATGCGAGCGAGCCCCCGCCTGGCGCCGTCCCCGAACTCCGCCGCGATCGCCGCCGCAGCGCGCCGCGGCCGGTCGCTGGCTCCCGGCTGAGGACGAGACGACGATGGTGCACTTGTCCGTCGACCCGCCGCCGTTCTTCCATCGCGGACCGTCGCCGCTCGCTCGCCTCGCGTTCTTCGGCGTGCTGTCGCTGGCGCTGATGTTCGCGGACACGCGCTTTCGTTATCTCGAGGGCGTGCGCCAGGTCGTCGCGGTGGCGCTGGCGCCGCTGCAGCGCGCCGTGCAGCTTCCCGGCGAAGCGCTGGACTGGGTCGGCGGCTATTTCGGGTCCAAGCAGGCGCTGCTGAACCAGAACGAGGCGCTCAAGGCTGAACTGATCGCGCAGGCGCCCGCGGTGCAGGGATTCGGCGCGCTGCGCGATGAAAACGCCAGGTTGAAGTCGCTGCTCGAGATCCAGGCGCGCTACCCCGGCGCCGCCACCGCGGTCGAGGTGCTCTACACCGGGCGCGACCCGTTCACGCAGAAGGTTTTCGTCAATCGCGGCGCCGATGCCGGCATCCTGCCCGGCGAGGCGGTGATCGACGAGTCGGGCGTGGTCGGCCAGGTGACGCGGGTATTTCCGATGATGGCCGAGGTGACGCTGGTCACCGACAAGGATCACGCGGTGCCCGTGCGCGTCGAGCGCAGCGGGGTGCGCAGCGTGTTCTTCGGCGCCGGCGCCGGGCAATCGCCCGAACTGCGTTTCATGGCCCCTTCGGCCGACATCCGCGTCGGCGACCGGCTGCACACGTCGGGCATCGATGGCACCTATCCGGCCGGACTCGCGGTCGCGCAGGTGGAGAACGTCGAACGGGAAACCGGCAAGGTCTTCGCGCGGATTCTGGTGCGGCCGCTGGCCGGCGCGGATCGCAGCACGCACCTGCTGGTGCTCGGCAAGGGCGCGGCGCAGCCAGCTCGTCCCGAGGAGCCGGCGGAATCCGCCACGGCAAAGGTGAGCGGCCGCGGCAAGAGCAGGGCGACCGCAAAATGATCCGAATCCGCGCCGCGGACCATGAGCATCGTCGCCTCGGAGAGTGCGCATGACCGCCCGCGCTACCGTCTTCGCCGCGGCGCGGCCCGAGGAAATCCTGCGGCCGGTGAACCCATGGTTCATCCTGCTCACCTTCTTCCTGGCGCTGCTCGCCAACATCGCGCCGGCCACCGGCGTGGTGCTGATGCTGCGGCCCGACTTCCTTGCGCTGGTGATCCTCTACTGGTGCATCCAGGAGCCGCGTTACGTCGGCGTGGCCGTGGCCTGGGCCCTGGGCCTGGTGATGGACGTCGCCGACGCGACGGTGTTCGGCCAGCATGCGCTGGCCTACGCGGTGCTGGCCTACGGCGCCGAGTACTTCCGCCGCCGCGTCCTGCGCTTCCCGCTGTGGCAGCAGGCCGCGCAGGTGGCGGTCCTGCTGCTTGTCTGCGCCGCGCTGGTGCTGCTGGTGCGCTTTGTCGGCGGCGCGGCGTTGCCGCGCTTGACGTACTTCCTGTCGCCGCTGGTGGGCGCGCTGCTCTGGCCGCCGCTGTCGGTGCTGCTGCAGTGGCCGCAGCGCCCGGCGCGCTCGCCCGCCGATCACTGAGCCCCGGCCCACGACGATGATCCGCCGCAGCCTCTTCTCCTCGCGCCGCCGCCGTCACGACATGGCTCGCGGCTTCGGCGAGCCGGAAATGCGCAATGCCGAGCGCGAAGTGTTCCTGTTCCGCCGCCGCCTGTTCTTCGCCGGCGCGCTGGCGCTGCTCGCCTTCGGCGGACTGTTCGCGCGCTTCGTCTACCTGCAGGTCGTCCAGCACAGCCACTACCGCACGCTGGCCGAATCCAACCGCATCGCCATCGTGCCGATCGTGCCCAACCGCGGCATCATCACCGACCGCAACGGCGTGGTGCTGGCGCAGAGCTACTCGGCGTACACGCTTGAGCTGACGCCCGCGAAGATCCGCAATCTCGAGGCAACCATCGACGAGCTGGCGACCATCGTCGATATCCAGCCGCGCGATCGCAAGCGCTTTCGCAAGCTGCTGGACGAGTCGAAGAATTTCGAGAGCATGCCGCTGCGCACGCGACTGACCGACGAGGAGGTTGCCCGCTTCGCCGTCAACCGTTACCGCTTCCCCGGCGTCGACATCAAGGCGCGGCTGTTCCGCCAGTACCCGTATGGCGAGGTGGCCTCGCACGTGGTCGGCTACATCGGCCGCATCAACGACCGCGACCTCGAACGCATCGCCGGCTGGGACGAGACCGCGAACTACAAGGGTTCGGACTATATCGGCAAGGTCGGTGTCGAGCTGTCCTACGAAAAGGACTTGCACGGCATCACCGGTGTCGAGGAGGTCGAAGTCGACGCGGCGGGCCGGGCGGTGCGCACGCTGTCGCGCTCGCCGCCGGTGTCGGGCAACAACCTGCGCCTGTCGCTCGACATCAGGCTGCAGCAGGTGGCGGAGACGGCGTTCGGCGACCGTCGGGGCGCGCTGGTGGCGATCGAGCCGGCCACCGGCGATATCCTTGCGTTCGTATCGAAGCCCGGTTTCGACCCCAACCTGTTCGTCGAGGGCATCGACACCGCCAACTGGGAACTGCTCAACGAGTCGCCCGACAAGCCGCTGCTCAACCGGCCGCTGCGCGGCGCCTACCCGCCAGGCTCGACGATCAAGCCCTATCTCGCGCTCAATGCGCTGACCACGGGCAAGCGCACGCCGCAACAGTCGATCAGCGACCCCGGCTTCTTCCAGCTGCCGGGCTCGTCCCATCGCTTCCGCGACGACAAGCCGGGCGGCCACGGCAGCGTCGACATGTACAAGTCGATCGTCGTGTCCTGCGACACCTACTACTACGTGCTCGCCAGCGAGACCGACATCGACGCTTCCGCGCGCTTCCTCTACGAACTGGGCTTCGGACACAAGACCGGCGTGGACATCGAGGGCGAGCTTACCGGCGTGGTGCCGTCGCGCGAGTGGAAGCGCAAGCGCTTCGCCGGCGAGAAGTACCGCGAGGAACATCGCAAGTGGTATCTGGGCGACTCGATCTCTGCCGGCATCGGCCAGGGCTACACGGCGTTCACGCCGATGCAGCAGGCGCTGGCGATCGCCACCATCGCCAACGACGGCGTCGCGTTCCGGCCCCACCTGGTCAAGAACATCGTCAACGTCAAGACGGGCGAGGAGCGCATGGTCGCGCCGCAGCCCTCGCACACGCTTGCGGTCAAGCCCGAGCACATTGCGCTGATCAGGAACGCGTTCGTCGGCGTCAACAAGGAGGGCACCGGCGCCACAGCCTTCGCCGGCGCGAAGTACACGACCGGCGGCAAGACCGGCACGTCGCAGGTGTTCTCGCTCAAGGGCGAGAAATACGTGGCGCACAAGATCGACGAGCGTCTGCGCGACCATGCCTGGTACGTCGCCTACGCGCCCGCCGACAAGCCGCAGATCGCCGTGGCCGTGCTGGTCGAGAACGGCGGCTTCGGCGCGCAGGCTGCGGCGCCGATCGCCCGCAAGGTGTTCGACTACGCGCTGCTCGGGCAGACCGCGCCGGGCCCGGCGGTTCCGGCGCCCGCACGCGACGGCGAAGACCAGAGCGACTGATGCACGCTGCCGAGCTTTTCTCCCGGTTCTGGCAGTTGCTGACGCGCCGTGTCGACAGTTTTCTGTTCGGCTGTGCGCTGGCGCTGGTCGGCGTCGGCCTGGTCACGCTGTTCTCCGCCGCGGATCAGAGCGTGGCGCGGGTGACCACGCAGGCGATGTCCTTCGGCTTTGCGCTGGGGCTGATGTGGGTCGTCGCGAACATCCCGCCGCAGACGCTCGCCCGCGCCGCGGTGCCGCTCTATGTGCTGGGCGTCGTGCTGCTGATCGGCGTGGCGCTGTTCGGCGTGATGGTCAACGGCTCGCGGCGCTGGCTCAGCCTCGGCTTCGTGCGCATCCAGCCGTCGGAACTCATGAAGATCGCCCTGCCGTTGATGCTCGCGTGGTATTTCCAGAAATTCGAGGGCCGCATCGGCTGGAAGGATTTCATCTTCGCCGCGGTCCTGATCGCGGTCCCGTTCTGGCTGATCAAGCGCCAGCCCGACCTCGGCACGTCGCTGCTGATCGCGGCCTCGGGCTTCTACGTGCTGTTCCTGGCCGGCCTCTCGTGGAAAGTCATCGTGGGGCTCGCTGCCGGCGGTGGCGCGGCAGCCCCGTTCCTCTGGACCCACCTCAAGGAGTACCAGCAGGAGCGAATACTGACCTTCCTCGACCCCGGGCGCGATCCGCTCGGCGCCGGCTATCACTCGACGCAGGCTTCGATCGCCATCGGCTCGGGCGGCGTGATCGGCAAGGGTTGGCTCAACGGCACGCAGACGCACCTCGACTTCCTGCCGGAGCGGCATACCGATTTCATTTTCGCCGTGTTCGGCGAGGAATTCGGGCTGATCGGCAACGGGCTCCTGCTGCTGCTCTACGCGCTGCTGATCGGCCGCGCCACCGTGATCACCGCCAACGCGTCGACGCTGTTCGGGCGGCTGCTGGCCGGCTCGGTGACGCTGATGTTCTTCACGTACGTGTTCGTGAACATGGGCATGGTCAGCGGTATCCTGCCGGTGGTCGGCGTGCCGCTGCCGTTGCTGTCCTACGGCGGCACCGCGCTGGTGTCGTTGTTTCTCGGGATTGGCGTGCTGATGAGCGTGCAGGCGCACCGCAAGCTGGTGAACACCTGACGGCGGCTGGGCGTGGCGCCCACGCCTGCGTTCAGGACGCCGGCTGTCGGGGCATGTCCTCCGGGAACACCGGGCTGGTGAGCCCGGCAGCCGAGCGGCCCGACCCGTCGCGGCGGCCGAGGAAGGATCTCACCATTTCCAGCGCGCTTGTCTCGCAGGGCGGCAGCGCGACGTCGCTCATGTCCAGTGGCGTGACCCGCTCGCCCATGCGGATGACGTGCGAGCAGAACGTGAGTCCGCCGCCGAAGGCCGGCGTCATCAGCAGGCCGTTCGCGGGCACGCGCCCGGCCTCGAACGCCTCGACCAGCGCGACCGGCACCGTCGCCGAGGACATGTTGCCGTACTTGTGCACGGTCAGGAACACGCGGTCCATCGACACGCCTGCCCGCTTGGCGACGAATTCGATGATGCGCAGATTGGCCTGGTGCGGCACGACGAGGTCGATGTCGGCCGCGGTCTTTCCGGCGCGCGCCAGCGCCTCCACCGACGCCTCGCCCATGCCCTGCACGGCGCGCTTGAAGATCTCCTGGCCGTCGAAGTCCCAGATGGTGTCGCCCATCACGACGTTGCCGTCGATCGCGTAGTCGAGGCCCAGCCCGCGCACGCGCAGGATGCCGCGCGCCTCGGAGTAGCAGCCGAGCTTTTCCGCGAGCACGCCCTCGGGCGCATCGGTGGCCTGCAGCACCACCGCGGCGGCGCCGTCACCGAACAGCACCGCCGCGTTGCGGTTGCGCCAGTCCATGTAGGGCGAGATCACCTCGACGCCGACCACAATGGCGTTCTTCACCACCCCGGTGCGGATCAGCGCAGTGGCCGTCGACAGGCCGTAGAGGAAACTGGTGCAGGCGGTGTTGACGTCCATCGCCGCCGCGTGCCCGCAACCAAGGCGCACCGACAGACCGGAGGCGGTATTGGGCACGCCCTCGTCGTTGGAGCAGCTGCCGTAGACGATGAGTTCGACTTCCGATGCCGCGAGGCCCGCGCAGGCGAGCGCCTGCGCCGCCGCGACATAGGACATCTCGCAGCCCGGCACGTGGGCGATGCGTCGCTCGCGGATGCCCGTGCGCTGGGTGATCCACTCGTCGCTGGTGTCGATGAAGGTCGCGATGTCCGCGTTGGTCAGGATCGACGGCGGCATGCACTTGCCCCAGCCGGTAATGGCGGCATTCTTCATTGTTCTTCCTCGAGGCAGATGGCGCAGCGACCGTGCCGGCACCGGCGGCGACTTCCCTGCCGCCATGACCGGATTCTAGGGCATCGCAGCGTTGTTCGTCAGTGTCCATCCCACGGCGCGCGGTCGCCCCGCGCCGCGTAGTCGCGGTTGCCGCCCTGCGCCGACGCGCGGCGGCGATCGCGCCTGTGCCGTCGCCACAGCCATGCATACATCGCCGCGTTCAACGCCAGGAGCAGCACGCCGAGCACGATCTGGATGCCGGTGGTGAGGCCGGTCGGATAGATGACCGGAATCAGGTAGTGCTCGATGAAGCCGCCCGCGTAGCCGGACTGTCCCGCCCGTGCGCGCAGCAGGTTTTCCAGGGGCGTCAGCGGGCAGATGGCGCCGGTGAATTCCAGCCAGGCCACCCAGGCGACGGCCGGGAGGTGCAGCCAGGCGAATGCCGCGCGATACGCGACCAGGAAGCCGCCGGCGACGACGAACACGATGAACGCCAGATGCAGCACGACGACGCCATCGGCGAGCACCCGGTCCAGCATCGGGGTACTACTTCTTCCGCTTGGCGCCTTTCGACGCGGGACCGGCGACGGGCTTGCCGGCATCGGCGCTCGGCGCCTTGTAATCGCCGATGACGCCCTTGACGGGGCAGACCTTGAAGATCGGGCACTTCTTGCAGCCGACCGCGATGGCGACGGGACACAGGGTCATGGATTCTCCTTTGCAGTGCGCATGCGCGAATCCGTCATCTTGAGCGCTATCGGCGGCGAAAGCCAGCCACGGCCAGCGCCAGCACGCCCGCGGCCAGGCCCCAGAACGCCGAGCCGATGCCCAGCATGGTCACTCCGGACGCGGTGACCAGGAAGGTGACCAGCGCCGGCTCGCGTTCGCGCTCCTGCGCCAGCGCGGCGGCGAGGCCGCCGCCGATGGCGCCCAGCAGCGCGAGTCCGGCAACGGCGAGCACCAGTTCGGCCGGAAATGCCGCGAACAGCGCGGCGACGGTCGCGCCGAAAAGCCCGACCAGCAGGTAAAACACGCCCGCGGCCACGGCGGCGACGTAGCGCCGGCGCGGATCCTCGTGCGCTTCGCGCCCGGTGACGATGGCCGCGGTGATGGCCGCGAGATTCAGCGCGAACGCGCCGAAGGGTGCGAGCACCGTCGTCGCCAGGCCGGTCCAGCCGACCAGGGGGGAAATCGGCACCCGGAACCCCGAGGCCCGGATGACGGCAACGCCCGGCACGTTCTGCGATGCCATGGTCACCACGAACAGCGGCAGCGCGACGCCGATCAATGCGGGAAACGTGAACCGGGGCATGGTGAACACCGGCGTGGCCAGCGCGAAGTGGACGGTGTCGAAACGCAGCAGGCCCTGCGCCGCCGCGATCGCCATGCCCAGCGCGAGGGCCGCGACCACCGCGTAACGTGGCGCCAGCCGGCGGGCGAGCAGATAGACGCCGAACATGGGGAAGACCAGCGCGAACTGCGCCTTCATCGCGACGAACACGTCCAGCCCGAAGCGCAGCAGCACCCCGGCGAGCATGCCCGAGGCCAACGACAGCGGAATGCGACCGATGACGCGCTCGAACCAGCCGGTGAAGCCGGCCAGCGCCAGCAGGATGCCGGTGACGACGAAGGCGCCGATCGCCTCGGTCATCGGCACGCCCGCGGCGCTGGTGATCAGCATGGCCGCGCCGGGGGTCGACCAGGCGGTCACGACAGGCACGCGGTAACGCAGCGACAGGGCGATGCAGGTCGTGCCCATGCCCAGTCCCAGCGCCCACATCCACGAGGCGATCTCGGCCGGCGACGCGTGCAACGCCTGTGCCGCCTGGAATACGAGCACCGCCGAAGACGTGAACCCGACCAGCACCGTCACGAAACCGGCGACGACCGCGGACAGCGACGCATCGCGACGCAGCGCGCGCAGGATCGGCAGCCGTGGTTCGTCGCCCGGTGCGGGGCGCATGTCGTCGGTCGCGTCCAAGAGGAGGTCGGTGCGCGGCCCGGCTAGCGCGGGCCCGGCGCGCCCGCCGCCGGCCAGTCGGTTTCGCCGGTCCGGGTCAGCGTCATTTCGAAGAACTTCACCGGCGGGCGGCCTGGCGCCAGGCGCTCGCCGACCTCGGTCCAGGTGCCGTCCTTGACCGCCGCCACGTAGCGAATGGTCATCGGGCCGGCAGGGATATCCCAGGAAAACCCTTCGGCTGTGCGGGTCACCGCGAAATCGCCGACCATGCCTTGCGCATAGGAGCGCATGGTGAATGCCTTGGTGGCCGGGTTGTAGGAAATGATCCCGAAGGCGTTGAAGTGCAGCTTGCCGTCGGACTCGAAGCCGCGTCCCTCGAGCACCCTGACCGTGCCGTCGAGAAACGGGCCGATGCGCTCGGTCTGGTCGATCACCCGTGTCTCGCCGCCCGGCAGGGTGATGGTGGCCTTGCCGCGCCAGACGCCGTCCATGAACGCAAAACCTGCCATGGCCGTGCGCTGCGCCGCCTGGAGCGCCTGCGGGTCCGGGCGCTCCTGGGCGCCGAGGCCGAATGGCGCCAGGCAGGCGGCGAGCAGCGCGGCAAGACAGTGGCGGCGAAGATAGTCCATGGGATCCTCCGGGTCGGTTGGTCGATCGAACGGCAGGCAGTGCCGCGCCGACATTGTCCACGATCCGCGCGCCTGCCCGGAATTCCCGTTCCCCCGGCGGCGGTGCTACAGTAGCCGTCAGCCGTCGGTGACCCCATTTTCGGCGGTCGTGGCCGTGACGGATCCGGTGCTTGAGGAAGGCGCCCGATGAAATTCCTTTGGCCCGAGTTTCTCTGGCTGCTTCTCGCGGTTCCGGCGCTGGTCGGCGTCTACGTCTGGCTGCTTTCCCGGCGCAAGGCTGCGGTGCGCTTCGCGCGCCTAGACCTGGTCAGGCAGGCCATCGGCCCGGGCCAGCGCTTTCGCCGCCACCTGCCGCCGCTCCTGTTCCTGTGCGCGATCGTCGCGGTGATCCTTGCCAGCGCGCGGCCTTCCGCGGTCGTCACGCTGCCTACCGAGGGCCGTACCATCGTGCTGGCGATGGATGTCTCGTTGTCGATGCGTGCCGGCGACGTGCCACCGACGCGGCTGGTCGCGGCGCAACTCGCCGCCAAGGAATTCGTCAAGGGCCTGCCGTCCGACGTGCGCGCCGCCATCGTCACCTTTGCCGGCACCGCCGCGGTCGTGCAGCCGCCCACGCTAGACCGCGAGGAGCTGGTTGCCGCCATCGACCGCTTCCAGCTGCAGCGGCACACGGCGATAGGCAGCGGCATCATCATGTCGCTGGCGACCATCTTTCCGGACGAAGGCATCGACCTCGAGTCGGCAATTTTCGGCAGCGGTTTCTCCCGCGACAGCGCGCGGCGCGGCGGGCTCGACCAGAAATCCGGGTCGGAGCAGGACAAGGCCAAAGCCAAGGCCAAAGGGGAATTCAAGCCCGTGCCGGCCGGGTCCTACACGTCGGCAGCCATCGTGCTGCTGACCGACGGGCGCCGCACGACCGGGCCGGCGCCGCTGGACGCGGCGCGGATGGCCGCCGATCGCGGCGTGCGGGTGTTCGCCGTGGGCTTCGGCTCCGCCGGCGGGGCGCCGGTGGACATCGACGGCATGTCGATCTTCATGCGCTTCGACGAGGAGTCGCTGAAGGCGATCGCCGGTCTCACGCACGGCGAGTATTTCCACGCGACGTCGGCCAGCGATCTCAAGGCGGTGTACGAAAAGCTCAACACGCGCTTTTCGCTGGAGCGCAAGGAGACCGAGATCTCGGCCTTGATCACCGCGCTGGCCGCGCTGCTGGCGGTGCTCGCGGCGGTGCTGTCGTTGCGCTGGTTTCACCGGCTCTCCTGAGCCGGGAGGCATTGCAGGCGCAGCCGATTTCGCGCCGCAGGATGCCGGTCTAGCCGTTGGGAAGCGCGGCACCCGCGCGGCCGATGATCGCCAGGAACTCGCGCCGCGTCGTCGCGTCGTCGCGAAATGCGCCGAGCATTCGGCTGGTGACCAGCGCGGCGCCGGGCTTGTGCACGCCGCGCGTGGTCATGCACTGGTGCGACGCCGCGACGACCACCGCCACGCCCTTCGGCTGCAGCACCTGCTGCAGCGTGTCGGCGATCTGCACCGTCATCTTTTCCTGGATCTGCAGCCGGCGCGCGTAGACCTCGACCAGGCGCGCGAGCTTGGAGATGCCCACGACGCGCCTGTCGGGCAGATACCCGATGTGCACGCGGCCGATGATCGGCGCCATGTGATGCTCGCAGTGGCTCTCGAAGCGGATGTCGTTCATCACGACCATCTCGTCGTAACCGTCGACTTCGGAGAAGGTCTTGGCGAGGATCTCGGCCGGGTCCAGCGCGTAACCGGCGAAATATTCGTCGTAGGCGCGCACGACGCGAGAGGGCGTTTCGAGCAATCCCTCGCGCCCGGGATCGTCGCCGGCCCAGCGGATCAGCGTGCGCACGGCGTCTTCGGCCTCGGAGCGCGTCGGCCGCGCCCGTTTCAACGACGCCTTGCCGCGGGACCCGGAAACCGTCTTGCGTGCTTGTCGTGCCATGGAATGCACCTCGACCTTCATCATGTGCCGGTTGCACCAAGGACCGGCAATGCCGGCCATGGGCCTGCCTCTCGGAACCGCGGCGCCGGTGCCCCGACCCCGGGTTCCGTCAGGCCGGCCGCAGATCGAGCATCAGCTGGTTGATGCGCTTGACGAACGTGGCGGGGTCGTCGAGCTGGCCGCCCTCCGCCAGCAGCGCCTGGTCGAGCAGCACGCTCGTCCAGTCGTCGAAATTCGCGTCGGCCTGCTTCAGGTGCAGCACCAGCGGATGCGCCGGATTGATCTCCAGAATCGGCGCCGTCTCCGGCGCCTTCTGCCCCGCGGCCTTGAGCAGGCGCGCCAGATTGCCGCTCATGTCGTGCTCGTCGGCGACCAGACACGCGGGCGAGTCCACCAGCCGATGCGAGACGCGCACGTCCTTCACGCGTTCACCCAGGCTCGCCCTGATGCGCGACACCAGGTCGGCATGCTCCGTCGACTCGTCCTCGCGGGCCTTGCGCTCGGTTTCGTCGTCGAGTTCGCCCATGTCGAGCCCGCCCCTGGCGACCGACTGCAGCGACTTGCCGCCGAACTCCGTCAGGTGGCCCACCACCCACTCGTCCACCCGGTCGGTCAGCAACAGCACCTCGACGCCCTTCTTGCGGAAGATCTCGAGGTGCGGGCTGTTGCGTGCGGCATTGAACGATTCCGCCGTCACGAAATAGATGGCTTTCTGGCCATCCTTCATCCGTGCCACGTAGTCGGCGAGTGCGACGGTTTCGTCCGCGGTGTCGGCATGCGTGGACGCGAAGCGCAACAGGCCCGCGATCCGCTCGCGATTGCCGGAATCCTCGCCGATGCCTTCCTTCAGCGCACGGCCGAACTCGCGCCAGAACGTGGCGTAGTCCTCCGGCTTGTCCCTGGCCAGTTCCTCGAGGAGCCCCAGGATGCGCTTGGTCGCGCCGCCGCGGATCGCCTCGATGTCCTTCGACTCCTGCAGGATCTCGCGCGACACGTTGAGCGGCAGGTCGTTGGAATCGACGACACCGCGCACGAAACGCAGGTAGGACGGCAGCAGCTGTTCCGCGTCGTCCATGATGAACACGCGTCGCACGTACAGCTTGATGCCGTGCCGCGACTGCCGGTCCCACAGGTCGAACGGCGCGCGCGCCGGGATGTAGAGCAGCTGCGTGTACTCCTGCCGTCCTTCGACGCGCGCATGCGTCCACGCAAGCGGGTCCTGGAAATCATGGCCGACGTGCTTGTAGAACTCCTTGTACTGCTCGTCGGTGATTTCGGCCTTCGGTCGCGCCCACAGCGCCGACGCCTGGTTGACCGTCTCGAGTTCCGCGCCCTTCGTCATCTTGCCGTCCGCCCAGGTTTCCTTGGGGCAAAGAATCGGCTGCACGATATGGTCGGAATACTTGCGCAGAATCGCGCGCAGGCGCGCACCGGAGAGGAGGTCGTCCTGGCCCTCGCGCAGATGCAGCGTGATCTGCGTGCCGCGATCCGTCTTCTCGGCCATCGCGATGGTGAATTCGCCGCCACCGTCCGACTCCCAGCGCACGCCCTGCCCCGGCTGCTCGCCCGCGCGTCGCGTGAGAACGGTCACCTTGTCGGCGACGATGAACGACGAGTAGAACCCGACTCCGAACTGGCCGATCAGGCGGGCATCCTTCTGCTGGTCGCCGGAAAGCTGCGCGAAAAACTCGCGGGTGCCGGACTTGGCGATAGTGCCGAGATTCGTGATCACCTCGTCGCGGCTCATGCCCACGCCGTTGTCGGCCACCGTGATCGTGCGCGCGTCGGCATCGTAGTCGACATGGATCTCGAGATCGGGATCGTCCTCGAACAGCGCGCCGTTGTGCAGCGCCTCGAAGCGCAGCTTGTCGCAGGCGTCCGACGCGTTGGAAACGAGTTCGCGCAGGAAGATCTCGCGGTTCGAGTACAGCGAGTGGATCATCAGCTGCAGCAGCTGCTTGACTTCTGCCTGGAAGCCCAGGGTTTCGCGGTCTGCGGCGGGGGTATCGGGGGTGGCGGTCGCCGTCACGGCATTCCTCCGGGGGGATGATAGGCGATAGGTGGGTGCCGGGATCCGGCATTTCAAGGTTCCGGCATCCACAATGCGCACGCTCCGGCGGCGGGCGAGACCCGCCGCCGGTCCCGCTCCGCGGCGGCGCCGATCAGCTGACCGCGGGCTTGCGGTAGGCGAATGCGACTGCGATGCCGAGCAGGACGACGAGCAGTCCGTCGAAGACGATCTGCTTGCCGACCAGCGCGCCGGGCATCGGCTGCACCGCGTAGTAGATCAGGTAGGTCGGGACCACGGTCATCAGCGCGACGGCGACGCCGAAGCGCAGGCCCTGCGGCAGCCACGGCTTCTCCTCGGCGCCGCGCGCGTAGATCCACACGAAGGCGCCGGCCATGATCACGTGCGCGGCCAGCATGAACGGCATCTGCTGCTGCGAATCGGCTTCACTGCGGAACAGCGTGGTGAGCTGGGCGTAGTCGGAACCGAGCAGCAGTCCGTGGACGACGAAGCTTCCGACCATCCAAAGCAGGAAAAGCAGAACCCATGCCACGAGGAATTTGCGCTTCATGCGGACGCCTCCATGCGGGGCGGCAGGTAACCGTGCCGCCGATTCATCAATTCACGCGGCTTGCGCGGCGCGCGCGGACCGCGGCGCCGCGATCGGCTACCGTGTTCGCGTGGGGCGCGTCAGGGCGTCGGCTTCTTGGGCTGCTTGGGTTTCTTGGGTTCCTTGCGCTGCTTGTCACGATTGCCCATGGCGGTCTCCTGTTGATGGCCGGCGCCGGTGGCCGGGATCGCCGCCCCATGGCTCGCCCGGCTGTCGCCGCGGCCAGTGTATCCGCGCTGCAGCTCCCGGGCAACGGCGCTGGCACGGCCGCGGGCGACGAGCCTGCCGGCGGACGGCCGGGGAGGGAGGCGCCGCCGCACAGCCGGCCGGCGCGGTCCGGTCAGGTCAGGTCCCCGGGGCCTTGGCCGTCAGTGCCGAACGCCGCGCCAGACTCGCCGGCGGCCAGACCTCCGAGGTCCGGTAGTACTCGGGAAACGCCGGCACGCCCGGCGGCAGCACGACCCAGGGTTGCTTCGACGACGTGAAGATGTGCACGTCCGGAGGCACGAGCTCCGGAGCATCGAGCGTGCCGACGCGCAGAAAGCGCACGGCCTCGCCCGCGCCGGCGTAGTTGCTCCACAGCGCGATGCGACAGCGCGGACAGCGCGCGATCATCTGGCCTCTGCCGCTGTATGTCGGCGTGTCTACGACCTCCACCGTGCCATTGGTGAGCTCGATGCGGTCGGCCTCGATCACCGCGTTGAGCGCGAACGCAGTGCCGGTTTCGCGCTGGCACCAGCGGCAGTGACAGCAATGCACGATCAATGGCGCGGAAAGCATCCGGTAGCGCACCAGACGGCAGGTGCAGCCGCCGGCAAGCGGATAGTGCGGTTGTCCGGCAGACATCATCGATTCGCCCCGTTCGCGCGACGTCAGTGCGGATGCGCGTCCAGCGCTTCGAGATCCGCCTTGCACCAGGGCTGCTCATCCGCATGTACCTGACCGTACCAGCGCAGCGCCTCGGCACGCGCAGCGGCGCCGGCGCCGGCGTTGCCGGCGCTGCGTTCGGCCAGCGCCAGCACCGCGAAGGCGAAGAACTGCTCGAAGGCCGGCGCGTCGTTGAGCTGGCATACCTCGACGCAATGGCGCGCACTTTCGGCGGCTGCGTAAGGGTCGCCCGCCTGCAGCAGGCTGCGCGCCAGACGATACAGCGCGCGCTCCTCCTCGAGCCAGGTGCCGGCAAGCCTCCAGTACTTGAGGCCGCTGCGCGCGGCCGTGACCATGCCCCGGGTCGCCTCCGCGTCGCGATCCGGCGCCTCCTCCAGCGCGGCCGCCAGGTTGTTGCCGCCGACCGCCAGCGCCCGCAGCGCCGGCGAGCCCGGGGGAAGGCCGGCATCCGCGAGTTGCAGCGCCGCGTCGTAGGCGGCCAGCGCCGTTGCCGCGTCGCCGCGTCCGACCAGCGCGGCGGCGACGGTCGCCAGCACGGCGATGCGGTCCTCCTGCGCCAGCGGCGCCAGCGCCGAGCTGTCGCCGCCGGCGTAGCGCAGCACGGCGATGGCGCGGTTCAGCGCTGCGGTTGCCGCAGCATCGCAGTGCGGATGCGTGCGCAGCGACTCGAGCAGCGCGACCCCCTGCGTCCATTGGCCCAGATGCTCGCCGTAGACGTGCGTGACCAGGCGCGCCAACGGCGCGATGTCCTCGGCGCGGGTAATGATCGCCGCGGAGTTCGCCAGCCGGTCGGCGACCGCCCGCGGCTGGTCGGCATGCTCGTTCCACGCGGTCTCGATGAATTGGTCGAAGGCCATGCCGGGCATTCTGCCAGCGGACGGCGGCCGGCGGTAGCGGTCAGCGCCCGGGCAGCGCTGCTTCGACCGACTTGCCGCCGTAGCCGTACTTCATGTCGCGGGCCTGCACGACGACCACGCGGACGCCCCGAGGGATCCGCACGCCGTACAGGTCGCGGGTGAACGGCTGTTCGCCGGCGTGATCGTGCAGCAGAATCCGCTCGCCGTAGACCTTGCCGTCCTTGCCCTGCACGCGAAAGGCGTCGGCATAGCGCTGCGGCGTGTCGTAGGACGACGACACGGTGACGTCGAAATCGAAGACGTCGGCGCCGCGGGCCTGCGCCTTGGCGGCGACCACATCGGGAAATCTTTGCGCGGCGCCGCCTGCCGCCTGGGCCAGCGCGCCGGAAGCGCCGGCAGCAAAACCGGCGAGGACGACCAGTCGCAACAAGTGGCGCATTCAGAGCAGCCCGGAAATGCCGAACAGCAGAAACGGCAGGCCGAAGGTCGCGGTGATCAGCGGGAACATCCAGAGGTTCCTGAACGTCACCAGCATCGCCCGGTGCGGCTCGGCGGGATCGTAGAGCACGTCCACGCTGCTGTCCGTGGCCAACGGCTGCCGGCCACCCGATGCGGACGTGAAGACGATCCGTTCGCCCCGGTTGGTGGCGAAACTGACGACAGGCAGGAAATAGCGCCGGGGCGAACCGCGGCCGCTGCTGACGATGGCCTCTTCGTTGCCGGTGACCATGCCGCGTGCGCGCCCGCCAGCGCGCAACAGCCGCAGCGGCTGGCGCGCAAGCAGGAGGGCAATGCCTTGCATCGCCGCGCCCGCCGCGACAAAGGCCCAACTCAGTGCGGGATCGACCGCCATGGCGCATTGAACACCGCAAATGCGAATGAGGCAAATGCCACCGCCGCGCGAGCAGCTGCCGCTCTACGGCACCGGGATAACCTGCCTGAACGGTTACTTCGCGGCCGGCGCCGGCTGCGCGGCCTTGGTCCCCGGCAGGATCTCGAAGGCGGGATCGAACTGCACCAGCATGCCCCACAGCTGATCGAAGGGCTTGCGGTCGCCTTCGAACTTCACCTTGCCCGCTGCGAGGTGATCGGCGAACGTGGCCCGGCCCATCATCACCAGTTCGAGGTCGGAACGATCGATGGTAACGGTCAGGTCGGCGTTCTTCGCCTGCTGGCCCTTGATGTTGGTGAGCGCGCCATTGGACAACTCGAGGACGAATTTCTCGCCGTTGTCCGGCGTCACCAGGTTGACGATGAAGTTCACGCCTTCGGCTTTTTTCGGATCCATGCGCACGCCGAGGAAGTCGAGGAACAGGTCGGTCGACATGGCGCGGATCAGGTCCGGTCCGCCGGTCCTGGGCGGTATGCCGCCCGGGATGCCCGAGCGCAGTTCCAGCGCGCCGGCCAGAAAGCTGCTGCGCACGCTGGCGGACTCCTGCTGGTAGGCGATCTGCTCCCAGACGTCGGCGAGCAGGTCGCGGGCGGCCTGGTTCTGCGGCTGGGCGAACACCAGCTTGTTGAGTATTTCCTGCGCCAGCCGATACTTGCCCTGGCCGTAGAGCTCCCGGCCCCTGGCGAGAATCTTCGCCGAGCCGCCCATCATCTCGACGTACAGCGGCGCGGAGTCGCGCGGCGAGAGCGGTATCAGCGTCGCCGGATTGGCGTCCCAGTAGCCGAGGTAGCGGTTGATCACCGCGCGGCTGTTGTGCGCCTCCGAGCCGTGGTAGCTGTGCGCCGGCCACTGCTTGCGCAGGCTGTCGGGGAGCGCGTAGACATTGTGGATTTCGTTGACCGTCACGCCCTGGTTGGCGTGGAAGAGGACGTTGTTGTTCAGGTGCGCGTAGGTGTCGCGCTGCGCGCGCATCACTTCCTGGATGCGGGCGTTGCCCCAGCGCGGCCAGCTGTGCGCGGCGAACAGCACTTCGGCGTCCTGCCCAAACCGGTAGAGCGCCTGGTTGATCTGCTTCGACCACTCCAGCGCGTCGCGCACCAGCGCGCCGCGCAGCGTGTAGATGTTGTGGATGGTGCCGGTGATGTTTTCCGCCGCCCAGAGGGCCTTGAACTGCGGGAACCAGGTGTTCATCTCCGCCGGCGCCTCGGTGCCCGGCGTGTTCTGGAACACCATCTGCACGCCGTCGACCGTCATCTCCTCGAAGTCCTTCTCGATCGTCACGTTCGGCGGGATCAGGCCGAGGTTGCCCGAGGCGACGGTCTTGCCGATCGCCTGGTCGACGTGCCCGAACGGGCTGCGCGGCAGCAGCACGCCATACTGGTAGAACAGGCGTCGGGTCATCGCGTTGCCGGCGTAGACGTTTTCGGCGATGGCGTGCTGCATGAAGCCGGTCGGCGCGATGACCTTCACCTTGCCGCTTTTCACGTCGGCTTCGTCGACGACGCCGCGGATCCCGCCGAAATGATCGGCGTGCGAGTGCGAATACACGACTGCCACCACCGGCCGCCTGCCGAGTTTTTCGTTGACGAAGTCCAGTGCCGCCTTCGCGGTTTCCTTCGCGGTCAGCACGTCGAACACGATCCAGCCGGTGTCGCCCTTGATGAAAGTGATGTTGGCGAGGTCGAAGCCGCGCACCTGCCAGATCCTGCCCGGCACGACCTCGTACAGTCCGTAGGCCATGTTGAGCACCGCCTGGCGCTGCAGCGACGGGTGGATGCTGTCGAAGTCCCTGCCCTGCAGCAGAAAATCGTAGCTCGCCATGTCCCAGGCCACGTTGCCCGCTTCGGCCATGATCCTCCGGTACGGTGGCGCGGCGACGAAGCCGCGCTGTGCCTCCTCGAAATCGCGCCGGTCGTCGAAGGGCAGCGAGGCGCGCTGGCCGTCGCGCAGCTCGATCGTGAACTTCGACGGCGGCTTGCCCTTGGGATGGAAGTGCCTGCCCTCTGTCGCGCCGGGGTCGGCCTGCGCGACGCCGCCGCCGGCGGCGAGCGCGGAATGCGTGGACAGGCAGGCGATGATGAGCATGCCGGTGGCGGCGGCAGAAGTGCCAGGTCGCATGGTAGATCCTTTCGTAATCCAGTCCGCTGTCGCACGGGGTGGCGATGGACCGACGGGCCCCACAGCGCGAGGTTCCGGCGATCGGTTCGCTGCCTCAGGGCCTGCCCGGCCCGAAGCCTCTCAGCAGATCCTTCATCGCCTCCTGACCGACGGTGAACATCGCCTGGTGCGGTCGATCAAGATCGATGATCAGCAGAAGCACGGCGGAAAACGTCATCACCAAGGCCAGCGTGGCCAGCGAGCTGCGGCTGGCCGTAAGGCCCATGTCGTATCCCATCAGCAGGGTCGAGACGATCGCCATGAACATCACCGTCATCCAGATGCTCGCCGGCATGCGCGCGCGCAATCCGCGCGCGACCCGGTTGCCATGCATGTCGATCACATCGTTGAAGGCGCTGGCAAGCAGTCCGACGGCCACGGAGTCGGGATGGCTCCTTGCGAGTTCCGTCACCAGCGCCCACATCCTGGCCTGCGCCTCTTCCGCCCTGGCGAGCCCCTGCCTTATCTTCTCGTCGGTGTCCCACAGGTTCGAATTGACGCGATCCCCGACGTACTCCCGCAGGAGTTCCCGAAGGGCATTGCCTTGCGGGTCCGTCACGAACTGCGTGCGCAGGTAAGCGGTGCCGATGGCGTTGGCCTCTTCGACCACCAGGTTCCTGCGATCCTGAAAGCGGGAAGCGGCGCTGCCGAAAGTGAACGCCAGCATGAAGGCCAGCAGGCCGGCCACCGCGCCGGTCGCGCCGCCGCCGATGGGCTTGCGATCTGCGACGGGGATGTGCCGATTGGTGAATCGCCCGAGACCCAGCCCGATCTCGGAAGTCAGCATCAGCAGCGCGACGATCGCCGCGTAGACATGCAGCAGCGGCGAGGATTCGGCCCACGAGCCGATATAGGCGAGCATCGAAGACTCCGTTCGGATGAGTTGCCGGCGGCGGGATTATGCTCTCGATCCGCGCATCGGAAGAGTAGATGAGTCGACCGCATCGGCCATCGCACGTCGCCGTCAGGCGTCGATGTAGTTGGAAACCTCGATCAGATTGAGGTCCGGATCGCGGAAATAGACCGACAGGATCGGCCCGGACGCGCCGGTGCGGCGCACCGGCCCCTCGAGGACGGTGACGCCGGCCGCGGCGAGGTGCCGCCGGACCTCGTCCAGCGGCGTCGAGGCGATGAAACAGAGGTCGGCCGAACCGGGCGTCGGGTGCCGTGCCTTGGGTTCGAACTCGTGGCCATGCCGATGCAGGTTGATCTTTTGCGCGCCGAAAGCAAGCGCCTTGCGCCCGCCGGCGAATTCGACGGTCGACATGCCCAGCGCACGCTCGTAGAACGCGCAGGTGGCGTCGATGTCGGCAACCGTGAGGACGAGATGGTCGAGGCGGTCGATCTGCAGCATCAACTACGCTTTTCGATCGTCGCTGCCGATGAGGCGATACGCGACCGCGCCGAGCAGCGCGCCGACGATCGGCGCGATCCAGAACAGCCAAAGCTGCTCGACTGCCCACCCGCCGACGTACAGCGCGACGCCGGTGCTGCGCGCCGGATTGACCGAGGTATTGGTCACTGGAATGCTGATCAGGTGAATGAGCGTGAGCGCGAGGCCGATGGCGATGGGCGCGAAGCCGGCGGGCGCCCTTTTGTCCGTTGCCCCCAGGATGATCAGCAGGAAGAACATCGTCATTACCACCTCGGTTACCAGCGCCGCCAGCAGCGAATAGCCGCCTGGCGAATGCGCGCCGTAGCCGTTCGACGCGAAGCCCTTGGCGACGTCGAATCCCGCAGCCCCGCTGGCGATCACATAGAGCACGCCACCGGCGACGATGCCGCCGGCGACCTGCGCGACGATGTAGGGCAGAAGCTTGTTCGCCGGGAAGCGTCCGCTCGCCCAGAGGCCGATCGAGACCGCCGGATTGATGTGGCAGCCGGAGATGTGGCCGATGGCGAAGGCCATGGTCAGCAGCGTCAGACCGAAGGCCAGCGACACGCCGAGGAGGCCGATGCCGACGTTCGGAAAGGCGGCGGCGATCACCGCGCTGCCGCAGCCGCCGAGCACTAGCCAGAAGGTTCCGAGAAACTCCGCACCGTACTGCTTCATTCGATTTCCCCCAGTCTGTTATGGCACGAACGCGGGCAGCGCCTCGGCCGATCGTGTTGCCGAGATTCACGGATGCAGCGTGTTCGCTCCGCAATCGGGTTTCAATTGTACCGTCGCGGGAATTCCTGCCGTCTTTGCGGCCGCCGCCGGGTGGCTGTGAGACTATTTTGGCGGCAGCGATCCGGCGAATGCAAGGCAATGCTCGACCCAGCCCCGCAGCGCTTCGTCGGAGTCGATGCCTTCCGCCGCCACGTAGACGAAACCCTTCATCGGCTTGCCGGTGAAGTCCATCGGCCTGGCGCCGGGGCGGCGCAGCGCGTCGGCGTAACCGTCGGGGCCGACGCGCGCCATCAGCGTGTCGCCGAGCACGCCGACGAACATGTGCCCATGCGACATGAACGCCAGGCCGCCGAACATCCGCCGCTCGACAATCTCCCGGCGGTCGCGAACGAGGTCACGGATCCGTTCAGCCAACCCTTCGTCCATCGCCATCCATCGCCTCCACTGCCGCGAGAGTTCCGTTCGGTGTGCGCCGTGCCGATCCGCCCGCCTCCAGGCAGCGTCGGCACAGGCAGGCCGCGCCGCGCGATGCCTCGGGCAGCGCGGCAATCGCGGTGGCGTCGGCGACCACGCCCGCGCACCAGCACGGCGAGTCGAAATTCCCGGTGCGCGCTGGCGCGCAGTCGTTCGGTGCGCCGCAGGCGGGACAGTTTCGGGCGGGGACGGGATGCGCAGGCACGGGCGGGCGTCAGCCGGGTTGCCGGTGGATCTTCCCAAGCCAGGCGAAGGCCGGCTCCTCGGTCGAAAAGACCTCGGCCTGCATCCCGAGCTTGGTCGCCACCGCGACACCGAACTTGTCAGGATGAATGTACTCGGGGGGCACGACCAGCGCGACGGCGACGATGCCGCGCGCTTCGCCGGCCCATTCCTCGGCCATCAGGAAGCGGTCGACCAGCGTGGGAATCGGCACGTCCTCGAGGGCGCAGCCATTGATCAGCAATCGATCAACGCCGCCCTTGCGGCACTCGGCGATGGCGTTGGCGACGATATCCATCACTTCCTCCAGCGACGCGCTGCCGCTCAGACGAAGGCAATGGACTCCATCACGGCGCTCGTTCTTGCTGCGGATGGGCATGCAGGTAGGCTCCGACGGCGGCTGCCCCGGGTGCGGCGGCCGCGATGCGAGCGATCAACAGTAACCCGATCGCGGCCTTGCCTGCAAGGCGCCGCGTCTGCGTGACGACCGCTAGCCCGCGAGCAATGCCCAGGTCCAGTAGATGCCGATGACCACCTGCACCAGGAAGGCCGCGAAGCGCAGGTTTACCGCCACGTTGCTCGTCGACGCGAGATGCACGCAGGACTGCGCGATGCGGGCGGCGAGAAGCAGCGGCGCGAGCGGATCGGTGATGCCCGTACGATTGGTCACCAACGCGACGAGCAGCAGGCCGCCGAAAATGGGCAGGCCTTCGAGGCAGTTGGCGTGCGCGCGCGCCAGACGATGCCCGAACGGCGAGCGCCCGGCGTTGTCGGGCGTGAATCCGTTGGGAGGCACGACCCGGGTCATCACCAGCGTCACCCGCATCGCGCCGATCAGCAGCAGCAGGAAGATCGTCCAGGCGATGAATCCGGTCAGGACCGTTGCGGAGATGGAAACCATGCCAACGTCTCCTTGAGCGCACGCGATTCAGCAACGAAGATGCGGCCGATGGCCACCGGCTGCCGGCGTCGTTCTCGCCTGGCGGCGATGGCGGCCGTCAGTCGTGCGTGAGCGGCTTGGTGGTGAACAGGTAGTCCTTCAATTCCTTCGAGAAGGCCGGATCCTTGCGGCGGATCCATTCGAGCACCATCGATGCGTGCTCCTTTTCCTCGTCGCGATTGTGCTCGAGAATGGCTTTCAGCACCGGGTCCTTGCAGGCGTCGGCGCGCTGGTTGTACCAGTCCACCGCCTCCAGCTCTTCCATCAGCGAAACGATGGCCCGGTGCATGTCGCGGGTTTCGTCGCTCAGTTCTTCGATGGGCTCGTGGTATCCGACACTGGACATGGCAGTCCTCGTTGATGGTTACGGCGGGCGGGACATCGTCCCGACGGGGACATTATCGCAAATGCGGGCGCGCTCGCCCCGTCATCGGGCACCCAGTCACCGGCCATGCAGTCCGCGCAGCATCAGCGCTTCGTCCGGCAGCGCTTCATGCGCCGCGTGCTGCGCCGGGGTTCCGGGGGTGAAGCCCAGGCGCTCGAGCAGGCGCATCGAACGGACATTGCTGCGCTTGAGCACCGCCGCGAAGCGGCGCGCCCGATGGTGCGAGGCCAGTTCGACCAGCATCGCCTCGACCGCGCGGCGCGCATGGCCGCGGCCCCAGTGCGCGCTGCCCAGCACATAGGCGATGCCGGCGCAGCCGTCGGGGGGCACGGACGCCTGGACGTAACCGATGAGTTCGCCTTCGGGCAGCCGGATGACCCAGTTGAGCCATTGCTCGGTTCCGTCGCCCGAGCGCCGCGTTTCGAGCCTGGTGAACCGGGTTCGCAGCCAATCGAGCGACTCCGGCGGCTCGTTTTCGTGCAGGTAGATGGCCGGGTCGCTCAGGACCACGAACATCGCCTCGGCATGGGCCGCGGTCTGCGGCTCCAGCGTGAGCATGCCGGTGTCGATCGTGCGCATGCAGGTGCTCGAAACGCTGCCGCGACGAAACTTCCTGTCCCCCGGACAACGGGAGGCGAAAAGCGCGCGGCGCGGGCGTCAGTCGGGGGTCTTGCCCGGCACGGCTGCGGGCGCGGCGCCTTCCTGCGCCTCGACCTCGTCGGAAGCCTCGCCGCCTTCGGGGGCCTCGACGCCTTCAGCGGTCTCCGGCGCGTTGGCGGCGAGCTTTTTCTTGCGCTTCTCCTCCTTGCGCTCCTTCTTGGCAAGGTCGCGCTGGCGCTTGGCGAATGAATAGTTGGGTTTTGCCACGTCCACCTCTCAGGTCAGGGTCTGTCAGGATGTCTAGGGTAAGCCATTTCGCACCATGGCGCTCCGGACCGGCGCGAATTGCCAGGGAAGGCGGCCTTCCCGCGGCTAGCGCCGGGCGGTCGAAGGCAGGACCGGATTGCGCGCGTCGATGTCCGCCCGGACCTGCGCCCGCGCCCGTTCGTAGACGACCTCGCGCCCCATCACGCTGCCGGCATAGGCGAGGCCGTTGCGGGTGGGTGTCAGCGCGCATCTGACGCTGTGCACGCCTTCGCCGAAAACGACCTCGATCCGGTCGGCGCGTTTGCTATAGACCACGACTTCCATGATCTGCCCGCTTTCCGTCGCGCGCAGCTTGATGCGTTCCTCGTTCATCGAATCTCCCGTGGTTCGACCGTCGCGACCTCTTCAGTGCGGAAATCCGCCGGCATCACGATCTCCAGCATTTCGACATCGTCGCTGTGTCCGATCTCGCGGTGGCGGATCTGCGGCGGCTGGTGCACGCAGGAACCGGCCTCGAGCCGCACGATGCCCTGTCCCTCGTACTCGAATTCGATCCAGCCCCTGAGCACATAGACCAGCTGAAAACTGGTTTGGTGCAGGTGCGGCCGGCCTGAGAACTCGTTGCCTGCGGCCGCGCGAATGACGTGCGCGACCACGCGACCCTCGGTCGCCTTGGCGATCCCCAGGTCCCGGTACTCGAAGAACGAGCGCAATCCGCGCTCGAAGCCGGCGTCGCGGGCATGCGAAACCGCGA
Organism: uncultured beta proteobacterium; assembly: GCA_963699765.1. Lineage (GTDB taxonomy): Bacteria > Pseudomonadota > Gammaproteobacteria > Burkholderiales > Casimicrobiaceae > VBCG01. The sequence continues at coordinate 57,357 of CAVOVD010000015.1, read as the reverse complement.
ATCCTCTGGTTGTCATGGTTGCTCTCCTCTGCGTGGCGCCGCTCGAGTCAGCCCGACGACGAAGGCGATCAGCGCGGTGCCGAAGCGTCTCATTGCCGCCGCCGGAGTGGGGCGCTAGCTTTGGTCGGCATGAAGTTTCCGCCAGGCATTGGGCAGCATGACGAACCACTGCAGGTACCCCGCGGCGACGAACAGCACCCAGGTCAGCAGGTTGAGGACGAAACCGAGCGGGACCGAAAAATTGATCGAATCGTGCAGCATCAGCAGGCCGAGGCCGAAAACGGTGTTGAACAGGAATCCGAGCGGGAAGGTCAGCGTCAGCATGGCATAGGCGAAGGTCGTGTCGGTGCTCTCGACGTCGCGGAAGACGAAGGCGTACAGCAGCACCAGCACGCAGGCCGCGCTCCAGGCGCGGAACAGCGCGCGCGCCAGGCGCCCATCGAGATTGGGATTGCTCAGCATGCGGCGAGCGCCGGCATGACTAATTCCTGCTTCCGGTGGGGTCGAGGATTTCGGAGGTGATGTGCCGCTTGGCCATTTCCGTTCCGAGCTTGTGGCGCAGGAAGGCGCCGCTGGTATAGCGCTTGACGCTCAGATAATACGTTTCCTCGACACGCTTGACGAGTTCGATGTACTCGTCGAACACGTCGTCGTCGCAGGTAAAACGCTCGTAGTTGACGATCGAATGCACGCGCCTCCCCAGCGGGCCGAGCAGTGCGTCGACAGCGTCGCCGATGGCCTTGAGGTCGGCGCCGTCGCGCACGCGAAGCCCGGAATAGTCCATGTAGACGGTGTTGGTCGCCTTGTCGTAGCTCAGCCGGTCTTCCATGCGGGTGTCGAGCATCCGCTCGCGCAGGCGCATCGGCGCGCGGCGGAAGATCATCGGGTCCATCGGGCGCGGGCCATCGATCGCCGGGGAAAACGGCAGCCGCTCCAGGATGTCGCGCTCGACGTCGATGCCGGGCGCGACCTCGATCAGCGCGAGCCCTGACTCATCCAGCCGGAACACGCAGCGCTCGGTCACGAAAAGCACGTCTTGCCGGGTCTGCCGCGCGTAGTCGGCGCTGAAGGTCACCTGTCCGATGCGCGCGACGAATTTCGGGAACCGGCCTTCGGTGATGATCCGAACCTGCCCGTCCTCGACCGCGACCTCCAGCCCGTTGGAGCTGAAGGTGCCCATGAACACCACCTTCCTCGCGTTCTGGCTGATGTCGATGAAGCCGCCACAGCCGGGGATGCGCTTGCCGAACTTGCTGGCGTTGACGTTGCCCTGCGCGTCGCATTCGCCGAAACCGAGAAAGGCGGCGTCGAGGCCGCCGCCGTCGATGAAGTCGAAGGCGCAGGCATGGTCGATGACCGCCTGGTAATTGATGGCCGCGCCGAAGTCGAGACCGCTCATGGGCACGCCGCCGATCACGCCCGAATCGACGGCCAGCGACAGCAGGTCGTGGACCCGCTCCTCGCGCGCAACCAGGGGAATCTGATCGGGAATCGAACCGACGCCGACGTTGATCACGCTGTTGGGCGCCAGTTCCAGCACAGCGCGCCGGGCGATGATCTTGCGGTCGGAAAGCTCCACCGCCTTCGTGCGTGTTGGCGGCAGGCGCAGTTCGCCGGAGAACGCCGGATTGAACCGTGTCCCGTAGGTCTGCATGTGGTGCTCGGGCTCGGCGAGCACGACGCAGTCCACGAGAATGCCGGGGATCCTGACGTTGCGCGCATCGAGCGAGCCTTCGGCGGCGACGCGCTCGACCTGGGCGATGACGATGCCGCCGGAATTGCGCGCGGCGACCGCCAGCGCCAGGTTCTCCAGCGCCAGGGACTCGCGCTCGGTGGTGATGTTGCCGTCAGGGTCGGCGGTGGTGCCGCGAATCAGCGCGACATTGATCGGAAACGCCTTGTAGAACAGGAAGTCCTCGCCGTCGACCTGCATCAGGCGCACCAGTTCTTCGGTGGTGCGCGCGTTCATCCTGCCGCCGCCGTGGCGGGGGTCGATGTAGGTGCCCAGTCCCACGCGCGACAACGTGCCGGGCTTGCGCGCGCCGACATCGCGATAGAGCTGCGTCAACACGCCTTCCGGCAGGTTGTAGGCCTCGATCAGGTTGTCGACGATCAGCGCCTCGATCTTCGGCGACAGCCCGAAATAGCCGCCGATCACCCGCCGCACCAGCCCTTGGTGCGCGAGCCGGTTGAGTCCCTTCTCCTTCATGTCGCCCTGGCCGGTGGAAAACACCAGCGTCAGGTCGCGCGGCGTTCCGCTGTCGAGGAACAGCCGTTCGAGGGAGGCGAACAGCTGGTCCGGCGTGCCGTTGCCGCCGTAGCCGGCGGAGGCCACGGTGTCTCCGGAGTGGATCACGGCGACGGCATCGGCCGCCTCGATGATTTTCTTCAGACGCATGGCGCCTCCGGAGGCTGGGTCTGCGCGGGGGGCCGCGCTGTCGGTGACCAACTGCGCACGTGCAGGTCGCGCTGGGGGAACGGAATCTCGATGCCGTATCTATTGAGCGCGGACTCGATCTCCCACAGGTAATCGGCCATCACCCGCCCCGGACGCTTGACCCCGTTCGAGGTCAGCCAGACGATGAGCTCGAAATTCAGGCTGCTGTCGCCGAAGGCGACCAGCCACACCTGCGGTTTGCGCGCCTCGACGTCGTCGAGTGTGTGCGGCACCGCGGCGGCGGCTTCAAGTGCGGCCTTGCGCACGACTTCCTTGTCGGAACCGTAGGCGACGCCGAAGGGAACGTGGATCCGCCGGTGCGCCTCGCGCATCGTCCAGTTGGTGACCGAGCCGTTCACGAACGCCGAGTTCGGCACGACGATGTCGATGTTGTCGTTGGTGGTGACGACGGTTGCCCGGAAATTGATCTCGCGGACCTCACCGCTGATGCCCGACTCCAGCTCGATGAAGTCACCGACCTTGAGCGACTTCTCGAACAGCAGCACCAGCCCGGCGACGAAATTGCCGATCACATTCTGCAGGCCGAAGCCGATGCCCACGCCAAGGGCGCTGGCGAACAGCGCGAACTTGGACAGGTCGATGCCGATCGACGACAGGCCGATCGCAACTCCAAGCGTGAGCAGTGCGTAGTGCAGCAGCCGGTTCAGCGCATAGAGCGAGGCCCGGCTGAAACTCGGGCGGCGCTCGGCCAGCCGCCGCGTGCCGGCCTGCACGAGCTTCGACAGCCACCAGGTCGCGAGAACGATCAGCAGCAGCCGCAGCAGCCCGGCCGTGGTCACCGCGTGGTCGGCAATCTCGAACAGCGGCGTGGAAAGCCACGCCAACAACGCATCCCGTTCAGGCATCACGGCCTCACCAGGCCGAGGTCGATCAGGCTGCGCGCGGTGTCGATGATGCTCTCCTCGGGCGGCCGCGTCGTCCAGCCGAGCGCCTCCTTCACGTGGCGCGCGTCCCAGTTGCGCACGCTGCCGAGTTCGGGGACCGCCGATTTCACCGTCGGATCGAACAGTGCGGCGAGCCTGACCAGGAAATCGGGCAGCTTCCGGGTCGGAACCCTGCGTGCCTCGTCGCCCAGGCGCTCCCTGAGCGTCTTCGCGACCTCCAGCATGCTGAAGGTGCGGCCCGAGGCGATGAAACGTTCGCCGGCCATGCCGGGGGCATTCAGCGCGCGGACATGCAGGTCGGCCAGGTCGCGCACGTCGACGAGGCCGAAGTGCAGGTCCGGGCAGCCGGGCAATGCGCCGTCGAGCAGCTTCTTCACCACTTCGATCGAGGCGGCAAAATCGCGGCTCCACACGGGCCCCAGCACCAGCGATGGATTGATCGTGCAGAACTCGACGTTGCCGCCTTCGGCCGCGACCCAGTCGCGCGCGGCGCGCTCGGCAATGGTCTTGGACATGGCGTAGGGGCCGATGCCCGGACCGTCGACGATGGACCAGTTGGCCTCGGTGAGCGTGTAGACGCCCCTGGGCCGGCCGTAGCCGATGGCCGCGACGGACGAGGTCATCACGAATCGTCGCACGCCCGCCGCCTTCGCTGCGCGCAGCGCGCGCAGCGCGCCGTCGCGCGCCGGCACGATAAGGTCGTCCGGTGTCTTCGCCGCGCGCGCCGGAAACGGCGAGGCGAGATGGGCGACATGCGTGCAGCCGGCCATGGCACTGGCCCAGCCTTCGTCCTCGGCCAGGTCGACCTGGAAGCATTTGAGCCGGTCGTCATCGACGGCCAGCAGCTTGCGGACGGCTCTTCTCCCTGGACAGGTTGCGGATGGTCGCGTGCACCAGCCAGCCCTGCCGCACCAGCTCGCGGATCAGAAAGCCGGCGATGTACCCTGAGCCGCCGGTCACGAGCACGGTGTCGGTCATGGCGTCCTCCGCATGGCGCTGCGCAGCATCTAGTTCTTCCAGAAGTCGAATTCGGCCTCGTAGCGGGCGCCGCCCAGATCGGCAACGCGGTCCTGCAGGTACGCCTGCGCGTCGGCGATGGCCTGATTGTAGATGCTCGGGCCGATCTCCCGGACGACGAATTCCAGCACCGTCGCCGCCTTTAGATCACCGATGTCCTCGTCGAGGTGCTCGGCGAAGAAGCGCTTGATCGATCCCAGAAGGTAAGTCTGCGCGTCTTTCGGCAACTTGATCGGCATGGTCTGGTTCCGCGGTTGCTGGATTGCGGGGCAACGGTCCGGATCGCCCGGGCCGCGTCAAATGGCGGACGAGGGCGACGGCTATTCGGCGCCGGCGACCGGCGGGTAGTTCGCGCCGAGTTCACGCCACATGTACACCTTGGCCACAAACGCGTCGTCTACCGCCATCGCCAGCGGCTCGACGCCGAACCGGACAAAGCCGCAGCCCCGGTACAACGATTCCGCAGCGTGGTTGCCCTCGGTGACGGTCAGCTGTACCAGGCGCAGGCCCGGACATTCTGCGGCGCGGTCGAGCAGGTGCATGACCAGGCGGCGGCCGATGCCCTGTCCCCGTCGCGGCGCCGGCACGTACATGCCGAACAGCGTCGCCTTGTGGCGGATCTTCTCCTGCGTCTCGAACCGCAGTCCGGCCACGCCGGCGATTCCCCCGGCATCGATCGCGCCGAACACCTGCGCTTCGGCCGACGGTTCCTCGCCCAGCCGCTTCAGCCACCACGACAGCGGCAGCGCGGCGCGTTCCGCTGCGCTGGAGGTGAAGGCCTCCGGATGCGCGGCATAGCCTTCGAGCATGATGGCACGATAGGCGGCGGCGTCGGTGGTCACCAGGCGCCGTATTTCCGCGGTCACCGTGGCTTCCCCCCGTCGTCGTTGCGCCTGCGCTCGTACTCGTCGTAGCTCATCCGGTTGACGCGCGACAGGCAACTCTCCTGTTCGCCCGGAGGCTGCCGGCGGCAGTCGTTTTCGGCGCCGATGCGCATGCCGTCGTACCAGGCCCTGGTCGTGCAACCGAAAAGCCCGAGAACCACGAGCGCAACGGCCATGCCGGCGGCGACGGCGGCAAGACCCGCGCGGGAGCCGGCCCGTGGACTAGTCCGGGACATCGGTCGCTCGCACCATCGTGTACCTGACGATGCCGTGCGGATAGATGGGATGCGAATAGCGCACTTCGTAGCCAAGCGAGCGGTAGAACTGCGGCGCCTGGAAGCTGAAGGTCTCGAGGAAGAAGACCCGACATCCCCGTGTCTGCGCGTGCGCCTCGAACTGGCGGACCAGGCGCGTGGCGATGCCCTGCCGGCGAAAATCCGGATCGACCCACAGCTGCTGCAGTTCGCAGCATGGCCCCCAGGTGCGCCCGACCGCGCCGCCGAGGATTCGATCCGGGCCAGACCGCGCGAAGCACGACAGTGGCCGCACCTCGTGCAACGGCGCGGCCCGATCGTTGGCGCTGCCCAGGCCCTCGTCGACGACCAGCGTCTCGTCCGGCGGCAGATCGTCGTGGATCGTGTAGGCGAGGTCTGGCAGCAAAGACATGGCGGGACCGGGGGGACTGATCAAGGCGATGGTTTGCGGGCGCGTCGGGGACGGAGTTTACTGCCTGCCCGGCCGGTTCGCGAGGATTCAGGCGGCGACCGCGGTGCCCCAGTAGTGATAGGAGAGCAGCCGCGGACCCGGCAGGTAGCGCGACTGCACGTCGGGCCTGAAGCCGGACTGCTCCAGCAGTGCGGGAATGTCGCGGTCGAGCATGCATCCGCCGGCCAGCCTGCTCCAGTAGGGCTGCAGGCGCGTCTGCCACCTGTGGACGTTCGCATCCGGGGCGCGACCATGTTCCGAGAACAGGAGCCTGCCGCCCGGAGCGAGCACGCGGCGCATCTCCCGCAGCGCAGCCACGGGGTCGGGAATCGTGCACAGCGTGTAGGTGCTGACGATGGTGTCGAAGCTCGCGTCGGCCAGCGGCAGCTTCTCCGCGGAAAGGCCGACGAGCTCCACGTCGATGCCGGCGCGCCTGCCGCGCTTCAATGCCAGGCGGTGCATTTTCAGCGACGGCTCGACGCCGACGATGGCGTCGACCCGCGCGGCATCGTAGAAGGGCAGGTTGAGTCCGGTGCCCAGGCCGACCTCGAGGACGCGTCCGTGCGCCAGCGGAATAACCTTCATGCGCTGCTTCCGGATCGGCCCGATGCTGCAGGCGAAGTCGACCAGCCGGGGTAGCACGTTTCGGTCGTACCAGTTCAGTGCCATTCGTGTTCCCCGGGAGCCGTGCGGTGCGGGCGGTGGCCGGTCAGCGCGGGCAATCGTCCGGAAAGACGAACCGATTCCCGGAGGAGAGGCCAATCGAAACCCGGGCATGCGCCATCGGCGACATGGCGCCAACCACCGGCCACGGCAGCGAACACCTGCCGACCTCGACCAGGCGGGCATCGTCGAGGCCGATGACGCGAAGCGTGAGCCGGGTATTGTCGGGCACCAGGAGGCGCGTCCTGCCGGCGATCGAGACTGGCGTCGACAACGCCAGTTCGGCTGAGCCGTAGACATGATTCGAGAAGCCCGCGAGCGCGGCGACCTCGACCAATCGCCCGCCCTGCCGCCGATAGACCTTCAGCATGCCGCCGATGTGCGGCGTGATGACCGCGGCGATCTCGGCCTGGCCGTCCGCATCGAGATCGGCGACGCCGACCGGATTGAGCCAGCGCATCGGCGTTCCGATCGCCGGAGATTGCGCGCCGGCTTCGAGCCGTCCGTCGTTCACCCGGATCAGCACCAGCCGCGCGCCGCTTCCGCGGCGGCTGACGATGGCGAGAACTTCCTCGGCTTCGCCGGAGGCCAGTCGCACGATCCGGGGCGCCAGATCCTCGAACACCTCGTTCTCCGGCAACGTGAAGGCGAGCTCGCGTCCTGCGTCCGTCGTCACGACGAGGCGCGCGTATTCGTGTGGCCGGCCCAGCGCGTAGTGACCGTAGCGCTCGACCGGGTCGGCGTAGCGCGCACCGGCGATGCGTTCGGCGCCGGCTTCCGCCGCGCCAAGCGCCAGCAGGAACACCGGCAGGAGGATTCGGCAGCGGAGTTTCATGCGGCCGCCGGGCGCGCGTGGACCGCTCGCCGGAAACGGCCGCGCAACGCCACGCTAGTCGCCGGTGCGACGGAAGTACTCCCGGTTGCGGCCGACCGAGACGCTGTACACGTCCGGCTCGACGAAGTGCAGGTGCACGATCTCGTCGCGACCCTGCGCGCGGCGGACGATGGTCACCCAGTCGCCGTCGATCTTGGACACGCGGTACGGGCAGACGCTGCGGGCGCCGTCGAGGATGCTGGTGATCTGCGCCGCGGTGTAGCGCACCGTCTGCTTGCCGAAATACGCCTCGATGCGCGCGCGATCGGCGTCGGAAGTGTCCGATGCAAACGTCCAGTCGGCAAGCGTGCGTGCGGCGTCCGACTGCCAGGTGCCGATCAGGCGGGGGTCGACCAGACGCGTGTTATTCATGGGAAGCGGGGCGGTCCATTCTGGATCCAGTAGCGTTGCACGATTTCACCGCGATCCGGAATGTACTCCTCCGAATCGAGCCTGCCGCCATTATGCAGAATCGATTTCGCCGATCCAACATTCGCTTTCGAACAGGTGACCAGGACCGGGTCGATACCGAGCCCGCGGGCGCGATTCAGCGCCTCGCGCAGGATCGCCTTTCCGAAGCCCTGCCGCCGTGCGCTCGGGCGGATGCCGTAGCCGATGTTGCCGCCCTCCCGGCGCAGCGCCGGCGTCAGCGCATGGCGGATGTTCACAACACCGACGACCTCGGTGCGATCGCGCACCAGCCAGTGCGTCGAGTGCGCGACGAAACCCTGCGGCAGGTCGATGCCGTTGGCGCAGTCGTCCAGCCGGCGCAGAAACGCATCGAAGTCCTCGTGTTCGAACGCGAGGACGAAGGGCACGAGCTTCTCGCCCGCGGCGGCGAACTCGGCAACCAGGCTGCGGTACGAATTCTGCAAAGCCGCGCTCGGGGGCAGCAGGTCGGTGTCGTGCATCGCTGGAATCCTGTCGGCGGCCGACGGGGACAACCGGCCTAGCGCATGAACTGCCGGACCGAACCGCAGATGGAGCGCAGTTGCGCGGGTCCATGTGGCCGACGATCTGGTTGATGACCGAACGCATCACCTGCTGCGCGCCTGCCAGGCCCAGCCTCGCGGATTGCTGGACGAGAAAGCTCACCCTGGCCTGCGTCAGCGGTTGGATAAAGTAATAGTCCAGTCCGGCATTGGTCAGCTCCACCAGGACGCCCGCCAGCGCGTCGCGGTGCTGCGTCGCGTCGTCCGCGTGCTCGACGGCATCGAGCACCGCCAGCGTCCTCGTTCGCAGCGCTTCGGAATGATAGAAGCGCAGGAAAGGCCTGGATGATGGCGCCGGCGATGCCGCGGGCCGCCGCACGGAGCGTTCGCTGTGCGCTGGAGGCGCCGGCTTCGACCTGGTGGCCATGGCCGCCATGATACGGCGTCAGGCGCGAGACGGCGCATCTGCCGCATCCGACGGCGGGCCGTTCGGCGCTACAGCGCGCCGATGGCGACCAGCGCCCGCCGCACCTCTTCCACGCCCTCGGGCGAAAGCGGCGCCTGCGGCGGCAGCGGATCGCCGACCGGGTAGCCCTGCAGTTGCAGCCCGCCCTTGATGCACGCGGCGAGGTTGTACTTGGCGAAGGCCTGGTTGAGACGCCACAGCGGGCGCTGACGCTCCATCGCCGTCGTCCATTCGCCGCGCCGGCACAGCTCGAAGAGTTCGACGCTTTGTCGGGGCGCGACGCAGGCGGGACCCGCCATCCAGCCGACGCCGCCGATCAGCATCACGCAGGCCGGTATGTGCGCCGAGGCCGCGAACACCTGCATGCGTCCCTCGACCCGGTTGATGATCGACAGCAGCCGGCCGGTGTTGTTGGACGCGTCCTTGATGTAGCCGATGTTGGGAATGTGGCTCAACCGGTCGATCACCGGCAGGCTCAGGTCCGCGCGCTGGAAATTCGGATTGGTGTAGAGCACCACGGGCAGCGAGACTGCCTCGGCGATCGCCCTGAAATAGTCGAACACGCCGTCGTCGGTGAGCGGAAAATAGGCTTCGAGAATCGCCAGGATGCCGTTGCAGCCCATGCGCTCGAACTCGCGCGCCTGCGTCACTGCGTCGGCGATGGTCGTCGACCCCACGCCCGCGACGACCGGAACGCGGCCGCTTGCCGCCTCCAGCACGACCTCGACCACGCGCCGCCGCTGCGGCCACGACAGGTAGGCGAATTCTCCGGTCGAACCCAGCGGCGTCAGGCCGTGGACGCCGGCCTTGATCAAATCGTCGCACAGGCGCGCCAGCACGTCGGCGTCCACCTCGCCGGTGCCGCGAATGGGGGAAACGACGTAGGGAAAGACCCCGTGGAATCCTGATTGATTCATGGTCATCTACAGCCCGTCATTGAAATAGTCGACGCTTGACCCGGTGCGCTGGGTCGTCCCTAAGCCTGTCTTCGCCTGACGATCGAGCGCAGCTTCCCCCGGCCCTCCATCAATTCCGCGAATGCCTCCCACGAAAGGCGGAATTTCCTGACCACGCTGTTCGCGGGAACCCATTCGATGTTGCCCTTGCTGATGAGCAGCGTGCCGAGCTTGGCGTCGTCGGTTCGGACGTCGAACTCGACGTCCTTGGACAGTACGGACTTCTGCGGGATCGAGAATGAAACATCGTGCCTGGCCATCATGATTCTCCAGTGGATCGGAAGGACGGAGCCGGCGTCGCGATGCGGGCAACAGGACGACGCCCGCTCATTGGCCTGGCGGCGGCTCCCAGAGCTCGACCTTGTTGCCTTCCGGGTCGATGACCCAGCCGAACTTGCCGAATTCCGACTCGTCGACCTTGTCGAGGACCTGGCAGCCTTCGTCGCGCAGGGCGCCAAGCAGCGCAAGGAGGTCCGCGACGCGGTAATTCACCATGAACGAAGCCGTTCCCGGGGCGAAGTAGTCGCCGCCGGCCTCGGCGATATTCCAGATGGTCGTGCCGCCGGTCGGCTTGCCGTCCGCGTCGACCCAGCCGAATGCGGCGCCGCCCCATTCCAGAACGTCGATGCCCAGGTGCTCCTGGTACCAGGCACGCAGCGCGACCGGGTCGCGGGCCTGGAAGAAGATGCCGCCGATTCCCGTCACTCGCTTCATCTGGACCTCCGGTTCGTCGATGGCAATGACTCGCGTCGGCCTGGCCCTGCCGGCGACGTCGAAGGCGAGAGCCCGATCACGCGGCTGCTGCCATGCGGCGCCCGTCGCTCAAGCTCCTTCGACGATCCGGATCTCCCGGTCGGCCCCATCGTCCAGCGCGGCCAGCGCCGCCTGGTAGTCGGCGCTGTCGTGCGCGGCGACGGCCTGCGCGACGCTGTCGAACTCGATCAGCACCGTGCGTTGCTTCATCCCGAGTTCGTAGACCTTCGCCGGCTCGCCACGGGCCAGAAACCGGCCGCCGGCAGCGGTGATCGCCGGCCCGGCGAGCTTCGCGTAGGCGGCGAGCTTGTCGGGATTCTTCACTGCGCGATACGCGCTGATCCAGTAAGCCTTGGGCATGGTGCCTCCTGTTCCTGTTGCGGATCGCGACCGGCGGCGCAGCTTCGTCGCACGAACCTGAGTATTGAGCGATCGGTCGCGCCCGTCAACGCTCGAGCCCGGCGGGTCAGGCTGCTGCGATGCCGCGGGAACTCCACCACCAGATGCCGCCGTACACGGCGGCGTTCCACGACAGCACCGCTACGCCGGCGATCAGTTCCAGCCGCCGCGGCATGCCCAGCGGATAGACCAGCCGGCCGATGTAATGCTGGACGAAGCCGCCCTCGAAACCGGTTTGCTTCGCCGCGGCCCGGAACCGGTTCTCCAGCGGGGTCAGCGGACAGGTCCAGTCCGCCAGGTTCACGACCGCCGACCAGATGACGATCGGCACGTGAACCCAGGCCCAAACCGGATCGATCAGGACGCCGAAGCCGCCGAAGACGGCGAGCAGGACAAAGGTGAAGTGGATCAGGAGTACGAGATTGGCGAAAAATCGATCGATCACGGCTTGACGCGGGACATCGCGCAGCGCGCGGGGAGCTTCGGTCGGCCCGGAGATGCTCTTCCTGCAGGATTGCGATTGCTCATGTCGCCGGTCGCCGTGCAGTCTCGGCAGCAGAGAGCCAGGTTTGCCTCATGTCACGTTCCTCAATCGATTCAACGGGGCTTGCGCGCGATTCGAGCGCCCGCCGCTGGAACCGGGTATCGAAGAACCCGATGTTCGTGTGCGGGTGCATGACGAAATTATGCGCCCGTGGCGCATCCGGCGACCTCAGCGTCGCGAGACGACGCGCACGACCGGTTCGCGGAGAACGCGAAAGCCCATGCGCTCATAAAGTCGGCGGGCACCGCCATTGTCGCGCATCACATGCAGGAACGGCGTCTCCCCGCGCTGCATCTCGCGGCGGATGAGCTTGACCATCAGCCGGCGCGCCAGGCCGCGGCCCTGGAAGTCCGGGTGGGTGCAGACGCCGCTGATTTCGCGAAAGGCACCGGCGCGCAGACGCTCGCCGGCCATGGCGACCAGGCGCGGTCCGTCGAAACAGCCGAAGTAATCGCCGAGTTCGATGGTGCGCAGCCCGAACGGTCCCGGGCGCGTGAGCAGGGCCAGCTCGAGCGCCATCGCCGCATGTTCCGGGCCGAGCGGGATCGCCTCGGGCGCCTCATCTGCCGTCGGCATCGCGCCCTCCCAGAGCATCTGGTACATCGTCGCTTCCACTTCGATGCCCCAACCGCGGGGCGCGGCGCCCGCCCAGCCGGCGCAGTAGACCTGCTCGCCGGGTTCGCAGTGGGCGGCGAGCGCATCGAAATCGGGGTCCGAAGGATCGGCGAAGGCCGCGATCGGCGAGAAGCCCGCTGCGTAGCGGCGCACGCTGCCCGTGCCCACCGCGTGGTCGGCATGCGGGCCGGTGAGGGTGTGCCAGAAGACATTGTCCGGGAGATGCTTCACTTGTTCGCCTGCGCTACGGTTCGGTCGGCCTGGCGTTCGAGAAGGTTCAGCCCCCACTGGCCGTTGTGCGATGCGCTTCGACGTAGGGATGATAGTCGGCCAGATCGCGATGCTCGACGACCAGGCCGTCCTCGATGCGCAGCACGGTCACCAGGGGCATGGCTTTGGTGACCACGAGTTTGCCGCTCTTGAGCCTCAGGCTCCAGTCGAGCGTTCCCTCGAACACCGCATAATGTCCGGAGAAAAATGCCCGGCTGCGGTTGAAGGACATGTCGGTGATCGCCGCATAGCCATCGCGAAAATTTTTCATCGCCGTGGCCTTTCCGAGATTCTGCACCGGCCCGAACACCAGCGCGGCGGTCGGATCGGCAAAACTGCCGCGTTCCGCAAGCAGCGGCTCGAGGCGATCCCAGTCGCGGGCGATGTAGGCGGAAAAATAGGCCTCGCCAACCTTCTCGGATGCTGCCGATGCGGCGTTGAATTGCGCCGCGCCCTGGGCGTGGGCGCTCGGGTTGACGAACGTCAGCGCGCCAATCAGGACAAAGATCTTGTGGGTCAGCATGGCAACTCCATCAGCGCGGAGGCCCGCTCCGCTCGGCTGGTATTGTGTCCCAGGGCAGCGCGCCTGCGCGCGCCGGCCGAAACAGCGTGAACGTTGAAGCGGCTCGTCCTGCGGTTGATTCCTGAACGGGCGATTCGACACGGGCTCCGCAGCATCGGTGCCATGCCGGCGATTCGGTGCCGAAGCGATCGTCTCACCGGCGGGTGTACCTGCCGTCGAAGACGACCGTCCACCGGCCGGTCGCATCGGTCGACTCCCACAGCTGGCGGACGCTTCCGTCCGCGTTGGGCGTCCAGGTGATGCGTTGCTTCACAGGCTTCCCCAGCGGGCCGATCGTCTCGCCGGCGAGCACCATGCTGCCGTCGCGAAGCCCCCCTTCGAGCAGCAGCAATGTTCCGGACGAGTCGACCCAGGTCTGATGCCACAGCTTGCGGCCCGCATCGTAGGCATTGAGACTCTCGCCGCGATAGCTGCGGCCGGTGTCGTAGCGTTCGTGCAGGACGCAGCCGCCGTACTCCTTGTCGATGCGGTTGGTCCCGGCCAGCTTGCCCTTGGGCGTGTGGACGTTCCACTCGCCGATCCAGAAATCGAAGGCGCGATGCTCGGGCGTGGTGCAGGGTGCGGCAGGCGACTGGCCGAGCGCCGGAGCAGTGGCGCCGAGCAGCAGGGCGGCGGCAATGAGGGTCATTGAAAGCATGAGACGCTCCGGGATGAACAGGTTGCGGGAGATTGCGGCGATCCGTCCGCGAAACCGTCTTCGTCTCAACCGCCATCGCGACAGGTGCCGGGACCGTACGGCGCGGCGAGGAACTCCGGCAGGGCCTCCGCCCTGGTCGAATGCTCCGCGAGCCGCGGATGGTCCTGCGCGGAAACGATCCCGGGCAGTTCCCGCTGCGTGAATTGCCACGCGGCCGCCACGCTGACACCCGCCTGGTCGATGCCCGCGCTCGTCGCCGCAAGCGGCGTCCGCAAGATCTCGGCCTCGATTGCGGCATAGGCCGCGCGGAGCTGGCCCTGGACGCGCTCCATCCACGGCTCGTGCTGTTTCTCGACGGGGCGCAGTCTTCGCTCGTAGTAGATCTGCACGCTCTTCTCGCAGGCGGCGAGCGCCAGCCCGACGACCCTGAGCGTGCGCAGCAAGTCGGGAGTCGAACCCGGCATCAACGTCTTTCGCGGGCGCGCCAGCGCCTCGGCGTATTCGAGGATGACGGTCGAGTCCATCAGGACCTGGCCATCGTCGCAAACCAGCGTGGGCGCCTTGACCACGGGATTGATCTTGCTGAACTGTTCGAAGGTCCGGAAGACCGAGAGCGGCTGATGTTCGAAACGCAGTCCGAGCAGCTGCAGCGAGACGGCCACGCGCCGAACATAGGGTGAATCCAGCATGCCGATGAGCTGCACGATCGCTCCTGACGTTGGCGTGGGGATACTCCGATGGCCGTGGCGGCTATTTTCCCGGCACCGTTTTCGCCGCGGGGTCGAGCGTGATCGGCGCGGTGAAAGTGACATCGTAACTCCACTGCTGGCCAAACTCGTTCTGCACGCCTTCGGTCCAGAAGCGTCCGGCAACCCGCTTTTCGTCGTAGGCGGTCGGCTTCCAGCGGACGAACGCCGCGGACGACACGAAGGTCCTGAACGCCGGATGAAGCGGCTCGGCGCTCATGACCTTGGCGTCGGGATTGAGCCGCACCACGAGCGCGACAAGGCCGTCCTTGCGGGCCATGGCTTCGAGCCGCTCGACGTTCCGCGCATCGGCGAGCCCCAGTTTCCGATCGGACAGCACGACGATCACGTCCAGATAGCCCTTTTCGGTCGAGCTGTCGACCTCCTGCGCGATCGCATGCCTGAGCTCTGCAGTCTTGCCGTTCGCCGTGAGCGATCCGCGCACATCCTGGGCGGCCGAGGCGCCGGCAAAAAGCAGCGCTGCGCATGCAACACAAGCAAGGACCTTTTTCATCACCAAGACTCCATGCCGCGGAATTGAATGCATGCGCCCTCGGATAGGCACGCCGTCAGTTCCAGCGGGGCTGGGTCAGGACCACGAGCAGCAGGAACAGGGCGTAGAGCAGGCCCGGGACCGCCAGGATCGCAAGCACTGCGCTGGCCAGTCCGGGTTTGCCGCGCGAGTGCAGGAACCAACCGAGCGACAGCACCGCCACGGTCGCGGCAAGAATGCCAAGCCACAGGACGATGTTGAACGACGACACCGATCCGTCCGCGATGCCGATGACGAAAAAGACGACGATGACCGCCGCGGTCAGCATGGCCGCCGCGAAGGTGCTCCGGAAAAGTACGCTCCCGGGCGTCGCCGGGGCGGGTGTTGGCTCGTCCATGACGTCTACTTCCGACCTTCTTCCACGAACACTCCTTCGCCGGCGATGTCGGTGCAATAGACGACAATGGAGGCGGTTTTCATGAGCGCATTCCTCGGGTCCGCGATGAGTCCGGCGATGATCTCATGCGCACGCAGCGTTGCGTCGGCGATCTGATCCCGATGAATGCATCAGTGAGCGAGGTGGCGCTTGACGCCTTCCTCGTTCCATTGGATTCCGGTGCCCGGAACATCGCGAACCCGGGCAAGGCCGTCCCGGATCTCCATCGGCTCGGCCAGGATCGGCGCAGCCCAGTCGACGTATTCCAGCCAATGGCGGGTCGGGGTCGCCGCCAGCAGATGCACGCTCACTTCCGGGAACAGATGACAGGATACCGGCAGGCCGGCGGCCTCCGCCAGCGCAGCGGCCCGCAGCCAGCCCGTGACGCCGCCGATCTTCATCGCATCGGGCATGGCCAGGTCGCTGGCGCCGGCCTTGAGGCACTTCGCCATTTCGCGCGGACCCCACCAGTTCTCGCCCATCTGGATGGCGGTACGGGCCTTGGCGCGGATCGCTGCGTAACCCTCGTAGTCGTCCGCCAACGTCGGCTCCTCGATCCATTCCAGGCCTTCGTCGTCCAGCGCCTGGATGCGCCTGATGGCCTCGGGCACCGACAGTGACTGGTTGTAGTCGGACATGACGCGGATGTTCTCCCCCACCGCCTGCTTGACCGCGCGCACGACGGCGATGTCCTCCTTCAGTTCGGCATAACCCAGCCGCACCTTGATCGCGGCAAAGCCGGGCGCGGCGAGTCGGGCGGCCTCGCTGGCGGCGCGCTCGACGCCGATCATGCCCAGACCGCAGCTGTTGTAGGCCGCAATGGGGGTCGGGTCGGCGCCGAGCGCCCGGGCAAGCGGACGTCCCTGCGCGACCGCGACGGCATCCCACGCCGCCATGTCCAGGCCTGCCAGCGCCATTCCCACGATGCCCTTGGACCCGAGGAGCCGAAACTTCGCCTGCATGCTGCGGTCCAGCTCCAGCGGACTTGCCGAGTGGCCGACCAGGCCCGGAGCCAGATTGGCGAGCAGTTCCACTACGGGCTTCAGGGCCAGCGTGGTGTAGCAGAACAGATAGGCGCGCCCGACCACGCCTTCCTTCGTCTGCAGGTCGATCAGGACCAGCGGGGCCACGCTGACCGTCCCGCCACTGGTTTGCAGCGGCAATTGCATGGGCACGTTCACGGCGCGCACCTGCAGGCCGCTGATCACCAGTCCGGATGATTTTTCCATGGTCTTTCTCCTGCATGCGCCTGCGGTCGCGTCCTCCTGCAACTGCGCGGCGGCTATTCCGCGAAATCGACGTCGATCCCTTTTTTCATCAGCTCCGCGCGGTAGGCGGCCCTGTACTGCGACAGCGTGTCGAACTGCCTGTAGTGGGCGCCGCTGACATAGCGCAGCGCTTCGCGCAGATGGAGGTGGTAGAGCTGCCAGTCGATGCGATAGATTTCGCGGCCTTCGTTGAACAGCACCATCGCCGGCCGGTAGGAGAGCTTCAGCGCCTTGGCCCATTGCGCAGGCGTCGTCATGGCGCCCTGGGGATCGACGATCGGTTGCTCCGAATCAGCGTCCAGCCGGACGAAAAGGTACTTCGCCGTTTCCTCCATGACGTCCGGACGGTAGAGCGTCCGGTCGTGGAACCGTGCGCAGTCCGCGCAGCGCCGATCCTCGAACAGGATGGCGAGCGGCCTGGTGTAGCCGTTGAAGTCCGTGACCGCCGAGAACTGCGGATGCGATCGAAGCGCATACACCGGCGGCTGGTTGCGCGCCGCCAGCCAGGCGGCGAACGGCTCGCTGCCATAGTGCTTGCCCTGAACGTATTCCAGCGCGAGGCGCAGGGTTTGCGGATCGCGGTAGCCGACGAGTTGCAGCACCTTCCGGGCGTCCGGGTCGAGAAAGACGATGGTCGGCGTGGCGAAGGTCTCCAGGCGCCGCGAAAGCGCCCTCTCGGTGTAGGTCGCGCCATCGATCCAGGTCACGTCGAGGCTACCCTGGATGTTGATGCCGATCACGTCGAAGTGCTTCTGCATGAACTCCCGGTTCTCGCCGCCTGCGAAGCTCTCCTTGAGCATCCGGGAGCAGTAGGGGCACTCGTCGAGGTGCAGGAACGCCATGACGTGCTTGCCCTTTTGGCGGGCCTCGTCGACGTCGGCCCGGAAGTCGAGAAAGCTCGACTTGAACCACGACGGCAGCGAATAGATTTCGCCGCCCTTCAGCCGGCCCGGGGTGGTGTCCGCCGCCGCGGGTCCGGCGACGGTCAGGATCAATGCGGCGAGAAGAATTGTGAATCTGTGCATGGCGGTTCCGGCACCCCGAGCATTCCGGGACGATAGCCTGATCGCAGTCGGCGCAGGACGGAATTGCGAAGCGCGTCGTGCCCCAAAAGTACTGCGCCGAGGCAAGCACTCAACCGTAGCAGAACACGTCGAGCTTGTTGCCGTCGAGGTCGCGGAAGTAGGCGGCGTAGAAGCCGTCGCCGCCCTCGGCGCGCAGGCCGGGCGGACCTTCGTCGGCACCGCCGAGTTCGAGCGCCTTGCTGTGCATCCGATCGACCATGGCGCGCGAACCGACCGCGATGCCGGCCATCACGCCATTGCCCACCGTTGCCGGCTTGCCGTCGTAGGGCGTCATGACGCACAACGCCGGCTTGTCCATGGCGGCACCCCACGCGGTGCCGCGGGGGCCGAGTTCCATCATCCGCTTGACGCCCATTTCGGCCAGCAGCGTGTCGTAGAACGCCTGGGCGCGAGGCAGGTCGTTGGTGCCGAGAACGACGTATCCGATCATTGCAGGTTCCTTCGTGGGCGAAGCGCGCATTTGACCACCGCCGCGACGGCGCGTAAATGGGCGCCGGTGCGTCTCAATCGTCGTCGAGCAGCCAGGCCAGCGCCGCGTCGGGGTCGCGGAACATGCGATGGGGCAGACCGTTGCGGCGCATCACGTCCTCGTAGTTGGACACGTTTTCCTCGCGGGTCGTCCGCGGGTCGTAGACAACGGCGACCCGGTGCCGGCGGGAGAGGCCATGGGCGACTTCGACCGCGGGAATCCTGTACACCTGCATGGGGGGCAGCTTGAGCAACGCGTCACGGTGATCGACCAGGATTCTTTTCACGCCATGCTCCTCCATCGCCGCCGCGGCGGCCGCGATGAAGTCGTGCATGGCGTCGTAGTCCAGTTCGCCGGTCGTCCTGACCGTGACGATGCCCAGATCCGGCTTGAATTCGAAGTCCCACGCCATAGGCTGCACGCTGAGGCCGAGAAGGTCGGGTTCGACACGTGAGCGTCCTCCTTTGCGCGGATTGGCGCAAGTGGCGACGCATCGCCCTCGCCGGAACGCGTAGTATGGCCAGGGTTGTCGCGCGGCCAGCAACGGAACCGTGGGGAGAGGGCGAACATGAGATCGACTGCGGTGATCTTCGCCGGCACCCTGATGCTGGCGACTGCGACCCTGGTTCCGGCCCAATCGCCGGAAAAGACGGCGCATATCGGCATCCTGGTCGGTGGCAGCCAGGCGCAGCGGGGTCATCTGGAGCAGGCGCTTCTGCAGGGCTTGCGCGAACAGGGCTATGTCGAAGGCAGGAACCTGGTCCTCGTGCGCCGCTATGCCGATGGCCGCACCGAGCGGACGCCGGAATTCGCCCGCGAACTGGCGGCGATGAGGCTGGATGCGGTGGTGACGACCTGCACGCCCACGACCCGCGCCGCGCAGCGGGCGCTTGGCACGACGCCCATCGTGATGGCGGCCGTTGCCGATCCGGTAGGACAGAAATTGATCGTCAGCCTCGCCAGACCCGGCGCCAACGTCACCGGGCTTTCCAGTCAGGCCGAGGACATCATGCCCAAGATGCTGGAGCTTTTTGCGGGCGTCCTGCCGAGGCCGGTCACGATCGCCGTGCTCGCGCAGGCGGGAAGTGACGTGCATCCGCGCATGTTTCGGGCACTCGGCCCTGCCGCTCAGGCGTTGAACGTAGGACTGTTGAAGATCGACGTCGGAAGGGGCGGCGACGCCAGCTTGGCTGCCGCATTCGAAAAGGCCGCGCAGGAGAAGGCGGGTGCGATCTTCGTCCTGCCTGACGAGCCGCTGTTTCTCACCAGGCGTGCTGAAATCGTGGCGCTTGCGGCCAGGTATCGCCTCCCCGCCTTTTATGGGGCGAGAGAATTCGTGGATGAAGGCGGCATGATGAGTTATGGAGAAAACCTGCGGACTGCCTACCGCAACGCCGCAGCGTATATCGGCAAATTGACGCATGGCGCAGTCGCCGGTGAATTGGCAGTCGGCCAGCCGACCCGGTTCGAGCTGGTGATCAACGCGAAAACCGCCAAGACGCTCGGCATCGCCATGCCGCAAGCGGTGCTGCTCAGCGCCGACGAGGTGATTGACTGACCGAGCGACGCTCCCGGTTCAGTAGGACTTGTAGGGCAGGAACTTGCCGCTCATCACGATCTTCACCCGGTCGCCCTTTTCGTCGGGCTGGCGGGCGAGATCCATGTTGAAGTCGATCGCGCTCATGATGCCGTCGCCGAACTCCTCGTGGATCAGCGCCTTGAAGGTGGTGCCGTAGACCATCACCAGTTCGTAGAAGCGGTAGATCAGCGGATCGGTGGGTACCGGCGTGGCGAGCGAACCCTTGAACGGCACCACCTGCAGCAGCTTCACCGCCTCGGCGGGCAGCTCGAAGATTTCACCCAGCGTCGCTGCCTCCACGGCGGAGAAGGTCATCTGTCCGAGGCAGCCGGCGGTGACCCATTCCTTGCTCTTGCCCACCCTGGCCGCGACGTCCGACCACTTCAGATCCTTGCGGATCTTGGCTGCGACGATCATCTCGGTCACGTCCAGGCGGGTCAGCGGCGCCACAACGCCCACGGGCATGTCGGAAAGTTTCATGATTGCTCCTTTGGCATCAGGTTCAACGAAAATTGACGACCGCGGCCGCGGCCAGTTCCCGCGGGCGCACCCCGGGGATCGCGGCTGGAGGCGCGTTTGCGGCGACATCGGCAGGAACGTCCGCCGATGCGTCCAGGCCCGGACGAACGCGCGGCGGCCTGGTGGAGTCGTAGTCCGGCGCCGCGCCTCCATCGGAGTACGCTTTCGACCGATTCACCAGGAAGTCGACCAGGTGATTGCGGATCCGGTAGTACTGCGGATCGTGGTGAATGGCGGTGCGCACCCGATCGCGCGGCATGGTGTTCTCGACGATCTCGGCGATCACCGCCCGCGGTCCGTTCGACATCAGGATGACCTGGTCCGCAAGGAGAATCGCCTCGTCCACGTCGTGCGTGATCATGAACACCGTCTGGTGCGTGGCTTGCACGATCTTCAGGAGTTCGTCCTGGATCGTGCCCCGGGTGAGCGCGTCCAGTGCGCCGAAAG
Source organism: uncultured beta proteobacterium (assembly GCA_963699765.1). Taxonomy (GTDB): domain Bacteria; phylum Pseudomonadota; class Gammaproteobacteria; order Burkholderiales; family Casimicrobiaceae; genus VBCG01. The sequence goes on along the minus strand of CAVOVD010000015.1, from coordinate 36,675 downwards.
GCTCGTCGAGCAGCAGCATCTTGGGCTGGATCGCGAATGCTCGCGCGATGCCGACCCGCTGCTTCATGCCGCCCGACAGCTCGGACGGCCTGCGGTGCTCCGCGCCGGTCAGGCCGACGAGGTCGATGAACTCCTGGCAATGCGCCTGCACCTTCTTTGCGCTCCATTCCGGCCAGCGCGAGCGCACCGCGAAGGCGATGTTCTTCATCACCGTCAGCCAGGGCATCAGCGCGTGGCCCTGGAAGACCACGCCGCGGTCGAGGCTGGGCCCGGCGACTTCGCGCCCGTCCATGATGACGACGCCGGAGGTCGGCGCGTCGAGACCGGCCAGCACATTGAGGATGGTCGTCTTGCCGCAGCCCGAGTGCCCGACGATGCAGACGAACTCCCCCTTCTCGATGCCGAAGTTGATGTCGTCGAACACCACGGTGTCGCCCTGGCCGCCGCGGCCCGGGTAGACCTTGCGCAAGCCCTGTACCTTGAGATATGACATTGCGGGCGCCTGTCAGTCGACGTAGGTCACGAGCTTGGCCAGGTACGCGAGTGACTGGTCGAGCACCATTCCCACCAGACCGATCGCCAGGATGCCTGCAATGATGTTGGCGATCGACAGGTTGTTCCATTCGTTCCAGACGAAGTAGCCGATGCCCGTCCCGCCGACGAGCATCTCGGCGGCGACGATCACCAGCCAGGCGATGCCGATCGAGATGCGCATGCCGGTGAGAATCGTCGGCGCAGCGGCCGGCAGGATGACCCGGAACGCCGTGCGCAACGGGCTCGCCTCGAGCGTCTTCGCCACGTTCAGCCACTCACGCCGCACCGAGGCCACGCCGAATGCGGTGTTGATCAGCATCGGCCACATCGAACAGATGAAGATGACGAAGATCGACGAAATGCCCGAGTCCTTCAGCGTGAACAGCGCGAGCGGCATCCAGGCAAGCGGCGAGATCGGCTTCAGGATCTGGATGAACGGATCGAACGCCTTGTACACCAGCGGCGACATGCCGATCAGGAAGCCGATCGGGATCGCCGCGAGCGCGGCCAGCGCGAAGCCGACCAGCACCCGGCCGATCGAGTAGGCCATCTGGATGCCGATGCCCTTGTCGTTTGGCCCCTTGTCGTAGAACGGATCGCGCAGATGCTCGGCCAGCTTGCTGCCTACCTCTCCCGGCGTGGGAAACGTCGACTTCTGGCCGGTGGCCGCCGCCGCGCCGACGAGCCTGGCGTACTCGTCGGTGACGGTCTGCGCGCCGCCGGTCGGCCGGGAGGCGAGATACCACGCGCCGACGAAGAGCGCGAAGATAAGGACCGACAGCACCGTCGCGCGGGCGCGCAGCGTTTCCACCGATCAACCCGCCTTGATCGCGAAGCTCTTGACATACGCCTCCGGCTTCGACGGATCGAACGCCTTGCCCATGACGCTGAAGGGCTTCGACGTTGTCGCCGGCGGCGTCAGACCCACCTGCTTCATCAGCCGTGCCGCGTCGGTGGCCAGAAACACTTCAGCCGCCACCTTCTGGTAGTCGACGTCGCCCTTCAACTGCCCCCAGCGCTTCATCTGGGTCAGGATCCACACCGCGAACGACTGGTAGGGGAAGGGGTCGAAGGCGATGCGATCGGGCTCCTTCTTGACGTTGCCGAGACCATCCGCGTAGGTTCCGGTCAGGACCTGTTCGACCACCGTGACCGGCTGATTCAGGTAGTTGGCCGGCGCGATCGCCGCCGCGATCTCCTTGCGGTTCTCGTGCTTGGTGGCGTAGGCGGTGGCGTCGATGATGGCCTTCAGCAAGGCGCTGTAGGTGTTCGGCATGGTGGTGACGAACTCCCTGCTGGCCGCGAATGCGCAGCAGGGATGACCATCCCAGATTTCCTTGGAGAGGATGTGAATGAAGCCCACGCCGTCGTACACCGCGCGCTGGTTCACCGGGTCCGGCGCCAGGAAGCCGTCGATGTTGTCCGCGCGCAGGTTGGCCACCATCTCCGGTGGCGGCACCGAGCGGATCTGCACGTCGCGGTCGGGATCGAGTCCGGCTTCGGCCAGGTAATAGCGCAGCAGGTAGTTGTGCATCGAGTAGTCGAACGGCACCGCGAACTTGAATCCTTTCCACGACTTCGGATCACGCTTGTCCTTGTGCTTGATCGCCAGCGTGATCGCCTGCCCATTGATGTTTTCCACGGCAGGCATCGTGTAGGGGACCGGATTCGCGCCGACTCCCAGCGTGATCGCCAGCGGCATCGGCGAGAGCATGTGCGCGGCGTCGTACTCCTTGTTCAGGGTCTTGTCGCGCACCACCGCCCACCCGGCGGTCTTGACCACTTCGACGTCAAGGCCCTGCTTCGAGTAGAAGCCGAGCGGATGCGCCATGATGATCGGCGTGGCACAGGTGATGGGGATGAAGCCCACCTTGAGCTTCTGCTTTTCCAGCTTGCCGGCACCCTGCGCGAAGGCCTCCTTGGCAAGACCCATCGGGAACAGCGCGGAAATTGCCGCCAGCGCCGTACTGCCGCCGACCGCATTCAGGAAGCGGCGGCGCGTGGCGTCCTGCGGGAAGAGTGCGCGCATGACCGTCTGCTCGACGACGCGCGAGTACTGTGCGTCCGACGACGCGCCGCTCATCGCCGCATCGTGCGCTGCCTGGCTCGCGTGATTGCCGCAACTGCAGCGCGATTGGATTGACGTATTCGCGTTGAACGGATCGCTGAAGATCGCCATGTCGTTGGCACTCCCGGGTTGATGACAGCAGTGATCCATGCAACGCGCGTGCCATGTCCGTTGCAGCGCAAAAACGTGCTACGGATCATGCACTTCGGTCTGAGTGCGGCACGAGAAACGGAGGGGCGACATCATCCGGAAAACGGCTTGGCACGGATTTGGTGCCCGGCACCCCGAGGAATGCGCGAAAATCGTGCATCGCGGCGAGCGATCGCAACGAGACCGATCGGTGACGAGTCGCTGCGGCTCCAGGAGCGAAGCCGAATCGTCGATCAGCTTGCGCGGAACACGCCGCGCACCAGCCGGATCCGGCCTTCCTCGAGACTGCGCCGCGCGTACCCGGCCTCAGGCGCCGGCAGCCTCACCGGGCGGTCCCCGGGCCAGGTAGCGATCGCTGGTGCTTGCGGAAGAATTCCCAGATCACGTCGGTGGCGCTGATGCTGCTCGAGACGCTACCCACCAGTCGCTCGGGCAAGACGCTCCGGCCTCCGGCCCAGGCGTGTCCCATTCCGTCGACCGTAACGTAGACGACCTCGGCGCCGCCGAGGCAGGGAGCAAGGGTTTCCCTGCGCACGCCGGGAGGGCCGGCAACGCCTGCGGCCGGTTCGGCACACCCGAGCGCAGCGGCCCATTTCCGGATCGAGTCAGCCACAGGTGGTTTCGGTTTCGCGCGCACGCTGTCGCTGCCGCCATTGGCGAGTCTCGGCACGCCGCCTTCGATCGGGTTCAGCGGGTCGGCCGTGCCGGTGATGTAGAGCATCGAAACCGGAACGCGCAACTTCGGAGGGTCGAACCACAGAGCGCCGGCGACCGGTGCGATGGCGGCGACGCGGTCCGGCAATTCCGCGCCAACGCGAAAGCTCATCGACGCTCCATTGGAGAAGCCGGTGACATAGACCCGCCGGGCGTCGATTGCGTACCGGGAGGAGATGTCGTCGAGCAGGGCCGAGATGAATCCGACGTCGTCCGGCGCGCGCTGGCCGGGATAGAACCGGTCGGAGCCATCGTTCCAGAGTTGAGGGTTGCCCGCAAAGCTGCTCGGTCGCCCCGGATCGCGCGCCTGGGCATTCGGAAAGACGGCCAGGAAACCCTCTTTCTCGGCTTTCGCCGCCCACCCGGTCTCCCACGCTGCGGCCCGCGCGGTGCCGCCGCCGCCGTGCAGCATGAGCACCACCGGTGCCGGCGGCTTGTATGCGGCGGGAACATGGACGGTGTAGGTTCGCGTGAGGCCGTTCACTGCGATCGATCTGGCATGGCTTCCTGGTTGCCCGTCACGCCTCTCGGCTTGGACGCTCCCGGGGCAGGTTGCCAGGAACGTGAAGCAGACGAGAAAGGCGGCCGATCGCGCGCGGATCATCCGGGTCTCCTGGATTGACGAGACGGGACTCATCGCTGCGGGCGCGCGGTCAGGTTTTGCGTCGCGATGCTTCGAGCAGCGCCAGCGACTTTTCGTCCGGAACGCCGGCGAAGTACTTGCGCAGCGCTTCGCCGAACACGGTGTCGCCCGGATCGACGGCACTGAAGAGGGTCAGGCAGGACCGGAACTTCGCCGCGTCGACCTGGCCCAGCACCTGCGCCGCGTCCGGTCCGTCCAAAGCATTCATCGCGGCGACGCATTCGCGCAGCCGCGCTCCGAGGACCGGATGCGCGAGGTAGGCCCGAGCCTCCTGCTCCGAAGTGATGCCGTAGAGAGCCGCCGTCGGGCTGGACCCCAGGCCGCGCAACTGCGGCAGCACGAACCACATCCAGTGGGTCTGCTTCCTTCCCGCGCGAAGTTCGGCCAGGGCGCGCGGGTAGACGTCCGCCTGCGCCTCGAGGAAGCGCCGGAGGTCGAACGGGTCGTCGTGCGCCGAAGTCATGGCGCCTCGATCCGGTTCGCGGTCGCCCCGCGGGTCGGCATTCGTGCGGCCGGCATCGAAGTTCCTGGACGAAGAGCCCGCTGGCGACGCCGGGCCGGTCATCGAACCGACTGCAGCATTGCCGCCATCCGCTGGTGGATGAGGTTGATCGCCTTCAGCGGCCTGATCATGACCTTGAAGTCGACGATCTGTCCGGCGTCGTTCCAGCGGATGATATCGACGCCGTTGACCAGGATGCCGTCGATCTCGGTCTCGAACTCCAGCACGGCGTCCGATGCGCCGACGACCTCGCGGACGTACCGGAACGTCGGGTTGGCGAAGACCCGGAATGCTGCGCCCAGGTACATGGCAGTCAGCTTCCGGCCCGTCTGCGGCGAATGGACGACCGGCGAATGAAAGACCACGTCCTCCGCGAGCAGGGCGTTCAGTCCCTCCGCGTCGCGAGCGCCGGCAACGCGATGCCAGGCTTCCAGCGCTGCAGGGATCATGGCGATCCTCCGCGCGGCTAGCCGCGATACCCGAGGATTCGGGCGGGCAGGAACAGGAGTTGCCTGAACAGCGCCAGAATCGCGCACACCGTCAAACCCAGAATCATGAACGGGATCGCGACGAGGAACAGCAGCGGCGCCAGAACCAGGGCGAGCAGCGCCAGCGGCCAGCTCAGCGCCAGCAGGATGAACCAACCGACCACGAGGAGAAGAAAGCGCATGGGTTCCTCCGGCTCGACGATGAGCTTGCCACGATACTCGGCTCGCGCGCGCGGCGAGCGATGAATGCGACGAATGGCGGGATGGCGCGACAGGCGTCGCCCGGCGCGGCCGAGCGCGGCGCAGTTGATCAGGCATCAGAGCGGACCTGGCTCGCTATGAATTGGTCTGCGAGCGATGGTTTCACGAACTCGATCCAGGTGAGATGGCCATAGGCCGGATCTTCGCGCAGCTTCGCATATCGGGCCTGATTCTTCGCGTAGGTGGCCAACGCCCACAGCAGGATGGAATCCCGCGAGAAGAACGCCATGGCCAGCGACTCCCGGTTGCCATGCCACAGATGTTGTCCTGACGCAGTCCGTCGAAGGGTGCGCCGGAGTACCCGTGAATACACGACGGTGCGGCTGAAATTCAGCCAGATGACATGGGTCGCTCTTGGCCATAGTATGCCTCGAACGACGGCATAGTTGCCGTCGACGACCCAGCGCTCCGGCTTGATGGCATTGGTAACCGCGGCGGCAAACTCCGCAGTCGGCCGCTCTGTCCAGTTTTCGGCCCAGTGCAGTTCGTCGAGTTCGACGAAGGGGCTTCCGGTGGCATGCGCCAATTCGCGCCCGAACGTGGTCTTGCCGGCTCCGCTGGTTCCAACGACTACGTAGCGCATGCCGGGAAGGGAATGGCCGGCGGCTGACGGAGTCAGCAATTCCACAGGCCGAGCCGATGCGCGTGAGCGGCGCGCCGCATGCCGCTCGTCCAGTTGCCCGCCGGGTTGGGTTGCGATGTGCGCAGGTCGCCGCCTAGAACCAATAGTCTGCAACGCAACGACCGTCTCGCGGGAGGTCTTCGAATCTGTCGAGTCCGTCGAAGTGGTCAATCGGGACCCTGGCAATTGGGCCCGGCTCGGTCAGACGCAGGTTGACCGCGATCCGGCGACGACCATCCCGGCCCGGCGCCTGCCTGCAACGAGCATCCGGGTGGGGCCGAGGCCTTTGTACCCGACGGCCGGGTAGAACGTCAACGCACGGGTGCTTCCCGCCCGGGCGGTGAGCCAGATGCCGCGTGCCGGTCCGGCCGATCGAGCACGGCGTCAACCGCCACGCGTCTTGACGCTGGAGGGAAGCACCATGAAGTCATCGGTTTTCGGAAGGGACTTCATCGCACTGTGCAAGGCGACTGCCTGCGCATTGTCCAGGGTGACGACAAACCCAGGTTCGAACTCCCCCCGTGGCCATGAGTGTCGGCCTCAGCGCCTCACCGGCGTCGCCAATGGCAGCGGCAAGCCACGGCGCTTCATCTCTTCGCGAACGAGATCTGGCCGATCGGTCACGACGCCGTCGACGCCCAGGTCGAGCACACGGGCGATATCGGCAGGCGAGTTCACGGTCCAGGCAAGTACCTGAATGCCCAGCCCCTTCGCTTCCCTGACCTTGGCGCCGTCGAGGTCGGCGAAATAGGCCGACCAGATGTGCCCGCCCGCCGCCTTGATCATTTTCGGTATCGAACCGTGGTCCCGGTAGCGTATGCCAGCGGTCCATGCCGAGCCATCCGGCCTGTCGGCGGCGATGTTGTCGAGCCAGCCCTGCTGCGCGGTCAGGTACACGGTGCCGATCCCGGGCGCCTCCCGTTGCACGACGGCGAGCGTTCGCCAGTCGAAGCTCAGGATCGTCGATCGGCGCTCCATGCCGGCGTCGCGGATCGCTGCGACGACGGCCCGCGCATACGACTCCGGATCCGGCGTTTCGTGAGCGTTGAACGGCGTAACCTTGGTTTCGATCGCGAATCTGACGCCCTCGTTGCCCAATTCTCGAACGAGCGCGAAGACATCGCTCAATCGTGGAATTCGGGCGCCATCGTCGGCGCGCTGCAGCGGGTAGCGGCTCGCGTAGCTGGTACCCGGTTTCAAACGACCGACGTCATATCGCTGCAATTCGGCGAACGTGAGCTGCCGGATCGCTGGCCCAGGCGTTTCCAGGAAGCGACCGTCGGGTCCGCGCGTGATGTCCGGGTTGAGGCGCGGATCATGAGACACGACCAGCACGTCGTCCCGGGTGATCGCGATGTCGAGCTCCAGCGTGGTAACGCCGATGCCCAGGGCGAGCGCAAATCCGGCCAAGGTGTTTTCCGGCGCCAGGGCGCGAGCCCCGCGGTGACCCTGCAAATCGATGGCCATGGCACTCGCGCAAGCCTGACAGAGCAGCAAGGCGCAAACGCATCTTGCGAAAGCCGCGCGCATCGTCATGAGCCTCCGCGGCGCCTATGAATGAAGGCTGCGCACGCGTAGCCCAGCGCGGCCGCGACGAGTCCATAGATCGCGCCCATGACAACGGCGATCTGCCACCACATCCGGTATTCCGGACTGGCGGGATAGACGTACGCTTCAATCGTGATGTCGAGGGGCACCAGCGCCGCCGCAAGGGGAATGGCCAGCAAACCGGCGACGCGTCTGTCACGAAGCACGTAGGCGAGAACGAACGCTGCCCCCAGCGCCAGAACGATCATGCGGATGCCTGAGGCAGGAGTTGACCTGCGTGCCGCAGGCGCGTCGGCTTGAACGACCGGTCAGACATGAGTCCTCCTTGGACAAAAAAGGCACAGCCACGAGAAGACCAGCAGATACATGAGGCGCTGAATCGCGCCCTGAAACTCAGCGAAGGACAGCATTGTCATCGGCAGCGCGAAGCACAGCACTGCCAGTACGCCGGCCGGAATTCGCACGAGAGCATCAGGCTGGCGGACAGCCTGCCAAATGAAGGCGATCGTGATCGCGATGCCGATGCGTGTGGCTCTCATGGCGGACGTTTGAGCCAAGCGGCGCGCCGTTGCCGGCCCGCTTGAGCGTGGGGCTGGACGTCACTTTGCCATACCGGTCGGCAACCTGCGTAGTTGGGCTGCGAACAGTGGCGCGAAGACAATGACGGCGAGCACCAGCGGCCAAAGATTGCCATCCGCGAACGTGTAAGCCTCGAGGAGCTGCGGCCAGGTCTTGCGCAGGACAAAGTGACCGAAGCCGAACTCGAATGCCAGGGTGAGGCAAAGCCAGAACAGCCCCAGCAGGAGATAGCTCGCCCTGCGCAGTTGGCCGAACCAGGGAACAAGAACGACAGACACCGCGACGATGCAGCAGCACAGGAGCAGGCCGCTTGTCCGGAAGGCCGCGACCATCCCAAGCCTTGGTATCAGGAAACCCTCGCGGAAAGCGCCATTGACTGACGGCGCACGCGAGGATGAGCAGCCACGCGGCGATGGCTCTCAACAGCAGACCAGTCGACACCGGAGCTCGCCGTCTTGAATGTATCCCCCTACTTCCCGGGGTTGTAGGCCGTTACAAACCATGCGCTTGAAGGCGCCCACACGCTGCCGTCGTCCCTCGTGAACTTGCCGATGACCTCTTCAAGCGCGAGAGTCACGTCACCTTTCAGGCGTTCACCTTCCTCTTCCGCGAGACGAATAATCTCTCCGGCGGGACCGATTTCCAGAGCAAACTGGATGGCTTCCTCCTTGTTGCGCCCAATGCAGATATCGGTATCGAAGCGCTCGAACTGAACTCTTTCGAATCCGACGGCCTGGAGCATGTCGCTGACCATGTCAGGACCGGCCATCGAAAAAGGCCCGGGACCGCAGTGAACGGCGTCAGTGTCGTCGTGGGAAACAACGGGCACGATGTTTCGCACGCAAAGTTCTGCATCGTGCAACCACGGGTTGTCCTCGCGCTTGCGCCATACCACCTGCGTGAATTTCCCCCCTGGCTTCAGGGCGGTGCGAATATTCTTCATCGCCAGGCCCGGCAGATTGAAAAACATGGTCCCGAAGCGCGCAAAAGCTTCGTCATACGGTCCGCCGAGATCATCCACTTCGACGTCGGCCACCAGGAACCGGGTGTTCCTGGCCTCTGCCCTGGCGGCTGCCTGGTTGCATTCGGCAATGAAATTGGCGGCACAATCAACGCCGGTCGCGAGTCCGTGCTCGCCGACGGATTTCGCTATTTGAATGGTGCAATCCCCGAAGCCGCAGCCGACATCGAGGACGCGGGCTCCTTTCGGGGGCCGGTGCCTTTTGAAGGCCTCCTCGCTGATGGCGGCGTAACCCTCGATGAACAGATACTTGAAGCGCGAGAATTTCTCGAACAGGACGGTATTCCAGGCTTCGATGACGATATCGTTGCTCATGTGCGAACTCCGTTGCGATGCATCGAGAATCAGACTCAGGCATTCATTGACAGGAGCGATGCCGGAATGAACGCCAGGTGGTTGCAGATGGCGCGGTGGCTGCCGGTGGGGCCCGATCCGCCATGCGTGGCCGCGCCGACACCAGCACAAGTCAAGGCACATGCCGGCCCCGGTCGAGCGCAGGGCCGGGACAGTTTATGGGAGGCGGTTCAGATTATCAACGGACGCCGACGGCGGCCCGCCGCACTCGAGGTTCAGGTTTCGACTACCCCCCGGACTGCTTTTTCTTGAGGCGCTCAACATGGGCGATCAGCGTGTCGATTGTTTCCTTCAACAATTCGAGCTCATCGGGCGTCAGATCATTCAACTGTTCGAGGTTGTACTCAACCGTATCGATTATCTTCTTGTGGGGGCGCTGCATTGGCCTCATGAAATAAGTCGTCACGGTCGCCACGATGGTCCCGAAGAACAACATCGAACCGATAACTATCCATAGGCCACCAACCAGCAGAGCGACGCCGGATACGGGCGTATCCGCGATTCCTGCCGTGGAGAATGCGGCAACCCCCCAGTACAGGGCCTTGCCATAGGAATCGATGGTCGCCCCTTCATTGCCCAGCTCTGCCAGATATACGCCGGCGGAGAACATCAACCAGAGCACGATCAACAGAAGCACCATATTCGCAAATGGCGTGTGGATGGAGATGTCTTTGACGAATCTCCGAAATCGCATATGTGGCCCGGTGTTTCTCATCGTTTGCGCCGATCCGTCCGAAAATTACATGTCGCCACCAAGAGGCATGTGCGGTTGACCGGGTTGTTCGCTGCCGCCGGGTCAATCACTTCTGTTCCCGGGACTTCCTCGTGGCCGGCCAATGAACGCTAGATGCCCGACGGGAGCTTCGAGGCCATCATCTTCCTTCGGTCAATCTTGCGCCCGTCGACGATGAACGTGCCGTCACCGACCGCGTGAACCGTGCGCCTCTCCTTGCGTGTGGTATCGATGTGCGCAGCGACCGCCTCCAGCACGACGATGTTGTGCCTCTTGACGATGTCGATGACCTTGCACTCGATGTTGGCGAGGCACTCCTTGATCAAGGGCGGCCTGACGAAGCTTGCTTTCACCGGTTCTAGCCTGAACTTGTCGAACTTGTCCGTGTCTGCCCCAGAGCACGTCCCTATGCCAACCACCTTGTCCAGCAGGTCGACGGCGGGAATTGCGATGACGCACTCCCGATTTCTTCGCAGCGCCGCGAAGGAGTGATTCCATTCGCCCGTGGTGATGGCAAATACCGGGGTGAAGTCGATCACCATCGTCCAGGAGATCGTCATGATATTGCTTTTGTTCCCGTCGTGGGTTGTCACGAGGACGACAGGACCTGACTCCATCAGCGTAAAGGCCTTGCTCAGTTCCAACTGACGCATGAGAAACCCTCCGACGGTTCCGCCAGGCGTGCGCGCCCGGTGCCAGGGCCCCCGAATTGGCCGACTGCGGGGCCGTGCCTGTGCGCGCAGTCGACGAATCGCGTTCCGGCCCGGCCTGCTTCCGTTGACAACGTCAACGCGAGCCTACGGGCGCCTCCGCCAGCTGAAGTTCCATGAACACAAAGTGAGGCATGAGCTTATCCGGATATTCATGGTACGGAGGGCATTCCCTGAACCCGAGCGACTGGTACATGGTGATTGCTTCCTTCAAGCGGCTCCCGGTGTCCAGTCTCATCAATTGAAATCCATCGTCGCGCGCGGAGGCAATCAGGACACTGCAAAGCCGGCGCCCCAGGCCCGCCCCGCGAAACTGTCCGGGAACGAAGCCAGCAGACGTACTCGCCGATGAGCCGGGAAAATCCCCTGTAGTCCTGCTCGCTCAAGGCTTCGCGAATGACTTCGTTCATTGGGGGCCTTGGTGTGCTGCTGGGATATGGCAGCCGTGCAGCGGTGCCGGGACTGCAAACCCGCCGATGCCGGAGACCGGGCAATCGCACCCGAATCCTCCCAGTGAACACGCCCGGCTCGAGGTCCAGCGCACGGGTGCGCCTTGTGGGCGATGGCGATTCCTGGCAGGCGCCATGCGGCCTCAGGACGCTGGACGAAACCGGCTAGCCCGCAAAAGGGCCTCGCTCGGGTCGCAACGAGTAGAGCAAGTCGTAGGCCTCCGGTCGAAATTCGACTGTCTCGTAGGCGGACGGAATCGTCTTGGCTAGCTCGGACGCACGAAATGCGGCCAGCGCCCTCTCATTTTCGAAGAAATAGATCCCGCACACGGCACCCGTCGCACGGTCCCGCCCATAGATCTTCTGCAACAGGCCGGGGACGTCGAGAAAGCGGGGTCTGCGTTCGAGCAGGCGACGGTCAAGCTCTTTTGCATCCAGGCCGGACTTGGCACGCACAAACAGAATGGCTCCCATAAGGCTCTCCTTCAGTGAACGACTTTTGGATTAGCCGTACCCGGTTCTGGCGCAGTCCAACTCAGCGGCTTGCACGTCCGCATCGCCGAGGACGGCAGTGGGCATCTTATCGCTCAACGTCGCGGGAATGAACATCCGGGACCCGACGAGATGATCCCATCGGGGGGCGGCGCCCATGCCGGCCATGCGGGTACCGCGGTTGGCCGGTCCGGCCGGGTCGAAGGATGGGCGACAGCCTCCCCGGCATGGCCAGGTTATGAATTCAGCTGGAGGGGATCATTCGATCAACCTGTCTGCGCGCGTCAGCACGGACTGCGGGATGGCGATGCCGATCGCTTTGGCCGCCTTCAGGTTTATCGCAAGGATGAACCGCGAATTCTGATGGACCGGCTGATCGCCCGGCTTTCCGCCATTCAGCGCGAGAAGCGCTACCCGGTTCGCCCTGGGCAGCAGCTCGCGAAGCAGTTCGAAGCGCTTCCCCAGCGGCTCACGATGAAGCAACGCTCTTCGCCGCGCTGCTCGACCGGCTCCTGCATCACGCCCACGTCGTGCAGGTTACCGGCGAGAGCTATCGCCCGAAGGACAAACGCAACGCGGGGCAAACACGGGGAAGAACAACCGCAACGACACCTTGATCAACCCGCGGCAACCAGAACGCCAGGATGGGTCAGATTTACTCCGACGAAATCTGCCAGAAGTGGGTCAGAATTCGACCGACGTTGACACGCAGGCAGCCGAACAAGTGATCCGCGACAACGGCAGCCTGGGCGGGAACAACACCGCGGGTGCGAAGAGCCGCGCGGGAGCCGCAGCGGTCACCGGTGTTTCCATGCCGGAATCGGCCTGTATAGAATGCCGCGGCGGGCGCGGATCAACTGGCCGCGCTGGATATATTGCACTTCGCTGCAGACGAAAGGTTCGCAATGAAATCCCGAGTTCTTGTGCTGGGCGCCGGTTTCGGTGGCATGGAGTTGTCCACGCTGTTGTCGGAGGCGCTGGGGGAAAAGGCCGACGTGACGGTGATCGAGAAGAGCGACGCGTTCGTTTTCGGCTACTCCAAGATCGACGTGATGTTCGGACGGGCAACACCGGAGGCGGTGCGCCTGCCCTATCGCACCTTCATCAAGCCCGGCGTGCGCTTCGTGCAAGAGACGATCACCGCCATCGATCCCGCGGCGAGGCGGGTTACCACCACCGGCGGCACCCACGAGGCCGACTTCCTGGTGGTTGCGCTGGGCGCCGACTATGATCTGGCCGCAACGCCGGGCCTTGCCGAAGACGGCTACGAGTTCTACTCGGTGGCGGGAGCACGCCGGGCGCGCGATGCGCTGGCCGCGTTTTCCAGCGGCCCGGCAATCGTGGGAGTCTCCGGTTTCCCGTTCAAGTGCCCGCCGGCGCCGAGCGAATGCGCGCTGATGCTGCACCACTACCTTGCGAAGCGTGGCGTGCGCGAGGCATGCGAGATCACCCTGGTACTGCCGCTTTCCAGCCCGGTGCCGGCGTCGGCCGATCTCTCGCTGGCGCTGGTCGCCGCCTTTGCGGACGCGGGAATCCGGTTGCTGCTCGGGCGCACCGTAAGGGCGCTGGAGCCGGGACGGAAGGCCGCTGTGCTGGACGATGGAACGCAGTTGCCCTACGCGCTTTACCTGGGCGTGCCCAAGCACCAGGTGCCGCGGCCGGTGATGGACAGCGGCATGGCCGAGAACGGCTGGGTACCGGTCACCCTGCGCTCGCTGGAAACGCGCTACCCCGGTGTATACGCCATTGGCGACGTGGCCGCCACGGGACTGCCGAAGGCCGGGTCCTTTGCCGAGAGCGCGGCCCGCTCCGTAGCGAGCTCGATCCTCGCCAAGCTCGAGGGCGGCGAGGTGACGCCGAACCCGGGGACGGGCAGTTGCCTCGTCGAGTTCGGCGACGGTCGCCTCGGCTGGGTGGACCTGGACTTCCTGAGCGGACCGAAGCCCACGAGTGTCTACCACGCACCCACGGTCGACGGGCGGGTCCACAAGGTGCAGTTCGGTGCCAGCCGAACGGCCCGCTGGTTCGGGCTCTGACACGTCCCGCCAATTCGCCGCCGGGCGCGCCTGCGGGTCGTCCGGATTCAGCGAACGGACTAGGCTGCGACCGTCTGCTGCAAGTATTGGTGGACGAAGGCGATCGTCATGCTGCCTTCGCCGACGGCCGACGCAACGCGCTTGACTTTGCTCGCTCGCACATCGCCGCAGGCGAAGATGCCGGGGACGCTTGTTTCGAGCAGGTACGGATCCCGGTTGTGCGACCAGCGCCCGGCCTTGACGGTATCGTCTCCGGTCAGGACATAGCCGCGCGCATCGCGCGCCATCTCGGCTGGCAACCACCCGGTCTCCGCGTCGGCTCCGATGAAGACGAAAAGGCCGCCACAGTCATGCCGCGATACGGCATCGGTCGCGTTATCGCGGATGTCGATCGCGGCTCAGGTGGGTGTCGCCGTGGACTCCCTGAACTTCCGAGCGCAGCAGGACCGCAATGTTCGACTTGCCGCGCAGTTGCTCGATCAGGTAATGCGACATGCTCTTCTCCAGCGAGTCGCCCCGGACGATGAGTGTCACCTTTCGGGCATAGCTGGCAAAGAACATTGCCGCCTGACCGGCGGAGTTGCCCGCACCGATCAGGAAGACGTCGAGCCCATGAACGGCGCCCGCCTCGCTGCGCGCCGCTCCATAGTAGATGCCCTTGCCGATGAGCCGGTCGAAACCGTCGATCCTGAGGCGACGCCAATTCACCCCGGTGGCAAGTATGATGGTCTGCGTCCGGATGGCTTCATCGCCATCGAGAAACACTTGGTGGGTTTTCGGATCGATGCGGGTGACAGAGCGCGTGACCAGAATCTCCGCGCCGAGTCGCCTTGCCTGCTGCAGCGCGCGACTCGCAAGCTCGTCGCCGGAGACGCCGCTGGGGAAGCCGAGATAGTTCTCGATGCGCGAGGACGTCCCGGCCTGGCCACCCGGCGCCTCGTGCTCGATGCACAGCGTACGCAGCCCCTCGGATGCGCCGTACACCGCAGCAGCGAGACCGGCCGGACCGCCGCCTATGATTACGGTGTCGTATTCGGCAAGGCGCGCGTCAGTCTGCAGGCCCAGGGCCTGCGCCAGGTCACGAACCTTCGGTCGGCTGAGCACCGTACCGTCGGCCAGCTGAAATACGGGGCATTCTTCATCCTTCGGGCGCCGCTCCTGCCACGCGCCCGGCAGCGCCGGCGAGTCGGGTGTAAGCCATTCGAAGCTGATCTGGTTGCGGGCGAGAAACCGGCGCATGTCCGCGCATTCGGGATCCCAGCGCTGCCCGAACATCGATACCAGAATTCTTGGCGGTTGCGCAGAGAAGGCCTGCATCCCGCCGATGCGCTCGCGCGCAAGCGCGCTGACCTTCGTGAAAACCTCGGGAGACGCCGCTGCAATCGCGAAGTACTGCTGGGCCTCGACGCGCATCAGTCGCGTGGGCTCCGATGCCCGATAGCTTCCGTAGAAGGGTGAGCCGATGGCAAGCGGAATTTCGCCGAATATGGTTCCCGCGGCGCGCCACCCCAGCGTGCGTTCAACCCCGTCGAACATTCTGACGACCTCGACCTTGCCCGAGACAACGGCAAACAGCACGCGATCCGTCGCACCCTCATTCACGGCGTACTCCCCGACACCGAGATGGATGTCGGCAGAGGTCTTCCGGAGCAGTTCGAGTTCGGGCGCAGCGAGCGCCGAGAACAGCGGAATTGCCCGTATTTCGTCGATCGTCAACATGGCTCTTCTCGCGTCCTGATAGCGTCCAACGTGATCGCCGACTTGGCCACGGTTCGACCTGGAGTCCGTACCTGCACACTCTACTCGATTCGTTCGCGGCAACGTCAGCGACATCGGGCGACCCCGGTTGCGGGGTCAACCGCGACAATGCGCCGGAAGGCGTCGCCGATGTCGCGGTTGCGCACGGGGACCGGCGCAAGGTCGAGGCCCAGCGCCGCCACCGCCGCGTCTCGACTGACTTCGGCGGTAACGTACGCAACTTCTGCGGCCAGGACGCGCATTCATGCGGCCTGACGGAAAATGTGCAAGCTATCCGGGGGACCTTTCGGCGTCGATCGCCCCCCGGATCGCGTTGAGATCCGCGCTGGACTCGAAGGTGAACGGGAGGTTCTTGCTGGCCGTGGCTCAAACGCCCACAATGCGCGGTGCAGCTGGGAGATACAGCCGTGCGGCGCTGTCCCGATGGGTGACAAATCGCGGGGCGGGCGTCGGCCGGAAACTCCCTGGGGAGGACCCTGGCCATGACACGAGAGGCATCGCCGCATGCCCGTGCGGGCGCGATGGCGCCCGGACATGCCGCGATGCTGATTCGCGCGGGCCTCGATACGCTCGCCTTCGGCTTCGCGATCTTCGACCGGGAACTGAAGCTCGTTACCTGCAACCGGCCATTCCGCACGCTGCGTGGCTATCCGGCGGCGCTGTGCCGGCCCGGCACCGGCATCATCGAGTTCTACCGTTTCAACGCGCGGCGCGGCGACTACGGCGCGGGCGACGTCGAAGCACAGGCGATTTCGCGGCTCGATCGCATCCGCGGGCGCGAAGCGCACGAAATCGAGTACGAGTCCGACGCAGGACAGATACTGAGCGTCAAGTACACGCCCATCGTCCGCGGCGGGCTCGTGCTGACCTACTCCGACATCACCGCGCGCAAGCGGGCCGAGCGCGAGGTCGAGCGCACGGAGGCGCAGCTACAGGTTGCCCTCGACAACATGCCCGGCGCCCTTGTCTACACCGACGACAATCTCGACATCGTCGTCTGCAACGACCGTTTCGCCGAGATCTACGGCGTGCCGCGCGAGTTGCTGCAACAAGGGCCGCCCCTATCCGGCGCTTCTGCGCCATCTGGCCGGGAACGGCTATTACGGAGCCGGCGACGTCGACGCCCTGGTCGCGCAACGCGTCGAGAGCCTGCGCAATCCGACCGGTACGACGTTCGAGGACCGCACTCCCGACGGCCGCTGGCACGAGGTCTGCCGGCGCCGCGCCGCGACGGGCGGCACGGTGACCGTGATCACCGACATCACCCGGCTCAAGGATGCCGAGGCGCGGCTGGCGCAGCAGGAGTCGACGCTCCACGTCGCGCTCGACAACATGCCCGGCGCGCTGGCATACACGAATGACGACCTCGACATCGTGATCCGCAACGATCGCTTCGCCGACATGTACCCGGCGCCCGCCGAGTTGCTGCAGCCGGGTCGGCCTTACGCGGAATTCCTGCGTTACCTCGCCGATAACGGCTATTACGGCGAAGGCGATGTCGACGCCCTGGTGGGCAAGCGCGTCGAGAGCCTGCGCAACCCGTCCGGTGCGAGCTTCGAGGACCGGACACCGGACGGCCGCGTCTACCGCGTCGGCCGCCGCCGGGTCGCCTCGGGAGGCACGGTGACGGTGATCACCGACATCACCGAACTCAAGGACACGCAGGCAAGGCTCGTCGCCGCCGTCGAGGAGGCGGAGCGGGCGAACACGCTCGCCGGCGAGAAGAATCGGATGCTCGAGTCGCTGTCGTCGAAGTTGGCGAAGTACCTGTCGCCTCAGCTCTACCGGTCGATCTTCAGCGGCGAAAAGAGCGTCGAGGTCGCCTCGCAGCGCAAGAAGCTGACGATCTTCTTCTCGGACATCGCCGGCTTCACCGAAACCACCGATCTGCTCGAGTCGGAGGAGCTGACGAGCCTTCTCAACCAGTACCTGCGGGAGATGTCGGCGATCGCTCTCGAGCACGGCGCCACCATCGACAAGTTCATCGGCGACGCCATCATGCTGTTCTTCGGCGACCCGGAGACCCGCGGCCCGCGAGAGGACGCCACCGCCTGCGTGAGGATGGCGATCGCGATGCAGCAGCGGATGCGCGACCTTCAGGCCGAGTGGCGCGAACGCGGCCAGGAGCACGTGTTCCAGCTGCGCATCGGCATCAACACCGGCTTCTGCACGGTGGGCAATTTCGGCAGCGACGAGCGCGTCGACTACACCATCATCGGCAACGAGGTGAATCTGGCGTCGCGCCTCCAGACGCACGCCGACCTGGGCGGCATCCTGATCGCGCACGAGACCTGCTCGCTGGTCAGCGATGCGGTGCTGACCGAAGAGACCGGCACGATCACCGTCAAGGGCTTCGCCAGGCCGGTACGGACCCGCGCGCTATTCTCGAAGAGCACCCGCTCCGAGCCGCGGATACGCCGGTGCACCGTCTCGGCGATCAGCGGAGTGGCCTCGTCGTGCCGGCCGGAGGTAATCAGTGTCGGAGTCCGGCGGAAGATGCGCCAGTCGCGGTTCGCCGGCGGCGGTCCGCTGCCGCGGATACCCCGGTGCACCGTCTCGGCGATCAGCGTGCCTCGTCGTGCCGCCGGAGTATCGTCAATCCGGATCTCCGGCAGCCGGGCAACGATGTCCCAGTCTTTCAGGTTGCCGA
The DNA here is from genome assembly GCA_963699765.1 of uncultured beta proteobacterium. Taxonomy (GTDB): domain Bacteria; phylum Pseudomonadota; class Gammaproteobacteria; order Burkholderiales; family Casimicrobiaceae; genus VBCG01. The sequence continues at coordinate 18,363 of CAVOVD010000015.1, read as the reverse complement.
CGACATGGAATTCGCTCGGGCCGTTCATCGTTTGGTACACCTTCGGATTGCGCTCCAGCTTGGCGAAGGTGCGGGCGACGGGTTCCGGCATCGGGTCCATGCGGATGACGTGCCGGCGGTAGAAGACCATCATCGCCGACTGATACTCGCTGGAGTCGGTCGTTCCGGCGACCTCGTGGCGCTGCAGCGTTTCCTGCACGTCGGCGGGCAAATTCTCGCGCAGGCGGTTCGCCTCGGCCACCCACTGGATCATGCTGGCCGGCGACGAGGCAATGGTGAGCGAGGCCACGCCGACCGGTTGCGTCAGCGCGTACTCCATCGCGAGCATCCCGCCCCAGGACTGGCCGAGCAAGTGCACTCGGTCCAGACGCAGGGCTTCGCGGACGACGCCTGCCTCCTCGATGAACAGCGGCACCTTCCAAAGTGACGGCTTGTCCGGCTGGTCTGAATTCCCGCAACCGAGCTGGTCGTAGAAGATCACCCGCGCCCGCGCTTGGCCATCGCGCCGAGTGACTCGAGATAGTCGTGGCTCGCGCCCGGTCCGCCATGCAGGCAGAGCAGCGGCAACGAGCACCACAATACCAAAGCTCCGATCGTCGGCATATTGGGTGCGACCAGGCGTTGGAACGGTACCTTCTGCCAGAAGGCGCTGCAGGAACTAGAAGTGCTCGCCTGCCATTGCCTCCCCGGGATCAATTGATGATCTGATCGGCCCGCTGCAGAAGCGATGGCGGCAACGTCAGCCGCATGGTCCTGGCCGCCTGGAGGTTCAGGACCAGTTCGAACTTGGTCGGCTGCTGGACGGGAAGATCCTCCGGCCTGGCGCCATCCAGGATCCGGTCCACGTAAGATGCGCCCTGTCGGTACATGTCGGGCAGGTTGACCCCATAGGCCATCAGGCCTCCGGCCCTCGCCATCTCCGTTGCGCCGTAGATGGTCGGGATCCGGGCCGCTGCGGCAAGGGCCACGATCCGCCGCGCCTGTGACAGGAACATCCCATCCTGGAATACCGCAAGCGCCTGGACGCGTGCCGAGGTCAGTGACGCAAATGCCCTGTCGAGGTCGCCAGGATCCTGCGCACCCACGGGATGCAGTTCGACCTTGAGCGCTTGCGCGGCAGCTTCGATGTACTTGAGCGACTGTTCGTGAATGGGGTTGCCCGGGTTCCAGAGAATGCCGATCCGGGTGATTTTCGGATCGACGTCCTTGAGAAGATCCAGATATTTTTCGCGCAGCTCCAGCCCCTGGTGAGTCCACCCGGTGATGTTTCCTCCAGGGCGGGCCAGGCTGACGACGAGGCCACTTGCGACCGGGTTGGCGACCCGCCCGATGACGATGGGGATCGTGGTTGTTGCATGCTTGGCCGCCAGGGCGGCCGGTGTGCTGGACGCGAAAATCACGTCGACGGGAAGGCGAACAAGCCCGGCCGCCAGACCGCGGAGCCTGTCGTACTTCCCCTCGGCGGCCCGTACCTCGAGCGCGAGGTTCTGGCCCTCGACCCAGCCGTGATCCCGCAGTCCGTCCCGAAAGGCATCGAAGAGAGGCGAACCTGAGGCGACCCCGGAATCCAGGTATCCGACCCGTGCGATCCTGCCCGCCGGCCACGCCGCGGCCGCGAACGGTGCCCGCGCAATCCCGCAAGCAAGGAAAAAGAGGAATGCGCGCCGGTTCATTCGATCACTTCGTCGACAGTCGCAACGAAGGTTCGTGGAACGGCGAGGCCCAGGCGCCTTGCCGTCTTGAGGTTGAGCACGAGTTCGAAGTGTGTCGACTGCATGACTGGCATTTCGGCGGGTTTCGCCCCCTTGAGGATCTGCCCGACGTAGCCGCCTGCCTGGCGGTACATCCACGCGATGTTCGGACCATAACTCATCAATCCGCCCGCCACGGCAAATGGGCGCGTGAAGGAGATGGCAGGGAGTGCGTGCCGCTCGGCAAGAGCCGCGATCTGTTCGCGGCGGTCGAGAAGAACCGGGTCGGTCCCGCTGATCAAGGCATCGGCCTTGGCGCGCACGAGTTCCGCGAAAGCGGTGTCAATTTCAGCGGCGTTGCCGGCACTGAGCGTAACAGTCTGAAGGCCGAGTTTGGCCGCGCCGGCCTGCGTGTCCGCCAGCTCGGCCGCGGCGTTGGGATTTCCGGGGTTCATCAGCAGCGCGACGCGCGTGATGCTGGGCACGAGGCCGTGCAGAAGCTGCACCCGCTTGGCGCCGAGCGCCGTCGCAACAAAGGTTATCCCCGTGACATGGCCGCCGGGCCGGTTAAAACTGGACACCAGCCCGAAGCGGACAGGGTCGCCACCGACGGTGAAGACGACCGGGACAGTGTTGCTCGCGCCCTTGGCAGCGCGCGCCGAGGCCACGTCTCCAGTCGCCGCGATGGCGACGGCGCCCTTCGCCACCAACTCGGCAGCGAGCGCGGGGAGCGCCTGTTGGTCGCCGTTCGCCCAACGCTCCTCGATACGCACGTTTCGACCCTCAACGAAGCCGGCCTGCGCCAAACCTTCCCGAAAGGCATTGGCATTGAAACGGTAGGTGGCCGGCGACGCAATGTTGAGAAAGCCGACAATCGGCACTTTCGACGATTGCGAGACCGTTCCTCCAGACGTTCCTGCCTGTGCCCGCGCGCCGCGCGGCCAGGCGGACGCCGCCGCGCAGCCGAGTACCGCAATGAAGTATCGCCGCTTCATGTGCACCTCTGTCCCAGGCCGGACCTATTCGTTTCGTGCGAGACCTTATCACCTTCCACGGCGCGGCAGACTTCATCAGGTCGAAGACATGCGGCGCAGTGTCTTGACGCCCAACGAAGCAAGGTGAGCGGCCCCGCCGCGCACGGGCCGACCGAATCAGAAGACACGAACCGGCCGGTCGGATCGACCGCCGGGTTGGGCGACGGGTTGACGGTACCGCCGCACGGCGACCGGGAGCGCGCTGGAAACACTGCCGCGGGCATGATCGTAGACCCTCGCCAAACGCGATTTGCGCCAGCTTGCCTACTGGCGGTGGCAAAGGCAAGAGCATCCTTCCGGACGGCGCGAGGACTCGCGCGAAAGCCGCTGGCGTGAGATCGCGGCCCGCCGGGCCGGTGCCCGCGGGCGCGTTCGAGCGCCGGGGCGGGCCCCAACCCGGCGCTGCCATATCCCGTTGGTGGGAGCGGACGGTCAGTTGTCGCCGGAGCGCATCAGCGAATGACCTCGTCAGCGCGCAGCACCAGCGATTGCGGAATCGCGATACCGATGGCCTTGGCCGTGGCGAGATTCAGCGCCAGGCCGAGGTTCGTCGGCTGGTCGACCGGGGTGTCACCCGCTTGGGCGCCCTTCAGGATACGGTCCACAACAGCGGCGACCTGTTCCCATCGTGTGACGAGGCTGGTGCCGTAGGACATCAGGCCGCCATCCCGCACCTGCTCGCGCCACTCCCACATCGACGCCAGTCGATGCTGCAGTGTCTGGGCGATGATCGGCTTGCGGCCGGACCAGAAGTACGTGTTCGCCATGACGAACAGGGCATCGGGACTGGCCGCGACAATGCGCTGGAAGGCGTCGCCGATGTCGCGGTTGCGCACGGGGACCGGCGCCAGTTCGAGGCCCAGCGCCGTCGCCGCCTGGTGCAGCTCCTGCACCTGGAGGAGGCCCTGACCCGGATCCTCGGCCTCCAGCACGGCGACGCGCCGCGCGGACGGAACGGCCAGTTTCAGCAGCTCGAGCTTCTTCGCGCCGAGCGTACCCTCCGGGGCAATCAGAACGCCGGTCATGTTGCGGCCGGGACGTGCCAGGCTTTGCACGAAGCCGGCGGCCACCGGATCGAAGTTGCCGAAGAAGACGATCGGAATCGTTGTCGTCGCCTCCGCTGCGGCACGGACGGCTGCGGGCGCCACGGCCACGATCACGTCGACCCGCTGTTGCACAAGGTCGCGCGCAAGGGCGGGCAGCCGCTGCAGATCGCCGTCGGCATAACGCTGGTCGAGGTGGAAATTCCGGCCTTCCCGATAGCCCATGCGCGCGAAGGTCTTCGCCCAGACGACCTCGGCCGAGACCGGATCGGGCTTCGGCGGCTTCGGCGTAGGCCGCAGCACGCCTACCCGATAAACGCGGTTCGCGGGCTGCGCGCGCACGCCGATCGCGCCCCCGGCGAGCACGCCGCCCAGGATGCGGTGGAACGTCCGGCGATCGGTCAAGGGTTTGTCTCCGGCAAACGGTTGAGCAGCGGGATCGGTGGCCCGACCTTTGGCGCGAGCATCGCCGGCAAGGAAATTGCCGTGCGCCCGCGAACGTGCATTCTAGTGGCAAATTGCAGGCGCAGAGGGTGATGCCCTCGGGCGCGCCGGCCCGTCCGGCCGGGCGCCGGGTCAGGCCTCTGGCACAGCGCCCAGTTCACCCGGGTACAGGTGCTCGAAGAGTGCGGGGGAACAGCTTGCTGAGACGAGCGCCTCGATGTGCCAGAGCAGGTGTCAGGCGCTGCTACGTCAGCGGGAGGTGGCGTAACCATTGCACGAAATCAAGCCATGCAGCTGTGTGCGGAACCAGGAAGAATAGTGCAAGAACAGCGACGCTGCCCAGGCAGTAGTTTCGGTACCAGTTACGCCCTGTCGCGGATGGCGGCAACGACCTCACCATGAAAGCCATCACGACCGCGATCAATGTGAACGTGATGCCTTGGTAGAGGCTTTCCACAGGCAACGGCGGCAGGTAGAAGAACATGATGCGCGCAAGCACCGGGTCGATCAGCAAGAGTGCGGTAGACAGCATAAAGCGCGAATGGATCGCGGTGAGCCTGCGGCAATGAAAGCCCAACGCGCATGCGACCGCGAACAGCAGCGCTACCGCCAAGGGGAGATAGATGTAGCCCCCCTCTTTCGCGAACACGGCGTCGCTCATTCGGCTGAGGCGAAAGTGAGTCAGGAGAAAGCCTGAAACAACAAAGGCGAATGCGACGAACAACGAAATTCGACCTACGATGCGGTGGGCATTCCGGTGGCCGCGGAGAATGAGCAGCGGCTGAACAATCAGGACGACGAGCCACAGGGTGCCGAAGAGTGCGTGGGCGTGTGTGTAGCGGTCTATCGCGGACCAATCCTTCGACAGGTACATCGGCCAAAAGGCGACCGAGGCCAACAGCAGCAGCGATAGCGTCAGGAGAGCTACGGACCTGTGCATATTGGGTTGGATCGCGAGGCCCAACGGGAAAGCTAACCGGCGCGCCGCGCGGTGGCGCTCGCCAGATTGCAGCCCTACAGCGGCGCGTGCGAGTTGACCACAGGGCCAGGCCACGATGTCCTGGTCACTTTCTCGGTTCCGGCGTGTCGTTGCAAATGGCGCAGGCTTGCCCACGGCGCGAATGGTAGATTCGGCCGGCCGTAAATATGGCGCTGGCAATCACACCCCAACCGAGGCCAAAGAACAACGCGGCAACGAGATCATGGCCCTTGGCCAGCTCGACCAGGGTTAGAACGAAAACACCCCCACCGCGACGACGAGAAATCGCTTGATCCAGAACGCGCGACCCATCTTGTTACTCCTGTTCTCCGATTGCGGAGTGAAGCGTGGCCGAACGGCCATGTTCAGCGGCCCGCTGCCACCGACGCCCGCAAGGAAGAGGCCCCGTACCGGCGCATCCGCCCGAACGCGGGGTTGGGCCGCACGGCTCTCCGAAACTCGACACGATGCGGCAGATCTAGCTGGGAAACAAGAGGTCAAAGAGCGCCTTGGCTCTGGGCGAGAGGTTCCTGGGGTCCGGACGCAGCAGGTCCTCGTCAGGTACCAACACCTTGGCGTAGAACGCTTCATAGACGCGCTTCACGACGCCTGGCGCCACCATCTCCCGGTCGTAGCCAGGAGCAAAGCCAAGCAGCTGATATCCGGCACGCTCGAGTCTCAGGCGCTCGGCGCGGTAGCCTTCGGGCAATGGAATCATTTCCGATATCGCGTCGTCGTTGGGCCAGTTCATGCTCGGTCTCCGATGCGGCAGGTACTTTCCATTAGCCAGAGCGCGTCTGCGGATGCCTGCGGACTCGCAGACCTGCGGCCTATTGGACCAGGCTAACCCCCCGTCGCCACTGACGCACGGACGACGAGACCTCGTGCCCGGCGGGTCCGGTTGAGCGCGTGGTCAAGCCGCAGATTCAAGCGGTAATTCCCAACCTGGAAACACGAGCACGGCTGGGTGACACCTGAGCGCCCGGGCGAGCGGCGTTTGCGCGAGCGCACCAGCCGGTGCGAGGCACCCAAGTGTCAGTACAGCCGCCAAGAACCTGCGGCAAACCTCGTTCATTTCGACAGCAGCGTGTTGTGACGCCCAACGCTCCAGTTCGGCGGCGGGCCGCGCGGCGGACCGTCCGCTGCAACCGATAGCTAGGCGGTTCAACCTGCTCCCCGGCTATGGGGTGAACTCGACCAGCATCCGCATCGTCTCGACCTTCAAGCCGTCCTCCCGCATCGCTTTCCTGCCTTCGTCAGACTGCAGCAACTCCTGAAATTTCGCCATGTCAGGAATCTCCGCCATGACGCCCGTCGCATTGGGGTTGTTGGGGTCACGGAAGTTACGGCACTTGATTCCAAGTTTCCCGAACATCTCATGTCGGCTCCCTGGCCCTTGCTTCCAGGCTTTGGCCCACACTGCTCCATCCTGAACTTCGTGAAAGATGATTGCCGTTGTCATTGTTGACTCCTTTCGTCTTGTGTTGACGGTTGGTTTGCCGAAGCGGCTGCATTGCGGCGCCTGGGGCTCGGCATAAGCGGGGGCGCAATAGCGCCGCCCACTGCATGCCGAGGTCAGAGCGCATCGCCTATCCCGTGGTGTTCTCCTGCGCGGCGCCATACATCTGCAAGAGGAGCAGGGTATCGATATAGGCGTGAGCCAAGATGAGGCTCCCCAAGTTGCGCTTCGTGACCAGATAGGCGATCCCAAGGGCAAGACCCATGAAGGCGGTCTGTACCACCCCGACGATCCCCCAGCTGAAGTGCGCGAGACCAAAGACCACGGCGCTGGTCACGACCGCGATGCGCCACGCTGCACGGCCTTGGCGACCCATCTCCGCCAGCCGCGTGATAAGGAACCCACGATAGATCACTTCCTCGCCGAATGACGAGACCACATAGACGCCGGCCAGCGCCACCAGCAGCATCGGCAGGTTGCCCTGCAGGTAGTTGTAGCCGCTCATGTCCGCATCCTGCGGCGCAGTCATCACGTTGGCCATGACCACCGACCCGACCACGAAAGCCGCCAAGGCGATGACAAAGACGATAAACGACTGCAGCAGCATGACGCCGACCGCGCGGCGATCGACGGGCCGCACACGGAGACCAAGATGCTCCCAGGTTTGCCCGCGAACTCCAAGTCCCAGCCAGACGGTGCCCAGCATCAGCACGTTGGCGACCCACACGACCGCTTGGCGGGCGAACGGATTGCTGCCAACGATCCTCCATCCAACGAAGACCACCACGAAAGCCAGCAAGAACACCGCGGTGATTTCGGCTGCCTGCGCGGCCCGATTCTCCTTGAGTGCTGTTCCGAGGTCTGTCATGGACGGGGCTCTCATTGAGGCGTCGCTCTAGACAGAATGGTTTCCAGAGGCAAGCGGGCGGCCTGCCTCCTCGGTATCGTGGATTACGTGGCGAACCACGCAGGGCCACACGTTGAACACGAAGGTATCAACCGAGTAGAGGAGGCAGGCCATGAACAAGTCTAGCAAGGCTTTTGTCGGAATGGATGTGCACAAGGAGTCGATCGACTGGGCAGTCGCCGAGCTCGATGGCGATCTACGTGCCCGAGGCGACCGACGAGGCGTTGCGCGATCTGGTGCGCTCGCGCGAGGATGCGGTGGCCATGCAGCGACAGGCGCGCCATCGCCTGCAGGCACTGCTGCTGCGCAACGACATCCGGTACGCCGGCAAGACGGCGCGGACGCCGGCCCACCAACGCTGGATCGCCCGCCTGAAACTGCCACACGCGACGCAGCAGATCGCTTTCGAGGAATGCGTGCAGACGGCACAGGAGGCCACGACGCGGATCGACCGACTCACCGCTGCGATTCAGGCGGCGGTCAGCACTTGGCGCTGGCGGCCAGTGGTGGCGGCGCTGCAGGCGATGTGTGGGACATCGGTCAGCAGGTCAGACCGGTCTGATGGCATCGATCACCCGCAACGATAAATTCTGGAAGAAGACCACCAACTCGCGAATACCGAACAGCACCATAGGGGACGCGGTGCGCTCGCGGTCGGAGAACCCTCGGCAAACGTTATTGGATCGGATCAGCCCCGACACCCCAGAGCCTAGAGCGAGGCAGCTCCATGACGCAAAACAGTCTTGTGCCAACCAACGCACGCATATCAGCTCGATCGACCGTCGTCATAGATGAGCCCGCCGCGTCCCCTATCGCGCTTACTGTCGTACTACCACGATGCTGGAAGAGCAGAACCCCATTCGCCTTCGTTGACACGGGAAACCATATCAACGCTTGAGGTGAGCCGCGCGCGGAGGCCGCAGGCCGGAGTGCGTCGGCTCGACCGAACGGTTAGGCCTCGGGTTCATGGCAAACTGCTTCGATATTGTGCCCGTCCGGACCGACTACGAACGCCGCATAGTAGTTGGCATGGTACTGCGGGCGCAGACCAGGCGGGCCATTGTCGGTGCCGCCCGCTTCAAGAGCCGCGCGATAGAACTCTTCGACTTGCTGGCGAGTCCTGGCCGTAAATGCCAAGTGGAGATGTGTTGCTTTCGCCTCGACTCGGCGGATGCACAGCGAAGACTTGCTGTCCGGGTGGCAAAATTCGACGCCGAGCGGTCCCTCCGAGACAACAGCCACGCCAAGCGGTCCGAGTGCCTTGAGGAAAAACGCCTTGCTTGCGGCAAAGTCGCTAACTCCGAATACAACGTGATCGAACATGGCTGTCCGGATTGTGTGGGACTGCACTAGTCCTAACGAGTAAGGTAATCGGCGACCACGGCGCGGGCGAAGCCCCGCCGCTGGGCGTCCGTGTTGACCGAGGGGTTAGGCCTCATTGTGAAATTGCGATAAGTATTGCGTGTACCGTGATGTGGGCAATGATTGCGGATTCGAGACCGTAACGCCAGAACAACCAACCTGCTATGAGACCAAACGACGCGTTAGCGGCTACAAGATATGCGCTGACACCGAGCGTTAGTTCGCCAATCATCGCGGATGCTGCTGGCAAGTGCCCAACTCCGAACAGTACTGCGCTCGAGGCGATTGCAACAGCCACCAGGAAACCAGAGGGAATTCCCTTTCGGCGTTGTACAAAGCGCCAGAGTAACCAAAGCAAGAGTGTCATTAGACCCCAGCGAAGAAGTAACTCTTCTGTGATGCCGCCGTAAAGTAGACGTGCAGCCGCAGGCATGGGGAACTGATTCGAGAGTTGGAGCAGTGGTGCTGGGGCCACGAGAGTGAGCGCCCAGATCATTGCGGCGCCAAAGCTTCCGCCCACGACTCCCGGAAGCGCTTGAGCGCGAAGGGGCCCGAGGATTGTCGTTCCATTTATCAATGCGGAATAGACTGGTGCAAGTAGATTGACTTGATGCGCTAAGAACGCTCCAACAGCGGCAGCCGCACCAAGTAAAGCCGCACTTTGCGCCGCGGCTGCAAGTTGTAAGGCCCAGATTGGCATCGGGAGTGAGCGATCTGCAACGAGTGCCGGTAGGACGAGCCATGTGACAGCGACAATGCCTGGTAATCCAGAGAGCCAAATGGCGAAAAACAAGCGCTTGCGTGAACCACTATGTGTCATGTGAGGCCTAACGTTCGAGCTAAGCGGGCGACGACGGCAGGACGTCACGCCCGGGCTGTCGAAAATGTACCGTGTACCGCCAGACCGGGCCTGGTGGCCTGCCGTTGGCGCTCCGCTTGAGCGAGGGGTTAGGCGGCACTGGGCGCGGCATGGCTTGGTGAACTATTGAATGAGCTGCTACTCAGCCTGCTTGAACTGAACAATATTGCCCTCGGGGTCCCAACCGTCGATGACGATGTGGCCGCGAAAGTGCCAAGCTCCAGCTTCCGGCTTGAGGTAGCCCCCTGTAGCGGCCGCCGCGCTGCGAACTTGCGCCAAGTTATTGACGACGAAAGTGGGCTTGAAGGGGGTTTCTTCTCTCGGCTGCGGCGGCTTTGTGATGGTGATCCCCGCAGCATACTTCCGTGGGATGGTGTGGACTACGACCTCGTAGCCTTGGCCTCGAAGAAGATCATGCGACGCGTCTGACTCGATGACCTCCAGACCCAGCGTCTGCTGGTAGAAGGCGGAGACGCGCTTCTTGCTCTTCGCGAAGACAACGAGGCCTTGCTGCGACATTGGTGTTCCCTGAATTTGACGGTGGTGACTAAACCACAGGTACTGTTTGTGCAGTCTAACGTGCCAGCTAACCGGCGGGCCGCGCCGACGGCGACAAGAACGCAGCCCCGTACCGGCCCGTCCGGTTGAGCGAGGGGTTAGACGGCTCTGCCTCAGTTCTTCTCGTCCGCAAAACCATTGCTCCAGTGGCTTCCGTCGCAGAACGGCTTGTTCTTCGAACCGCCGCACCGGCATAGCGTGTACTGCGCGCCTGGACTCGATTGCAAGGTGGCCGGGTCACTGAGGGCGACGCCTCCGGCCACTGCGTAGGGTCCGTTCTTTGTGACCACGACAGATGGCGAGGCGAGCGGTTGGGTCGGTTCCGGTACGTCCAACGTGTAACTCAGGGCACCCGATGGGCAGTGCCGGATCGTTTCGATGATCGCCGTAATGCTGGCACCCGCGGGATCGACCCAAGGCTCACTCCCATATTTGAAGACGGAGGCCAATCCATCAGTGCAGCGCCCCGCGTGAGCGCATAACTCCCGGTTGTCGTGGATCGTGATTCCTGGAGCACGATAGTCGGTTCGCACTGCCGACGCAGAGGTAAGCTTTGCGCCCGAGAAGCCGTTGCGTTGATGAGTGCCGTCGCAGAACGGCTTGTTGGCGGACCCCCCGCATCGACACAGTGCCACTACGGGCTGCGTTGGCAGACTGCCCCCGCTTGACGTTCGCAGGTCGGACAAACCTCTGACGAGGTAAGGGCCGTTTGGTTTGCACTCGACGGTTGGCATTTGACTCACGATGACCTCCAGCGGTACGTTTTGGAGCGGTCTAATGTTCCCGTTCAGCGGCGTGCCGCTTGCGGCGCGTCCGCTGCAACGGGTTGTTAGGCCGGTGTAGCAAGCTTGAGACCGCCGATGCCAGCGATGATGAGCGCAACGCTGATGAGCCGAGCCGCGTTCGCTGGTTCGCCGAGGAGCACGATTCCGAGAATCACCGTGCCAACCGCTCCCACCCCAACCCATACACTGTATGCGGTACCCACCGGAAGCGACTTCATAGCAATGCCGAGTAGCCAAAGACTAATGATCATCGCCAGCACAGTCCAAATAGTCGGCCACACACGCGTAAAACCATCCGTGTACTTCAATCCGATGGCCCAACCGACCTCGAACAGCCCCGCAATAACAAGAATGATCCAAGCCATGTGCGTCCCTTTCAGAATTGCGGGGTCGTCCCCGATCGACGGAGGAGCGGTGAGGTCGTCCCCACTTCCGATCAACGGCCTAACGGAACAAGTTAACCGGCGTGGCGCCACCACTGCACGCCAAGTTGAAACCCCGTATCGCCACGTCCGGTTGAACGCCGGGTTAGGCCGACGCTTCCTTGAACGCACGCAAGATCGCGTTGATGCGAGTTTGATAGCCTGGACCCTGCGCCTTCAACCATTCAAGTACATCGGCATCGACGCGAAGTGAGATCGACGCTTTGGGTGGAATTGGCTTGAGACCGCGACGGACTATGCCACGAATGACGTGCTTGACCGAAGCCTCCGGATGCTCCGTGGAAAGCACGATGTCACGATCGGCCATTGCGCGTACGCGCGGCCAATCGGTCTTAGAGGTTTTTGAAATAGATCGCTTGTTCATGTTTCGTCGCCTTGCGGAAAGAGATGACGCGAATTTGCCGCGTGGACTCGGTGTGAACAATTGAGACCACTAAGCCATCGAGCAATCCAAAGGTGACAAAGCGTTGCTCCGAGTAATCGAATCGGTCGTCCTCGAAAGTGAAAGTCGGACCGTCGAAAACTCTTGGGGCGTCGACAAAGTCGAGACCGTGGGTCTGGACATTGAGTTTGCGCTTCGCCTCACTCCAAGTGAATCGTATACGCAAGTGTATATACGATGCGCATATACGTCAAGCGGTGGCTGCGGCGGCCTAACGAATCCAGCTAACCGGCCCGTGGAGGCAGGGCGCCTTGGCCCGGTCGGCGAAAATGTACCGCGTACCGCCGACCGGGCCAAGGTGCCCTGCCGGAGCGGGTCCGGTTGAGCGAGGTGTTAGGCCTCATTCAGGAACGCCATTTGGTACTCATCAACATGCTTGCCTGCGACGACCAAGGACTTGCGTGCGACTCCCTCTACTTGGAAGCCGGCTCGCAGGTATATCGAAATGGCGCGTACGTTTGTTGTGTGGACAGTGAGCTCAACTCTGACAAGGCTGGCTTCTCGTGACCAGGCCAGAGCTTCAGAGATCAACTTGCTGCCGCATCCGATGCCCCAGTGTTCACGGAGCACTGCCAATGCAATCCTGGTCTGCTTTCGTCGTCGATTCACTTGCATTCCCATCGCGTTGAGGAATCCGATCAGCCTGCCATCTAGCTCTGCTACAAGGCAAATCGAGTTCTTCTGGGCATGCAGTTGGGCGATCTGCTTCGCCTCGTCAGCGACGGTGAGTCGATACTCGCCAGGCTCCCACAATAGAGTGTCGGTCTCTTCAAAGAGCGACAGACGCAACGCGTGCAACGCTGCCGCATCGTCTTCGGTAACCTTGCGAACGAGGAATGAGTGCTTCATGAAGCCTAACGTCGCACGTAACCGGCGCGCAGCCGGCAAGCGCGAAGCGCTGCCGGCGACGCGTCCGCGTTGACGTGCGGGTTAGGCACGGCTCGCCACGACCAAAGTGAAGACAGCAAACGCCAGAAGAACCACTGGGAGGACAAGACCCCAGTCGGGACCCGCGTCGAGGCTCGAGCCAATGCCGAGAAGAACATAGAGTGCCGTGGTGGCGCCAGCCAAAAGAAGCAACCATTTCGAGCCAGGCCAGGCAAGAACGAAATAGAGACCGGCAGCAGCGAGTAACAGTAGAGCGAATATGACGGGAAAGAAGCGACTGAGATTCGAAACATCAATTCGTTCAATCTGGAACAGAAGGACGACAAGATATGCTACCGGCCACGCTACCCAGAGGGAGCCGGTAATGGTGCGAAGTCTGCTCATTGCTGTGCCTAACGAGTAAGGTAACCGGCGCGCCGCGCCGACGCTGGCCAAGTAGAAGGCATAAATCGGCGCGTCCGGTTGACCGCTGGGTTGGGCCTCAGCATCTATGCTTTTGACTGCCCCAGCGAAAGGGCTAGCCCCGCAACAAAAAGCAGAATGCCCACCACAGGCGCAATCAATGGCGGTGTCGCCTGGGTGTGGAACGAAACGTAAGCCATTGCGTACAGCACTCCAAATGAGATGACCAGGCCACCCGTAGGAATGGCCCATCGCGCCCACATGGCGCCTAGCCGAAACGGCACAAACAACAGAAACAATTCCAGGACGGCAACCGCGAGACCGGCGCCGCCCGCAGCTCTCATCAACGCAAGAATCAGCACTTGAAAAGGGGGCGTTACTTCACCCCAAGCTACCCCGACAGCAACAGCGTGGTAGGGCATGAACTCAGCTTTAACCAAATATGTGAGCCCAAATGCGGCCATAAGGAGCGTAGCGAGAAGGTGGCAGCCGAATGCGATTCTCATTTTCACGCTCATCGGAATGCTCCAGCTGAATACTATGAGGCCCAACGCTTAAGTTGAGCGGCGCGCCGCCACCGACGTGGCCAAGCAAGAAGCCCTGTACCGGCGCGTCCGCTCGAACGCCGGGTTAGGCCGCAATCGCACCTATTCACCGATGAAGGAGCCATCCGGGGCAATCAAGAAATCATCGCAAAGAGGTGCCTGATAGTCGATCCCGCCGCCGCAAATGGACCCACGCAGCCGCAAAATGTCACTGTGTTGCGGCACACCGTCTACCATATCCCAACCGTCCCATAGCGGGTAGATGTCGATCCAGTACTCCGCTCCGGATGCCCCAGTGATTTCGTAGGTGGGATGATCCTCAAAGAGCCGGACCAAGTCTGCATACGAGAGCGACCGAAACTTGGCCAGTTCGTTGGCCAGGATCGATTGCGCTTCGGCATGTTCGGATTCCATTGCGGCCTAACGGCTCCAAGCTAACCGGCGCGCCGCCACCGAAGTGGCCAAGCACGAAGCCGCGTGTCGGCGCGTCCGGTTGAGCGCGTGGTTAGGCCGCGTCATCCCTTCTTCCTAACAGGACTGGTTGAAAAAGTACGTCATCTCGACGCTGGACGTCCGTGAAGCCAGCTTCTGCCAGCAGCTCCGCCAGTCGCATAAACTCCACGGCGTAATAGCGAGTTGTCAGTACGCGGGTTTCACAAGCACCGGTTGGCGACTCGGAGGTGAGGTACATCCTCAGGTCGTACTGGTCGCCGTCCCACTCCCACACCTGCACTGCGAGAAATCTGCGACCAGCCTCGTACCGCAGACCAAAGGGACGTACGTCCGGATCGGTACGCTCGATGCGTGCGTAGTCTCGCACCGAAAAAATGGCGACCCCACCCGGCCGTAGACAGCGGTGGCAACTACGAAAGGCTTGCAGGATCTCCGCATCCGACAACAAGTGGGGAACGGCATTGTCGCACGCGATTGCAGCGGCCACCGAGCCAGTGCCGGCATGACTAAGATGCCGCATGTCGTCCACGTAGGCATCGGCATGCAGCGCTCGATTCGCTAACTCGGACCTAAGGCGCGCGATGGCGCCGGGCGAAATGTCGGATGCTGTGACACGATAGTTGTGCCTCAGGAGCCCGATGGTTTGCGTGCCGATACCGCAGGCTGCGTCAAGAACGGCTTCGTCTGGTCCGACTCCAAATTCCACGAGAAGTCTGGCAAGTGCCGCGCCTTGCTTGGCGATGGCGCGCTCCCAGTCCCCGTAGATCAGGTGATAGTAGGGCGCGAGCTCGTCATAGAACATCGAGATCATGGGCTGTGCGGCAGCGTTTGCTGCGGCCTAACGAATCAAGCTAACCGGCTCGCCGCCACTGATGTAAGAAAGCAAGAAGGTCCGTGCCGGCGGGTCCGGTTGAGCGCAGGGTTAGGCCGCGATGTCAACGTAGCGGACAGCGCTGGACGGAGGAGGGATGGGAGATCCGTCCTCGCGCAGCCCTTCAAGATGGAATTCGATCGCTTCGCGAATCTCGCGCTCCACTTCCTCAACGGTCGCGCCTGTGGCGACACAGCCGGGCAGGTCCGGTACGTACGCGGAAAGATTGGGACCCGCATTCTCGATAACGATGGCGTAGCGCATGGTTTGCCTCACTTCTTCAATCCGGCCTGTTTCCTGATGCTGTTTAGGGTTCCGGGCGAAAGCTCGTCGCTCGGTTTGCCAGGTACGGTAACTCGTCCCGGCTTCTGGGGGTGTTTGAATTGGCGATGGCTTCCGCGCGTCGCGATCAGGTCCCAGCCGTCGTCGGAGAGCATGCGGAGAATTTCGCTAACCTTCACGGCGAGAATTATGCTCCCGCGCGCGGACGAAGCTCAAATCGCGGCCTAACGAATCTAGCTAACCGGCGGGCCGCGCCGATGCGGCCAGACGAGCCCGCCGGCCCGTCCGGTTGAGCGCCGGGTTAGGCATACCTTGAGAGCACGTAAAGCGCGGCCGGTACAAAGACCAATGCAACTATTACTGTAAAACAGCCACGGCCAGATGCTCGAGGGCTACCCGAGGAATGAACCGCGGCACGGCCTGGATTGGCGCGCAACCATTGGCGATGGCATGAGTCGCAGTAAAGGCGCTTGACTCCGGACCTCCAAGCGTCTTCAGTCCGCTCAGAGTACCGAGCCACGACGCCGCATCGGGCACATTTGAACGTGGTAGTCGGTGGCCCGTTGGGCCGAAAGAACAAGCCCACGATCCCGGCTGCAATCACGGCCCCAACGATTATCGCGATTGTTGTCTCGGTGGAGGGCATCGGCGCGTATACCTAACGTCCGAGTTGAGCGGCCCGCCGGTACCGACGATCGGTGACAGAAGCCGCTTGCCGGCGGGTCCGATCGAATGATGGGTTAGGCCGCACCGACATGCTCGATAGCAAAGCTCATTCGATATTTCGCGAGCTGAACACCAGGAACGCGGGCGACCGCAACGGATAGTTCCTCGGTGATTTCGCTGGCAACAATGAGCCCTCGGCAAGGCCCGTTGCCGAGATGCTGATCGACCCAGCCCATGTAGTAGAGCAACTGGCCGAGCGTCTTATTGCGTCCCTGCGACAGCTTGAGTTCGATAACGACAAACTTTCCGACACGATCAAGCGCGAACAGGTCGATGCGGCCTCCATCAACAGGGAATTCGACACCGGTACGATCGCCTGAAGTGTACAAACGCAAACCCGGCTCGATTCGATCGAGATTTCGGGCGAGAAAGTCGCGGAGGTGTGCCTCAAGAGCGAACTCCAGCGCCTCCTGTGGATCGGTGTCTCCTTCGGCGTCGCCATGCTCATTGGGTTCTGGCGCGCGCCCAGCTAGAAACTCCTCGTATTGCGTCTTGATGCGCAGGTAACGCCTACGTCGCGTGTCTCCTGTCGGAGTGTTACCGAAGGCCCAATGTGCTGCTTTGAAGTCTTCGAAGATCCCACGATTCTCGAAAAGCGAAACGATGTAGCCACGCCGCAATGACGACGTATAGGAAGAATCCCATTCGATCACCATGTTGCGGATCTCGTTCATTTCCGACTCCAGCCCGCGACTTACTCCGAAGGAGTAGGCGGCCTTCAACGACAAAGTTTGTGTTTGCGCGTTGTCCATGGCCTCTCGGAAGCAAGTCTAATGTTCCCGTTCAGCGGCGTGCCGCTTGCGGCGCGTCCGCTGCAACGGGTTGTTAGGCCGGTGTAGCAAGCTTGAGACCGCCGATGCCAGCGATGATGAGCGCAACGCTGATGAGCCGAGCCGCGTTCGCTGGTTCGCCGAGGAGCACGATTCCGAGAATCACCGTGCCAACCGCTCCCACCCCAACCCATACACTGTATGCGGTACCCACCGGAAGCGACTTCATAGCAATGCCGAGTAGCCAAAGACTAATGATCATCGCCAGCACAGTCCAAATAGTCGGCCACACACGCGTAAAACCATCCGTGTACTTCAATCCGATGGCCCAACCGACCTCGAACAGCCCCGCAATAACAAGAATGATCCAAGCCATGTGCGTCCCTTTCAGAATTGCGGGGTCGTCCCCGATCGACGGAGGAGCGGTGAGGTCGTCCCCACTTCCGATCAACGGCCTAACGGACTAAGCTAACCGGCGGGCCGCGCCGACATCGACAAAGCAACGAGCCGCGTGCCGGCCCGTCCGGTTGAGCGCGATGTTAGGCGTTCCGATGCAATAGTTTTGCGATTTCATGGTTCGCGACCTCGCGTTCACTCGGAGTGCCGCCTTGTATCAGAAAGAGACGGAAGAAGGCGACCGCGGTCTCAATCTCGCCGGCATTCTCGAACTCACGTGCACGCTGAAGTGCATACGCTAGCGCGACTATCGGTTTGTCGACGGGTTCTCTCAGAAAGCGTGGTGTTAGCTCTGGAGCCAGTGCACAGATCTGGTACTGAAGCTCGTGAATCTCCGCCAGGGCGGCCCCGATTCGATGGATATTGTCGCCGGTTGGTCGGAGTGGGACATCTCTAATCTCGGCGGCAGCGCGATCGAGCAGCTTCGCCGCTTCATCGAGGAGGGCACTGACTGTCTGGAGTGTCGCCATCGGTAAGGGAACGCCTAACGAATCCAGCTAACCGGCGGGCCGCGCCGAAGCGTGCCAACGACGAGCCATGTGCCGGCCCGTCCGGTTGAGCGCTGGGTTGGGCGTCATTGTCCGCGAACGAAAAATTGCCAAAGTGAGGCAACAAAAACCAGAGCTACTGCGGCAGAAAAAGGCCAAGGCTCATATGCGGGTCCTCCAAAGAAAAGCCACACAAACGAACCAAAGAAAAGCGGCACTGCAAGAGTTTTCCCGATCCAGGAGGGCCGAACGACATGGTGCAGCTGTGCTAAGGCTTGAACCAGCGACGCCAACGCCATAAACAAGAAAATCAGTATTGACTGCTCGCCTCCATCGGAGATGCGAAACGGTTCGGGGCGTTTCAGCAATTGAACCGCTGCTGCAACGGAATAGCCGAGCAACACAATGCCGCCCAGAAGCCAGACGGTGGCGTGAAGCCATACGGCTGGGGTGCGCGGCTCACTCATCATGACGCC
>CAVOVD010000014.1:0-26606 GCA_963699765.1 uncultured beta proteobacterium | reverse complement strand
GGCGATTTGCCGGGCGAACGAGGCGGACAAGTATAGCGAACGCCGAAGTTCTGCGAAAAACGCCAATGATCCGCAGCATCGTACGACATCGATATTGCGATCGCTTTACGCCCGCCGGAAACGATAGATCGCCAGTTCGCCCAGGAGATTCGGCAGCGCGGTTACCGGCCTGCCGCCGGTCAGGACGACGCGGTTCTCGACGAAGCAGTCGCGCTCGCGCAGAAAGGCGTCGAAGTCGGCGACCGTGCACAGGTGGATGTTGGGCGTGTCGTACCACTGGTAGGGCAGGTTTTCGGACACCGGCATGCGCCCCCTGACGATCTGCCAGCGCAGAGGCCAGTAGCCGAAGTTGGGAAAGGTGACGATCACTTCGCGGCCGACGCGCAGCATTTCGTTGACGATGACCTCGGTGTGGTGCATCGCCTGCAGCGTCTGCGACAGGATGACGCAGTCGAACGACGCGTCGTCGAAGCCGGCGAGCCCGCTCTCGAGGTCGCTCTGCAGCACGTTGACGTTGTTGTCGATGCTCGCCAGCACGCCCTCGTCGGCGATCTCGATGCCATAGCCGCGCACGTCGCGCTCGCGGCGCAGGAAGGCCAGCAGGCTGCCGTCACCGCAACCAAGGTCGAGCACCTGCGCGCCGGGCTGCAGCCATCCGGCAATGGTGGCGAAGTCGGCGCGCTGCGCCTGGCGCGCGCGCGCCTCGACGCCGCGCTTGACCTCGGCGCCGAAGCGGAACGTCGAGTAGTCGGCGTCCGAGGCGACGTGGTCGAAATAGGCGCGCACGACGTCGTGGTAGCGCGGGTCGTCGAGGAGGAAGGCGTCATGGCCGTGCGGCGCGTCGATCTCGGCGTAGCTGACGTCGCGGCGGTGCTCGATCAGCGCCTCGACGATCTCGCGCGAACGCGCGGGCGAGAAGCGCCAGTCGGTGGTGAACGAGACGACCAGGAACTTGCAGATCGCCGGGGCCAGCGCGCGCGCGAGGTTGCCGCCGGTGGCTGACGCGGGATCGAAGTAGTCGAGCGCCTTGGTGATGCGCAGGTAGGTGTTGGCGTCGAAATATTCGGCGAATTTCTCGCCCTGGTGGCGCAGGTAGGACTCGACCTGGAATTCCGGGGCGAACGAATACTTGATGCCCTCGCGCAGGCCGCGGCCGAATTTCTCCTCCATCTGCAGGTCGGACAGGTAGGTGATGTGGCCGATCATCCGCGCCACGCGCAGGCCGCGCCGCGGCAACGTGTGGCGCGACGCGAAGTGGCCGTCGTGGAAATCCGGGTCGGTGAGGATCGCCTGCCGCGCGACCTCGTTGAAGGCGATGTTCTGCGCCGACAGGTTGGGCGCGCCTGCGATCACCAGCGCGTGGCGGATGCGCTGCGGATAGCGGATTGCCCAGGCCAGCGCCTGCATGCCGCCCAGGCTGCCGCCCATGACCGCGGCGAACTGGGCGATGCCCAGCCGATCCGCGAGCCGCGCCTGCGAGTCGACCCAGTCCTCGACGGTGACCAGCGGAAAGTCGCCACCCCAGGGCGCGCCGGTTTCCGGGTTCAGCGACAGCGGGCCGGTCGAGCCGAAGCAGCTGCCCAGGTTGTTGACGCCGATGACGAAAAAGCGGTCGGTGTCCAGCGGCCGGCCGGGGCCGATCATGTTGTCCCACCAGCCGAGATTGTCCGGCTCGCCCGCGTAGTGGCCGGCGACATGGTGCGACGCGTTCAGCGCATGGCAGACCAGAACCGCATTGGACTTGTCGGCGTTGAGCGTGCCGTAGGTCTCGTAGGCAAGTTCGAAGCTGGGCAGCCAGGCGCCGCAGGCGAGCTGCAGCGGGTCGGTGAAGCGCGCGAGCTGCGGCTCGACCACGCCCACCGAGTGGCCGCGGGCCATGCCGGCGCCGGCATCGGCACCGCCGGTCGTAGCGGAAAAAGTGGGCATGACGGGGTGTGGGTGGCGATTCGGGGTGGCGATTCGAAGGTTGCGGGAACGAGCTGCGGCGCGCATCGGGGGCTGCGCCAAGGCGAATCTTTATCACAGCCCGGACCGCGCGCCTATGCTCGCACACCGGCCGGGGCCGCAACCGCGGCCGCGGGGCCGCTGCCTGCCGGCGCGGGCGGCGACGGGCGGCGCCGGCGCGCTGGCCGTTCACCCAGGCGGGCCACCGGAAAATGTGGGGAAATGTCCGGATTTGCGGCAAATCCGGAACGAACGTCCTGCAGGCCCCACCCGAGAGCGCCGGCAGGTCCGGCCGCCGGTCGCATGCCCGCTCTGCGGAGCAGGCTGCCGTCGTCCGCGGTCGCAGCGCCGTCCGTCCGAAAAAACATGACAATGTTCTATGACGATGGAATAATGGCTGCCCAAATCACTGGCGGGGCGGGGTCCGGCGCGACAGGCGCCGGCGGCGCCGTACCGTAATCGGCCCGACGGAGCATCGAAGATGAAGCGCCCATCCGCACTGTTCTTTGCCCTGTTGACGCCGCTGGTCTTCGCCTGGTCGGCGGCGGCGCAGGCGCAGAGCTGCACCAACGGCCGCGCGATCTACACCAAGACGAGCCCCGGCGTCGCGACGTCCTGTTCCAATTCGGCCTGCCACGGCAACTCGCCCAACGCGGATGCGCTGAAGGGCGCCGGCAACGCGGCCGTCATCGAGAACGCCGTCGACAACGGCACCTCGATGATGCCGTTGCAGCTCAAGGCGAATCTCCCGCTCTCCCCTTCCGACTTTCTCGATCTCGCCGATTACCTGTTTTTCGCATCCATCTCTCAGGCATGCCCGCCGCCGGTCACCGGCCCCGCGGTCTCCGCCTCGCCGACCTCGCTCGCCTTCGGCAGCGTCAATACGGGTTCGTCCAGCGCACCGCAGGTGATCACGGTATCCAATACCGGCACCGCCAACGCCACCGGCATGACCTATCCGGCCGCGCCCACCGGCTATTCGCGCACCACCACCTGCGCGGCGACGCTGAACATGGGCGCGTCGTGCACGGTAAGCTTCACCTTTTCGCCGGCGGCGGCCGGCGGCAACAGCCCCAGCTGGACCATCACCGGCGACAACAGCATCAGCGTTGCGATCGGCCTGTCGGGAACCGGCGTGGCGCCTCCGGTGCAGACACCCAACCTGCAGGCATCGCCGGCCGGTGCGCCATTCGGCTCGGTCGCCGTGGGTCAGACGTCGTCCGCCGCCAACATCGTCCTCACCAACACCGGCACCGGCAGCGCGCCGACGCCGGCCTTCAGCAACCCCAACGCCACCGAATTCGTGATCACCGGCAATACCTGCACCGGCGCCATCGCCGCCGGCGGGTCGTGCAACTTCAATCTCGCCTACAAGCCCGCGAACATGGGCACCGACAACGCGACGCTGGCCATCAGCTATACCGGCGGGCCGACGGTCAACATCGCCATGTCCGGCACCGGGACCGCGGCACCGGCCGCCGTCCTGCAGGCCACGCCCGGCTCGGCGTCCTTCGGCAGCGTCAACGTCGGCCTGCCCAGCGCCACCCAGGTCTTCACCGTGTCGAACACCGGCAATGCGGCTGCCACGGGCATCGGCTTCGCCAACAGCAACGCCGTGGAGTTCGTCGTGAGCAGCAACACCTGCGGCGCGAACCTGGGGGCAGGCGCCTCGTGCGCGTTCAACATCACCTACACGCCCACTGCGATGGGCGCCGACAATGCAGGACTGACCATCAGCTACAACGGTGGCCCCAATATCGTGCTGCCGATGTCGGGCACCGGGACCGCGGTCCCGGTGGCCAACCTGCAACTGTCCCCGGCCACCGCGGCTTTCGGCGACGTCACCGTCGGCCTGTCCAGCGCGGTCAAGTCGTACACATTGTCGAATACCGGCACCGCCTCCGCCGGCGGCATCGCCTTCGCCAACACCAATGCCGCCGAGTTCGTGGTCAGCGCCAATACCTGCGGCGCGAGCGTGGCGCAAGGCGCCACCTGCGCATTCAACGTCACCTATACGCCCACGGCGGTCGGCGCCGACAATGCGTCGCTGACCATCAGCTACGCCGGTGGCGCCAGCATCGTGCTGCCGCTATCCGGCGCCGGCACCGCGGTCCCGGTCGCCAGCCTGCAGCTCTCGCCGGCCACCGCGGCCTTCGGCAACGTCACCGTCGGCGTGCCCAGCGCAGCGAAGTCCTACACGCTGTCCAACAACGGCACTGCCGCTGCCGCGGGCGTCGCCTTCGCCAACGGCAACGCGGTCGAGTTCGTGGTCAGCGCCAACACCTGCGGCGCCAGCCTCGCCGCCGGCGCCTCCTGCGCGTTCAACATCACCTACACCCCGGCGGACGCCGGCGCCGACAGCGCGACGCTGACCATCGGCTACACCGGCGGCGCCGGCATCGTGTTGCCGCTGTCCGGCACCGGCACCGCGGTCCCGGTGGCCAACCTGCAGCTTTCCCCCGCCACCGCCGCCGCCGACTTCGGCAGTGTCGTCGTCGGCGCCTCCAGCGCAGTCAAGTCCTACCTGCTGTCCAACACCGGCAATGCCGCTGCCGCGGGCGTCAGCTTCACCAACAGCAACGCGGCCGAGTTCGGGGTCAGCGGCAGCACTTGCGGCGCAAGCCTGGCCGCCGGCGCCTCCTGCGCATTCAACATCGCCTACGCGCCCACGGCGACGGGGGCGGACATTGCGACGCTGACCATCGGCTACGCCGGCGGCGCCAACCTGGTGTTGGCGCTGACCGGCACCGGCGTCGCGGTCGCGCCGCCGCCGGTCGGGCAGCTGTCGATGCCGGTGGCGGTGACCATGCCCGACCAGACCGTGGGCTCCGTCAGCGCCCCCTTCGCCGTGCAGCTAAGCAACGTCGGCAATGCCGTGGTCACGGTCTCCTCGATCACGCTGTCGAACACGGTCGAGTTTGCGCTGGGGTCCTCGTCCTGCGCCAGCGTCGCCGCAGGCGCCGTCTGCACGCTGAGCTTCACCTTCACCCCGGCAGCGGCCGGCTCGCGCAGCACGGCGGTGACCATCGTCAGCAACGGCACGGGCAGCCCGCAGCAACTGGTGGTGCTGGGTACCGGTGTCGCCGGAGGCGTCACGCCGCCGCCCACCCCCGGCACCGCCGAAGCCATCGAGTACTTCCACGCGGGGTTCGGCCACTACTTCATCACCATCGCCGCCGAAGAGATCTTCAAGATCGACACCGGGGTGTTCAAGGGCTGGGCGCGCACCGGACGCTCGTTCAGGGTCCATCAGAACCCCGCGGCAGGATTGAATACCGTATGCCGTTTTTTCAGCACCGCGTTCGACCCCAAGAGCTCGCACTTCTACACTCCGTTCCCGACCGAGTGCTCGGTGGTCAAGACCAACGCCGACTGGATGTTCGAGGGCGAGGTGTTCCACGTCGCGGTGCCTACCGTCACCGGCGTCTGTCCGGCGAACACCGTCCCGGTTTACCGGATGTACAACAACGGCCAGTCCGGCGCACCGAACCATCGCTACACGACCGATCTCGCCGTGCGCGCGCAGATGCTGGCGCAGGGTTGGATCGCCGAGGGTGCAGGCACGATCGGAGTGATCATGTGCGCGCCGCAATGACGCGCACGCGCAGCGACTGAGTTCCACGCCGCAGCAGGCAGCAGCGCCACGGGGTCCGCGCCAGCGGGCCCCGTGGCGTTTTCAGCGCGCCGCGACGCCCGGGTGCGTGTCGGCCGGACCGGCCAGCGTGCCGTCGGCGCGCACGCCGAACCACTGCACGCCCTGCTCGCCGAGGAACGCGCTCGCCGCGTCGCCCAGCAGCATGGCAATGGTCGCGCAACTGCCCGCCAGCACGCACAAGGGCGCCAGCACCGACACCGACTGCCAGTGCGTCACCGGCATGCCGTCGCGGGGATCGAGGATGTGGCAGTAGCGGCGTCCGTCGATCTCGAAATGGCGCTCGTAGTCGCCGCTGGTGGCCAGCGCGCCCTCGCAGAGATCGATGCCGGCGATGGTCGCGCCCGCGTGCCGCGGGTGCCGGAGCCCCACGCGCCACGGGCGGCCGTCGCCCTGCGGGCCGACGGCGCGCAGGTCGCCGCCCAGGTTGACCAGCGCATGGCGCACGCCGTGCTCGGCCAGGATGGTCGCGGCGCGGTCGGCCGCGTATTCCTTGCCCACGCCGCCGAAGTCGATTTCCATGTCCGCGCGCGGCAGGCGCACCGAGCTGTCGCTCCACTCCACCGCGGGCCAGTCGATGCAGGCGACGGCCGCCCTCAGCGTCGCCGGTTCCGGCAGCGCCGGCGGCGCCCGGCGAAAGTCCCAGGCGCGGCGCAGCACGCCCGAGGTGATGTCGAAGCGGCCTCCGGAAAGCGCGTGGCAGCGGTCGGCGTAGCGCAGCAGCGCGGCGGTCTCGGCGTCGATGACCACCGCAGCGGCGCCCGCGGCGCGGTTGATGCGCGTGGTGACGCTGTCGTCGCGGTAGCGCGAATACTTGGCCTCGATGCGCAGCACGTCGGCGACCGCGGCGGCGGCCGCACGGCGCGCCCGCGCCGGGTCGTCGTCGTGAACCTGGATGTCGTGTTCCGTCGCCATGGCGCGGAACCGGGTCTGGAAGTGTTTCATCGCGCGCAGCGCGCACACGCCGCAACCGCGTTCAGAACGTCGTCGACAGGTCGAGCTGGAACCAGCGCGCGGAGAAGGTCTGGATGCCCGGGCTGCCGCTGCCGAACAGCCGCCAGTCCGGATCCTGCCGGTAGTAGTCGGCACGAAACGCCAGCCGCCAGTTGTTCCAGATGTTGCGCGCGATGATTGCGCCGGCAGTGATTCCGCCCCAGGCGGCCAGCCGCGTGTCGGCGCTGTAGAGCTGGCCCTCCGCCACATAGCCCTTCGGCCAGGGCGGGTCGTAGTAGAAATCCGCGGCGCTCTGGTCGACGTAGCGCAACCCCGGCGTCACCGTGAAGCCCCAGGGCAGCGCCTGCACCCAGGCCGCCTCGAACATGTTCGACCGGCTGCCGAACGAGTCGTGGAGGAAGCGATAGCCCAGCTTCATGGTTGCGTCCGGGCCGGGCAGGTACTGGTTGTAGCGGGTGAGCCACGCCGTCACCTGGCGCGTGGCCGGGCGCGTGTCCAGCGTCTTGTACGGGTCGGAATAGTAGCCGTGGCCCGTGTAGTAGGTCAGGTTGGACTGGATGATGGCGTTGGTCGACAGCGCCTGCGTGACCCCCACCATGAAGTCGAGGGAATTGCGCTTCTGGTTGACGGCGATGCCGTTGGAGGAGTTGATGCGGTCGTTGGTGCCGGCGAAGCCCAGCGTCCAGGTGCGGTTGCGGTCCGCGCTGAAGAACTGCGCGCTGATCGAGCCTCCGCGCGACAGGAAATCCTGTTCGCTGGAGACCACGGCGCCTGCGCTTACCGCATAGTCGCCGAACCAGCGCGTGACCTTGATGTCGCCGGCGGTGCGGTAGTCGCCGATGGACGCGCCGGACAGCGTGTTGAAGAACAGCGGCGACGCGCCGGTCACCGCGTCGTAGACCATGCCGCCCTCGACCGACCACTTGTCGTTGATCGGCAGCAGCGTGTAGAACGCCGGCGCGTCGACGCTCATCCGATTGCGGCCGGGCTGCCAGTCGCGGTAGGACAGATACTGCAGTTCGAAGATGCCCTTGTCGGGCGCGGCCTGCGCGATCGCGGTCGCCGGCATCACGCCGGGCAGCGCCAGCGCAGCGGCGAGCAATGCGCCGGCGGGTCCCGTCGGCCCGGCCGCGATCGCGGCGGGCTCCGCGGTGTTCGCGGCGTTGCGCGCACGACGGCGATGCGCGTCAGTTGCAGCCACAGCCGCCGCCGCCGACGCCGTACCCGCCGCCCGCCGCTTCCTTGCTGGTGTAGATGTGCTGCTGCGTGCGCACATCCATGCGCGCGTAGTCGAACTGCATTTCGGGCTTGGCGAGCTGGCCCTTCTCCCACGGTTGCGGCGGCTGGAAGCTGGCGCAGCCGGACAGCGCGAGCGACAGGCCGAGCAGCAGTGCAATGCGCATGGCGGCGCCTCTAGTCCCTGGCCGCGAGCAGCGCGACGATGCGCGCCTCGAGACCGGCCTTGTTGTCGTCCTGGAAGCCGCGCTCGACATGGCTGACGTTGCCGCGGCCGTCGATCAGATAGGAACTGGGCATGCCCTTGACCGCGTACGCCGCGGGGGTCGCGCCGGACTCGTCGAACACGACCGGAAAGTTCGCCGGGACCTGGGCGAGGAAGCGATCGGCGTCGGCGCGTTTCTTGTCGACGTTGACGGCGACGACGGTGAAGCCCTTGCCGCCGTACTTCTGCTGCATTTCGTTCATCCAGGGGAACGAGCGACGACAGGGGCCGCACCACGACGCCCAGAAGTCCACGTAGACCACCTTGCCGCGCAGCGACGACAGCGCGAGCGCATCGCCCTTGGCCGTGGGCAGCGAGAATGCGGGCGCCGCGCTGCCCGCGTCGGCGGCGGCAAGCGGCCCGGCGGCGCACAGGCACAGCAGCGCGGCGACGGCAATTCGGCGGCGCGGGAGGTTGGCGACGTTCATGACATTGGCATTATGCCCGATCCGCTGGCGCACAGGCCATACGTCGGGCGCGGCTTTTTTCCTTCCGCCTCCGCCGTCGTCAGGGCGCATTGAGCTTGTCCAGCGCCTGCCGGATCTTGTCCGGATGATCGAGCCGGCGGATGCGGTCGACCACCGGCTTGACACCCGCCACGCGCGAAGTAAGCACTCGCTGCTTGACCGCCGGGACGTGTGCGGGATGCATCGAGAAGTTGCGCAGCCCCAGCCCCAGCAGCAGCCGGGTCATGCTCAGGTCGCCGGCCATTTCCCCGCACACCGCGATGGGCTTCCCGGCCTTGTCGGCGGCCTTGATCGCCAGCGACAGTAGGCGCAGGACCGCCGGATGCAGCGGGTTGTAGAGATGCGCCACCGCGTCGTCCGCGCGGTCGACCGCCAGCGTGTACTGGATCAGGTCGTTGGTGCCGATGGACAGGAAGTCCAGTCGCGCCAGGAAGGCGTCGATGACGATCACCGCCGCGGGAATCTCGATCATCCCGCCGACCTGGATCTGCGAATCGAAAGCCACGCCCTGCTCGCGCAGCCCTTCCTTGGCGCGTTCGATCATCGCCAGCGTCTGGTCGATCTCCGACACCGACGCCAGCATCGGCACCAGGATGCGCACGTTGCCGTAGCGCGACGCGCGCAGGATCGCCCTCAGCTGTGTCAGGAACAGCCGCGGCTCGGCAAGGCAGAAACGCACGGCGCGCAGTCCCAGCGCCGGGTTGGGCGCGACCCGCGAAAGCCCGGCCAGCCCTTCCTTGTGCTTGTCCGCGCCCAGGTCGAACGTACGGATGATCACCGGCAGTCCATGCATGCCCTCGGCCACGGCGCGGTAGGCCTCGAACTGCTCGTCCTCCGACGGCAGCCCCTCCCGGTTGAGGAACAGGAACTCGGTACGGAACAGCCCCACGCCGCTGGCCCCGCATTCCAGCGTCTGCGCCAGATCGTCGGGCAGCTCGATGTTCGCGTGCAGCTCGACGTGGTGGCCGTCGATGGTCTCGGCCGGCTTGGTGCGCAGGCGCGCCAGCTTGCGCCGCTCGATCTCCAGCTCATTCTGCCTCAGCCGGTATTCGGTGAGCACCGCGCGATCGGGATTGACGATGACCACGCCCTGGTCGCCGTCGACGATCAGCATCTCGGAGTCGCGGATCAGCTGCCGCGCGTTGTGCGTGGCCACCACCGCGGGCACGTTCAGGCTGCGCGCGACGATCGCCGTGTGCGAGGTCGCGCCGCCGACGTCGGTGAGGAAGGCGCCGTACCGGTGATGCTTGAACTGGATGACATCTGCCGGCGACAGGTCGTGCGCGACCAGCACGGTCTGTTCCTCGGCCGCGGGCGCCGGCAGCGCGCCCGGCATGCCCATCAGCCGCTTCAGCACGCGCTCGCCGACCTGGACGACGTCGGATTTGCGCTCGCGCAGGTAGGCGTCCTCGATCTGGTCGAACTGCTCGACCAGGACGTTCAGCTGCTTGGCCAGCGCCCACTCGGCGTTGCAGTGGGTCTCGGCGATGATCTTCTTCGGCGCCTCGGACAGCGTCGGATCCGTCAGGATCATCCAGTGCACGTCGAGGAAGGCACCGAACTCGCCGGGCACCTCGCCGCTGGTCATCGCCGTGTGCAGCCCGGACAGCTCCTGCTGCACTTCCTTCAGCGCAGCGTTGAAGCGCGAGATCTCGGCGTCGATGCGGTTCGCCGCCACCGAGTAGTGCGCGACCTCCAGCAGCGCATGCGAGACGAGCTGCGCGCGACCGATGGCGATGCCGCCGGACACGCCGACGCCGTGCAGGGCGAAGCTGACCATCACGGGCGTCTTCCCGCGCCCGGGACGAGGGGCGCTACGAGCGCTCTCCGAGGCCGTCGTGGAACAGCGCGGCGATGGCGCGCATCGCCTGGACCTCGTCCGGACCTTCGACCTCCAGCCGCACCGTCGTGCCTACCGACGCGGTGATCAGCATCACCGCGGCGATGTTGCGGGCGCTCGCGCGCTTGCCGCGCACCACCAGCGACACATTGGAACGAAAGCGGTTGGCGATCTGCACGATCTTCGCGCAGGCGCGCGCGTGCAGTCCGGTTCGATTGCTGATGGCGATGGTGCGTGTCTGCATGTGCGGCGCTCCAAATTTCGATGAACGTGGATTCCATCGCCGCAGACGGGCGGTGGTCAGCGTTGGTCGCCATCTTCGCGTATTGGTTCCGCAAGACCTTGCCAACTTTACTCGCGTTCGCCGGCTTTGCGGAAGCGGCGTGATGCCGCCAACCGTGCCCGGCAATTGTTGCAGCGCAATGTCCAGGCGCCTCGCACCGCGGTAAGCGAGCGCCAACTCGCGCGCGATGCGTCCTGCCTGCTACTTGCCTTCGCCGAAGTGGTTGCCGATCAGCGTGACGATCGCCTCCATCGCGTCGCCCTCGTCCGGGCCGTCGATCTCGATGGTGACCCTGGAGCCCTTGCCCGCTGCCAGCATCATCACGCCCATGATGCTCTTGGCGTTGACCTTGCGCCCGTTGCGCGACATCTGCACGTCGCTCTGGTACTTGGCGGCCAGCTGCGTCAGCTTGGCCGAGGCCCGCGCGTGCAGGCCCAGCGCATTGACGATCTCAACGTCGCGCTGCTGCATAGACCGGATCGACCTCCATGTGCAGCACGCCGTCACAGCCGCCGGAGATCGCCTTGGTGATGATCGTGTCCATGCCCCTGTTGCGGTAGGTGAACGCGCGGATCAGCATCGGCAGGTTCACGCCGGCGACCCCCTCGACCCGGCCGGGCTCCAGCAGCTTGACCGCGAGATTGCAGGGGGTGGCGCCGTAGATGTCCGAAAACACCAGCACCCCTTCGCCGGTGTCCAGCGCTTTCACCTTCTCCCGCGCCCCGGGCAGCAGGTCGAGCGGGTCGTCCTCGCAGGCCACCGACACGGTGTCGAATTGCGGCGGCCGGACGCCCAGCACGTGCGTGACTGCCTTGGCCAGACTCTCCGGCAAGGTGTCGTGGGCGACGATCAGGATTCCGATCATTGGGTAATGTTAGCGGAAAGTTCGCCCGAGGAGACGACTTTCCCGAGGAACGGCACGGGCGGCCGTCGGCTGGCGCGGCCCCTCAGGCCAGGTGCGCCGCCGCCAGCAGCGTCTGCGTGTAGGGTTGCCGGGGGGCGGCGAACAGCGCCTCGGCCTCGCCCTGCTCGACGATGTCGCCATCCTTCATCACCAGCACGCGGTGCGCCATGGCGCGGACCACCGCAAGGTCGTGACTGATGAACACGTAGCTCATTCCATACTTGACCTGGAGATCGGCCAGCAGTTTCAGCACCTGCTGCTGCACCGAGACGTCGAGCGCGGACGTCGGCTCGTCCAGCACCAGCACTTCCGGACGCAGCACCACGGCGCGGGCAATGGCGATGCGCTGGCGCTGGCCGCCGGAGAACTCGTGCGGGTAGCGGGTCAGCACGTCGGTGATGCCCTCGGCCTCCGACAGACCGACCTCGGCCAGCATGGCCAGGATGCGCTGCCGGCGCTCGGCGTTCGACAGCTCCGGCATGTGCAGCGCGACGCCTTCGCCGACGATCTGCTCGACGGTCATCCGCGGCGAAAGCGAGCCGAACGGGTCCTGGAAGACCACCTGCATGCGCCGGCGCATCGCCCGCAGCGTGGTCCGGTCGGCGTTGTCGATGCGCGTGCCCTCCAGCGTCACGCTGCCGGCCGCCACCGGCTGCAGCGCCAGCAGCGCCATGCCCAGCGTGGTCTTGCCGGACCCGGATTCGCCGACGATGCCCAGCGTCTCGCCGCGTTTCAGTTCCAGCGTCGCGCTGCGCACCGCGCGGAACACGTTCTTGCCGAACCAGCCGCGCGCCGTCACGAAGTCCACGTCGACGTCCTTCGCCGCCGCCAGCACCGGCGCATCGGCCGGCACCGGCTGCACCGCGCGCTGCGGCCGGCTGTTGATCAGCTTGATGGTGTAGGGGTCCCGCGGCTGCGCGAACACCTTCGCGGTCTCGCCCTGCTCGACCAGCCGGCCGCGCTCCATGACGCCGACGCGGTGGCAGAAGCGGCGCACCAGGTTCAGGTCGTGGGTGATGAACAGGATGCCCATGCCGTACTCGCGCTGCAGGTCCTCGAGCAGCACCAGGATCTGCGCCTGGATGGTGACGTCGAGCGCGGTGGTCGGCTCGTCGGCGATCAGCAGCTTGGGCCGGCAGGCCAGCGCCATGGCGATCATGGCCCGCTGCCGCTGCCCGCCGGACAGCTCGTGCGGAAAGGCGTCGACGCGCCGCTCGGGCTCGGGGATGCCGGTACGGGCGAGGAGCTCGATCGCGCGCGTCCGCGCGGCCTTGCCGTCGAGGCCCTCGTGCAGTTCCAGCACCTCGCCGATCTGGTTGCCGACGCGGTACAGCGGATTCAGCGCGGTCATCGGCTCCTGGAAGATCATCGCGATGTCGCTGCCGCGCAAGGCCTGCATCTCCCGCTCGCTCTTCTTCAGCACGTCCTCGCCCTGGAAGCGGATCGCGCCCTCGTAGCGGGCGGTCTCGATCAGCTTCAGCACCGACAGCGCGGTCACCGACTTGCCCGAGCCCGACTCGCCGACCAGCGCGAATTTCTCGCCGGCGTCGAGCTCGAAGGAGATCCGGTCGACGACGCGCGACGGCCCGAAGTTGACGCAGAGCCCTTCGACGGAAAGAAGCGGCGCACTCATGCGATTGGCCCCCCCACGCTTGCGGCCTCGTTGGTCAACGAGGCCGTGGCGTTGCCCCCGGGGGGGGCGCAATTCGCGCCTTGGAGCGGTCCGGCGGCGCTCATCAGGACTTCCTCGTGTCGAAGGCGTCGCGCAGCGCGTCGCCGATGAAGGTCAGCAGCAGCAGCGTGAACGACAGCACGATGAACGTCGGGATGGCGATCCACCACGCGTCGAGGTTCTCCTTGCCCTCGCGCAGCAGATCGCCCAGCGACGGGATGTTGGGCACGCCAAGCCCGAGGAAGTCCAGCGCGGTCAGGAAGAGGATGGCCGCGCTCATCCGGAAGGGCAGGAAGGTGATCACCGGCGTCATCGAGTTGGGCAGCACGTGCCGCCACATGATCTGCAGGTTGGACAGGCCCATCGCCCGCGCCGCCTTGACGAACTCGAGGTTGCGGTTGCGCAGGAATTCGGCGCGCACGTAGTCGGACAGCCCGATCCAGCCGAACAGCGCGAACACGCCAACCAGCAGCAGCAGCGTCGGCGCGAAGATCGACGCGATGATGATCAGCAGGTAGAGGTCGGGGACCGCGTTCCAGATCTCGATCACCCGCTGCGCGGTGAGGTCGACGCGGCCGCCGAAATAGCCCTGCAGCGCGCCGACGATGATGCCCAGGATCGTGCCGACGACGGTCAGCGCCAGCGCGAAGTAGATGCTCACGCGGAAGCCATAGAGCAGCCGCGCGACGATGTCGCGCCCGGAGGAATCGGTGCCCAGCCAGTGCCCTGCCGTCGGCGCCAGCGGGTCGGCGGCGCGCGCGTAGTAGTCGAGCGTGCGCGCGCCGAACTCGTTGAAGGTGAAAACGGCAAAGTTGCCCGGCTTGGCGAACTGCGCCTTGATGAACGGGTCGTGCCAGTCGGTGGCGGTGGCGAAGTCGCCGCCGAAGCGCTTCTCCGGCTGGTTGTTGACGATCGGGAAGAACCACTCGCCGTCGTAGCGCGCGACCAGCGGCCGGTCGTTGGAGAAGACCTCGGCGAAGGTGCCCAGGACCAGCATCGCCAGGAACACCAGCAGCGACACATAGCCCAGGCGGTTGCGCCGGAAGCGCGCCCAGGCGCGCTGGTTGGGCGACAGCGACGTCGCGCGGCGCGGCGCCGCGGTCTCGGCCAGCATCGCGTCGGGCGTGATCTCGCCCGGCGGTGGCTGCGTGACCAGGCTCACTTGCCCACCGCCGCGAACTGGACGCGCGGGTCGACCACCACGTACATGAGATCACCGATCAGCTTGACCACCAGGCCGATCAGCGTGAAGAAGTACAGCGTGCCCAGCACCACCGGGTAGTCGCGGCGGATCAGCGACTCGTAGGACAGCAGGCCCAGCCCGTCCAGCGAGAAGATGGTCTCGATCAGCAGCGAGCCGGCGAAGAACGCGCCGATGAACGCCGCCGGGAAGCCGGTGATGATCGGGATCAGCGCGTTGCGGAACACGTGCTTGTAGAGCACCTTGCGCTCGGACAGCCCCTTGGCGCGCGCGACCAGCACGTACTGCTTGCGGATTTCCTCGACGAAGGTGTTCTTGGTCAGCATGGTGACCACGGCGAAGCTGCCGATCGCGTAGCAGGTCAGCGGCAGCACCAGGTGCCACAGGTAGTCGGCGATGCGCGCCGGCCAGGACAGCGTGGCCCAGTTGTCGGAGGTGAGGCCGCGCAGCGGAAACCAGTCGAGGAACGAGCCTCCGGCGAAGAGCACGATCAGCAGCACGCCCAGCACGAAGCCGGGGATCGCGTAGCCGACCAGCACGAACAGTGTGGTGACCGTGTCGAAGCGGGTGCCCTCGCGCACCGCCTTGGCCACGCCCAGCGGAATCGAGATCAGGTAGGAGATCAGGAACGTCCACAGGCCGAGGCTCACCGACACCGGCAGCTTTTCCTTGATCAGCGACCAGACGTCCTTGTTGCGCATGAAGCTCGTGCCCAGGTCGAACTGGGCGAAGTTCTTCATCATCGACAGGTAGCGCTCCAGCGGCGGCTTGTCGAAGCCGTAGAGTTTCTTCAGGTCCTCGACCTGCTTCTTGTCGAGGTCGCGCTTGCCCGAGAAGCCGCCGGTCTCGCCGCCGACGCCGGCGCGTGCCTCGGCGAGGATCTGCTCGACCGGACCGCCGGGGACGAACTGGATGACCAGGAAGGTCAGCGTCAGCACCCCGATCAGCGTCGGGATCATGAGCAGCAGGCGCTTGCCGATGTAGACGAGCATGTTCTCTGGCCTTTTCCGTCGTTCCCGTCGCGCCTAGGGCTTCGCCGCGGCGCTGGCCGCCTGCTTGCCCGCCACCGCGCCGGCCTTGCCGGCGTCCCTGTCCCACCACGCGGTGATCGCCCACTGCATGTAGTCGCTGGGCGTGGCGATGGTGTAGAACTTGGGCACCACCTTCGGAATGCCGAACTTGTCCCAGCGCGACACGCGGTTGCTGCCGCCGTAGAGGTCAGGCACCACGTAGTGCTCGTACATGAACACGCGATCGAGCGCGCGCGTCGCTGTGCGCAGCTCCTCCATCGTCTTCGCCTGGTCCATGCGCTCGACCAGCGCGTCGATGGCCTTGTTCTTGATGCCGCCGTAGTTGGCCGAAGCCTCCTCGTCGGCGGCGGCGCTGCCGAAGGCCGCCTTCAGGTCGGCGGCGTTGGGCAGCGCCCAGTCGCCGGTCTTGATGTTGATCATGTCGAAGTCGAAGGTCTGGATACGCTTGCGGTAGAGTGCGAAGTCGACCAGCCGCACGTTGAGCTTGATGCCCAGCATCGCCAGGTTGCGCTCGTAGATCGCCTCGCGCCGGCCGATGGCATCGCCCGACTCCAGCCACTCGAACTCGAAGCGCTCGCCCTTCGCGTTGCGCAGCACGCCTTCGCTGTCGATTTTCCAGCCGGCCTCCTCGAGCAGGCGCCGCGCCTTCTTCAGGTTGTTGCGCAGGCCGTTGGGATCGACGTCGGTGCGCGGGTCCTGCCAGGAGGGGCCGAACACCGCCGGCGGCAGGTCGCCGCGAAAGGGCTCCAGCAGCGCGAGCTCGCCGGCCGACGGCTCGCCGGTCGCGGCGAACTCCGAGTTGGCGAACACGCTGTTGGTGCGCTTGTACTGCTTGTAGACGTTGATCGCCGCGAAATCGTAGGCGAGCACCAGCGCCTCGCGCACGCGGCGGTCCTGGAACAGCGGCCGGCGCAGGTTGAAGATGTACGACTGCAGGCCCATGCCGAAGCCGGTCGGGAACTCCTCCTTGACGATGCGCCCGTCGGCCCACTTGGGACCGGAGTGCTGGCGCGCCCAGCGCTTGGCCGAGTACTCCATCAGGAAGTCGAACTCGCCGGCCTTGAACGCCTCCAGCGAGATCGCGTTGTCCTGGTAGTAGCGGTAGACGACGCGGTCGAAGTTGTACTGTCCCTTCGACACGCCGAGGTCGCGCGCCCAGTAGTTCGGATCGCGGACGAACTCGATGCGCCGTGGCATGTCGACCGCGCCCACCTTGTAGGGTCCGGTGGTGATCGGATGCTCGTTGATCACCTCGCTGAACTTGCGCATCTTGCCGTCGGCGCCGAGCGACCACTTGGGCGAGAACACCGGCAGGCCGCCCACGTTGAAGATGGTGTCGGACGTGCGCGCCTTGAGGTCGAAGCGCACGGTGCGCGGGTCGAGCACGGTGACGCCCGCCACGCCGTCGAGCTGCGTGCGCACGGAGGGGGCCACCTCCGCGCTGGTCAGCATCTCGAACACGTGCTTCAAGTCCGCGGCGGTGACCGGGTCGCCGTTGATGAAGCGCGCCTTGGGATTGATGCGGAAGGCGACCCAGGACTTGTCCGGCGCGACCTGGATGTCCTCGGCGACCAGGCCGTACATGACATCCGGCTCGTCGCCGGAGCGCACGGCCAGCGATTCGAACATCAGCGTGGTCAGCCCCGCCGGCGACTGGCCGCGGATCGTGTAGGGATTGAACTTGTCGAAGCTCGAGCGCCGGTCCGGATTGTTCGCCTGCATGGTGCCGCCCTTGGGCGCATCCGGATTCACGTAATCGAAGTGGGAGAAGCCGCGCGGGTACTTGGCCTGCCCGTAGGCGGCATAGGCGTGCGACCACTTGTCCGGGGCCGGCAACGGTCCCGCGCCGGCCGCCGGCGCCGGCGAATCCTTCGCGGCCGGCGCGGCGGCCGTCGCGAACGGGCCGGCGAGCGCGAACGCCAGCGCCAGCAGCAGCGCCGGCAGCGTGGCCGACCCGCGCAGGGCGGTCGATGGGCGGGCGAACGGGGAGAAGTTCATCGGAGCGGGTTCGGCAGCAGGCCGGGATTTTCCCATGAGAACACCAGAGGGGACGGAAAACCCCGGATATACCTTTCCGAGCTTAAGTCGGTCTTAGGGCCTGTTGACGTTATGAAGGCAAACGCGTTGCGAAGCCGGAAAAGCCCGGCGCTGCGGGCGCGATGATCGCCTTTCCCGCCCCGGAGCGCAAATCCGCCGGGGCCGGGGCGGCCGGGATCACGCCTGCACCGCCTTCTGCAGCGCGTCGGCGAACAGCCCCGCCACGTCGAAGCCGCTTTGCTGCGCGATCTCGACAAAGCAGGTCGGCGAGGTCACGTTGACCTCGGTCAGGCAGGGTCCGATGACGTCCAGGCCGACGATCAGCAGGCCCTCGGCCCATAGCGGCGCGGCCAACGCCGTGGCGATCTCGCGCTCGCGCGCGGTCAGCGGCCGCACCTCGCCGCGGCCGCCGACGGCGAGGTTGCCGCGCGTTTCGCCCGCCTTGGGGATGCGCGCCAGCGCGAAGGGCACGACCTCGCCGGCGATCAGCAGCACGCGCTTGTCTCCGTCGGCGATCTCGGGCAGGAATTTCTGCGCCATCACCGACTTCCGGCCGTGCTGCGCCAGCGTCTCGATGATCACGTTGCGGTTGGGGTCGGCGCGGCCGACGCGGAACACCGAACTGCCGCCCATGCCGTCCAGCGGCTTGAGGATGGTGTCCGCGTGCTCGTCGATGAAGGCGCCGAGCAGCGCCGCGTCGCGGGTGACCAGCGTCGGCGCGATGTACTCGCCGAACCTGGCGATCGCCAGCTTCTCGTTGTTGTCGCGTATCGCCTGTGGCCGGTTGAACACCCGCGCGCCTTCGCGCTCGGCGCATTCGAGCAGGTAGGTCGAGTAGACGTACTCCATGTCGAACGGCGGATCCTTGCGCATGATCACCGCGGCGAAGTCCGCCAGCCGGCGGGTCTCCGCGGCGCCCTCCGTGTACCAGGCATGGTCGTCGGCGAACAGCTCCAGCGGCCTGGCGCGGCCGCGGGTGACGCCCGCGCTCCAGGACAGGTCGCCCTGCTCCAGCGCGTGGATCCGGTGCCCGCGTTGCGCCAGCGCGCGCATCATCGCCACGCTGCTGTCCTTGTATGCGCGCAGTTCGGGCAATGGATCGAGAATGAAGGCGAAGTCCATGGTGAAAGTGTTCGATGCCGGGACCGCATCCTACCGCGTCGGTCGCCGCGCCGCGACCGCGGCGTGTTCCGCGCACCCTGCGGCCGGCGTCTCCACCGGGAGCTAGTCGCCCTGGATTCCCGAGTCCCGGGAGAGGTCCTGCCAGGGCATCACGTGCAGCGCGTCGGCCAGCAGCGACACGCGGATCATCTGCTCCGGCGCAAGCCGGTTGCGCCGCGCCACGTGCGTGGGCACGCGCAGCCACAGCGACCCGGGCACGCCGGCGATGCGCATCGACAACGTGGTGTCCTCACCTTGCTCCAGGCAGTCGACGACGACGCCCTCGACCGGATTCTCGCGCTCGCCGCGCGACGGCCGGTCGCGCCGGTGCAGCAGCACGCCGGACAGCGGAATCGCGAAGCACACCCGCGCATCGACCGCATACCGCTCGGGCACCGCGCACTCGAGCTCCCCGGCGCTCCAGGCGAGGCCGCGATTGCCCTCGGCACGCGCGATCACCCGCGCCTCGAACACGTTGCGCATGTCGACCAGCCGCGCGACCAGCGCGTCGACCGGCCGCGTCATCAGCTCCAGCGGCGTGCCGGTCTGCAGCGTGCGGCCGCGGTGCAGGATGCTCATCCGGTCCGCGAGCAACGCCGCCTCGTCCAGGTCGTGCGTGACCAGGACGATAGGCAGCGCCAGCGTCCGCCGCAACTCCGCCAGCTCGCGATAGAGCCGCTGCCGCGTCACCCGGTCGACCGCGG
The DNA here is from genome assembly GCA_963699765.1 of uncultured beta proteobacterium. Classification (GTDB taxonomy): domain Bacteria; phylum Pseudomonadota; class Gammaproteobacteria; order Burkholderiales; family Casimicrobiaceae; genus VBCG01. The sequence continues at coordinate 7,255 of CAVOVD010000014.1, read as the reverse complement.
AGAACGGCTCGTCGAGCAGCAGCACCTGCGGGTCGCGCGCCAGCGCCCGCGCCACGGCGACGCGCTGCTGCTGTCCGCCGGACAAGTGCGCCGGCATCCGCGACTCGAGTCCGGCGAGATGAACGCGCGCGAGCAGTTCGCGCGCCCGCGCCGCGCGCCCGGCCGCCGGGCGGTGCGACATCGCTGCGACCACGTTTTCCAGCGCCGACAGGTGCGGAAACAGCGCATAGCTCTGGAATACGAAGCCGGTGGAACGCTGCTGCGGCGTGCGGTCGATGCCGGCATCGGTGTCCAGCCAGGTCTGCCCTGCGCAGTCGATGCGCCCGGCGGCGGCGCGATGCAGGCCGGCGATGCAACGCAGCAGCGTGGACTTGCCGCTGCCCGACGGCCCGACCAGCGCCAGCGTCTCGCCGGGCGCGCAGGCGAGCGTCGCGTCGAGGGCGATCGGACGCTGCTGGACCAGGCGCACCGCAAGGCCGTTGGGCGTCTCAGCCAAGGGTGCGTTCCCGCGTCCGCGACGACGAATAGGCGATGGCGATCGCCACCAGCGAGCAGGCGAGCAGCGCCGCCGCCATGGTCGACGCCGCCGACGTGTCGAATGCCTGCATCCGGTCGTAGATGGCGATGGAAATCGTCTTGGTCTCGCCGGGAATGCTGCCGCCGACCATCAGCACCACGCCGAACTCGCCCAGCGTATGCGCGAAGGTCAGCACCATCGCCGAGAGCACGCCGGGCCAGGCCAGCGGCAACTCGACGCGCAGGAAGATGCGCCAGCGCGACATGCCGCAGCAGGCGGCGGCGGCGCGCACGTCCGCGGGAATCGCCTCGAAGGCGCGCTGCATCGGCTGGATGGCAAAAGGCAGATTGACGATCACCGACGCGACCAGCAGGCCCGCGAAGCTGAACGCCAGCGTGCCGCCGGTGAGCGCGGCGAAGGCCTGGCCGAGCGGCGACTCCGCCCCGAAGGAAACGAGCAGGTAGAAGCCGAGCACCGTCGGCGGCAACACCAGCGGCAGCGCCAGCGCGGCCTCGACCCAGCGGCGGCCGGGGAAGGCGCGCCAGGCCAGCACCCGCGCGACGGCGAGCCCGAGCGGAAACAGGATCAGCACCGTGGCCGACGCGAGTTGCAGCGACAGCTTGAGCGCGATCCAGTCCATGCCGGGGCCCGTTGACGCCCGTTCAGCCTTCCGGCAGCGAAAAACCGTGCCGGGTGAGGATGGCCCGCGCCGCCGGACCCTGCAGGTAGGCGTAGAACGCCCTGGCCGCCGGCCCGGCGCTGCGCAGCAGCACCATGCGCTGGTGCAGCGGCGCGTGACTGGCGGCGGGCAGCAGCACGGCCGTGCCCTTGCCGGTCACCATCGGCGAGCCCGCCAGCGATTGCGCGAAAATGCCGCCCTGCGCCGCGCCGCTGGTCGCGAACTGCGCCGCCTGCGACACGTTCTCGCCCAATACCAGCAGCGGCGCCATCGCCTCCCAGGCGCCGGCGCGGACCAGCGCCTCGCGCGCCGCGCGGCCGTAGGGCGCGTGCTCCGGATTGGCGATGGCAAAGCGCTTGACGCGACCAGCCGCCACGGCGGCCCGGAGGTCGGCCAGCGTCGGATCGGCCTTGAGCACCCCGCCCGCCGGAACGAACAGCGCGATCCGGCCGGTGGCGTAGCGCGCACCTCGGTCGATCGTGCGGCCTTCGGCCGCCAGCGCCTCGACATAGGCCTCGTCGGCGGAAAGAAAGAGCTCGAAGGGCGCGCCGGCGGCGATCTGGCGGCGAAAATTGCCCGACGAGCCGAAGGCAAGCTTGACCTGCTGTCCGGTGTCGCGGGCGAAGGCTGCGGCGATCTCGGTCAACGCGAACTGCAGGTCGGAGGCGGCGGCGACGTTCGGTGCCGCCACGGGTGCGGTCGTCGTTGCCGCGCTGGCCGGACTCACCCCGACGACGGCCAGAGCCGCGACGGCGACGACGCGCGCGAGGCGATGCAGGACGGCGATCATGGCTTTCGGAATCTTACGCGACGGGCCACGCTTGCCGCGGCGATCGCGCAAGTGCCCGGCAGCGGTCGCGCGCAGCCGTCATCGCGGCGCCTCCACGCCGGCCTCGAACGCATCCGGATAGAGCTCTTCGAGCACCGCCCGCGCGGTTTGGGCGAGCAGCGGCTGCAGCGCCTCGGCGACGCGGACGCCGTCGCAACGCGGCCCGCGCTCGGCGAAGATCGCCGCCAGCGGTTCCCGTCGCGCCGCGACCGCGGCCTCGACCAGTCCGCGCCAGAACGGCGGGCACTCGCTGTCGCGGTAGTCGCCGCGCCCGCGCCCGTAATGCGCGACGGCGAGATAGCGCAGCAGCGCCTCGACCACCAGCCGTTCCAGAAAGGCATCGCCCCAGCGCATCTGGTGCTCGGTCTTGCCGCGCACGACGTTGTAGGCACGCGCCGCGCCCGCGCCACCCAGCGCGCCGACCAGCGCGCCGGTGAGCATGCCCGCGCCGAACGTCAGGCCGCCCGCGGCGAGGTCGGCGGCCAGGCCGGTGACCGCGCCGGAAACGATGCCACCCATCGCCGCCGCCTTGCCTTCGCCGACGGGGCCCTCGCGCAGGACGTCGTTCGCCATGCGCGCTTCGACTTCGCCGGCGGCGCTGCCTTCGAGATCGTGGATGGCGATCACCTGCGCCATCGCCTGGCGCATGTCGGTCTCGACGGCGTCGAGCAGGACCTGCGGTGCGCGGCCCGCGTCGGCGGCGCGGGCGTCGGTGCCGACCCCCAGCGCCTGCCCGATCCGTTGCAGCATCGCCTGCGGCGGCAGCGAGACGCGCGCGCAGACCGCGACGCCGACCACGCGCGCCAGGATCGACATCGCCGCGTCGAACTGCGCCCAGCGTCGTGCCCGCCACGCCCGGTCCAGTCTGGTGAACGCCTGCCGGCGCGGCTCCGGCAGCAGCGGCGCGATCGCCGCGAACAGCGCGAACTCCTGGACCCAGCAGCGCGCGAAGGCATCGAGCGCCAGCACGTCGCGCACGCAGACGTGCCGCCGCAGCGCGTCGCGCCAGCGGGCGACGTCGTCGGCCTCGTCCGCGGTCGGGCGCGGCGGTCCCATCTGGTTGAGCAGCACCAGCACCGGCTTGTTGAGCCGCGCGAGGACTTCGAGCTCCGGCGCCAGAAAGCCGGCATCGGCCGGTTCCTCCGACGCGTTGACGAGATAGAGGACGACGTCGGCGTTGTCGCGCACGTTGCGCACCGCCTGCTGGGTCAGCCAGAACGAGCGGTCGCGAAAGCGGTCCCAGACCTGGGTGAGAAACCAGCCGATGGGATTGCCTTCCTGCGCCAGCCGGCGGGCGAGGCGCGCGCTGTCGCCGAAGCCCGGCGTGTCCCAGAGCATCAGCACGTCGCCGTGCTCGGATTCGATCAGCGCGAAGGCGTCGGCCTCGGTGGTGACGTGCGGCGCGTCGCGCACTTCACCGACGTCGCGGCCCAGCAGCGTGCGCGCGAGCGTGGTCTTGCCCGCGTTGGTATGCGAGATCAACGACAGCGCGATGGTGAGCGCACCGAGGTTCATCCGCATCGCCTGCCCGCGGCCGCCGTCACGCCGGAGACTCCGCCAGCGCGGCGTCGAACGCGGCCTCGGCGGCCTCGGCCTCGGGACGGACGAGATCGACGAACACCGGGACCAGGCCGCAGTCGGCGCAGAGCTCGCGCCACAGTTCGCGGCGCGCGTCGCGCCGCGCCGCATCGCCGCGCCAGCGCGCATTCAGGGTCGACTCGTCGATCACCGCCACCAGCGGGCGGCCGTGGCCGCGCAGCCCCGCCAGGAACCTGCCGTGCACCTCGGTCTCCGGCGTCGCGGTGGCGTTGAACAGCGCGATCAGCGGCGTGTCCACTTCGGCGGCGAGCGTTCCGGGCCGCGCGTCTTCATCGCCATAGCCAACGGGCAAGGCCACGTTCAGCGCGACGTCGCCGCCCAGCGCACGCGCGAGCAGCAGGCGCAGCGTGTCCAGCGCCGCGGCGTCGGCCTCGTAGCTGAACGGCAGCACGCGCGCCGCCGCCGCGCCCGGATGGAAGCCGCGCAGCAGGCGCGCGAAATACGGCCCGGAGAGATCGTCGAGGACATGGGCCGCGCGATGGCGCTCGACCACCGCGGACCACAGTGCCAGGCCCACGCGCGGCAGGATCGCCATCACCAGCAGCGTCGCCGCCATCAGGTGCAGCCAGGGCGCGGCGTTCTCGCTCGCCGGGGCGCGGATCGCTGCCACATGCGCGACGTCGGGAACGCCGAACGGAACCAGCAGCGCGCCGGGGGCGAAGGCGACCGCGACGATCGCCCGCACCGCGCTCGCGTCGAGAAAGGTGCTCTCCCACGTGGCGCGATATTCGAAGGCGATGCCGCGGACGTACAGGCCGGCGATGACGCCGCCGGCCAGCGCCGCCGCGGCGACGTGCAGGATGCGCGCGGCGCGGGCCGCGTACAGCGGCGCCGCGCGCGCGCTCCAATCGGCGGCGAAGTCCGCGGCCGCGCGCGCTGCCGGATCGTCGCCGGCATTCGCCCGCATCGGTCCGCGGCGCAGCACGCCGGCCAGCCAGGCGACCGTCCGGCGCAGCGGCCCGGGCGTTCCCGGCTCGCCGTAGCGCGTGACGAATCCCGTGGCCAGCAGCGCGTAGACGACGAGATTCCAGACCACCAGCGGCAGCACCGGCGAATACAGGATGTTGATGCGCCGCGCGCCGCCGAGACCGTCAGCCGCCAGGCCGGCCACGAAGGCCCCGGCGACGATTGCCGTTCCGACCCAGGGCCGCCAGCGTGATGCCTCCACCAGTCGCGCCAGCGCGCCGCCGCGCTCGCGCAGCCGGGTGAGCGCAAGCTGTGCGCGGCAGGCGATGAACTCCCCGGGCGGCGCCGCCTCGCCAACGACTTCGGCCGCGGCGCGGCTCGCCCAGGACCGGTCGGTGTCGGTCCAGAGGCTGCGGGCGCGGTCGGCGTTCTCGATCGCGCGTACCGCGGTCACCGCCAGTGCAGTCGATTCATCCATGGCCGTCTCGAGGGCGCGGTCATCATGCCCCAAAAGACGCGGGGCGGCGAACCGCCTTCGCGGTCCGTCACCGGCGCGACGGACGCGACGGCGGCGCGCAAACTCCTAGCGCCGCGACGGCAGCGGCCCGCGCGCGAGTCGCGGCCGCGGCCCGAACTCGGGCACTCCGGGCGACGCGAGTTCGATGCGCTCCAGCGCCACCGCCAATGCGCGCTCGAGCTGGCGGTCGCGTCCCGCGGCGGCGTCCTGCGGCGCGTTGTCGACTTCGATCTGCGGATCGGTGCCGTAGTTCTCGACGCCGAAACCGACGTCGTAGAACCAGAACGAGAACTCCGGCTGCGTGGTCATCGTGCCGTCGACCAGCGCATGCCGCGGCCAGATGCCGACCACGCCGCCCCAGGTGCGCGTGCCGACCAGCGGGCCCAGCTCCATCAGCTTGAAGTTGTGCGAAAAAATGTCGCCGTCCGAGCCGGCATGCTCGTTGGTCAGCGCCACCACCGGCCCCAGCAGCGACTCGTCGGGATAGGGCGAGGGGCGCATCCAGCGCGCCAGCGCATAGCCGCGCCGCCGCCTGGCGATCTTCTCCAGCAGCAGCTGCGACACATGGCCGCCGCGGTTGTAGCGGATGTCGACGACCAGGCCGTCGCGGTCGCACTCGGCGGAGAAATAGCGGTGGAACTCGGCAAAGCCCCACGATTGCATGTCGGGCAGGTGGAAGTAACCGACGCGGCCGCCGGAGTGCTGGTGCACCCAGGCGCGGTTGGTCTCGACCCACTCGCGGTAGCGCGCCGGCACCTCGTCGGCGAGCGTCTTCACCAGCACGGTGCGGGTCGAATCGCCCCGCGCCAGCGTCAGCTCGACCTTGCTGCCCGCCTGGTGCACCAGCAGCGCCTGCGGCGGCACCTCGCGCGACACCGGCTGGCCGTTGACCGCGACGACGCGCTCGCCTACCTTGGCCTCGACGCCGACGGCGTTCAGCGGCGAATCCGCGTCCGCGTCCCAGGCGTCGCCGGTGACGATGCGGGCGATCTCATAGCCGCTGCCGGCGTCGGCGCGAAACTCCGCCGCGAGCTGGCCGAGCGTCACCGGCGGGGGCTTGCGGTGATCGCCGCCGCTTTCGTAGGCGTGCGACGTGCCCAGCTCGCCCTGCATTTCCCAGATCAGGTCGGACAGCTCGCTGCGCGTCGCTACGCGCGCGAGCAGCGGCTCGTAGCGCGCGAGAATGGCGTCCCAGTCGACACCCGACATGTCCGCCGTCCAGAAGTGGTCGCGCTGCAGCCGCCACACTTCGCGCAACATCTGCCGCCACTCGCCGCGCGGATCCACCGAGGCGCGGATGCGCCCGAGATCCAGCCAGCCGCTCTTGCGCGACGGCACGGGATCCTCGCGTTTTTCGGACTCGGGCTTGCGGCGCGCGGGAATCGCGCGCAGCCGCTTGCCTTCGCGCAGCAGCAGCGTCGTTGCGTCCGCAGCGAGCACGAAGCGCTCGGCCTTGTCGGTCAGCGCCTCGGCGCGGCCGGTGGCGAAGTCGAACAGCTCCAGTCGTCCCGGGCCTTCCTTGTGCCCGCCGCGACCGTGCGCGCCGGGGATCGGGAAGGTGCTCCAGACGACATTGCCCCCAACCTCCCCGGCGATCTGCCCGAAGCGTCCCTCGTGGACCGGGAACGCCGCCACGCGCTGCGCGAGACCCGGCAGGTCGACCCGCACCGGGGCCGGCGTCGCCTGCTCGCCGCCGCCATTGTCCTTGCCGGCCTTGACCTCCCCTTCGGCGCCCGCGTCGGGTTTCAGTCCGCGCGGTTCGGGGTCGAACGGCGGTCGCCCGCCCGCCTGCAGCGCCACCAGGTAGGGCCGGCTGGCGCGCGGGAACGACAGCTCGAACTGCACGCTGTCGTAGACCGGGTCGAACGTGCGCAGCGACAGGAAGTACAGGTAGCGGCCCTTGGGATCGAAGGCCGGCGCGTAGTCGCGGAACTCCGGCTGCGAGGCCAGCACCGAGCTGTTCGCTTCGACGCCGTAGAGCTTGATCGCGCAGTGGCGCGGACCGGTCCAGAACGAGTAGGCGAGCCAGGCGCCGTCCGGCGACCAGGCGAGGTCCTCGGTGCGGCCGTCGTCGCTGCGATCGACCGTGGTCAGGCTGCCGCTGCCGACGTCGCCGATCAGCACCTCGTTGCGGTGGTTGGCGATGGCCACGCGCGTGCCGCAGGGCGCCGCGCGCATGGCGACCACCCGCCCCACGTCCCAGGGCTG
>CAVOVD010000013.1:0-249668 GCA_963699765.1 uncultured beta proteobacterium | reverse complement strand
GCACCGTCGCGCCGGTGGTCGCGCGAGATTCGAGCGTGCGATGCGCCACCGCCGCATCGGCGAGCGGGAACGATTGCCGCGCTTCGGACTTGATCTTGCCCGCCTTGACCAGCGCAAACATCTCGTCGGCCATCACCTTGGTGCTGGCGCGGTCGACCGCATGCGAGAACAGCGTCGGTCGCGTCGCGAACAGCGAGCCCTTCTGCATCAGCAGGAGAATGTTGAATGGGGGAACCGGACCCGACGCGCTGCCGAAGCTGACGAACAGGCCGCGCGGCGACAGGCAGTCGAGCGACTGCGGAAACGTGTCCTTGCCGATCGAGTCGTAGACCACCGGCACGCCCTTGCCGCCGGTGATTTCCCTGGTGCGCGCCACGAAGTCCTCGCGCGTGTAGACGATGGTGTGCGCGCAGCCGTGGGCGCGCGCCAGTTCGGCCTTGGCGTCGGAGCCGACGGTGCCGATCATGTTCACGCCCAGCGCCTTCGCCCACTGGCAGGCGATGAGACCGACGCCGCCGGCAGCGGCATGGAACAGGATGGTGTCGCCTTCCTTCAGCACGCGGGTCTGGCGGAACAGGTACTGCACGGTCAGGCCCTTGAGCATCAGCGTCGCCGCGGTCGTGTCGTCGACGCCTTCGGGGATGGGCACCAGCCGCTCGGCGGGCAGCACGCGCTCGGTGCAGTACGACCCCGGCGTGCCGCCGCAATAGGCGACGCGATCGCCCGGCTTCACCCAGTCGACGTTCGCGCCGACCTCTTCGACCACGCCTGCCGCCTCCAGGCCGATGCTGGCGGGGAGCGGCAGCGGGTAGGCGCCGGACCGATGATAGGTGTCGATGTAGTTGACGCCGATGGCCGTGTGGCGGACGCGGGCCTCGCCCGGTCCCGGCTGGCCGACGGCGACCTCCTCGTAGACCAGCGCTTCGGGGCCGCCGACGGCGTGGATGCGGATTGCATGAGCCATGATGTCTGTCTCCTGGTGATTGGCCGCCGGCGTCAGCCGGCGAGCGCGCGAAAGGTCGCGAATCCGGTGACGGTCAGCAGCAGCGAACCGGCAAGATGCGTGGCAGCAAGCGCCGCGCCCGGCCCGTAGTCGCCGCGGGCGAGCAGTTCGACGACTTCCGCGGAAAAGGTGGAAAACGTCGTCAGCGCGCCCAGGAACCCGGTGACCGCGAACAGCCGCCATTCGTGCGGCAGATCGGGGCGGGCAAGAAAGAATGCCACCGCGAAGCCGACCAGATAGCCGCCGATCAGGTTGGCGGCGAGCGTGCCGAGCGGGAATGTCGGCACGCGGCCGTTCAGCCAGGCCGCCAGACCCCAGCGCAGCCATGCGCCGAGCGCGGCGCCGATTCCTACGGCGGCAAACTGTGCGTAGGCGACCATTCCGCCATTCTACGCACTCGCCGTCACGGCTGGCGCTGCGCTCGACACTCCGGCGCGACTGCGCACACCGCTCAACGAATGAACTGCTCGACGTAATCCTCGCCCAGGCCGCAGCTCTGGTAGTGCTCGCGGCACATGTCGATCTTGGTCCACACGTCCTCGTAGCCGATCTGGCGGCCCTGCTCGTCGAGATAGATCATCGCTCCGCTGATGTTGAAGAAGGTGATCATCTCGGCGCAGTCTTCCGGAACCGTCAGCGTGTGGATCTCGCCGGGCGGCTCGTAGACGAAACTGCCCTCCTCGGCGATCCAGTTGTGCTCGAGGTAACGCCAGCGGCCCTTGATCACATAGCCGACGACCAGCATCGGATGGCGGTGCCGCGACAGCACACCGCTCTTGCGGACCCGCAACAGGTTGCACCAGCCGCCGGTCACCGTGTTGAGCAGCAACGGCCGGAACCAGACGTCGGGCGCCTGCGGCACCCAGACCCGCTCGTCGGCGGGGATGGCCGCCAGCGCGATCTCCGGCCGGATGCCGGTCAACGACGACACCGCACCGGAAGATCTCCCCACTTCGGCGCCGCGCGCCGCTCCCTCCGCGGGGCGAGTGCCCGGGGGCAGCCCTGCGGCACTCATTGCGTGGAATCCCTGACCGCGGTCGCCAGCGCGGCGATCTCGACACCGGGATCGGCGGTGTCGCCGGGAAAATCGCGATGCGCGCGCCGGTACCAGTAGCGCGCGTTGGGGACGTCGCCCTCGAGCATGTGGACGATGCCGTGCGCCCAGCAGCCCAGGACGGATTCGTCCTTCTGCACCAGCGCATGCGCCTTTTCCCAATCCCCTTTTTTCAGATGGCGGACTGCCGTACCAATGGCCATGGCAAACCTCCGGAACAAGTTCAGTTGATCAGATAACCGCCGTCGACCGGCAGCACCACGCCGGTGACGAATGCCGCCGCCGGAGAACAGAGAAACACCGCCGCTCCGGCGATGTCCGCGGGGTCCGCCCAGCGACCGAGCGGCGTGCGGGCGAGAATGGCCGCGCTGCGCTGCGCGTCCTCCTGCAGCGCCTGTGTCAACGGCGTCCGCACCCAGCCGGGCGCGAGCGCGTTGACGCGAATGCCGTCCGCCGCGTAGGCGATGGCCAGCGACTTGGTGAGCTGGGCGACGCCGCCCTTGCTGGCCGCGTATCCGGGCACCAGACCGCCGCCGAAGAACGACAGCACCGACGCCGTGTTGACGATCGAACCGCCGGCTGCCTTGAGCTTGGCGCGGGCGTGGGTACAGGTCCGCATGGTGCCGGTGAGATTGATCGCGAGTACCTCCGCAAAGATCCCCGGGATCATGCTCCACCTGCCGCCGGATCGTCCCGGCGCAGTTGACCAGCACGTCGAGACGGGGGAGGTCCTCGATCACTCGCGCGATCGCCGCATCGTCGCGCACGTCGAGCGGCAACGCGTCGCGTCCCTGGAAGCCCGGTGCGGAACGCGCGGCCGCGCATTCGGCGGCCGTGGCGCCGGTGACGGTGACGACCGCGCCGAGGCTGGCGAAGGCGTCGGCGATCGCCGCGCCGATGCCGCTGGTCGCGCCCACGACCAGCGCCACCTTGCCGGCGAAGAGGTCCTGGCGAAACGCGTCCGGGTTCATGACCCGGCTCCGCCGGCCAGGATGGGTTCGATCGCTGCCGCGCGCGGCAGCGGCGCAACCGCACCGTAACCGGTGGTGGCCAGCGCGGCGGCCACGTTGGCATAGCGCGCCGCGGCAAAGGCATCGTCCCCGGCGAGCAGGCGCGTCGCGAAGGCGCCGTCGAAGCAATCCCCCGCCCCGGTCGCATCGACGGGTTGCACCGCATGCGGGGCGACGTGCACACGACGCTTGCCGTCGGACACCAGGCAACCCTGCGCGCCCAGTTTCAGTACCACGCCGGGCGCCCCGGCGCGATGGCAGGCATCGACGACGGCCTCCGGCGCCATACCCTCGAACAGCAGCTGCACGTCGTCCTGGCTCGGCAGGCACCACGAACACTGCGCCAGCGTGGCCGTGACGATCGCGCGGGCGCGCGCCAGCGGCCAGAGCTTCAGGCGCACATTGGGGTCGTAGGTCACGATCGCGCCGGCGGCGCGGGCCGCGTCGATTGCCGCGAACACCGCATCGCAGGCCGACGCCGAAATCGCCTGGCTGATCCCCGACACGTGCAGCAGGCGCGCCCCGCGCAGCAGATCCATCGGCAGGGTCGCAGGCGCCATGCGGCTGGCCGCCGATCCGGCGCGCAGGTAGGAGAACGCGTGGCCATTCTTGCCGTGAGTGACGAAATACACGCCGGTCGCCGCGCCCGGGTCGATGGCCACGCCGGCGCAGTCCACGCCCTCGCGCGTCCAGAGATCGATGAACATGCGGCCGAAGGCGTCGTCGCCCAGCCTCGTCACGTAACTGACCCGTGCCCCCAACCGCGCGGCGGCGATCGCCATGTTGGACGTATCGCCGCCATAGCCCTGCAGATAGGTATGCGCGTCGTCGGAACGCGCCTGGTTGAACTCGATCAGCGGTTCGCCGAGGGCGACGATGTCAGTCATTGCGGCGGAAGTAGTAGTGACGCGACGTGTCGATGTCGCCGAGCATGACGCCCGGCCCTTCGGCGGCCAGCCACGCGCGCTTGCCGTTGATCCAGGTCACCAGTCCGTCGCGCAGCGTCCCCTCGTTGACCATGCCGCCGAGCTCGTCGCGGAGATAGACCCGGCCCGCTCCGCTGACCACCAGCTGGACGATGTCGCCCGATTCGGGATCATAGCCATGGAAGGACCCGATCGCCCAGGACGGCGCCTTCGCCGGAAGCGGGGCCGGAGGCGCCGATGCCACGACTGCGGGCGGGGGTGGCGCAGGCTCCGGCTTCGACTGCGAGGCGCCGATCGCGGCACCAAGCGCCAACGCACCGATGATCCCGGCCGCGATGGCCGCATCGTGACCGCCGCCGCCGCCGCTGCCCCCGCCGCCGTTCCCGCCGGACCAGCCATAACGAAACTCGCCGCGGCAACCGCGATCGACCCAGATGCCACCGCCGTCGTATCCCCAGCCGCTGCCCTGCCGGCAGAGGTTGCCGGTGGAGATCTCGCGTTCGAGACGCACGCGGCCCTGCGTATCGGCGCTGCAGTAGCGATGGCGGTAGCCGATGCTCTCGCAGGTCAGGCGACCGGAGCTGCCCCAATGGCCGCCGCCGCTATCGCGACCGTAGCTGAATTCGGCGCGGCAACCGCGATCGACCCAGATGCCGCCGTTGTCGTAACCCCAGCCCGAACCCTGCCGGCAAAGCCTGCCGGTCGAAACTTCGCGCACCATGACGACGCGTCCCTGCGTATTGACCGCGCAGTACTGGTAGCGATAGTTGTTGCTGGCGCAGGTGATGAACCCCTGCGCGGCTTCGACCGAAGGCGCGCTCGTCGCCATCCCCAATGCAAGCAATGCCGCGCCGATGCCGCGTCCGATCATGTCCGACTCCTCGACTGTGAAATTACCGTCATGCCGCTCTCGCCGGCAGCGCGCGAATGCCGGCCGCGTAGGCCGCCGCCGCCGTGCGTACCGCCGCCATGGTCACGCCCGGCCGATAAAGATTGGAACCGGTGCCGAAGCCGCTCGCCCCGGCGGCCCAGTAGGGCTCGAGATTGTCCGGGCGCATGCCGCCGACGGCGAACACCAGCGTGCCGCGCGGCAGGACCGCACGCCAGGCCTTCAGCGCGGCGGGCGGCAGCGCCTCCGCGGGAAACATCTTCAGCGCATCGGCGCCCGCGGCCAGTGCCGCGAAGGCCTCGGTCGGCGTGGCCACGCCGGGAATGCAGACCAGCCCCTGCGCCTTCGCTGCGCGGATCACCGCCGTATCGGCATGCGGCATGACGATCAGCCTGCCGCCCGCTTCGCGCACGCGGCCCACGTCGTCGATGCTGGTGACCGTGCCGGCACCGACCAGCGCGCGGTCGCCGCAGCGCCGCGCGAGCAGGCGGATCGACGTCAGAGGATCCGGCGAATTCATGGTCACCTCGAGGACGCGAAAGCCGGCGTCGAGCAGCGCATCGCTGACGTCCGGCACTTCATCCGGCGTGATGCCCCGCAGCACCGCAACCAGCGGCAGCGGCGCCAGATAGGGAGTGACCATCGCGCTCATTGCGAATCCTCGCTGTTCAGTTGGTTGGGCAGCATGCCCGCGTGTGCGGCGATGCGCCACAGCCCGATCGCCGCGGCGTCGGCGGGGGCGCGATCGACCGTGACGTCGGCGCGTGCCAGCGCCAGCGCGTAGCGTTCGACCAGGCCGTGCTCGCCGATCAGGCGCACGCGCGAGCCGTCGTAGCCATGACCATGGGCGAAGGTGCGCATGTTGCGCACTTCGCGGCCGATCATCAGTCCCGACAGCCAGTCGGGCACCTCGGCCGGCGTCAGTTCGCCGGCAAGCACCAGCGTGCGCGCACCGAACACGTCGTGCATCAGCGACCCCGCACCGAGGCCGCGGACAACGCCGCGCTCGTACGCCGGTCCGGGCAGCGCGGGGGCCGGCTCGGCCAGGCGTCCGAGAATGGTGTGGGCCAGCAAGGCGTCCCAGATCTCCCCGGTCATGAACGTGGCGAAATCGACGATGCGCCCGAACTCGACGCAGGCCCACTTGCTGTGCGTACCGGGAAGCGCTGCGAGCACCCGGCGCTCGCGCTCGTCCACGGCACCGGCGAGTTGCGTCTCTTCGCCACGCATCACATCAGGCAGGCCCGCGGAATCCCTGGTGATGATCCCGGGAACGATCGCCAGCGCGCGTCCGGGGACCTCGATCACCTTCGACGCCAGCACCGACAACGGCGCCGGACACTCGACGTAGGGCGCTTCGATCCACCCTTGGCGGCTGCCGATCATCCCGCAGGCGATGCGCGGAATGCGCTGGCCCTGCCAGTCTCCGAGCAACTGGTCCAGCGCCGCGTCGAAGCGGCCGTCGCGCACCTGCTGGACGCCCAGAGGGGCAGTGCGCGTATCGAGCACGGCGCCGGAAGCGTCCAACCGATAAGCCCGCACCGAAGTAGTGCCCCAGTCGATGGCGATGAGCGCGGCGGGTTTCAGGACGGTAGTGCCTTGCAAGTGGATTCCAGCAGGGTTCCGCCGGAGGGCGGGCACGGACGCGGAAGAGAGAAAGACCGCACGGCGAGGCCGCGCAGTCGGTCAGGCCATCTTAAGGGTGGCGCAAACAACCGGTCAAGAGGCCTGACCAGTTGATCCCGCAGCGGTCCCCGCTGGGGACCAGCGGGCGAGCGCCTCATCGTCGCTCGATCGCGCATCCACCCAGCGCGCGCCGTCCGGGGTCTCTTCCTTTTTCCAGAACGGGGCCCGCGTCTTCAGGAAATCCATGATGAAACGACAGGCGTCGAAAGACTCGCCGCGATGCGCGCTGGTCACCACCACCAGTACGATCTGGTCGGTGGGGCGCAGTTCGCCGATCCGATGGACGACCAGCGCATCGAGGATGTCGAAGCGTGCCCGCGCCTGCGCGACGATGGCCTCGAGCGAGCGCTCGGTCATCCCCGGATAGTGTTCGAGCGTGAGGGCGCTCACCTGCGCCGCGTCGTTGACGTCGCGCACGGTGCCGACGAAGCTCGCCACCGCCCCGACCCGTGCATCGGTCCCTCGCAGCGCCGCGATTTCGCGGCTGACGTCGAAGTCCGCCTGCTGGATTCGTACGGTCATCGGAAGCCTCCTCCGGAGCCGCGTCAGCCGCCGGTCACCGGCGGCAGAAAGGCGACCTCGTCCCCGTCGGCCAGCGAGGTATCGCCGTCGCGCAGCGCGTGGTTCACCGCTACCCGCCACGCCCGACCGGACGCGAGTTCCGCGGCCCAGACCCCCTGCCTCGAACGCAGCAGCGCGATCAATGCGGAAACCGTCGTCGCGTCCGGAGGAAGCGTCAGTTGCTCGCTGGCGACGCCGAACGCTTCGCGCAGGCGCGCCAGATAGACCAGCCTGACCGTCAGACCGGTCGCTGCTTGGGAAGTCGGGGAATCGGACATCGCGGCGCTTGAATGGGCGACGCCGGCACAGCCGCCGGCGTCGTCATTATAGGCCGGTGATGACCGGCGGCCGCCGTCAGAACCGGAACTGCACGCCGAACTGCAACTGGTCGGACTCCGGCAGCAGCCCGCTGACCGGCTCTCCGGGCAGACGTCCGAAGCGGGCATATTCAAGGCGCAGACCGAGCGCCGGCGACATGTCGTAGCGCAGCCCCACGCCGTAGTTGACGCCGTCCCGGTTGCGCCGCGTGTCCGGCAGCAACACCTGCGCATAGCCGATCGCCGCGTCGTTCACCGCATAGCCAAGCCGGCCATAGAGCGCAAAGCTCGGGCGCATCGCCCAACTCGTGTAGACGTCGACATTCCAGTTCCGAAGCGTCAGATTCTGCTCACCGGCCAGCGACAGGCCTACTCCGCGTCGCGATGCCGGTGCCGCCAGCGTCGCCGGGGTCTGTTCGTAGCTGCCCAGCGCCGCCTCTACGGCGACATCGTTGGTCCAGCGAAAACCGCCATAGGCCAGCGAACGCGCACCCGTTTCCTCCAGCGCGGCGCCGGCGAAGCGAACCCACGGCGAGGTCGCGGCCACGTGCCCGAAGGTTATCCCGCTGGTTTCGGCGCCCCGGTCGCGCACCGTGACGCCGCCGTAGAAGCCAGTCGCGTCCCGACCCGGAATGGGATCGTTCGCCAACGCCGGAGCGGCGGCGGCGAACGACAGCGCAATGGCCAGGAGCGGTAGGTTCATGAGTGCCGAAAGTGCCGATTGGGCATTTTGGCTGCGACCACGGATCGCATCCAGTATCAACTACATTTTTGGCAGCCTTGCCCGAGACAAGTTCAACCTACTCCTGCCAACCGGCGCAAGTCAATCGCCCGGCGGTCCGGGGCGGGCATGCACGACGACGAAGTCGGCGATTTGGTCCAGGTCGTCCAGGTCGAATACCGGCAACCCGATACCCTTGATCGCGTCAGGGGCATCGGTCGCCACCCCGAGGATGGTGGCATCGCCGGGCGCCAGCCGGGGCTTGCCCAACGACGCTCGATACACCTCCAGCTTGGGCAGCGGCGCCAGTTTGTACCCTTCGACCAGCGCGAGGTCGCAGGCGGACAGCCGCGCCAGCGCCTCTGCCAGCGTGAGTTCGGGCTCGCCACGCAACTCGCGCATCAGCGCCCAGCGGGCGCCAGAGGTCACCAGCACCTCGCTGCAGCCGGCCTGCCGGTGCCGCCACGAGTCCTTGCCCGGTACGTCCACGTCGAAACTGTGGTGCGCATGCTTGATCAGCGAAACGCGACCCGCCAGCTCGACCAGGCGCGGAATCAAGCGCTCGATCAGCGTCGTCTTGCCGCTGCCCGACCAGCCGGCGAAGCCAAAAACTCTCATCTTCTGACTCTAGCGAACGAGCACGGCAACGCTGATGGTCAGGACGCCCAGCAGCAGGTTGGTCCCGATCAGCCGTCGAATGCTCGCCATGGCCGCGCCAGCCTTCGCCCATTGGCCGACGGCAACCTCGGCCGACAACCGGCGCAGCGGCCCGACGACAACGGCCCCATAGATTCCGGCCATCAACAGTCCCAACCCGGTCATCGCGTGCACACCCGCTCCGACCGCGGTCATGCCGCCCAGCCCGTGGATCAGCCAGAAACCGGAACCCAGGATCAGGGCGACCGCGACGCCCACCCAGCGCAGGAAGCGGGTCAGCGTCTCCAGCAGCAACGGCAGCCGCTGCGGCGGTGGCAATGCCTGCACGGCGGGTCGCAGCGCGAAATGGGCGAAGAACATGCCGCCGACCCAGACGACGACGCCGAGAACGTGCAACCAGCGAGCGATCTGCATGGTGAAACCCCATTGACGGAGCACAATTGTAGCCCCGGCGGCCGGGCGGCGCTGGATTGCCGCCCCGGTCATCACCGGCCTATAGTGGAAGCCGGTCGCCCATCCGGCGGGATTGGCCCGCCGGGCAATCGCCCCAATCTTCGATCGCATGAAACAACGCCTACCGACAACCCTTCCAGCGGTGCGCGACCCCGTGCCGGACGACCTCGGCGGCGCCATCGAACGCACGATCGCGCAGGTGCCTGCCGCGCGCACGCATGCGGTCGCCGATCCCGACCGTGAGGCCGAGCGCATCGCCCGCGCCGCGGCGCGGCATGCGGGAGCGCTTTCCGGCGCGCTGGCGCTGCCGCCGGGACCCTTCGGCATGCTCACGGTCCTGCCCGATCTCTACCTGATCTGGAAGACGCAACGGCAGATGGTCGCCGACATCTTCGCGCTGTATGGACGGGAAGCGGAACTCACCCGGACGCACATGCTGTACTGCCTGTTCCGCCACGCGGCAAGTCATGTGCTGCGCGATGTCGCGGTGCGCACCGGACAGCGCGTCGTCGTGCAGCAATTGTCGGCCGGCGCGCTCAAGAGCATGATTGCCCAGGTGGGCCTGTCGGTGTCCCGGCGCACGGCGGGGACCGCTGCGGGACGCTGGATTCCTCTGGCCGGCGCGGCCGCCGTCGGCGCCTATGCCTATTGGGACACGATGCAGGTCGCCCGTTCGGCGACGAGGCTGCTGCAACATTCGCCGCCTTCCTCGGCAGCGCCGACCGAGGGCGAGTGACGCGCCATGTGTGGCCGTTACGAACTGCACACCCATCCTGCAGCGCTGGCGCTGGCCTTCGGCCTTGCCGCGCCGCCGAAGTTCCTGCCGCGCTACAACATCGCCCCGATGCAGCAGGTGCCCGTCGTGCGGCGCAATGCCGGCGGCGCGCGCGAGTGGACGGCACTTCGCTGGGGACTGGTGCCTCGCTGGGCCAAGGATCCGACCATCGGTTCGCGGATGATCAACGCGCGCTGCGAAACGCTGGCCGAGAAACCGTCGTTTCGAGCGGCTTTTCGCCACCACCGCTGCCTGATACCCGCCGACGGGTTCTACGAATGGCGCGTCGATGCGGAAGGACGCAAGCAGCCGATCCACATCGGCATGAAAAGCGGCAAGCCCTTCGCGTTCGCCGGATTGGCGGAACGCTGGCTCTCGCCCGAGGGCGAGGTGCTCGACACCTGCACCATCGTCACCACGCAGGCCAATGCGCTGCTTGCCGTCATGCACGACCGCATGCCGGCGATCATCGCCGCTGAGCAGTACGACCGCTGGCTGGACACCGCCTCCGGCGAGGTAACCGACCTGTTCGCGCCCTTCCCTGCCGAGGCGATGACCTATTACCCCGTGTCGACACGCGTCAACAGCGTGCGCAACGACGACGCGACGCTGATCGAATCCGTGCCCGACGATGCGAAGGCCCCTGCTGCCGCCGCCGTCGACGACGCCGCTGTACCGGCGGCCGAGGTCGTGCATCCGCCTGAACAGACGAATCTGTTCTAGCGGACGCCGGCGCGACCGGCGCAGGCGCCGGCAGAGCTCAACCGGCCTGCGCCACCGCCTCCGGCACCCGCAGCGCAGCGGCAGCTGCAAGCCCCCGCCGGCGCAGAAGAAGGTAGACGGCAGGAATCACCAGCATCGACAGCAGCGGCGCGGTGATCATGCCGCCGACCATTGGCGCGGCAATGCGCTGCATGACCTCCGAACCGGTGCCGTGCGTGGCCATGATCGGCAGCAGGCCGGCGACGATCACGGCGACCGTCATCACCTTCGGCCGCACCCTCAGCACCGCGCCCTCGCGAATCGCGTCGACCAGGTCGGCCTCGGTCATGCGTCCCGCCGCGACCCGCGTTTCCCAGGCGTGCTTCAGGTACAGCAGCATGATGACGCCGAATTCCGCGGCGACGCCGGCCAGCGCGATGAAGCCCACGCCGCTGGCTACCGAGACGTCGTGCCCGAGGAACCACAGCAGCCAGATGCCGCCGACCAGCGCGAACGGCAGCGTGGCCATGATGAGCACGGCCTCGTCGACGCGGCGAAAGGTGAGAAACAGCAGCACGAACACGATCATCAGCGTGAACGGCACGACATAGGCGAGCCGCGCCGACGCGCGTTCCAGATACTCGAACTGGCCCGACCATGACACCGAGTAGCCGGCAGGCAGCCTGACGCTGCGCGCGACGACCGCCTGCATCTCGCGCACCGCCGAGCGCAGGTCGCGGCCATGCAGGTCGACGTACACCCAGCCGGACAGGCGCGCGTTCTCGCTTTTCAGCATCGGCGCGCCGTCGGTGATGCGTACGCTGGCGACGTCGGCCAGGCGGATCTGCGCACCGCGCTCGGTCTGGATCGGCAGTTCGCGCAGGCGGTCGACCGAATCGCGGAACTCGCGCGGATAGCGGACGTTGATCGGAAAGCGCCGCAGCCCCTCGACGGTCTCGCCGACGTTGTCGCCGCCGATCGCGGAGGCGACGACCATCTGGACGTCGGCGATGTTGAGCCCGAAGCGCGCGGCGCGGTCGCGGTCGATGTCGATGTCGATGTAGCGGCCGCCGGAGAGACGCTCGGCCAGCGCCGAGGTGACGCCGTCCACGCCCTTCACCGCGCGCTCGATCTCGGCGGTGACGCGGTCGATCTCGGCCAGGTCGGGACCGGCGACCTTCACGCCCACCGGGCTCTTGATGCCGGTGGCCAGCATGTCGATGCGGTTCCTGATCGGCGGCACCCAGATGTTGGACAGGCCCGGCACCCTGACGATCCGGTCGAGTTCCTCGACCAGCTTCGCCGGCGTCATTCCCGGACGCCACTGGTCGCGGGGCTTGAACTGGATGGTGGTCTCGAACATCTCCAGCGGCGCGGGATCGGTCGCCGTCTCGGCGCGCCCGACCTTGCCGAACACGCTGGCGACCTCGGGCACGCTCTTGATCAGGCGGTCGGTCTGCTGCAGCAGTTCCCCCGCCTTGCCGGTGCCCAGCCCCGGCAGCGCCGACGGCATGTACAGCAGGTCGCCCTCGTCCAGCGGCGGCATGAATTCACCGCCGAGCTGCGATGCCGGCACGACGGTCAGCGCCGCCGCAAGCACGGCCGCCAGAATCGTCGACTTCGGAAACCGCAGCACGACCTCGAGCAGCGGCCGATACAGCGCGATCATCCAGCGATTGAGCGGATTCTTCGTCTCGTCGGGAATGCGGCCGCGGATCAGGTAGCCCATGAGCACCGGCACCAGCGTCACCGCCAGCGCCGCCGATGCCGCCATCGCATAGGTCTTGGTGAAAGCGAGCGGCGAGAACAGCCGCCCCTCCTGCGCCTCCAGCATGAACACCGGAATGAACGACAGCGTGATGATGATCAGGCAGAAGAACAGCGCCGGCCCGACCTCCTCCGCCGCGCTGCCGATCACCCGCCAATGGTCCGCGCCCTCGGGCGACCGCCCGTCATGGGCATGCCGCCAGCGCTCCAGATGCTTGTGCGCGTTCTCGATCATCACCACCGCGGCGTCGACCATCGCGCCGATGGCGATGGCGATGCCGCCCAGCGACATGATGTTGGCGTTCACGCCCTGGTAGTGCATGACGATGAACGCCATCAGCACGCCCAGCGGCAGCGACACGATGGCGACCAGCGCCGAGCGCAGGTGGAACAGAAAGACCAGGCAGACCAGCGCGACGACGACGAATTCCTCGACCAGCTTCTCGGCGAGATTCCTCACCGCGCCCTCGATCAGCGTCGAGCGGTCGTAGACGGTGACGATCTCCACGCCCTCGGGCAGGCCGGGGGCGAGGCTCGCGAGCTTGGCCTTGACCGCGTCGATGGTCGCCAGCGCATTCTTGCCGTGACGCATCACGACGATGCCGCCGACGGTTTCGCCGTCGCCGTTCCAGTCGGCGATGCCGCGGCGCGATTCCGGGCCGACCTGCACGCGCGCCACGTCGCCCAGCCGCACCGACACGCCGGCATCGGTGGTGAGCAGCGGAATGCGCCGGAAATCCTCCAGCGTCCGCAGGTAGCCGGAAGCGCGCACCATGTACTCGGCCTCGCCCAGTTCGAGCACCGCGCCGCCGGTTTCCTGGTTCGCCTTCTGCACCGCTTCGATCACGCGGCTGTGCGGAATGCGGTAGGCGCGCAAACGGTCCGGATCGAGCACGATCTGGTACTGGCGGACCATGCCGCCGACGCTGGCGACCTCGGCCACGTCCGCCACCGATT
The DNA here is from genome assembly GCA_963699765.1 of uncultured beta proteobacterium. Lineage (GTDB taxonomy): Bacteria > Pseudomonadota > Gammaproteobacteria > Burkholderiales > Casimicrobiaceae > VBCG01. The sequence continues at coordinate 236,190 of CAVOVD010000013.1, read as the reverse complement.
TCAGCTCGAACTTGAGGAACCAGTCCTGCAGCGCGCGCAGTTCGGACAGGTCGTGCCGGCCGGTGCGATCGACCAGCACGTACTGGTAGACCCAGCCGACGCCGGTGGCATCCGGACCGAGCGCCGGTCGCGCCTCCCGCGGCAGGCGCGCCTGCACCTGGTTCAGGTACTCGAGCACCCGCGAGCGCGCCCAGTAGGGATCGGTGCCGTCGGCGAACAGCACGTAGACGAACGAATCGCCGAAGTACGAATAACCGCGCACGGTCTTCGCACCCGGCACCGACATCATGGTCGTCGTCAGCGGATAGGTCACCTGGTTCTCGACGATCTGCGGCGCCTGGCCCGGCCAGGTCGTGCGGATGATGACCTGCACGTCGGACAAGTCGGGCAGCGCGTCGAGCGGCGCGCGATTCGCCGCCCACAGTCCCCAGGCGGTGACGACCACGCTTGCAAGCAGCACCAGGAAGCGGTTGTGCAGCGACCAGCGGATGAGGGCCGCGATCACGGCCGCGCCCCGTCACGCGCAGGTCCGGAAGCGGAGGTCCGCGCAGCACCGGGCAGCCGCGCGATCGTGAGCACCTCGTATTCACCGGCGCCACGCGCCCGGAAGGTGAAGGTGATGCGGTCGCCGACCGCCAATCCGGCCGGCATGCCGCCGGCCGGCGGCACGAAACCCATGGTCATCGCTCCCCACTTGAGCGATGGAATCGGCCCGTGCGACAGCATGAGTTCGTCCTTGTCGATTGTCTCGATTCGGCCTTCGCCGCGGTGCGCGCCCGGCGGCAACACCGGTCCGGCCATGTCCTTGGTCGCCGGCCCGGACATCGCGCTGGCCGCAGGCGCCGACGAACCCGCGGCATCGGCCGGATCTGCCGCGCGCGTCAGCGTGCCCTTCAGGCTCGCGTCGGAGTCGATCAGGAACTGCCCGGACACGACGACCTTCTGACCCGGCGCCAGTCCCTTGGTGATCTCGGTCATGCCGTTCACCTCGTTGCCGGTTTCGACGTTGACCGCCGCGAAGCGACCGTCACCTTCGGCGACGAACACCACGGTGCGCCGGCCGGTGGCGATCATCGCCTCGGACGGCACCAGCACGACCGTCGCGCGCGGCGGGCTGGAAATCCACGGTGACGAACACGCCCGGCACCAGCGCCTGGCCCGGGTTGGCCGTTTCGATGCGCACCTTGAGCGTGCGGGTCGCAGGATCGAGATCGGGCAGCACCGCGGCAACTCGGCCGCGGCGCATCGTGCCGGGCAGCGCCGGCGAGCGAACCTCCACCGCCGCGCCGACGCGCACCAGCGTCGAGGACGATTCGGGAATCTCGGCATTGATCCAGACCGTCGCCAGGCCGTTGATGCGGAACAGCGGCGCGCCCATCGCCACGGTCGTGCCCTCGCGCACCGCGAGTTCGGTCACCACCCCGCCAATGGGCGCGACCAGCGTCAGCCGCGGCTGCAGCGATCCGCTCGACTCGACCAGCGCGATCTGCGCATCGTTCATGCCGGCAAGGCGCATGCGCTGCCTGGCGCCGTCGACCAGCACGTCGAGGCCGGATCCGCGCATGCGCCGCACGGCGAGGAACTCCTCCTGCGCTGCGACCCAGTCCGGAACGTAGAGTTCGGCCAGCGGCTGGTTCTCGCGCACCGGGTCGAGCGCCGCACGCACGAACAGTTTCTCGACATAGCCGTTCGCCCGCGCCTGCACGACCGCCTGGTCGCGCTCGTTGTAAGCGACGCTGCCGACCGCGGTCAGCGGCGGCGCGATGGCGCCGCGCACCGCTTCCGCCGTGCGGATGCCGAGGCTCTGCCGCATGCGCGAACTCACCGTCACCGTGCCCTCGTCGGCGCCGCTGTCGGCGTAGACCGGCTCGAGCATCATGTTCATGAACGGGGACTTGCCGGGCTTGTCGAAGCGCTGCCCCGGCACCATCGGGTCGTGCCAGTACAGCACCTTGCGGCCGGTGGCGGGATCGACGTCGCCGGGCTTCTGTGGCGCGGCCGAGGTCGCCGCGGCGGCAGGCATCGTTGCTGCCGCGGTGGTCTGCGCATGTCCGGCGTCGGTTCGTCCCCACCAGTAGGACGCCAGCGCGATGCCGCCGGCGAGCGGCAGTGCGATCCAGAACAGGGTCGAGTTCTTCACGGTTTTTCCTTCATGGCCGGCGGCAGCGGAAGTGGCGCGACCGGCGTCGCGTCGAGGAAGGCAAGCTGCGCCCAGAGGCGCGCGGTTTCGCGTTCGAGCTGGAGAACATCACGGCGAACGTCGAGTTCGCCGCGCCGCGCGGCGAGCACTTCAGCCAGCGACGCACGGCCGCCGCGATAGGCGGCGACCGCCGCGGTCGTGCGTTCGCGCGCGAGTGGTCGCAGTTCGCTGTCGTAGAGGCGAAGGCGCTCGTGGCCATTGGACCATTCCTCCAGCATGGTGGCGACCTCGGCGCGATGCGCGCGCAGCGCCTCCTCCCAGAGCGCGCGCGCCTGATCGACCTGCGCCAGCCGCGCGGCGACGTCGCGGTCCTGCCGGTTGGCCCGGTCCCAGGGCAGCGGCACGCTGATGCCGATGGACATCATGTTCGAAAAAGCCGAGCCGCGCTGCTGGTACATGACTTCCACGCTCCAGTCGGGATCGCGGTTGGCCTGCGCGAGCTTCACCTCGGCCGACGCCACCGCTTCCTGCTGCGCCAGCACGGCGATCGCCGGATGCCGCTGCAGCAGGTCGTCGAGCCGGTCGTGCGCCAGCGGCGCGTCGGCGAAATCCGGTCGGCCCGCCAGCGGCGCATCGGCGCCCGAGCCCAGCCAGCGCGCCAGCATGGTGATCGAACTGGCCACGCGGCGGCGCGCCTCGCTGCTGCGCTCGGCCAGCATGGCGACCGCGCTGCGCGCGGCGAAGATGTCGGCCTGCGATCCGCGACCGGCGCGATAGGCGGCCTCGGCCGCCTCGACCTCGAGCCGCGTTTCCGCCGCCTGCTCGTCGTACAGCGCGACGCTCGCCTCGGCATAGTAGCGATCGAGCCAGGCCAAGGCCGTGTCGCGCATCACCGCGGCGGCGGCCGCACTGCGCTCGGTCAGCGCCCGGTCGGCTTCGCGCTCGAAGCGCGCGCGCCGCGCGTCTCGCTTCTGCGCATTGGGCCATTCCTGCATGACGCCGATGCGACGCATGGTCATGGGTTCGGCCGAAACGTTCCAGGCGTTGGCGCCGTCGACCGGCAGGTTATCCACGCCGAACTTCAGCACCGGGTCGGGGAATTGCCCGGCCGCATGCGCCATCTCGCGCGCGGAGACGGCCATCGCGTCCTGCGCTGGCAGCGCCTGCGATCGGGCGAGTGCCCGTCGCTGCGCCTCGGCGAGCGTCAGCGGCGGATCCGCCGCGGCGGCGGCAGGCGCGGCCAGCAACAAGGCGCCGACGACGACGGCAACGAACGCCGCGCGGACAGGCGGGAAAAATGCAAAACGGTTGAACATGCGACCTCCGGATACGCGTCAAGTCCAGGGCAGGCGCGAGCGGCGCGCCTGCCGTGCTGCACGAACGGGAGGATCAGATCAGGAAGCGGCAGAAGCGCACCGACACCGGCGGCGCTGTGGCCATGGCCAGTGCGGCGTTGCGCTGCCTGGCGGTCGCCGCGAGAGGCGCCCCGGCCCGCAATTCGATGTCAAGGGCGGGAGCGCACTGATCGGGCGACAGGTCGGGCGACGCCGCCGCCGTGACCGTTGGTTCGACCTGGCAATGAAAGTCGCATTGGACGTCGCGCGGCTCCGCGACCGACTGGCCGTGGCAATCGGCATCCGCCGCGACCACCGCGGCCATTGGCGCCGTGTCGTCGAACAGCAGCGCGGAACAGGCATAGGCGGACAGCGACAGCTGGCCGAATACCAGCGCCAGCAGGGTCAGCAGCGACAGACGGCGAAAGGCGCGCTTGTTCATGTTGTTGTAGCGCATCCTACGCGAGTCCGGTAACCAGGGGCAATTGATGGCCGTCAAACAATGTTGCGCCGCCACATCGACGCGGCGATCACTTGCCGAACAGCCGGTTCACCGCCTTGCCGACCTCGTTCGCCAGCGGGACCACGGGGTTGGATTGCGCAGCGGACGCAGGCGTGGACGAGGATGCGCCCGGTCGGGCCTCCAAAGCGATCGCGCAGGGTCCGGGGCCCTGATTCTCGGTCCAGGAAATCAGCGACTGGCCAACCGCAGACAGCCCCCCGGTACCGATGGCGGCGCCGATGCTGGCCAATGCCTTGGCCGAACCCGCCATGTCGACCTTGACCTGCGGCGAGGCGAAGGGGCCGCTGACGCGCACCAGTTCCGCGAACTGGACGATGTCCAGCGGAATGCCCTTGCGCGCCCTGGGCTGGATGGCGAGGTCGAGCGTCTCCCTGCCGAAGTCCAGCGTTCCGCTTGCCGTCGCCCCGACCTTGGCCGTCTCGGCGGCGAGCGAACGGTCGATGCGAGCCACGCCGCGGGTCAGCGGCAGCCGCGCGACCGCACATTCGAGTTCGGTCAGCGAATCCGTGGCGCGAAACGGATTGACCGCGTCCGCGAGTTCCTGCAGCGATGGCCCGAGATCCAGCCGGGTCTGCGGCAACGTCGCCTTGCCGACGTTGACCAGCACCGTCCCGGTGGCGCTTTGTGCCCAGGCACGCGGCGAGGCACCGGCCAGTGTCAGATTCGCGGTGACCCTGGTCTTGCCGCCGCGGACCTCGCGCCGAAGGCCGGCGGCGGCGAGCATCGCGCCGAGGTCGAGGTCGCGGCCGTCGAGCGCGACGACGATCTTCGCGGCCGCCGGATCGTGCGCATCGACCGACAGCGTGCCGGCGACGGTTCCGCCCCAGACCCGCGCGGACCACTGCGGCAGGTCGAGACGGCCATCCTGCAAGGTCAGCTTTGCCCGCAGTTCGGAGATGACGGTTCCGTCCGTCACGACGAATTTGGCGAAGGCGAGCGAACCCTCCGCGTCGACCGTGTGCAGCGGCGCGAAATTTGCGGGCACATCGGCAAACAACCGCGCCGATCCACCGCCTGCGGCAGCCGACGCGGCAGGCGGGGCACGCGCCTTGCTCAAGGCCAGGAATGCCGGCGTGGTTCCCGTCAATGCGAACACCAGTTTCGGTCGCGCCCCGCCAGTCGAGACGGCTCAGCGAGCCGGAGATCGCATCGGCGCCGAGCGCCAGCTCGAGGTCCTCGAAGGCGTAATTCGCCTGCTCGGCGCGCATGTTCGAACTTGCCGACACTTTCTGCCCGGCGACCTCGCCCTTGAGGCTCACCGGGTAGGGCCAGCGCTGCGCCAGCAGCTGCTCCAGCGGCCCCAGCGTGCCCTCCACCGACACCGGCACGCCGTCTATCGTGCCGCGGAACTGCGTCGCGATCGGTGCCCGGGCGTCGCGCGCGCGCAGGAACATCCGCTCGATCGACACGCTCGTAACCCTGCCGCTGGCGCCATCGCGATAGGTCAGCGTGCCGTTGGTCACCGAAACGTTGCCGACACCGAAGGCCATACCCTGGCCTGTTCCGCCGGGAGCGTCCGGGGGGGCCTTGCGCACCGGAGCCGTCTCCCAGTTCCCCTGCCCGCGCGCATCGCGTTCCAGCGCGATGACCGGATCGACGATGATCGACTTCGGTCAACTCGAAGCGGCGGGACAACAGCGGCAGCAGCGCGACCTCGAGTTCGAGCCGACTGGCCGCGAGCATTTCCTTCGCCTGGCCCCAGGGCGCGTTCGCCAGCGCGACATCGGACAGTACCAGCCTGGGGGTCAGCGACAGTGAAAACCGGGTGTCGCCCCGCACCGTCAGTTCGCGGCCGGTGGCGGCCTTGACGCGTTCCTTGATCGGACCGACGAATGTCGCCACGTCGATGGTCGAGACCATGACCACGATCCCGACCAGCACCAACGCCACGACGGCGCCGAACCCTGCCAGCAGTTTCCAGGCGGTGCGCATGGGCGGATTCTACGCGCGGACCACTCGCCAGGCTTCCTGTGACCACCATGGTGACCAGCGTGCACAAGCGGATCTGAGTCGGGGTTGCGGCGGCTCCCGCGGGCACGCCGGGAGCCGCTTCCCGTCCACGCCGCCGGGTTCGAGCCGCCCTGCCGGGGGTTTATCGCCCGGCAGGGCGGTTCGTCGTACGGCCGGCACGTCGGCCGCGGATGGCCTAGGATGGCGGGACTCCCCCCGGGGAAGGATGCGGGCTATCATTCCGCGAACCGAACACTCGTTCCGCCACGAGCGGGCGTACTGGAGCGTGCAGCCATGACGAACCGTCGTCGGTGTCCCCGCACCGGTCCGCGCCAGCGCATTGCCGCGGTGGCTCCGTGACCGTGGCCTCTTCGGCGTCAATGCCTGCCGCAGCCGGGCCCGGCTGGTTGGCGCGCAGCCTTTCCGGCATCACCTGGAAGCGATTCGCGATCTTCTGCGGCATCGTCGCGATGACCGCGGTCGGGCACGCCGTTGCCAGGCTGTTGATGCCGGACAAAACGCTCGCCTCAGTCGCCCGAACCTTCGTCTGGCAGTACTTCTACCTGTTCATTTTCTTCGGGACGGTCTGGATCGCCGTGGTCGTCGCCGGCAACTGGGCGCCCGCGCGCGCGGGAGCGCGCGTGCTGGCGCTGGTCGCCGCCGTCGCGGTCGGGCTGCTTGCAGGCCACCTGATCACGTTCGGCTTCATGGGGGCATTCGCCCCGGCCGGCATGGAAGCGCCCACGCTGCGCAAGGAGATCTCCGCCATCGTGCTCTGGAGCCACGTGATCGCGGCCGGGGTGCTCGGTTACTACTTTCTCCTGCGCGAGGAGGACGCGACGGCGCGGCTGCACCGGGAGGAGTTGCGGCGCGAGGTGCTCGACCGCGAACTCGCCGAAGCCGGCTGCAGGTCATGCAGGCGCAGGTCGAGCCGCACTTCCTGTTCAACACGCTCGCCAATGTTCGCCGGCTGTTCCGGACCGACGCCGCGGCGGCACGCGCGATGCTACAGCACCTGTCCAAGTATCTCGGCGCCATGCTGCCGCGGATGCGCTCGGCGGAATCCACGCTGGGGCACGAACTGGCGCTCGCACTCGCCTACCTGCAGGTGCAGCAGATCCGGATGGGTCCGCGACTCAGAATCCGGGCCGAGGTCCCCGAAACGCTCGAATGCCTGTCGTTTCCGCCGATGATGCTGGTCACGCTGGTCGAGAACGCAATCCGGCACGGCCTCAACCCGCTGCCGCAGGGTGGCGAGGTGCGGATCCTGGCGCGAGCCGGTGACGGCCGCCTGCGGGTCCAGGTCGTCGACAACGGCTGCGGGCTTTCGGAGAGTTCCGGGTCCGGCGTCGGACTTGCCAACATCCGCGCCCGGCTGACGACGCTGTATTCCGGCGACGCCCGCCTGTTGCTCGCGCAGAATCCCGACAGCGGCGTGATCGCAACCATCGATCTTCCTCTGGCGGAGCCGGTGACGTCGATACGGGCGGCATGACCATGGCGCGCGATCATGCACTGGGTATGCCGGGAACGACCATCGCGGCGCCGCTGGTGCTGGTGACGCAGGCGTGGCGCGCGATTCCGGGCAGATACTTCGCCATCGGCGCCGGCTTCGGGCTTCTCTGGGGTCTTGCCAACGGGCTCGGCTGGTGGCTGGCCAGCGGCAGCGCTGCGCCATTGCGGATGACCGCGTATTTCGTCTACGAAGCGCTGCTGCCGATGCTGGCGCTGGTGCTCTGCGTCGCCGTTGCCGACGCCGCGGTGCGACGCAACCCCGGCCGCGTCGCGCCGTACGCCATCGCGGCCGTCATCGCGGCATTGGCCGGCGAAGCCGTGTTCATCGCGACCGCCCCGCTGCTCGGCCTCGCTTCGTGCAAATGCACGATGGAATCATGGCCATTGGGCGCGCGCGTCGCCAACATGCTGCCCGACAGCCTGATCATCTGCGGCTTCGTCACCGCCGGCTATCGCCACTGGCGGCGCGCGGCGCTGCGGGTCGCCCGCCTGAATGCGGCGGAGCTCGAGCACGCCAGGGTGGCCCGGCAGACGCAGGAGTCGCGGCTGCAGGTGATGCAGGCGTGCATCGAGCCGCAGCTGCTGTTCGACACGCTGGCGCAGGTGGAACGGCTGCATGCCACCGACCCGAAGAACGGCCGTGCGTCTGCTCGACGAACTCATCGTTTACCTGCGCGCAGCATTGCCGCATTTGCGCGAATCGACATCCACCGTGGCCAGGGAAGTCGAACTCGCCCGCGCTTATCTCAGCATGCTGCGCCTTCGGCAGGGCGGAGGCCTGACGTTCAAGTTCGACGTCGCCACCGAAGCCACGGATGCCGGCATGCCGCCGATGATCCTGCTGCCGCTGATCGATCGCGCGCTCGGGGACCTGACGCGGTCGACCCCGACAGGCACGTCGCTGCAGATCGCGCTGCGCGCCGGCGAAGGCAGGCTGCGGCTCACACTGACCGCCACCGGATCCATCGCCAGCCGGGACCGCCCCGATCGCGACGGCATCGCCGCCGTCGGGGAACGCCTGCGCGCACTCTACGGCACCGATGCACGAGTCGACGTCGACCCCGACGACCGCCCGCGCGTCCTTGTCACGCTGGACATTCCCCATGAGCGCACCGACCGCGATCATCGCTGAAGACGAGCCGCTGCTGCGGGCCGAACTGGCGGAAATGCTGGCCGCGCAGTGGCCGGAACTCGGCGTGCGCGCCGAGGTCGGCGACGGAATGGCCGCCGCGCGCGCACTCGACGAATTCGCACCCGACATCCTGTTCCTCGACATCGAGATGCCGGGAATGACGGGCCTCCAGGTCGCGCAGCGGGCGAGCGGCAAATGCCACATCGTGTTCGTAACCGCCTACGACAAGTACGCGGTGGCGGCATTCGAACAGGGCGCGGTCGATTACGTGATGAAGCCGTTCTCGGAGGCGCGGCTTGCCGCGACGATCGCCCGCCTCAAGTCGCGGCTCCAGGGCCCGCCAGCCAACCTGGACGGCATCCTGCGGACGCTCGCCACCACGTTGTCGAAGCAGAAGGATTTCCTGCGCTGGATCACCGCCTCGCAGGGCGACTCGCTCCGCCTCATCACCGTCGACGAAATTCTCTATTTCCGGGCCGACCACAAGTACACGCTGGTCGTGACCCCCGACACGGAGGCGTTGATCCGGCGGCCGCTGAAGTCGCTCGCAGAGGAGGTCGATCCGAATTCGTTCTGGCAGATCCATCGGTCGGCGCTGGTGAATGTCGGGGCGATCGCCGGTGTCGATCGCGACGTGCGCGGGCACCTGCAGGTGAGACTCAAGGGACGCAAGGAGACCCTGCCGGTGGGCGAGAACTACGTGCACCTGTTCAAGCAGATGTAGCCGCGATCGCCCGCCGCAGCACATCCCCGGCCGGGACGCGCGGGACCGCCCGTCTCAGCGCAGCCCGGCGTTGATCCCCGCCAGCGCCGCGCTGCCCGGAACGAGGTCGGCGTCGCCGAGCGCGTTAAGCGGCGCGCCGACGGTCTCCAGCGCATCGTGCATGTCCGCGCTCTGCGGATGCACGTACAGCAGGCCGGTGACGATTTCGCCGGCGGCGCGGCGCGCTTCGAGATAGGCCATCCCGGCGACCTTGTCCGACACATCGTAATCGGCGCCGACCTTGCGCAGGCGGATCGTGCCGCCGTCGTGGAGCACGACGTCGCGCGTCTCCCCTGTTTCGTAGGCGGCGGTGATCGGATCTCGGGGAGAAATGAAATCGAGACGGTTCACGGCGTCGTTGTGTTCGCGCACGTAGTCGTAGCTCTTGGTCGAGCCCGGGTGGTTGTTGAACGCCACGCAGGGGCTGACGACGTCGATGAACGCCGCGCCGTGGTGGGCAATCGCGGCCTTGACCAGCGGCACCAGCTGCTCCTTGTCGCCGGAAAAGCTGCGCGCGACGAAGGTCGCCCCGAGCAGCATCGCCAGCATCGCAAGGTCGATCGCCGCGTCGTTGTTGACCGCGCCGCGCTTGCTCCTGCTGCCCTGGTCCGCCGTCGCGGAAAACTGGCCCTTGGTCAGCCCGTAGACGCCGTTGTTCTCGACGATGTAGACCATGTCCACGCCGCGGCGCATCACGTGCGCGAACTGGCCGAGGCCGATCGACGCGGAGTCGCCGTCGCCGGACACCCCGAGGTAGATCAGGTCGCGGTTGGCCAGCGCCGCGCCGGTCAGCACCGACGGCATGCGGCCATGCACGCTGTTGAAGCCGTGCGAGTTGCCGAGGAAATAGGTCGGCGTCTTCGACGAGCAGCCGATGCCCGAGAGCTTCGCCACCCGGTGCGGCGGCAAGGCCAGCTCGTAGAACGCCTGGATCAGCGCCGCCGAGATCGAGTCGTGGCCGCAACCGGCGCACAGCGTCGATATCGCGCCCTCGTAGTCGCGGTGGGTGTAGCCCAGTTCGTTGCGCGGCAGCGCCGGGTGATGGATCTTCGGCTTGGCGAGATAGGTCATGGGGCAACCTTGCGCAATGGCGTGACGTTGAACAGGCGGACCTTCTCGGCGATCTCGCGGGTGATGAAGCGTGCGGTGATCGGCGTGCCGTCGTAGTGGAGGACCGAAATCAGCCGCGCCGGGTCGATCCCGCACTCATTGACCAGCAGCATCTTCATCTGCGCATCGCGGTTCTGCTCGACCAGATAGACGTGGTCGTGCGCGGCGATGAAGTCGGCGACCGCGTCGGCGAACGGAAAGCCGGTCAGGCGCATGCGGTCGAGGTGGATGCCCTCGCGCTCGAGTTCGGCCAGCGACTCGGCCATCGCCGCGCTGGTCGAGCCGAACCAGACCACGCCGCTGCGCGTGGTCCTGGCCGCGGACTCGATGACCGGCGCCGGCACCAGCGCCTTCGCCGTCTCGAATTTGCGCAGCAGCCGCTGCATGTTGTCGACATAGGCCGGCCCCTCCTCGGTGTAGCGGGCGAAGCGGTCCTTGGTCGTGCCGCGGGTGAAATACGAGCCCTTGGTCGGGTGCGTGCCCGGATAGGTCCGGTAGGGAATGCCGTCGCCGTCGACGTCGAGGTAACGGCCGAACTCGCGTACGGACTCCAGCCCCTCGGCGGTCATCACCTTGCCGCGGTCCATCTTCCTGGCGTCGTCCCAGACGAATGGCTCGCACAGCCAGTCCTGCATGCCGATGTCCAGGTCCAGCATCACGAAGATCGGCGTCTGCAGCCGGTCCGCCAGGTCGAAGGCGGTCGCGGCGAAGTCGAAGGCTTCGCGCGGGTCCTCTGGAAACAGCATGACGTGCTTGGTGTCGCCGTGCGACGCGTAGGCGCAGCACAGGATATCGGCCTGCTGCGTCCGTGTCGGCATGCCGGTCGACGGGCTGCCGCGCTGCACGTCGAAGAGCACCAGCGGGATCTCGGCGAAATAGGCGAGTCCCAGGAACTCCTGCATCAGCGACACGCCAGGTCCGGAGGTGGCCGTGAATGCCCGTGCGCCGTTCCACGCCGCGCCGATCACCATGCCGATCGACGCCAGTTCGTCCTCGGCCTGGACGATGGCGTAGCGGTGCTTGCCGGTCGCCGGGTCGGTGCGCAGCTTGCGGCAGTAGATGGCGAAGGCCTCGGCCAGCGACGACGACGGCGTGATCGGATACCAGGCGGCGACCGTGGCGCCGCCGTAGACGCTGCCCAGCGCGGCGGCGCTGTTGCCGTCGATGAAGATGCGCTGGCCGACACGGTCGCTGCGGGCGACACGCAGCGGCAGCGGACACTGGAAGTTGGCGAGCGCATAGTCGCGTCCGATCCGGAACGCGCGGCGATTGGACTCGAGCAGCGTCTCCTTGCCCCGGTACTGCTCGGCGAAAAGCCCCTCGACGACGTCCGCCTCGATGTCGAGCAACGCAGCCAGCGCACCCAGGTAGACGATGTTCTTGAACAGTTGCCGCAGACGCGCGTCGGTGTACTCGGCGTTGCAGATCGCCGTCAGCGGCACGCCCAGCGCCGTGACGTCCTCGCGGAACTTGGCCGGGGGCAGCGGCCGGGTCGAGTCGTAGAACAGGTAGCCGCCGGAGTCGATCTCCGCGACGTCCTTCTCCCAGGTCTGCGGATTCATCGCCACCATCAGGTCCGCGCCGCCGCGGCGGGCGCGCCAGCCGGCCTCGCTGACCCGCACTTCGTACCAGGTGGGCAGTCCCTGGATGTTCGAGGGAAAGATGTTGCGCGCGGCGACCGGAACGCCCATGCGCAGGATCGCCCGCGCGAACAGTCCGTTGGCCGACGCCGACCCGGAGCCATTGACGTTGGCGAACTTGACCACGAAATCGTTGGTGCGAACCGGCACGTCCATCGCGCTCATTTTCTAGTCCGCCGCGGCATGCGTCGCGGGCGCCGGTCGCGGCGCGGCGGCGGGGCCCTGCCGCTTGCCGCAACGATCGTCGGCGTGGGTCATCTCCAGCAGGAACTTCTGCATGTCCCAGGCGCCCGTCGGACAGCGCTCGGCGCACAGGCTGCAGTGCAGGCACACGTCCTCGTCCTTGACCATGACGCGGCCGGTCTTGAGTTCGCCGGACACGTACAGATCCTGCGTCAGATTGACGGCCGGTGCCTTCAGGCGGCGGCGCAGGTCGGCCTCGTCGCCGTTGGAGGTGAAGGTGATGCAGTCCATCGGGCAGATGTCCACGCAGGCGTCGCACTCGATGCACAGCTTGCCGGTGAACACGGTCTGCACGTCGCAGTTCAGGCAGCGCTGCGCCTCGAGGACGGCGAGCTTGGGATCGAACCCCAGCTCCACCTCGATCTTGATGTTCTTGAGCGCGAGCTTGGTGTCCTTGAGCGGCACGCGGAACCGGCGATCGGCGGTGATCGCGTTGTTGTAGCTCCATTCGTGGATGCCCATCTTCTGCGACGCCAGCGTCACCATCGGCGGAGGCCGCTGCGCGAGGCTCTCGCCGCGGCAATGCAGGTCGATGGAGATCGCCGCCTCGTGCCCGTGCGCCACTGCCCAGATGATGTTCTTCGGTCCGAAGGCCGCGTCGCCGCCGAAGAACACGCCCGGCATCGTCGACGCGAACGTGACTTCGTCGACCACCGGCATGCCGTTGGCGTCGAACTCGAGGCCCAGGTCGCGCTCGATCCACGGAAACGCGTTCTCCTGACCGATCGCGACCAGCACGTCGTCGCAGGGGAAGTGCACGTCGGCGTCGCCGGTGGGGATCAGCCTGCGGCGGCCACGGTCGTCGTACTTCGGCGCCACCTTTTCGAAGGTGACGCCGGTGAGCTTGCCGTTGTCGTGCGAGATCGCCTTGGGCACCAGGAAATTGTGAATGGGGATGCCCTCGTGCGCCGCGTCTTCCTTCTCCCAGGGCGAGGCCTTCATCTCGTCGAAGCCGGAGCGCACGACCACCTGCACGTCCTCGCCGCCCAGGCGCTTGGCGCTGCGGCAGCAGTCCATCGCGGTATTGCCGCCGCCCAGTACGATCACCCGCCGGCCGATGCGCGTCGTGTGCCCGAAGGACACGGACGACAGCCAGTCGATGCCGATATGGATGTTCGCCGCTGCCTCGCGGCGGCCGGGGACCTCGATGTCGCGACCGCGCGGCGCGCCGCTGCCGATGAAGATCGCATCCCAGCCTTCCGCGGACAGCGCGGCGAGGCTGTCGATGCGGCGGCCGGCGCGAAACTCGATGCCCAGGTCGAGCACGTAGCCGACCTCCTCGTCGATCACGCTCTCGGGCAGCCGGAATTTCGGAATCTGCGTGCGCATCATTCCGCCGGCGCGCGAATCGCCGTCGAAGACCACGCACTCATAGCCAAGCGGCGCCAGATCGCGGGCGACGGTGAGCGACGCGGGACCCGCACCGACCAGCGCGACCCGTTTGCCGTTGCGCTGCTCGGCCGGCCGCGGCAGGAATTCGCGGATGTCGTCCTTGTAGTCGGCGGCGACGCGCTTCAGGCGACAGATCGCGACCGGCTCGGGCTTGGCCTTCCTGTCGCCTCCCTCCTCGACCCGGCCGCGGCGACAGGCGGGTTCGCATGGCCGGTCGCAGGTGCGGCCGAGGATGCCGGGAAATACATTCGACTTCCAGTTGACCAGGTAGGCGTCACCGTACCGCCCGGCCGCGATCAGGCGGATGTACTCGGGGACGGGAGTATGGGCGGGGCAAGCCCACTGACAATCGACGACCTTGTGGAAATAGTCTGGAGCTGCAATGTCCGTCGGCTTCAAACACCCTCCTCGATTCGGTACCGGGGAAACAGGCCCACGAGCCGCGGATTGGCGCTCGGGCCGGCCGCACGCATTCCCCGGGGCCCCGGTATCAATGTAGCGATGCTACGCGAGCGCGCCCGCCGAGGAAAGATGGTCGCGGCGGTTCGGGCAAATCCCGGTTCCTGTCAGGGTCTTGCCGCGACAGCCATGGCCGCGCCCGCGAAACGGATGGGTCCCGCGGACCGGGCATCGGCAGAAAAAAGGCGCCGCGGCTGCGATGCGCCGCCGCGGCGCGTAACGCGGCCAGAGCCGGCTAGAGGAACGGCGCGGCGCGTTGCAAAAGCTCGTCGAGTCCCGGTTCCTTCGGGTTGCGCGGCTTGCCTGGATGAATGATGGCCACCTGGCAGGCCTCGGCCGCCTCGACCAGCTGGCGGTAGGTGCCAGCGTCGATGTCCTTGATGTACGCCTGCTTGTTCTCGTTGTAGCCGAACATCCTGTCGTTGATCAGCTGGCACTCGTTGCAGCTGGGGCAGCGAATGGTATCGATCCAGGCGTCGTCAGAACGCGGCGGTGCGACCGCCGGCGCGCCGTCGGCGGATGCCGATGGCGCCGCTTCCGGATGCGCAGCCGGTCCGTCCGCCTGCCCTTCCGGCCCGGCCGAAGCACCTTGCCTTTGCAGTTCCCAGGCCGCCTTTTCGCGTGCCAGCAGCCGTTCGGCGTGCGAATCGTGAATGCCGGCGTGCTCCTGCAGCCGATGCCATAGCAGCAGGCAGCGACGCGTCGCCTGCATCAGGCGCAGGTCGACAATGACGCGATGAAGCCGATCATCGCCGTCCACGGCCCAGAGGAAGGGAATGCGCTCGGTCGCCGCCTGCACGGGCAACTCGAGCCATTGCGCAGCCGGCATCATCGCGGCGGTCCAGCGCTCGCGCGGCACGACCGCGAAATGCGACAGGTGGCGGCGATCGCACAGCACGAAGTCGGCGTAGGTGAATGCCAGTCGCTCGGTGACGCGCTGCTGCGCGTCGTCGGCATAGTCGAACGGGTCGACCGGCCAGTCGGCGTCCGGATCGCGATTGTTCTCCAGCGAAAACCGCTCCGCCCAGTTTCCACCCGCCTCCGCATCGTAGACGAAGACCGGAAAGGCCCGCGATTCGCGGGCGGCCGCCGCGCTCAGGTAGGGCGACAGTCCGCCGGTCACCGCCGGCGAGCCCGCAAACACGCTGAACAGCGCCGGCTCGCGGCACGCCAGTCCGTGCCGCAGCTGCCCGCGCAGCGCATACAGTTCCGCGCTGGTCGCCTGCAGCACGAACATGCCGCCAAGGCCCATCGCGGCAGTCGCCAGCCGGGCGCTGCGCACACCGAAGGCAAAGCGGCCGGTGCCGATCGACGCCTCCTCGATGATCTCGGTCTGCTGGACGAGCACCTTCACCGGCAGTCCGGAGGACAGCATCTCGACCAGGCCCGCATTTTCCGGTGCGCCGTTGCTGCCCGCCGGAATGCACACCAGGTAGTCCGGGAACAGCGCCAGATCGTCCGCCGTCAGCAATTCCTCGTCGTAACGCTCGAAATAGGGATCGTGATCGGCTTCGTCGTAGTTGCCGTCCACTTCCAGTTCGGCGATTGCGATGGCCTTCACGACCTCGACCAGCCGTGGCAGGCGTTCCCGGTAGGCAGCGACGGCCGCGGCGCAATTGTCGAAGCGGAAGTTCCAGGGTTCCGTCGTCCCCGCCGACATCAGCTCGTCCGGAAAGAAAGGCTGCACGCGGAGCACGGCCAGCGCCGACTCGATGCGCGCGCGTCGCGCCGCCGGCAGCTCGTCGTCCGGAACATTGCGCGACACCAGCCTTGACATGACGGCGAAATCGAAGACCTCCGCATGCGCCGTGCCGATCGCCGCGGCGAGCGCCGCGGGCTGCTGCCCCGCGGCCGATCGCGCAAACGCGGCGCGAAGGATGTCCGAGAGCCGCCGCACCAGCGCGTCGACCGTAGCCCGGAATTGCCGGCCTTTTTCCAGCTGCACATGGCGCCACGCCTGCGTGACCAGGCGTGCCGGGAGCTGCGGATCGCAGTCGGCAACTTCGCCGTCGACGGTCAGCGACTGACCGGCCTGGGCGAGCACCTTGGCCGTTGTCTCGTCGGCGCCGATGGTCAATCGCCCGATCGCGGCGGCCCAGAGCTCCGACAGCGTGCCCTGCGCACCGGAGGCCAGCATTGCGCGAATCTCGCGCTCCAGCCGCAGGACATGCTTGCGCAGACGCTCGCCTTCCGGACCGCGGGGCGCCAGTTCGGCGAGGAGCATGCCGACGATCGACGACAGCGAACGCACGTAATCGGAATCGGTCGACGGCTCCGGCAGCACCAGCGGGTAGTCGTAGCGCAGGCGGGCAAGGTCGCGGTAGCGCGCCAGCAACGCGGGACGCAGCGTGCCGGGGTCGACCGGCGCCATGCCGTCGCCGACCCGCTTGCCGGTCATGTGGAAGACCAGCTGGTCCGAATGTTTCGCCGCCTTTGCGGCTGTGGCTGATGCAGTCATCTGTCGCTCGACCTCATGCGACCTGCTGCCGCGCCGAATCGTCGTCCGGCCAGATCGTGACCTTGTCGAATTCGGCGTCGAGGCCGGCACGGATGCGTTCCACCGTGCGTGGCTGACCCGCCCCGCGCAGGTCTTCGTAGCAGGGCACGTCGGGTTTCTGGTAGAGGATGCCGACGGGAATGGGATCCTCCACCGACGCGATCTCGCGCGCCTTGTGGATGTCCAGCGGATCGTGCTCGCGCTGGTTGCCGTAGACCCGGCTGGTCTCGGCGGATGGCGTGAGTCCGTTCGCGTGCGTCAGCAGCAAGGTCTTGCCCGGGTCGTGCAACCAGGGTTCGAACATCTTGGGCAGGAATTCCGGGCAGCGCTGGATGATGCGGATGAACGAAAAGCCGCGGTGGCGGTAGGCGCGGGAGATGATGTCGTAGAGCAGTTCCGGAATCCAGTCGACGGCCTGGGCGACGAAGGAGACGTTCTGGACCCCCAGCGTCACCGTAAGCGGGTTGAGTGCCTCGAGGACGGCGCCGCGCGGCGTCGTGTTGCTGGTGAAGCCGATCGGCGACGTCGGCGACGCCTGCTTCTTGGTCAGGCCGTACACGTGGTTGTCGTGCAGGATCACCGTCATGTTCATGTTGTAGCGGATGGCATGGATCCAGTGCGCTGCGCCGATGCTGCAGCAGTCGCCGTCGCCGGTATTGACGAACACCGCCAGGTCGGGCCGCGCCATCTTCACGCCCTGGGCGATCGGAAACGCCCGGCCGTGGATGCCGTGGAAGCCGTAGGTCTTCATGTAGTGCGGAAACCGGCTCGAGCAACCGATGCCGGAGACGAACACCGTGCGCTCCGGCGCCAGGTCCTCGTCGCGGCACAGCCGCTGCACCGCGGCCAGGATGGCGTTGTCGCCGCAGCCACCGCACCAGCGCGGCACGCCGCCCTGGTAATCCTCCAGGTGATGATGCTCCTCGTGCAGCTTGATGATGCAGCGGGTGACCGGTGTGGCCATGGTCAGCTTCCTTCGTTGAGTTTTGCGCGCATCGCGCGGACGACGTCGCCGGGCTTGATCGGCTGGCCGCGCGCCTCGCTCCAGCAGTCGATGTCGACCAGGAACCGCGAGCGCAGCATCAGCGCCAGCGCCGAATAGCGGCGGTTGTCCTCGTCGACCAGTTCGTCCTCGCGTCGATCCGACCAGTTGGCTTCCACGGTCATCACCTTGCCGAAGCGCTTGAGGATCTCGCGGATGCCCGAGGGCATCGGCTGGATGAAGCGCAGGTGCAGCGACGAAACCCTGAGGCCCTCCGCCCGCGCGCGGTCGACGGCCTCCTCGATCACGCCCTTGGTGCTCCCCCAGCCGACGACCAGCAGGTCGCCTTCGGGGTCGCCGTGGACTGGCGGGGTCTTCAGCGTCTTCTGCAGAGCGACGAGCTTGAGGCTGCGCGCGCGCAGTCCTTCCTCGTTGATCACCGGGTCGTAGGCAACCTTGCTCATCCGGTCGTGCGCAAGGCCGGTGAGCGTATGCATGCCGTTGGGCTGGCCGGGGATAAACCGCCGCGCGATGCCGGTCAGCGGGTCCCAGTCGTAGGGCTTGGCGCCCTTGGGCACCGGCGACTGGTCCAGCGGCGCCGCCAGCCAGTCCTCGGAAAAACGGGGCCGCGGAAACGGCTGCTGCGCGGTTGCCAGGCTGGCGTCGGAGAGCACGACCACGACCGTGTTGAAAGTCTCCGCGATCTTGCGCGCGGTGATCATCGCGTAGAAGCAGTCCTCGATGTCGCTGACCGCCAGCACCACCTTCGGCGCGTCGCCGTGGCTGCCGTAGACCGCCGTCAGCAGGTCGCCCTGCTCCACCTTGGTCGGTTGCCCGGTGGAAGGACCGCCGCGCTGCACGTTGACCACCACCAGAGGAATTTCGGCCATCACGGCGAGTCCCAGCCCCTCCTGCTTGAGCGAATAGCCGGGACCCGAAGTGATGGTCACCGCGCAACGTCCCGCGTAGGACGCGCCGATGGCGAACGCGCAGGCGGCGATCTCGTCCTCCGCCTGATGGACGAGGCCGCCGATGCGTTCGAACGCGTCGGACAGATAGTGCGAGGCCGAGGTGGCCGGCGTGATCGGATACATGGCGCAGATATCCATGCCCGACGCGAGCACGCCCAGCGCGATCGCCGTATTGCCGTTCAGGACGACCTGCGGCTCGCTCGAGCGCTGCGCCGGAATCGCATACTTGAAATCGAGGCTTTCCTCCGCCCAGGCGAACCCCGCCTCGAGCAGCCGGATATTGCCGGCGATGACCTTCGCGTCCTTCTTGCCGAAGATCCGCGCGACCTGGTCGCGGGCGAGCGTCATGTCCAGGCTGTAGATGCTGCACAGCATGCCGAGCACGAACATGTTCTTGCCGCGCCGCGGATCGGACATCAGCGCTCGGCACTCGCGTTCAAGCGGTATTTCGTGAACCCGGTAGCCAGCGTCCTGCAGCGCCTTGACCGTCTCGGTGTACGACGCGACGATGGTCGGGTCCTTGTGCTCGCGCCACATGCTCTCGAGCAGGATCGTCGCTCCGGGCTTGAGTTCTCCGGCGCGTACACGACCGAGCAGCACCTGTTCGTTGAAGGCCACGACCAGGTCGGTCTCGTCGCCGCCGTTGGTGACGCGCGTGGCGCCGATCCGGATCCGGATTCCGCTCGCGCCGGCCACGCTGCGCGCCGGCGGCTGGATTTCGGCCGGAATGATCTCCACGGTCCAGATGCCGTTGCCGCTCCTGGCGGCGATGACACCCAGCGACTGCCCGCAGCGCTGCGCGCCTTCGCCGGAGTCGCTGATCACCTCAACGATGTGCTCGCTCAGCACGCGGGTCTGTTTGTTGCGGCCCGTCGGCGACGCTGCCGAGCGGTCGAGAAGCGCGGATTCAGTCATTTTCGTACCTTGATCGGAAGCTTCGGTCGACGTGCATGCGCTCGCACTCAGGCCAGGCGCACCCTTGCGAAGCAATGCTCGTCGTCCGGAATGCCGAATCGCGTCGCTGGCGTTTGCGCCCGGTAGACGGCCTCGGTGTCGCGCAGGCCCAGATAGGCCTTGATGCTGCGTGCGGCATGGCGTCCGGCGCCCATCGCCTCGATCACGGTCGCCGCCCCGGTGACGATGTCGCCACCGGCGTAGACGCCGGCGATCGACGTGGCCAGATCGTCGTCGGCGGCGATGTAGCCGCGCTTGTCGAGCGCCAGCTTCGAGGTCTGGCCCAGGATCGGGTTGGCGTTGGTGCCGATCGCGTAGACGACCATGTCGGTCTCGAACTCGAATTCGCTGCCGGGGATCACCACCGGACGGCGCCGGCCGGACGCGTCCGGCTCGCCAAGTTCCATCCGGACGCAGCGCAGCGCCCGCACGCGCTTTTCGTCGTCGCCCAGAATCTCGACCGGACTCGACAGCCAGTTGAAATCCACGCCCTCCTCCTCGGCATGGTGGATTTCCTCGACGCGGGCCGGGGCCTCGGTCTTCGAGCGGCGGTAGATGCAGTGCACCGACTCGGCGCCCAGACGCAGCGACACGCGCAACGCATCCATCGCCGTGTTGCCGGCGCCGATCACCGCCACCTTCCGGCCAGGCTTGAGCGGCGTGTCGAAATTCGGGTAGTCGCGTGCATGCATCAGGTTGCAGCGCGTCAGCAGTTCATTGGCGGAGAGCACGCCGTTGAGCGACTCCCCAGGGATGCCCATGAAGCTCGGATAGCCGGCGCCTGTGCCGATGAACACCGCATGGAATCCCATTTCGGTCACCATCTGCTCGATGGTGAACAGGCGACCCACGAGGGTGTTGCATTCGAACGCGATGCCGAGTTGACGCAGCTTCCCGAGTTCGGCGTCGATCACCTCGTTGGGCAGCCGGAAGTCCGGAATGCCGTACTTGAGCACGCCACCGGGCTGGTGAAAGGCCTCGTAGACCGTCACCTCGCAACCGGCCTTGGCCATGTCCGCGGCGCAGGCCATGCCCGCGGGCCCGGCGCCGACGATTCCGACCCGGTACCCGGATGGCTCGATGTAGGGGACATTGGTCCAGTCCTCGCTGATCGCCATGTCGCCGACGAAGCGCTCGAGCCGGCCGATGGCGACCGGTTCGAGGGTGTCACCGACCGTGCAGACACCTTCGCATTGATTCTCCTGCGGGCACACGCGGCCACAGATCGACGGCAGCAGATTGGTGTCGGTGATGATGTCGTAGGCGCCCCGGTAGTGCTTTTCGGTGATCTTGCGGATGAATCCGGGAATGTCGATCCCCACCGGGCAGCCGCGCACACAGGGTTCGTCCGCGCACTGCAGGCAGCGGTCGGCCTCGCGCAGCGCCTCCTCGAGCCCGTAGCCCAGCGACACCTCGCCGAAATTGCGCGCGCGCTCCTGCGGATCCTGTTCACGGACCGGTGTGCGTTCCTGCGGAATGGTCCTGATCGTTCTTTTCTTCGCGGTCGCCATGGTCTAGTACAGTTCCTGGTCGCCGCCGGACTCCGGCGCCATGGCGTCGGCCTGCTTCATCAGGCGGCAGGTGTCATTCCAGTGCTCCAGCGCCACGCGCTCTTCTGCGGTGAAGCGCTTCAAGCGCGCCATCAGGTCGTCGAAGTCGACCTGGTGCCCGTCGAAGTCCGGCCCGTCGACACAGGCGAACTTGATCTGGTCGCCGACCCGCACCCGGCAGCCTCCGCACATTCCGGTCCCGTCGACCATCAGCGGATTCAGGCTGACCATGGTCTTGATGCCGTGCGGGCGGGTGGCGTCGGCGCAACCTTTCATCATCACCGGAGGTCCGATGGCCACGCATTCGTCGATGTCCGGGTGACGCTCGATGGCAACGCGGATGCCTTCAGCGACGGTTCCCTTGATGCCGGCCGAACCGTCGTCGGTGCAGACGATCACCTCGTCGCAGACGGAACGGAAGCGCTCCTCCCAGAAGATCAGGCTCTTGGTGCGAAAGCCGATGACGCCGATGACGTAGGCGCCGCCCTGCTGAAAGCCACGCGCCTGGGGAAAGATCGGCGCCACGCCCAGGCCGCCGCCGACGCAGAGCACCTTGCGCGGATGCGTCTGCGCGCTGGGAACGCCCATCGGGCCGACCAGCGCAAACAGCGACGTGCCCACCCTGCAGGTTTGCTGCATCTCGCGCGTCGTCTTGCCCACCGCCTGGATGACCAGGGTGATCGTGCCGCGGTCGCGGTCGAAATCGGCGATCGTCAGCGGAACCCGTTCGCCGTGCTCGGTGGCCATGACGATGACGAACTGCCCGGGCTTGGCCGCCCGCGCCATCAGCGGATGGCGGATCTCCAGCAGGTAGGTGAGCGGAGAAAAATCCTCGCGCGAGACAATCTCGAATCGCGACATTTCCGGTGTATTCGACTGCAACGCGTCATCCTCCATCGGCGTCCGGCCCGATGTGTGCAGCGTGTCCACGGGCAATCTTCGGAGCCGAACTCGCCCTGCAAGGATGATGACCGCGTACCATCGGACCGCTTTGATCCTGGTCAGGAATCCGGCGATCTTTGGGCGCCGGCCGGGTGCCGTGGCGCGGAAACCTGGAGCGCGCAGGTTCGGAATCCGACGAACAGGTCCGTGCGCTCCGGCAGGTAGAAGTTGCGAAACCCCGCGTGAACCAGCCGCGAACGCGTCGCGAACGACCCGCCGCGCACCACGCGATGGTCGCCGAACCAGGGCTGCGAATATTCGGCATAGGGGTCGGGCGCGAATCCCGGGTAGGGAAGGAAGGCGCTCGCCGTCCATTCCCAGACGTTGCCGAACAGGTGCGCCGGCGCCGCGCCGGGCCAGGCGGCTGCTACCGGCGCGGCGGCCGCATGGTCGAGGTGCGCGACGCAATCGGGGGCAGCCCGTGCGGCGGCGAACTCCCACTCGGTCTCGGTCGGCAGCCGCCGTCCCGCCCACCGGCACCACGCCTCGGCCTCGTGCGCGTTGACGTGCAGCACGGGCAGCGATCCGTCCAGCGCGACCCACGCATCGAAGCGCCGCTGTTCCCAGCCGTCGCCCGCTGGCCGCCAGTACACGGGGCGCACGGCCGCCTGCCGTGTCCGCCACGACCAGCCCGCCTCTGACCACAACGATCGTCGCGCGTAGCCGCCGTCGGCGACGAAGGCCGCGAACTCCGCATTGGTCACGCAGCGGCGGGCCAGCGCGAAGGGCGCCACCTCGACCGGGTGCGCCCACTTCTCGTTGTCGAACACGAAGCGCGTCGCGTCCGCGCCCCGGGGCGCGCCGCGCACGAAACTCCCGCCGGCATAAGCGACGTCGCCGGCGGTCGCCTCGCCCCGCTCCGCGTTCGCCACGCTGCGCGGGTATCCCGGAGGCAGCGGCAGCGCAAGCGTCTGCAGCGTCATCAGCAGCGCCTCGACGTGCATGTCCTCGTGATACAGCGCGAGTTCGAAGAAGTAGCGTTCGCCGTCGCGCGAGTCCGCCAGCGCCGCCAGCGTGTCGGCCAGCGTCGCGTCGAGATAGTCGCAGATGCCATTCCAGTCGGGCAGAGGCAGCGACCAGCGGGTCGCGTGCGGGACGCGCGCCGAGTCCCACCATCGGTCGGCCTCGGCGATGCGCGAAGGCGTGCGCGCGCCGCGCGGATCGTCGGGGCGATGGCGCCGGCACCAGAACTCCTGGAACCAGCCGATGTGCCCCAACTCCCAGAGTGGCGGGTTGACGATGGCGATCTGCGGAAATGCGCGCTGCTCCGGCGTCAGGTGCGCGTACAGCCGCCGCGTATACTCGCGCACATCGGCCAGCGCCGCCGCAATCGCCGCCACGCTGCGCGGCCCGCTTCCGACCAGCATCAACCGACCCTCCATGTCCCGACCGCGCGCGCCGACGCTGCTCATCGTCACGCCCTACCTTGCCGACGCCAACAACGGCAACTGGCGGACCGCCGTGCGCTGGCGCAGGCTCCTGTCCAGGCGCTACCGGGTGATTGTACAAGCGTCCGGCGACCCGCTGACGGCAACGGCGGGCGACGATGCCGCGCTGCTGATCGCGCTGCACGCGCGGCGCAGCCATCAGGCGATCTGCGACTGGCGACAGCGCCATCCCGACCGCGCAATGATCGTGGCGCTGACCGGAACCGACCTGTACCGGGACCTTCCGGCCGGCGATGCCGCGACGCGAACGTCGCTGGATCTCGCCGACCGGCTGATCGTGCTGCAGGACGACGCGCCGCGACACCTGCCCACTCCCTGGTGTGACAAGGCACGCGTGGTGTTCCAGTCCGCGCGTGCGCTAGTGCCCTGGCCGCACAAGCGGCCGGATCTCCTGCATTGCGTGCTCGTTGCGCACCTGCGCGACGAGAAGGATCCGCAGACCGCGTTTGCCGCATGGCGATTGCTGCCCTCGGACCTGCCGGCGACGCTGACCGTCATCGGTGCGGCGCTGGACCCCGTGCTGGGCGCCGCCGTGCGCACGCTGGCGGCGGCGGACCCGCGCGTGCGCTACCTGGGGCCGCGCGCGCATCCGTGGACGCGCCAGGCGATCAAGCGCGCCCACCTGCTGCTGGTTCCCTCGCGCATGGAAGGCGGCGCCAACGTCGTCGTCGAGGCCGTCACCGCGGGCACCGCCGTGCTCGGCTCGCGCATGTCCGGCAACGTGGGCATGCTCGGCGACGACTATGCCGGGTACTTCGCCGTCGGCGACGCAAAGGGACTGGCGGCGCTGCTGGTGCGCGCCGCGCACGACTCGGCGTTCGTGGATGCACTGGGGGCGTCCTGCCGGTCGCGCGCGCCGCGCTTTACTCCGGACGCCGAAGCGGCTGGGCTGCAGCGCGTCGTCGCCGAGGCAATCGCCGCACACCGCGATAGAATGTCCGCTTCGAGCCAACGGCGGCGAAGCCCCGCCCGGGAGAAGAACCTCATGAATGCTCCAGACAACGTCCCGCTGCGCCTGACCTCGTTCTCGCACGGCGGCGGCTGCGGCTGCAAGATCGCGCCCGCGGTCCTGCAGCAGATCATCGCCAAGGCCGGCACGCAGCTCCTGGCGCCGCAGTTGCTGGTCGGCATCGAGACGTCCGACGACGCCGCCGTCTACCAGATCAACGAGCGTCAGGCGATCGTCGCGACCACCGACTTCTTCATGCCCATCGTCGACGATCCCTACGACTTCGGCGCCATCGCCGCGACCAATGCGATCTCCGACGTCTACGCGATGGGCGGCACGCCGCTGTTCGCGCTGGCGCTGGTCGCCATGCCGGTCAACCAGTTGCCGGTCGAGACCATCCGCCGCATTCTCCAGGGCGGCGAGGATGTCTGCGCCAGGGCGAACGTCCCCATCGCCGGCGGGCATACGATCGACTCGGTGGAGCCGATCTACGGCCTGGTCGCGATCGGCCTGGTCGATCCGCGCAACCTGAAGCGCAACGCCGGCGCGCAAGCCGGCGACGTGCTGATCCTCGGCAAGCCGGTCGGCGTGGGCGTCTACAGCGCCGCCCTGAAGAAGGAAAGGCTCTCGGCCGAAGGCTATGCCGCGATGCTGGCCAGCACGACCAGGCTCAATACGCCGGGCATCGCGCTGGGCAGGATGCCCGCCGTGCATGCGCTCACCGACGTGACGGGCTTCGGCCTGCTGGGCCACCTGCTCGAGACCTGCCGCGGCTCGAACGTCGGCGCGGCGGTCGACTTCTCCCGCGTGCCGCTGCTGCCGGATGCGCTGGAACTCGCCCGCGACGGTTTCATCACCGGCGCCTCCAGCCGCAACTGGGCAGGCTACGGCAAGGACGTCGACCTCTCCGCGCACATCGGCGAGGCCGAGCAGGCGCTGCTCACCGACCCGCAGACCTCCGGCGGCCTGCTTGTCGCCTGCGCGCCCGACGCCGCGGCGGACGTGCTCGAGTTGTTCGCGAACGACGGCTTTGCGAACGCCGCGGTCATCGGCGAGCTGACCGCGGGTCCTGCGCGCGTGGCGGTGCGCTAGACGAGACGACTCAGCCGCTTGCCCGCGTCGCGGGCGCGGTTCAGGTCGCGTGGAACACGGCGAAGTCGCGCCGCGCGTCCTGCCAGCATTGGACGCGGTCGAAGCCCGCCTCGCGCAACAGCGTCGCGAACTCGGCGGGCGCGTACTTGTAGGAGTTCTCGGTGTGAATGCGCTCGCCGGATGCGAAGTCGCGCGTCGCGCCGGGCAGGCGCACCGTTTGCGCCATCGTCGCCTCGAGGTGCATCTCGATGCGGCCGGCATCCGCGTTGTAGAAACCCACGTGCGCGAAGGCCTCGGGCCGAAAGTCGCTGCCGAGCAGGCGATTGACCTGGTTCAGCATGTTGCGGTTGAACGCGGCGGTGACGCCGAGCGCATCCGCGTAGGCGGCGGTCAGCCGCGCCGGATCCTTCTTGCAGTCGACGCCGATCAGCAGGCCACTGCCGGCGCGACCGGCGCAGTGCCGCCGGATGTCGGCGAGGAAGTCCAGCGCCTCGGCGGGGGCGAAGTTGCCGATCGACGAGCCCGGATAGAAGAATGTCGCCGGGCCGGCGGCGAGTTCGGCGCCAAGGTCGAGGCCGAGCGTGAAATCGGTCACCACTCCGACCATTTCGATATCAGGGAAATCCGGCGCCATCCGGCTGAGGGCCGCGGCGAGGCCGTCACGGGCGATGTCGACCGCGACGTAGCGCGGTGGCGCGAGCAGCGGCAACCATTCCCGCGCCTTGCGGCAGTCGCCGGCGCCGAGGTCGACCAGCTGCTTGCCCCTGCCAACGGCATGGGCAATCGCCGGACGATGCTCGTCGAAAATGGCGCGCTCGGTGCGCGTCGGGTAGTACTCCGGCAACTCGCAGATCGCCCCGAACAGCGCGCAGCCCAGCGCATCGTAGAAGTACTTGGGCGCGATCCGTGCCGGCGAATCCAGCAGTCCGGCGACCAGCGCCGCGCGCTCGGCGGCGGCATCGGTTTGCAGGCGATCGAGCAATGCGGGGTTGCGTCATGCGACGGGCAATCGTCTGTGCTAGATTCAAACCGACATCATAGCGGCATCCGCGCCGCCGGTCGGGCTGCACGCTCGCCGTCCGACCAATCCTTGCCGGAGGACACCATGCAGACAAGCAATCGGTCGCGCAGCATTCGCGGCGCCCTTTGGGCGTTCCTGCTCGGCACGCTGTTGGGCTGGACGCCGCTTTCGTGGGCACAGCCCGTACTCAAGGTCTCGGCCATTCCGGACGAGGCGCCGACCGAACTGCAGCGCAAGTTCGCGCCGCTGGGCAAGTATCTGGAAGCGAAGACCGGCACCAAGGTCGAATTCACTCCGGTCACCGACTATGCCGCCACCGTCGAAGGTCTCGCCGGCAGGAAACTCGACCTGGTCTGGTATGGCGGCTTCACCTTCGTCCAGGCCAGGCACCGCACCAATGGCACCGCCATTCCGCTGGTGCAGCGCGTCGAGGACGAGCAATTCAAGTCCGTCTTCATCACCAAAGCGGGAAGTGGCATCAAGAGCCTCTCCGACCTCAAGGGCAAGAACTTCACCTTCGGCTCGGTCTCGTCGACCTCCGGCCACCTGATGCCGCGCTCGTTCATGCTGCAGGCCGGATTGAATCCGGACCAGCGACCTGCGCGTCGCCTACTCCGGCGCGCACGACGCCACCGCTTTCCAGGTCGCCGGCGGCAAGGTCGACGCCGGCGCGCTCAACATCTCGGTGTGGAACAAGCTGGTCGAGGAAAAGAAGATCGATCCCAGGGAGGTGCTGGTCTTCTACACGACGCCGCCGTACTACGACTACAACTGGACCGTGCGCGGCGACCTCGATCCGGCGCTGGTGGCGAAGATCAAGGCAGCGTTCCTGGCGCTCGACCCGACGAGGCCGGAGGACGCGGAAA
The DNA here is from genome assembly GCA_963699765.1 of uncultured beta proteobacterium. Taxonomy (GTDB): domain Bacteria; phylum Pseudomonadota; class Gammaproteobacteria; order Burkholderiales; family Casimicrobiaceae; genus VBCG01. The sequence goes on along the minus strand of CAVOVD010000013.1, from coordinate 208,717 downwards.
TCCTCAAGCTGCAGCGCGCGACCAGGTTCGTGCCGACCAGGGTGGAGAACTACAAGGGCATCGAGGACGCGGCGAAATCCGCCGGCCTGCTCAAGTAGCGGCGCGTTCGCGCGCCGCCTTTCGCGATGTCATTCCATCAGGCGTCTTCCGGCGCTGCCGATCCCCTCGACGACACCGGCGCCGACACCGCGCTCGAGCGCCTGCGTGTCGAATACGCCGGAGTCGTCGCACTGGCCGACCTCGACCTTCGTTTCGCGGCCGGCGAGCAGGTGGCGATCATCGGGCCCTCCGGAGCCGGCAAGTCCACGCTGCTGGCCACGCTCGCGTGCGCGATGCGGCCATCCACCGGCGAACTGCGCGTCCTCGGCCGCCGCCCCTGGACGCTGGCGACGCGCGACCGGCATGCGCTGCGCGGCGAGCTGTTCCTGTGCCCACAGGTGCCGCCGCTGCCGCCGCGGCAGCGCGTGGTCAACGCGGTGCTCGCCGGGTGCCTGCCGCGGTGGAGCGCGTGGCATGCGGTGCGCTCGCTGGTGCGGCCCCGCGACGCCGCGCTGGCGCAGTCCGCGCTGGCGCGCTTCGATCTGGCGGACAAGCTGTTCCTGCGCTGCGACCGACTGTCGGGCGGCGAGCGCCAGCGTGTCGGACTGGCGCGCGTCCTGACCTCGCAGGCGCGGCTGTTCCTGCTCGACGAACCGGTGTCGGCGCTCGATCCCGCGCTTGCCAACGCCGCGCTGGAAACGCTGCAGCACGAGGCGCGGACTCGCGGCGCGACGCTGGTCGTCTCGCTGCACGCGGTGGATCTGGCGCTGGCGCGCTTCGCGCGCCTCGTGGGCCTGCGCAACGGTCGCGTGCTGTTCGACCTGCCGCGCGCCAGGGTGAACGACGCGCTGCTGGCCGAACTCTACGGCGCCGAGCTGGGTTCATCGTTCCAGGCGCCCGCGTCCGAAGCCGAGGCGCAGGCCAAGCTCACGCGTTGCCTCTAGGGTCCGGCGAACCCGTGAACGCCAGCGCGACCACTCCGGCATCCGTCGCTGATCCCGCGTGGCGCGCACGGATGCTCTGTGACGCATCGCCATCGTCGTCGTGCTGATCCCGACCGGCTGGCTGGCCGAATTCAATCCGGCGCAGTTGTGGGGCGAGGCCAGCCTGCGCGCGCCGGCCGGTTTCTTGCCACCTTCTTTCCGCCGCGCGTCGACCTGCCGTTCCTGGGCCTGGTCGCCGTCGCCACCTGGCAGACGGTGGCCATCGCCACCGTCGGCACCACGCTCGCCGTCCTGATCGCGATGCCCCTGGCGCTCGTCGCCAACCGGGCCTTGTCGATCACCGCACTCGCCGACGGTCGCATGTGCGGATGGTGCATGACGCTGCGCGGCGGCGTGCGCTGGCTGCTGATCGTGCTGCGCTCGATCCCGGAAATCGTCTGGGCGCTGCTGATCGTCCGCGCCGTGGGGTTGGGCGACACGGCCGGCGTGGTCGCCATCGCGCTCACCTACGGCGGCATGCTGGGCAAGGTCTACATCGAGATCTTCGAGTCCAACGAGGCGCATGCCACCCGCGCGCTGCTCGCCAACGGCGCGTCGCGAGCACAGGCCTTCGTCTACGGCACGCTGCCCGTGTGCCTGCCGGAACTCATGTCGTACACGGTCTATCGCTGGGAATGCGCTATCCGCGCCTCGGTGGTGATGGGCTTCGTCGGCGCCGGCGGCCTCGGCCAGCAGATGGAGCTGTCGATGAAGATGCTCGAAGGCGGCGAGGTGCTCACCATGCTCGCCGTGTTCGTCGGCCTGGTCTCGCTGGCCGACGCGGTGAGCGCATATCTGCGGAGGTGGCTGGCATGAGCGGCGCGCCCGGCGGAGTCTCGCGCCGCGGCGTGCTGGTGCCGCTGGCCTTCGTCGCCTTCGTGGCCGCCTGCGTGGCTACGCTCTCCGGCGACTGGGCGAGCCTGTTCTCGCGCGAAGCGGCGAACCAGATGGGCGCCTTCCTCGGCGGCTTCTTTCCACCGGCCACCGACGCGCAGTTTCTCGGCAGGACCGCGTATGCGACGCTGGAGACGCTGGCCATTTCCCTGCTGGGCACGCTGCTGGCGATGATCGGCGGGCTGGCGCTGGCGCTGCCGGCCGCGGGGCGCTGGGGCGTGCTGCCGCGCCGGGCCGCGCGCGCAGTGCTCAACGTCGCGCGGGCGATTCCCGAACTCGTCTGGGCGTCGCTGATCGTCGTCGCGGCCGGGCTGGGGCCCTTCGCCGGCACGCTCGCTTTGGCGTTCCACACCACCGGCGTCCTTGGGCGCCTCTTCGCCGAGTCGCTGCAGAATGTCGCACCCGACGCCAACGAGGCGCTGCGGCGCAACGGCGTGGCCGCATTGCCGGCGTTCTGGTATTCGACCTTTCCGCAGGTGCTTCCGCAACTGGCCAGCTATTCGCTGTATCGCTGGGAGAACAACATCCGCGCCGCGACCATTCTCGGGGTGGTCGGCGCCGGGGGACTCGGCCAGATGCTCTACTTCCACCTGTCGCTCTTCCAGACGCACGAGGCGTCCACCGTGCTCATCGCCATGATCGCCCTGGTGGCGATCGTCGACATCCTGTCCAACCGCCTGCGCATCGGCCTGACCCGATGACCGCAGCATTGTCGTCCAGCAACGATCCGCCGCGGCGTCGCACGCCGAGTTGCAGCGGTCGTCCGAACGCAGCGATACTGGCCGTTGCCGTATCGACCATCCTGTGCGGCACCGCCGCCGGCCCGTCGCTCGCCTCCTCCGCCGCCATGACCGCCACTCCCGCCTCCGCCGTGGCCACCGGCAATTTCGGTCTGTACGCCGCGTCCGACTTCCGTCTGGTCACCGGCGCCTGCACCGACTGTCCGACCATCCGCCAGGCGCTGTGGTATTTCCGCGACGAAACCATCGCCGTGCCGAAGCCAGGCCAACCGGTCGCCTCCTTTGCCACCGGCGTACATCCGTACGAGGACCTGCGGAACTGGCTGACCCGGCGCCCCGCCGATGCCGCGCTGGAATTTCCGCCGCTGGTCTGGGTCGCCGCGCCGGAAATCGTCCGCCATGCCCGGCTGTCCGCGGACGGCGCGAAGCTGGCTGCGGCCGGTGGCGAGATCGCCTTCCGTACCGTGCCGAAGATCCCGCTCAACCGTTCCTACTACGACGCTTCGTCGGTGGCCTTCTTCACCGCGCGCGCGATCACCGTGCGCGGCGCCGTCGACCAGGGAACGATGGTGGCGCGCACGCTCTGGCCCGAGGACTTCAAGCTGGGCGGCAACGCCCCGCCGTCGCGCGCGTTGCCCGACCCCGCGGCGCCCGCGGCAGGCCTGCGCGCGCTGATGCGCGAGGCACCCAGGGGCGGTGCGCAGTCTCCGTATGCCGCGATGACGCTATGGCAACGCGATGCCGCGCCCGCCGACTGGACCGGCCGGCCGGTGCTGGCGCTGATGGTCAACGGCGCGCAGGGCGACGACGACGAGGCGCAGGGCGGGCACTTCGCGCTGGTCACCGGCCGCGTCGCCGCCGACGGCGCCATCGGCGACTGGCTGGTCAACAATTTCTATTCGCTCGACGTCGAAAGCGAAAAGGGCATCATCGCCGCGCCGGTGCCGCTGGACGACTATCTCGCCGACCTGAACAGCGGCCAGGGCTGGTACCGGCCCACGTACATGCTGGTGGTGGTGCTTCGCGACGAACGCGCCGCCGCGCTGGTGCAGGCCGCGCTCGGCCGCGTCTACAACCAGTTCTATCGCCACCAGCTCGAGTACTACCATCCGAACCTCAACTGCGCCAGCATCAGCGTCGACACGCTGCGCGCGCTGGGCTGGTCGATTCCCGAGCGCGGCCCGTCGAGCCGGCTGCTGGCCTGGGCGGGTTTTCCGCTCATCGCCGCCAAGGAAATGTCCGTCGGAAAGGCCAAGCTTGCCTTCGACTACCTGCGCAGCGAACAGACCCGGCTGCTGCCGGCGGCGGCGCTGGAGGAAGCCTTCGCCAGCCTGATGGCGCTGGGTCGCGGCGAGCGCGCCGAACGCGGCGGGGTGCTGTCGCGCATGCTCGAAAGCGACATGGAGGCGATTTCCTTCGTGCGCTTTCCGCAGTTCCCGTCCAGCCGGGTGTTCGGCAACTCGCCCGCCGTCAACACCTGGGAGTACAAGGACCGCATTCCCAACGACCCGGCGCTGGCCCAGATCGTTCCCGTGCCGCCGCGACCCTTTCCCGCGGAACTGCGCGACCCCGATCTGCTGCCGCCGACGGTGCGGCCATCGGACTATGCGGTCGCCGTCTGGGGCACGCTGTCGATCATCGGCATTCCGCTGGTGCTCTGGCGCCTCTGGCGCAGGTGGCGACGGGTCCGAGGCGTGGCCCGATAGTGCGGCGGGACTGGTCCGGCCGGGCCGCGCGAATCCACGCTGCCCGCCCCGGTCATGGCCGTACTGGTTGACAGCGATCATATATTTCCATATTATTGGAAATATGAAATCCGTTGCCAGGCGCATCGCCCACCCCGCCGGTGAAGCCGGCCGCGCGGTCGCCGCGCTTGCGGCGCTGGCGCAGGAAACGCGCCTCGCAATCTTCCGGCTGCTGGTCGAGCATGCCCGCGACGGCCTGACGCCCGGCGCGATCGCGGCCCGTCTCGACCTCGCCCCAGCAACGCTGTCGTTCCATCTGAAGGAACTCGCTTCGGCGGGACTCATCGCCGACCGTCGCGAAGGACGCTTCATCTGGTACCGCCCGGACATCACGGCAATGAACCGCCTGCTCGCCTACCTGACCGAGAACTGCTGCCGTAGCCGGCAGCCAGGCCGCATGCGCGCCGACCTGCGCTCCCGCCGCATGCGCTCCACTCACGAAGCGCAACAGGACCAGATCATGAAACGCTTTCACGTGCACCTCGGCGTGCCCGACCTCGGCGCCAGCATCCGCTTCTACTCGGCGCTCTTCGGCATGGCGCCGACGGTGGAAAAGCCCGACTACGCCAAATGGATGCTGGACGATCCGCGCGTCAATTTCGCCATTTCGCAGCGTGCGGCGCGCGCCGGCCTCAACCATCTGGGCGTGCAGGTCGACTCCGCCGCCGACCTCGCCGGGCTGCGCGAACGCTTCGTCGCCGCCGACGATGCCGCCGTGACCGACGAGCCGAACGCCAACTGCTGCTACGCGCGCTCGGACAAGCACTGGGTGCGCGATCCGCAGGGAATTCCCTGGGAGGCGTTCCATTCGCTGGGCACCGTCGAGATCTACGGGGACGACGCCGCCGATTCGCCGGACATGACGACGGCCGGCATCGCTCCGGCGAAGACCGCGGCACCCGCCGCCTGCTGCGCGCCAGTCGCGGCCAGTGCGCCGCGCGGACCCGCCTGCTGCAGCTGAGCGAAACGGGCAAGCCATGAACGAACGCAGTTACAACGTGCTGTTCCTGTGCACCGGCAATTCCGCGCGCAGCATCATCGCCGAGTCGATCCTGCGCCAGGTCGGCGGCGAACGCTTCCGCGCATTTTCCGCCGGCTCGCGACCCGCCGGAACGGTCAATGCGTACGCGCTCGAATACCTGACGGCCAGCCGCCTGCCGACCGACGGGCTCGCCAGCAAATCCTGGGATGACTTCGCGAAGCCGGGCGCCCCGCAACTCGATTTCGTGTTCACCGTTTGCGACAACGCGGCCGGCGAGGTGTGCCCGGTCTGGCCGGGGCAGCCGATGACCGCGCACTGGGGCCTGCCCGACCCCGCGGCCGTCGAGGGCAACGACGACGCGAAGCGAGCCGCGTTTGCAGCGGCCGGACGGGTGCTTGCCAACCGGATCCGGGTCTTCACCAGCCTGCCGCTCGCCACGCTCGACCGACTGTCGCTGCAGGCGAGGCTCCGCGACATCGGCGGCGCCGGGTGAGCACGCCCAAGGTCAGCGACGCGGCGGCGCAGCCCGCGGCCGGCGCCGCGCTCGGCCTGTTCGAGCGCTGGCTGTCGCTGTGGGTCGCGCTGTGCATCGTCGCGGGCATCGCGCTCGGGCACCTGTTTCCTGCGCCGTTCAAGGCGTTGTCGGCGATCGAGATCGCCCGGGTCAACCTGCCGGTCGGCGTGCTGATCTGGGTGATGATCATCCCGATGCTGCTGCGCGTCGACTTCGGCGCGCTGCACGGGCTCGCGGCGCACTGGCGAGGCATCGGCGTCACGCTGTTCGTCAACTGGGCGGTAAAGCCTTTCACCATGGCGCTGCTCGGCTGGCTGTTCATCCGGCAGGTCTTCGGCGAGATGCTTCCGGCGGACCAGCAGGACAGCTACATCGCCGGCCTCATCCTGCTCGCCGCCGCACCCTGCACCGCGATGGTGTTCGTGTGGAGCGAGCTCACGCGGGGTGACCCGGTCTTCACGCTGTCGCAGGTGGCGCTGAATGATGCGATCATGGTCGTCGCCTTCGCTCCCATCGTCGGGCTGCTGCTCGGCCTGTCCGCCATCACCGTCCCATGGACCACGCTGCTCCTCTCCGTCGGCCTGTACATCGTCGTGCCGCTGCTGATTGCGCAGACGGCGCGCACGCTGCTGCTGCGCCGTGGCGGGCAGCGCGCGCTCGAGGCGGTGCGCGCACGGCTGGCCCCGCTGGGCATCGTGGCGCTGCTGGTGACGCTCGTCCTGCTGTTCGCGTTCCAGGGCGAGCAGATCCTGGCGCAGCCCGCGATCATTGCCATGCTGGCGGTGCCCATCGTCATCCAGGTCTATTTCAATTCTTCGCTGGCCTACTGGCTGAATCGGCGCCTGGGCGTCGCGCACTGCGTTGCCGGACCGTCGGCGCTGATCGGCGCGTCCAATTTCTTCGAGCTTGCGGTCGCCGCCGCAATCAGTCTGTTCGGACTGCACTCCGGCGCGGCACTTGCCACGGTCGTGGGCGTACTGGTCGAGGTCCCGGTGATGCTGTCGGTGGTCGCCGTAGTCAACCGGACCCGGCGCTGGTACGACGCCGGCGCCACCAGGACGGCCGGTCGCGTTTGACCTCGCCCCGGCGCGCCACGGGGCGCCGACATGACCACGGCCGCGCCCGGCCCTCTGCTGCTTTTCGTGCTGGGCGGCATCGCGCTGCTCGGAAACGGCCTGAAGGCCGTGATCAGCAGTTCCGTGCTGGTCAGCGAAGCGCAATTCGCCGCATTCCTGCGCATTCCCGTCGAGCACGTGGCGGTGCTGCTCGAAGCGATCATCGCCGGCATGGTGATCGCGCTTGCCGTCTGCCCGATGCTGCTGCAGCGCTACCGCGCCCGCGCGCTGGCGATGACCGCCTGCGCGATCGCCTCCGCCGCGTTCGCGGTATTCGCCGCAGTGGACCTCGCGCATCCGGCGCAGTGGCTGCGCGAGGTCGCTGTCTTCGGCTGCTTTGCGCTGGGCTCGGCAGCGCTTGCCTGTCTCGCTCCTTCGGCACAGGCGCTGATTCTCGACTGGCCGGCGCCATCGGGCCGCACGACGCTCACCACGCTGTGGAGCGGCGCGGCGCCGGCCGGGTTCCTGCTGGCGCCGCAGTTGGCGAAATACCTGCTGCCGCTGTTCGGGCTTGCCGGGTATTTCCTCGCTTTCGCCGCCTTGCCGCTGCTGATGCTGGCGTTGCTCGTTGTGCTGGCGCTGGCGTTGCCGGCTTTGACGACGACCGCGGCAGCGGCGCCGACGCTGCCGACCCGGCCGCTGCTCGCCTTCGTGGCCGCGGTCGTCGCCTTCGAGATCTGGTCGACGCTGGGATCGACCACCAGCTACACGGCACCGTCCACGCTCGTCGCGCTGCCGGTCATGATCGCCGCGGGTCTCCTCTTCGTGCGCCGGCTGCGCGAAATGACTCTGCCCGCCGCCGGCGCCGCGAACATCAGCGGTCCACTGTGGCTGCTCGCCGCATTGTTCGTTCTCGAAATGCCCACCACCGGTTTTTTCGAAGCCGCGTTCCTGTTCGAGAATATCGGCAGCGAAGCGCTGGTTGCCGACCGCTCGACGCTGGCCGCCTCCGCGCAGATCGCCGGCACCATCGCCGCGGGAATCCTCGTCCGTCGATGGCCTGGCGCATTGCATGCGCTGCTGCAGGGTTTCGCCGGCATCCTGTTCCTGGGCATCGCCAGTTACGTCGCCTACCCGTGGATCGACGCCCAGAGCTATTTCCTGTGGACGCCGATGGTCGCGGGCTTCGGATCCAGCGGCGTCACGGTGCTGGTCCTTCTCGCGGTGCTCCCGGCGGGTCTGCGGCTGCCGATTTTCGCGGTGCTGCCGTCGCTGGCGATCATGCTCGGCACCGAATTCGGCCTCGAGCTCCTGCAGCTCGTGTTCACGGCCGTCAAGGCGCTGGGCGCGGACACCGCCGACGCCTACCGCATTCTGTTCCTGGTGCAGGCGGGCTTCGCGCTCGCGGTGCCCGTGATGCTGTACATCGCGCAGCGCCAGCCCGTCGCGGTCGACGACACCTAGCGCGGACCGGACCGGCGGTTGACCGTGGTCGCCGCGCGCCGGAAGCCTAGGACACCGGCGGCACGCACATCACCACCAGGTCGGGTCCGTCCCCCTCGGCCAGCCAGTTGCGTGGCGGCGCGACCATCTGGTCGCGGATCGCGCGGTCGATCATGTAGCGATGGTTGGCGTCTATGCGGTTGTTGCGTATGCGGTCGCTGAACACCCGGTAGAGCGAGATCGTTCCGGCCGGACACACGCCCGCCACCGGCAGCTTCACGTGGAAGAACTGCGGGTCCTCGTTGACGAACGATGGATTGGCGACGCCGGTCGCATCGCATTCGGCGGTGCCGCGACCGTAGAAGTGTGAGTCGCCCTTTGCCGGGGGGATGTAGAAACGGCACACCGGGGACGTACCGGCGCCGGCGGCCGCGTAGACCCCGAACGATTGGCCGGTACGGACCCAGCCCTTGATGACGACGCCGGCGTCGAGCAGCGCGATCTCGTTGGCGATGTGGGTGACGAAGTAGTGGTCGAACCCGGCGTGGTAGAACTCGACAGCCAGCGCCACGGGCGGGCCGGGCGACACGCTGGCCGATGCGCCGGCGAAGTTGGTTGCGACATTGGGCACCACCATTCCGGACGCCGACAGCGCGCTGGTCCCGTCGATCGGCATCGGCCCGAAACTGACCTGGTGCACACCGGCGAAATTCAGCGACCCGCCCCCGACCGGGAGGAACCCGGCGGGAATCGCGTAGTCGGGGGCCACGATGCCCAATGCGGCGAATCCGGGCGTGGCGACCAGCACCCGTCGGTTGGCGGTGTCCGCCGAAGGCAGGTTCGCGGGAAACACCAGCGTCTGCTGCCCGCCCTGCGCATTGGTGGACCTCAGCGTCCTGCCGCTCCACAGCTGCTCGCCCTCGCTGCCGGTCGTCTCGCGCAGCACGACGAACTGCACGCTGCCATCGGCGTTCGTATAGAACTGGTCGATGCGAAAGGTGTGGAACGTAGCCTGCGCCAGCGATGCCAGCGACCCAAGCGCGAAAACGGCGAGACGGCAGAGGAGTGCGTTCAAGCTGACCTCCTCGAGGAAGCGGCGGACCGGGCAACGGAAGGGCTAACAGGCGTCCGGGCCGGTTTATTCACTTTTTCCCGCGGCGGCGCGACGTCCGCCGCCGTCCCGGTCGACAGGACCGGCGGCGGAAAGCCATCAAGGAAGCATTACTTTCGCCGCGCCGCGGCCGCCACCGCCGCGCGATAGGCGAGCAGCGCCAGGACGCCCAGCAGCAGCAGCGCATACGGCGATGCGACGCGCTCCGGATCGACGATGAACAGCAGCGTCAGCGCGAATGGCGCGATGGCCTTGGTGACGAACTGCGGCAGCGCCAGACGGCCGAGCAGCGCACCGTAGTTCCGCTGGCCGAACATCTCTGCCGGCACGGTGCCGCGGACGATGGTCATGATGCCGTTGGCCCAGCCATAGGGGATCACGAAGGCCAGCGCGACGATCCATACGCCGTGCACCTGGGTGAACACGGCCAGCGACGCGGCCATGATGGCGAAGGCGAAGGTGCCGACGGCCAGCGCGTGGACGTGCCGCGTGAACGCGAATTCCATGATCCGCCCCGCCACCTGCATCGGCCCGATCAGCGAACCGATCAGCACGGCGTCGCGCGCGGTCAGGCCGGTCGCGGTCAGCAGGCTGATCAGGTGCGCGGCGACGGCCGAACTGATGAAGGTGACCAGCGACAGTGCGGCGGCCAGCCAGACGAACGCCGCGCCTGCCTGGGTCCTGCGTGGCGCCGCGGCGACCTCGGGCGGGTCCGGCGGCGAGTGCCGCCCGCGTCCCGCAGGCACTCCGGCGATCTGCAGCGGCACGCAGACCAGCAGATGCAGCAGCGCGTAGATCGCGTAGGTGACGCGCCAGTCGACGGTGTCGAGCAGGAACAGCGACAACGGCCAGAACACCGTGCTGGCGAAGCCGCCGAACAGCGTCAGCGCGGTCACCGCACGACGGTACGACGTGCCCGCCAGCTGATGCAGCGCCGCGAACGCCGGGTCGTAGAGGCAGGCCGCCATCGCCACGCCGGCGAGCAGCCAGCCCAGCAGAACGGTCAGCGGTCCCTGCGCGAGCGCGAGGACGGTACAGGCCAGTGCACCGAGCATCGAGCCCCCGACCAGCACCTGGCGGCCGCCGTGCGCGTCGATCCTGCGGCCCAGCCACGGCGACACCAGTCCCGACGCGAACAGGCCGATGGTGAAGCTGCCGAACAGCCAGAGTTCGTCGACGCCGGTCGCCTCGCGCATCGCTTCGCCGAGCACGGCGATGGTGTAGAACAGCGTGCCCCAGGAAATGATCTGGGCGAGGCCCAGCAGGCAGACGCGCCGCCACAGCCCGGGCTGCTGGCCCGGCGCCGCATTGCCGGGCGCCGTCGACGTCGAACTCATCGCCGCGCGTCAGTGGCGCGCCGGCGCCGGATTGCGAAACGCATGCGGAACCCGGAAGGGCAGCGATCGGGCGTGGCGAACGGACATGGTGGCGCTGCGAAGGTCGCGAAGGCCGCGATTCTACGCCTGGCACCACGTCGCAATTATGTGAAAAGCGTTTTCACAAAATGTGTCGGCCGTTGCGGCGATGATAAGATCGCGGTGACCGGTCGCATTCCGCGCACCGCTGCAACGGCCGCCTTTCATGCCCAAACGCACCGCCGGCCCTGCCGGGAACCCCGCGCCGACCCGCAAGGCCGCGGGCAGCCGCCGTCCCGCGAAAAAAGTCGGAAGCCACACGCAGGCGCTGTCACGGGGGCTGGCGGTACTCGAGGCACTGGCCGCCACCGACGGTGGCGCGACGCTGACCGTGCTGGCCGCACGGCTGGGCATGCCCGCGCCCACCGCGCATCGCCTGCTCGCCACGCTCGAAGCCTCGGGCTATGTGCAGGCGGACGACAACGGCACCTGGCTCATCGGCGTGCGCGCATTTCGCGTCGGCGCCGCATTCCTCCAGCACCGCAATCTGGTCGTGCAGGCGTATCCGTTCCTGAAGTCGCTGATGGAACGCGCCGGCGAAACGGCCAACCTTGCCGTCATCGAGGGCGGCGAGGCGGTCTTCGTCGAGCAGGTCCAGTGCCGCGAACTGATGCGCATGAGCGTCAAGCTGGGGGCCCGCGCGCCGCTGCACGCGTCGGGTGCGGGCAAGGCGATGCTGGCGGCGATGGACACCGACGCGATCGCGCTCACGCTCGGGCGGCAGGCGCTGCCCCGGCACACCGCACGGACGCTCACCAGGCACGAAGACCTGTTCGCCGAACTTGCGACCACGCGCCGGCGCGGCTACGCGATCGACGACGAGGAGCACGCCGAAGGCCTGCGCTGCGTCGCTGCGGCGGTCCTCGACGAGCACGGCGAACCCTGGGCGGCGCTGTCGCTTGCCGGTCCGACCACACGCCTCACCCGCGAGCGGGTCGCCGCATTGGGGACGCTGGTGCGCGAAACGGCGCAGGCGCTCACGACGGCGGTCGGGGGACGCGGGCCGTGAGTCCTCCACAGCCTCGACGAGACCTGCCGACGATGAACATCCCGACGCTGTCCATGCTTGCCGCCGTCGTCATGATCGGTGGCTGCGCGGCGCTGCCGCAGGCCGGATTGAAACCCGCCGATGCGCCCTCGGCGCTGCCCGCCAACGCCGCGCCTCCGGACATCAGCGCCGCCTCCAACGAAATCGTCGGCCCGGCCTGGCAGTGGCGCGCCGCGAAGCTCGCGGACGGGCGCACGGTCGACGCCACCGCGCCCGAGCGCTACACGCTGACCTTCCAGCCCGGCGGTCGCGTGCTGCTGCGGGCCGACTGCAATCGCGGCTCGGGCGGCTATGAAGTCAGCGGCAATGCCATGCGCTTCACTCCGGCCGCGCTGAGCCGAATGGCCTGCCCGCCCGACTCGCAGGACGGCACGTTCATCGAACAGCTCGGGAAGGTCAGCGCCTATGCGATCAGCGGCGGCGAGCTGACGCTGACCCTGCGCGACGGTGGCGCCATGCGGTTCTCCCGCGCCCCCTGACCGGCGCGGAGGCGGGCAACCGCCGTCGACTACTGCCTGGCGGCCGGGATCAGGCCGCGGGCGCGGAATTGCTCGATCAGCAGGTCGGCGTACTTCGCCGCCTCCTTCGCCACCGTCGACGGGCTCACCGTCTCCGTGGTCGCGGCCCAGAGCAGCCTGCGCGTGGCGACGTCGTAGAGATTGACCTGCACCGACGCGACGTCGTACTGCGACACGTTCACGCTGGGATAAAACCCGGCGCCGGCGAATCCGCCACCGTAGACGCCGCCATAGAAGCCGCCATAGGGCCCCATCATCGGTCCGGGCATCATCACGGTCGACACCTGCGTCTTGGTGTCCATGCGCAGCAGGCGTACGATCAGCACGCCATCGGCACCGGTGCGCGCGACCGCATCCGCGAATGGGCCTTCGGACTTGCGCGAATCGGCCGGCACCGTCGAATAGCCGGGGACACCGACGACGCCGGCGGCATTCAACTTCTGCACGACGACGTCCTCGAACACCCGGCTGTCGGAGGTCGTGCCGTCGCTCGCCACGACCACGATCTTCTTCAGCGGACCGCCGCTGTAGCTCGAGTCGTACCACGCCGACTGGATCGACGTCGTCTGGCAGCCGGCGAGCATCAACGCTCCGGCAATGAAGGTGGCGACGCGAAGGCTTCGATTCATCGGGATACTCCGTTGCGGTTTCAGGACGGCGGCTTGAAGTTGCGTGGAACGATGCCGTCCCGACTCATCGCCGCAACGATCTTGAGCGTGTAGTCGGGGAGGTTCCTGGCCAGGTTCGACGCGTCGTAGGAATCGGAGAATCCGGCCCAGATCCGCGTGCCCTGCGCCCGGTAGACATCGGTATGGATGCGCGCGACCTTGTAGTCGCCGGGCTGATTCGCGCCTTCCGAGGACAGGAAGCGCGACTCGCCCATGACGTTGGGCGCGGGCGAGGCCATCGCCTCGGTGATCAGGTAGGGCTCGCGCGTGTTCAGCCAGTGGACCTGTGCCACCAGGATGGCGTCCGCGCCCGAGCTCGCGACCGCCTGGTCGAGGGTCGGCCCGGCGGTCTGCGCGTCCTTCGGCAGCAGCGTGTGCGCGGCGACCGCGGCCACGCCGGCGGACTGCAGCCGCAGGACCAGCGCATCCTCGACCGCCGCGCGGCCGCCGGGCTGGATCTGCATCAGGCTCAGCACGAACACCTTCTTGAGTGGCCCGGCCTTGTACTTCGGGTCCGTCCAGGTCTCCTGGACCACCGTGCGTGTGGTACCTCCCGAGCAGGCCGCCAGCAGCAGACAGGCGACGCCCGCCGCAAACAGGCGCCTCCCGGGGAATCCGGCGCGGCGCCGGCCGTCCCCTGCCGTGCCGACGTCCTGGTGCGGTCGATTCATGCCCGGATTCTAACCCGGACGACGCGGCCGACGCCGCTAGCGATGCCTGAACTCCGGCTTGCGCTTGCCGACGAACGCCCGCATGCCCTCCTTCTGGTCGTCGAGCGCGAACGTCGCGTGGAACTCGCGCCGTTCGAACAGCAGCCCTTCGGCCAGCGAGGACTCGTAGGCGCGGTTGATCGCCTCCTTGATCTTCCGCACCACCGGCAGCGAGAACGAGGCGATCTTCGCCGCCATCGCCAGCGCTTCGTCCTCGACCTGATCGGACGGCACCAGCCGCGCCACCAGGCCCGCTCGCTCCGCCTCCACCGCGTCGACCATGCGTCCGGTCAGGCACCAGTCGATCGCCTTGGCCTTGCCGATCGCCCTCGGCAGCCGCTGCGTGCCGCCCATGCCCGGCATGGTGCCGATGGTGATTTCCGGCTGGCCGAATTTCGCATTGTCGGCGGCGACGATGGTGTCGCAGGCCATCGCCAGCTCGCAGCCACCGCCCAGCGCATAGCCGCGCACGGCCGCGATCACCGGCTTGCGCACCCGCCGGATGTCCTCCCAGTCGCGGGTGATGTAGTCGTCGTCGTGGACCTTGACGTAGTCCCACTCGGCCATCGCGCCGATGTCCGCGCCCGCCGCGAAGGCCCGCTCGTTGCCGGTGATGACGATGCAGCCGATCACCGGGTCGTCGTCGAAGGCGCGCAGCGCGGCGGACAGTTCCGCCGCCAGCGCATCGTTCAGCGCGTTCATCCGCTGCGGACGGTTCAGCCGGATGACGCCGACCCGATCGCGGGCCTCGACGATGATGTTCTCGTAGTCTGCGGGCATGATCCGGCTCCTGGTCAGCGGCGTTCCGGATCGAATTGTCGCGGCAGTCCCTGCCAGCAGCGGAAATACTCGTGCTGAAGCTGCGCGGTTTCGAGTGCGAACCGCGTCGGCAGGATCGGCAGCCGGGTTTCGATCATGAACGCCATCGTGTCCCTGATGCGCGTGGGTTGCGAGAGGTCCACGGTGCTCGCCCTGGCGAAGGTGTCGGTGTCCGGGCCATGCCCGGTCATGCAGTTGTGCAGGCTGGCGCCACCGGGCACGAAGCCCTCCGCCTTGGCGTCGTAGACGCCTTCGATCAATCCCATGAACTCGCTGGCCACGTTGCGGTGGAACCATGGCGGCCGGAACGTGTGCTCCATCGCCAGGATGCGCGGCGGGAAGATCACGAAGTCGATCGCATCCACGCCGGGCGTGTCGCTCTGCGATTGCAGCACCAGGAAGATCGACGGGTCGGGGTGGTCATAGCTGATCGAGCCGATGGTGTTGAAGCGGCGCAGATCATAGCGATACGGCGCGTAGTTGCCGTGCCAGGCGACGACGTCCAGTGGCGAATGGCCGATCTTCGCCGACCACAGGTTGCCCATGAACCTGGTGACCAGTTCGAAATCCCCCTCGCGATCCTCGTACCACGCGACGGGCGTCTCGAAGTCGCGCGGATTGGCCAGCCCGTTGCTGCCGATGACGCCCAGGTCGGGCAGGCGGAACTGCGCGCCGAAATTCTCGCAGACGTAACCGCGCGCCGCGCCGTCCGGCAGTTCGACGCGAAAGCGCACGCCGCGCGGAATCACCGCGATCTGCTGCGGTTCGACATCGACCAGGCCGAACTCCGTCGCCAGGCGCAGCCGGCCGGACTGCGGCAGGATCAGCAGCTCGCCGTCGCTGTTGCTGAAGAAGCGATCGGTCATCGACCGGTTGGCGGCGTAGAGATGGATGGCGCAGCCGCCCATCGCGGCCGGATCGCCGTTGCCCGCCATGGTGACGAGGCCTTCGACGAAGTCCACCGGACCGGCGGGCAGCGGCAGCGGATCCCAGCGCAGCCGGTCGGGCGGCGCCGCCACGTCGCCGAACCGACCGACCAGACGCCCGCCGTCGAGACTGCGTGAACGGCTCGTGCACGGCGGCCGGACGGATGCGATAGGTCCAGCTGCGCCGGTTGGCGCCGCGCGGCGCAGTGAAGGCCGTGCCGGACAACTGTTCGGCATAGAGGCCGTACGGGCATTGCTGCGGCGAGTTCTGGCCGACCGGCAGCGCGCCGGGAATGGCCTCGGTCGCGAATTCGTTGCCGAACCCGGTCTGGTAGGCGGGCGCGGACGCGATCGTTTCTCCCGCGACGGCGGCTGGCGCGGGACGGCGGATGGTCGTGGAGGTCATGGTGTCCTCGCTTTCGGGGCGTTGGGGGCCGCGGCCGTAGCTAGGCGGCGGGCGTTGCATCTTCACGGGCCACGCGCATCGCCTCGCGCAGCACGTCGGCGTCGCCGATGTGGTTGGCGAGCAGCAGGATGAGCCTCGCGTTCACCTGCGCGCTCTCGGCCTCGTCGAGGCCGCGGTGCATGTCCAGCAGCGATTCGTAGAAGTCGTCTGGCGCGGCGATGTTGGGTTCGGTATTCAGG
Source organism: uncultured beta proteobacterium (assembly GCA_963699765.1). Classification (GTDB taxonomy): domain Bacteria; phylum Pseudomonadota; class Gammaproteobacteria; order Burkholderiales; family Casimicrobiaceae; genus VBCG01. Next base: position 192,462 of record CAVOVD010000013.1, on the reverse strand, counting down.
GGGATCATGGCGTCACTCCGGTGCGCAGCGTGGCGCGCGCAAGCGCCGCCTCGACCGCAGCGGCATCGAAGGCCCGCCAGCGCGCGACGACGTGCTGGTCGGGCCGGATCAGGTAGCAGGTACCCGGCAGCCCATCGTAGCGCGCCGCCGCAAGTCCCTCGAGGTCGACGACGCTGCCGCCGCCGGCCGCGCTCGCGCCAACCCGGACGACGCGAATGCCCACCGGCCCGGCAGCAAGGCGCGCGGCGTCGGCATCGGTCACGGCGTCGCCGAAAACGAGCAGGCAGAACCCGCCGCCAAGGTGGTCGAGCAGCCAGGCGCCCTGCGGTCCGGCGACCGGCGCATCGGCCGCCGGCGCGCCCGGCACCATGGCGCCGGAGAATGGCTCGCGGTCCGGCGTGTTCAGCGGCGAGGCATCGAGCACCTTCGGCACCGACAGCCGTCCGCTGTTGACCAGGCGGCGCGCGAACGGGTGCCGTCGCGCCAGCGCGAGCACCGCGTCGCGGAAGCTGCGCGACACCGCGCTCTTGGGCGTGATGAAATCGGTGGATCGCGTCGAGTTCAGGATGTTCTCGTCGGCGGCTGCGACGCGCTCGACATCGTAGCTGTCGAGCAGCGCCTCGGGCGCATGACCGCGCAGCACCAGGTCGAGCTTCCACGCCAGGTTGTCGACATCCTGGATGCCGCTGTTGGCGCCGCGCGCGCCGAACGGGCTGACCAGGTGCGCGCTGTCGCCGGCGAAGAGGACGCGGCCATGGCGGAAGCGCTGCATGCGCCGGCACTGGAACGTATAGACGCTGGCCCATTCGATCTCGAACCTCGCGTCGGGCCCGAGCATCGCGCGCAGGCGCGGCAGGATGCGCTCGGGCTTTTTCTCCTCCTCGGGGTCGGCGTCCCAGCCCAGTTGGAAGTCTACCCGCCAGACATCGTCGGCCTGCCGGTGCAGCAGCACCGACTGGCCCGGATGGAACGGCGGGTTGAACCAGAACCAGCGCTCGGTCGGGAAGTCCGAGGTCATGTGGATGTCGGCGATCAGGAAGCGGTCGTGGAACACCTGGCCGTCGGTGTCCAGCGCCAGCATCGAGCGCACCGGCGAGCGCGCGCCGTCGCAGGCGATCAGCCAGTCGCAGTCGAGCGCGTACTCGCCGTCCGGCGTCGCCACGGTCAGCGCGACGCCGTCGGCGCGCGGCGCGACGCCGACGACCTTGTGCCGCCAGCACAGTTCGACCCCGGGCACCGCCTGCGCGCGCTGCACCAGGCATTCCTCGAAGTGGTACTGCTGCAGGTTGACGAACGCCGGCCGGCGATGACCGGACTCGGGAAGAAGGTCGAAGCGATAGACCGCCTGGGAGCCATTGAACACCCGGCCGACGTTCCAGCGGATGCCCCTGGCGACGACCGGCTCGGCGCACTGCAGGCGGTCGAGGATTTCCAGCGTGCGCTTGGCATAGCAGATCGCCCGCGAGCCGACGCTGACCGTGTCGTCATCGTCCAGCACCAGCACCGGGATGCCGCGCTGGCCAAGATCGATGGCAGCGGCGAGACCGACGGGCCCGGCGCCGACGACGACCACCGGACGACGCACGGCGGCGCCGTCCTGCTCCGGGACACGCCGGTACTCGTAGACCGGGTTGGTGTAGGTCTTCATCCGTTATTTGCGCGCCGTCGATCTGCTGTCAGCCCTCCAGCGACTGCCACATCTCCTTGTCGCGCTCCGCGGTCCAGATGCGCGGATGCGGGTACTGCGTCGCCTCGTCGAAGGCGCGCGTGACATCGAAGGGCAGGCAATGATCGAAGATCACCCAGTGGCCGAAGCGCGGCTTGAGCGCGTCGTAGGTGTTTCGGTAGACCGTCTTCAGGTCGTGCCCCGCCTGCGCGCCGCGCTTCACGCTGTCGAACATCGCGGTGACGAAGGCGCGGGTGCCGTCCAGGCCCGCCTTCACCTCCGCCGGAGTCGTCAGCGCCGCGCCGCGACCGGGCACCAGCTTCTCGGGCCCGAGCCTGGCGATGGCGTCGAGCGTCGCCGGCCAGTCGGCGAGATACGCGTCGCCGGTATAGGGCGTGGCGTCGTATTCGACCAGGTCACCCGAGAACATGATCTTCTCCTGCGGCAGCCAGACCACGGTGTCGCCCTTGGTGTGGCCGCGGCCCAGCTGCATGAGCTCGACCTGCAGCTTGCCCAGCCACAGCGTCATCCGGCGCTCGAACACCAGCGTGGGCCAGGTCAGCCCCGGCACCGATTCCACGGCACGGAACAGCCGCGGAAAGCGCTCGATCTCGCTTTTCATGTCCTGCTCGCCGCGCTCGATGATGAGCTCGTAGGTGTCGCGGCTGGCGATGACATGCTCCGGCTTGTATCCGGAAGCACCAAGCACCCGTACCGCGTGATAGTGCGAAAGCACCACGTAGCGGATCGGCTTGTCGGTGACCTCGCGGATGCGCCGGATCACATCCTGCGCCATGACCGGCGTCGCCTGCGTGTCGATGACCATCACCGCATCGTCGCCGACGACGATGCCGGTGTTGGGGTCGCCTTCCGCCGTGTAGGCATAGGCATGCTCCGACAGCCGGTCGAAACTGATCTTCTTTTCCTCGAGGTCGGCGTGCGACGCGAATTTCTTTTCCTGCATCATGCGGCTCTCCGTTGCCATGGACGATGACGGCGCAACTCCCGTTCAGACCTTGAACGCGTGCACCAGGTACAGCGAGATGATCGGGAAGAACATCAGCAGAAGGATACGCGCCAGGTCCGACAGCAGGAACGGCACCACGCCCTTGAAGGTCTCGGTCAAGGGCACGTCGACCGCCAGCCGGTTGATGATGTAGACATTCATGCCCACCGGCGGATGGACGAGCCCGATCTCGACCACCATCAGTGCCAGGATGCCGAACCAGATCGACTTGTCCTGGTCACTCATCCCCCAGAAATCCAGGCCCATGATCATCGGGTAGAAGATGGGGATGGTCAGCAGGATCATCGCCAGCGAATCCATCACGCAGCCGAGGAAGATGTAGATCACCAGGATCATGAACATGACGAACAGCGGCGGCAGGCCGCTGTTCTTCACCCAGGTCGCCAGCTCGCCCGGCATCTGCGACAGCGCCAGCGTGGTGTTCAGCATGTCGGCGCCCAGCAGCACCAGGAAGATCATCGCCGTGGCCTGCGCGGTGCCGAGCGAACTGTCGATCAGCCCGCGCAGGCGCATGCCGCCGCTCACCACGGCGAGGACGCCGCAGGCTGCCGCGCCGATGGCGGCCGCCTCGGTCGGCGTCGCCCAGCCGCCGTAGATGCCGACGATGACCACGACGAACACCAGCAGCACCGGAAAGACCTGCAACAGCCGCGTGATCTTCTCCGCCCAGCGCACCTCGGGCCCGGCGGGTCCCGCCGCGGGGTTGATGGTCACGATGATCCGCACGACCAGCATGTAGCCGAGCATGGCGATCAGGCCGGGAATCACCGCCGCCATGAACAGCTTGCCGATCGATTCCTGCGTCAGGATGGCGTAGATCACCAGCGGCACCGACGGCGGAATCATGATCCCCAGAGTCCCACCCGCCGCGAGCGCCCCGGTCGCCAGCGATCCCGAATAGCCGTAGCGCTTCAATTCCGGCAGCGCGACGTGGCCCATGGTCGCCGCGGTTGCCAGCGACGAGCCGCAGATCGCGCCGAAGCCGGCGCAGGCGCCGATCGACGCCATCGCGATGCCACCCTTGCGATGGCCGAGGAACGCGCTCACGCAGCGGAACAGCGCCCGCGACAGCCCGCCGTGGGTGGCGAACTGCCCCATCAGCAGGAACAGCGGGATCACCACCAGGTCGTAATTCGACAGCCGCGCATAGGCCAGGCTCTTCAGCGAGTTGAGCAGCGCCAGGACATTGAAGTCGGTCAGGTAGGCGTAGCCCGCGGCCCCGACGGTGAACATGGCGATGCCGATGGGCACGCGGACGACCATCAACGCCAGCATCACGCCGAAGATGATGAAGCCGACGCTGGTGCCACTCATGTGCCGCTGCCGCCGATCGGTTCGCGAAACGCGGCGCGCAGATGCAGCAGGCACATGTAGAAGCCGGCCGCGGCGAGCAGGAGAAATCCGGGCACCATCAGCGCCTGCGGGATCCACAGCGGCCAGCCGATGATGGTCGAGGTCTCGCCGACCGAAAACGCCGCCAGCGCGCCGGCCGCCGTGCGCCAGGCGATCAGCGCGCCGAACAGTCCGACCAGCAGCGAGCCGATTGCGTCCATGGTCGCGACCTTCGAACCGGCCAGGTTGTGCGTGAAGAAATCGACCTTCACGTCGCCGTTGACCAGGTGGCAGTAAGCGAAGAACGTCGACGAGGCGAAGGCCGCGCACATCTGCAGGATCTCGACATCGCCCGGCACCGGCCACAGGAAGAGCTTGCGCCCGGTGATGGAGACGATCGACATCGCCACCAGCGCGACGAACACCAGCCCCCCGGTGATCGCAAGGTACTTGGACGCGACGAGCAGCATCCGCCCGCCCGGACCGAAGCGCGACGCCGCTTCGGCGATGCTCTCGTGCGGATCGCGCATGCCCGGTTCCCCCTCGGTTTCCCTCAGTTCGCTGTCGTCGCCGACGCCGCCGTGCCGGTGAGCGCCCGGGCGAAGTCCTCCAGCCCCAGCGCCAGCGCCCTTGCGGCGAGCGCGTCGCGCGTCATCTTCGGCAGCGCGATGCCGCTGCGGCGCCGCTCGCGCGCCGTTTCCTGCTCCGGCTCGCCCGGCAGGCGGACGCCCTCGCCGCCTGCCTGCGCCGGCGAGGCGCGCAGCCACTGCGCCAGGCCCTGCACCTGCGCGGCCAGCGCATCGCGCCCGGCCAGCCGGTCGGGCGAGAATACCAGCGACAGCATGTTGTTCACCATCGGCTCGGGCTCGGGGAGATGCCGCTGGACGTGGCCGCCGGACAGCACGCCGCCGAGGATCTCGCACATCACGGCGAGCGCGAAGCCCTTGTGCTCGGCGAAGGGCAGCAGCGCGCCGCGCGGATCGGCGAACATCACCGCGGGATCGGTGGTCGGCCGGCCCTTGGCATCGAGCAGAAGGCCTTCCGCCATCGGCTTGCCGGCGTTGAGCGCGACCCGCGCCTTGCCCAGCGCCACCATGCTGGTCGCGTAGTCGAGGATCAGCGGATGCGGCGAGTGCGGCACGCCGATGCACAGCGGATTGGTGCACAGGCGGGCGTCGGTGCCGCCCCAGGGCGCGACCAGCGGCGGCGACAGGACGTTGACGAAGTGCACCGACACCATGCCGGCCTCGGCGCAGCGCTCGGCCCAGCGGCCGATGCGGCCGAGATGATGCGAATTGGCCAGCCCGACCATCGCCAGGCCGCTCGCTTTGGCGCGCTCCACCGCCAGCGCCATCGCCTGCGCGCCCATCGACTGGCCGAAGCCCTTTTGTCCGTCGAGGCCGAGGATCGCCCCGTGATCGGCGACGACGCGCACCGACTGCCCGGGCCGGACGCAGCCATCGCGCAGGTTGTCGAGATAGGTGGGGATGAGGCCGATGCCGTGCGAATCGTGGCCGAAGAGGTTCGCCTCGACCAGGCCTTCGGCGATCAGCGCCGCCTCCGCGGCCGTGCAGCCTGCACGCCCGAACAGCGCGGCGACGCCTTCGGTGAGCATGGCGACGCTCAGGTGCGACGTCATGGCGCCGTTCCGTCCTGCTTCTGCGTGAACGTCAGCTCGACGAAAGCGGCCAAGTCGACATACTGCAGCGTCGACTGCGCGATCAGGATCCCGGCGGCGACGTCGGCCGCGGTCATCGTCGATCCCAGGCCGCACTGCACGGTGAACGCTTCCTGCGCGCTTGCGCCCATCAGTCCGCCTTCGGACCAGAGCCCCGTCAGAAAAGCGCCGAACATGCCGACGACCGCGGTCCAGGTTGGTGCGTCGTTCGGTGCGAACACGAAGGCCTGGAGCGCCGTATCGAGCGACTGCCTGACGTAGCTGGTCAGCCGCACGACACCTATAAACCGATGATCGAACGAGTTTCCATCCAGGGTGCGGGCACCCCAGGCCACCGAGCCTCTCCCGGGAAAACTGCGAACCGGATTGAAGGCCTTGCCGTCTATCGGGAGGTAGATCGTCGCCTGCTGGGCATCGTCGATCGCGATCTCCGGCGCGACGACGCCGTTCAACGAGATGTTCGCCGGAGCCTCCCAGACACCCCGGGTGGCGTCGCTGCGCACCCATTGGCCGGCCATGGCGCCCGAGGGCGGGAGCGCTTTGCCCGCCTCGTCGAGCAACCAGGGGAAGTAGACGGCCGCGCCCGACGTCGTCGGGAGCTCGCCACGCAGCGCGGGCACGTCGGCGAGCGTACGCGCAGCGCGCGGAGGATCGATCAGCAGCATCGCGCCGCTTTCTTCCACCGCCTTCACCAGCGCCCTGTTCACCTCGCCCCAGGCGGACACCGGCATGATCGCGGCGTCGGGCGCGGCGACGATCTGCATCCGCCAGCCAAGGTCGCCCGCGATGGCCGCGATCGCCGCCTGGTGCTCGGACAGCGTGGCGGCGGAGATGAGCACGACGTACGCCGTCCCGCCGCCGTTCAGGTAGAACAGGCGCACGGCGTCGGCCAGGTATCCGCCGGAGAAAATCGGGTAGTTCGGATCGATCCGCGCCTGGAAATCGGCGAAGCTCGAGATCTGTATCGGCGAATGCAGCGGAGGTGGGGGACTCGGCAGCGGACTCGGGCCAAGCGGACCCGGGGCCAGGCCGATGAACACCGTGTTGCCGGTCGGCACCCCAACAACCGACGGCGGAAAGGCGGCGAGGTCGGACACGTAGACGCCGGGCAGGACACCCTCCGCCGCCGAAGCCCAGCCGACCCGCACGGCGCGCCGCGACGCACCGTGGTTGCGAACGATCACGCGATGGATGCCCGGCCCGACCGCGGCGGAGACCGGGCTGGCGCCGGAGGCGACCGTGGCGACCGGATTGCCGAGAGGATCCCGCAGTTCGAGGCTGACGCCGGCAACACCGCGGATGCCGAGCGCCAGCGTTCGCGCGCCGTCGATGCGCAGTCGCCACGTGTCCACGCCCGATTCGCCGGTGTCCAGAGCGCCTCCGGGGGTTCCGGCCGCCTCGAGGTCGTCGATCACGTTGTCGCCGAGTTCGAGGACCGCATCGCCGATGCGCTGTTCGGCGACCAGGCCGATCCCGGAAACCGCGGTCCCGACGCCTGTCGGGTCGTCGGCCGCGCCGTTCCCGCCGCCGCCGCAGGAGGCAAGCGCCAGAACCAGGCCGAACGCGATGGCGAGCCTCGCCGCGGTTCCGCGAATCGTCGGCGGCTCGGCGGTCGCCTCGACGGTGAGCCGTCGGAAGTGGCGTTCGCCGGTCACTTCGGCCGCTTGTCGACGACGCGCTTCGCCTTGCCCAGCGAACGTTCGATGCCGCCCGGCGGCAGCACCGAGACGGCCGCCGACACGCCGATCAGGCTCTTGACCAGGTGGGCGAGCCGCGCGCCCGCGGCGTCGCCCTGCGCGCCGCCGGTGGCGGCGGCACGCTCGACCAGGATCGTCATCTCGTCGAGGTTCTTCGGCCGGGAGATCTCGATCTGGTAATGCGGCGCGAGCGCGTCGTCCTTCAGGATCAGTTCCTCGACCTGCGTCGGGAACACGTTGACGCCGCGGATGATCATCATGTCGTCGCAGCGGCCGGTGATCTTCTCGATGCGCCGCATCGAGCGCGCCGTGGGGGGCAGCAGCCGCGTCAGGTCGCGCGTCCGGTAGCGGATGATCGGCAGCGCCTCCTTGGTCAGCGACGTGAACACCAGTTCGCCCTTCTCGCCATCGGGCAGCACCGCGCCGGTTTCCGGATCGACGATCTCCGGATAGAAGTGGTCCTCCCAGACGGTCAGCCCGTCCTTGGTCTCGATGCATTCCTGCGCCACCCCCGGCCCGATCACCTCGGACAGGCCGTAGATGTCGATGGCGTCGATGCCCACCTTCGACTCGATCGTCTCGCGCATCGTCGGCGTCCACGGCTCGGCGCCGAAGATGCCGATCGACAGCGAAGTCGACGCCGGGTCGACGCCCTGGCGCTCCATCTCCTCGGCCAGCGCCAGCATGTACGACGGCGTCACCATGATCACCGACGGCTTGAAGTCCATGATCAGCTGCACCTGCTTCTCGGTCTGCCCGCCGCCCATGGGAATCACCGTGCAGCCCAGCCGCTCCGCGCCGTAGTGCGCGCCCAGGCCGCCGGTGAACAGCCCATAGCCGTAGGCGACGTGCAGCAGGTCGCCCGGTCGCGCGCCGGCGCCGCGGATCGACCGCGCCATGACCGTCGCCCACATGTCGATGTCGTTGCGCGTGTAGCCGACGACCGTCGGCTTGCCCGTCGTGCCCGATGACGCGTGCACGCGCACCACCTGCTCGCGCGGCACCGCGAACATGCCGAACGGATAGTTGTCGCGCAGGTCGGACTTCACGGTGAACGGGAATTTCGCGAGGTCCGCCAGCGACTTCAGATCGTCCGGGTGCGCGCCGTGCGCATCGAAGGCCCGCCGGTAGTGCGCGACGTTGTCGTAGGCGTGCCGCAGCGACCAGCGCAGGCGCTCGAGCTGCAGCGCGGTCACCTCATCTCGGCTGGCGCGCTCGATGGGCTCGAGTTCGCCGGGGCGCGGGGTCTTCGCGGTCATGCGTCCTCCTCCTGGTCAGATCACGCTGCCCTTGACCCGCATGCTCTTGCCGCGGAACAGGGCGACGGTCTCGCCTTTCTGGTTCTTGACGTCGATGTCGTAGACGCCGCTGCGCCCCACCTGCATGCGCTCGGTCGCCGCGGCGACCAGCACGTCGCCCTCGTGGCAGGGCGCCAGGAACTCGATCGTGCAGCCGGCGGCGACCGTGTTGTGGTTGTAGCTGTTGCAGGCATAGGCGAAGGCGCTGTCGGCCAGCGTGAACACCAGCCCCCCGTGGCCGATCGCGTGACCGTTCATCATGTCGGGCCGCACGGTCATGCGCAGTTCGGCGCGGCCGGGGCCGATGCCGGCGACCTCGATGCCCAGCGCCTGCGACGCGCGGTCGCGCTCGTACATGCCCGCCGCCACGCGCTCGGCCAGCGCCTGCGCCTCGGCGGGCGTCAACGGCGGCGCCGGTTCCTGCACCGGTGCGTTCATCGGTGGAACTCCTGCAGGCGCGCGCCGCTGGCGGCGCAGCGCGCCAGCAGCGGCGACAGGCGATAGCGGTCCTCGCCGTAGTGGGCGGCAAGGTGGCGCAGCACGGCGGCGACGCGCGCCGCGCCGATGGCGTCGGCCCAGGCCAGCGGTCCCTGCGGATAGTTGACGCCCTTGCACATCGCGAAGTCGGTGTCCGCGGCGCTGGCGATGCCCTGAGTGACCACGTCGGCGGCCTCGTTGGCGAGCATGGCCACCGTTCGCAGCACCACGAGTCCGGCCACGTCGTCGACCCGCGAGACGGCGATGCCGGCGGCCTGCAACGCGCCGACCGCCGCCGCCCACGCCGCGTCGCTGCAGCGGTCGCCGCGCGCCGCCGCCAGCCGTGCGCAGCTCGCGTGGTCGAGCGCCAGATCGCAGAGCACGGCATCATCGTGGCCGAGCGCGGCGCCGACGGCGGTCGCGGTGCGGCCATCGCTGCCCAGCAGCAGTGCGTCGCCCACCCGAAAGCCCTCGATGCCGGCCGGCTCGCCGGGGGCTGCCGCATCCACGCCCACGCCGGCAGCGGCAAGGCGTGCCGACAATGCCTGCACGAACGCGCCGTCGCCGACCGCCCGCACCCGCCGCGGCGGCGATTGCCGCGGCTCGCTGTCCGGCGGCGGCCGCTCCTGCCCGTCCCCGTAGACGTAGAAGCCACGCCCGCTCTTGCGCCCGAAGTGACCGGCGCTCACCAGTTCCTGCTGCAGCACCGAAGGGGTGTACCGCGGGTCGTGAAAGTAAGCCTGCCAGACGCTCGTGGTCACCGCCAGGTTGACGTCGAGCCCGATCAGGTCGGCGAGCTCGAACGGTCCCATGCGAAAGCCTCCCGCCTCGCGCATGACCGCGTCGATGGTCGCCGGCGAGGCGGCGCGCTCGGCCAGCAGCCGCATCGCCTCGCCATAGAACGGCCGCGCGCAGCGGTTGACGATGAAGCCCGGCGTGGACGCCGCGAACACCGGCGACTTGCCCCAGGCTTTCGCCGTGGCATGCACCGTCGCCGCGGTTGCGCCGTCGGTGGCCAGTCCGCTCACCACCTCGACCAGCGGCATCAGCGGCGCGGGATTGAAGAAGTGCATGCCCACGACGCGGCCCGCGTGCTTGAGTCCCGCCGCCAGCGCGGTGATCGAAAACGACGACGTGTTCGAAGCGAGGATGGCGGTGGCATCGACGATGACCTCGAGTTCGCGCAGCAGCTTGCGCTTGACCGCGAGGTCCTCGACGATCGCCTCGACGACCAGCCGGGTGCTGACCAGGTCGCCCAGCGCATGGACGGGAACGATGCGCTCCACCGCGGCGGCGGCCGCGGCGGCATCGATCCTGCCCTTCGCCGCCTGCGCCGCCAGCACCTCGCCGATCTTCTCGCGCGCCGCTTCCGCCGCGCCCATGCGGGTGTCGAACAGCCGCACCCGGTGACCGGCCTGCGCGGCCACCTGCGCGATGCCCGCGCCCATGGCGCCGGCGCCGATCACGCCGATGTCGGCACTGCCCGGCAGAGGGGAAGGCTCCCCCCGAACGGCGCTGCGCGCCGCCCCCCCGGGGCGGGTGCCTTGGGGCGGCCCGGCGGCACCAGGCTCCCCCCGAACGGCGCTGCGCGCCGCTCCCCCCGGGGGGCGGGTGCCTTGGGGCGGCCCGGCGGCACCAGGCTCGTTCATCGCTCGGTCACCGTCCGGTGAAGCGCGGCGGGCGCTTCGCGCCGAAGGCGGCCACGCCTTCCTGGTAATCGACCCCATTGCCGAGTTCGCGCTGCAGGTCGCGTTCGAGATCGAGCTGCGCCTCCAGCGTCGACGCCGCCGAGGCGTGGAGCGCGCGCTTGGCCGCGGCCAGGCCGCGGGTGGGCGCCTGCGCCAGCTGTTGCAGCAACGCCTCGACCGTCGACGCGAATTCGGTGTCCGGCGACGCATTTCCAGATCAGGCCCCAGGCCTCGGCCTCGCGTGCAGGCAGCTTGTCGCCGAGCAGCGCGAGACCCATCGCCCGGGCGCTGCCGACCAGCCGCGGCAGGAAGAACGTGCCGCCGGAATCGGGAATCAGCCCGATCTTGCAGAACGCCTGGATGAAGCTGGCCGATTCGGTGGCGACGACCAGGTCGCAGGCCAGCGCGATGTTGGCGCCGGCGCCCGCCGCCACGCCGTTGACCGCGCACACCACCGGCAGCGGCAACGCGCGCAGCGCCAGCACCAGCGGCCGGTAATTGTTCTCGATGGATTCGCCGAGGTCGACCGGCGCGCCGCCCGGCGCGACCGCGCGGTCGGCGAGGTCCTGCCCCGCGCAGAAGCCGCGCCCGGCACCGGTCAGCAGCAGCACGCGCACGCCGGACTCGGCGCGCACCCGTGCCAGCGCATCGCGCAGTTCGGCGTGCATCGCCGCGGTGAAGCTGTTCAGCCGGTCGGGCCGGTTGAGCGTCACCCGGGCGATGCCGCCGGCGCACTCGTAGAGGATCGACTCGTAGCTCATCGGCGCTGCGTCCGCTCTAGATGTGAGCGCGATGCTGAACGACGCGAAAGCGGCTGGCCACGAAGGCCGCGTCGGTCAGCGCGGCGTTCGCCGCCGGATTGGCGCCGGTGCCGTGGAAGTCGGAGAACGCCGCCGACTGGTTGACGAACACGCCGCCGGTCAGGTTGATCGACAGCGCGACGCCCGCATCCTCGGCCACCTCGATCGCCTGCTCGATGACGGTCGGCTGCGTCGCGTAAACCGACAGCGTCAGCGCGCCGTAACCGTTGACCGCGTCGCGGGTGATGGCAAGGCTTTCCGCCGTCGATGCCGTGGCGATGACGAAGGCGATGGGGCCGAACCACTCGTTCAGGTAGGTGGCGCGGTCCTCGGTGGTCAGGCGCACCAGCAGCGGCGTGCGCACATTGGCGCCGGGGTAGGCCGGATGCGCGATGGCCTGCGTGTCGAGCAAGACCTCGCCCAGCGAACGTGCCGCCTCGAGCCGGCGCAGGATGCCCTCGTTCTGCACGGCGCCCAGCACCTCGACCGCCCGCGCCGGATCCGCGAGCAGCTTCTGCACGCCTTCGGCGATGGCCGCTGCGACCTGGTCGAACGACAGGTGGCCGTCGGCAGAGTCGATGCCGTCCTTCGGCACGTAGATGTTCTGCGGCGCCGTGCACATCTGGCCCGTGTACAGCGACAACGAGAACGCGATGTTGCGCGCGACCGCCTTGATGTCGGACACGCCGTCGATGACGATCTGGTTGACGCCGGCCTTTTCGGTGTAGACCTGCGCCTGGCGGGCGTTCTCCTCCAGCCAGCGGCCGTTGGCCGGGCTGCCCGTGAAGTCGATGATCCGCACTTCGGGCCGCAACGCCAGCGTCGCGGCGACGTCGTCGCCGGCCTGGTGGGCGTAGAGCGCCACGACGTTCGGATCCATGCCGGCTTCCTCGAGCACCTCCCGGGCGATGCGCACGGTGATGGCCAGCGGCAGGATCGCCGCCGGATGCGGTTTCACCACCACGGCGTTGCCCGTCGCCAGATCGGCGAACAGGCCGGGGTAGGCGTTCCAGGTCGGGAAGGTGCAGCAGCCGATCACCAGGCCGATGCCGCGCGGAACGATGCGAAAATTCTTCTGCATGCGGATCGGGTCACCCTTGCCCTGCGGCTTTTCCCAGACCGCCGTTGCCGGCACGCGCCGCATTTCGTCCCAGGCGTAGGCCACCGCTTCCAGTCCGCGATCCTGCGCATGCGGCCCGCCGGCCTGGAAGGCCATCATGAACGCCTGGCCGGTCGTGTGCATCACCGCATTGGCGATCTCGAAACTCGCCTTGTTGATGCGCGTGAGGATTTCCAGGCAGACCCCCGCCCACGCCTCCGGTCCGGCCCTGCGCCATTGCTCCTGCGCACGGCTAACCGCGGCGAACAGCCCGTCCATGTCCGGTCGCGGATAGATGACCCCGAGCGGCGGCCCGTACGGGGACACCTCGCCGCCGACCTCCCCGACCGTGGCGGCCTGGGTCAGCGGAAAGCGCTTGCCGAGCAGCGCGTCGTACGCCGCGCGCCCGGACTCGGCCGCGCCCTCGCCGTACACCCTGGGACTCGCCGACTCAGGAAAGGCGCTCCAGTAACTGCGCTCGGCAATGGCCTGCACGGCCCGTTCGAGCATTTCGCGATGGCGATCGAACAGCGGATGCGACACGTTGAACTCCTGACCTTGTTGGAAACGTCCGGGCGCGATGCGCACGACCGATATGTTAACGGCAAATGCCGGCCGGTCGCGGTCTAGCCGGTGCCGGTGTCGTCGAAGCTGACGGTGACGCGATCGGTGACGGGATAGCTCTGGCAGGCGAGGATGAAGCCACGCGCGATCTCGTAATCCTCGAGCGCGAAGTTGTTGTCCATGTCCACCTCGCCTTCCGAGATCCGGCAACGGCAGGTGGAACACACGCCGCCCCGGCACGAGTACGGCAACTCAACGCCATGGCGCAAGCCTGCGTCGAGAATGCTCTCCCTGGTCTTGTCGAGCATGAAGCTGCGCGTCGCCCCGTCGATGACGACGGTCACCTCGCATTCGGCGTGGCCGGGTTCCGGCGGCCGCTGGACGACGTGCGTGTGCTTCGGAATGCTCGCCGCAAAACGCTCGATCCGGATCTTCGACTCCGGAAATCCCCGATCCTCGAGCGCGGCGGTCACCGCGCGCATCATCTCGTCCGGTCCGCAGACGAACGCCAGGTCGATGTCCTCCAGCGGCAGCCACTGCGACAGCAGCGCATCGGCCTTGGCGCGATCGATGCGACCGTGCAGCAGGTCGATGTCCTGCGCCTCTCGCGACAGGACGTGCACGATGTTGAAGCGGGCGAGATGGCGGTCCTTCAGCGCCGCCAGCGCTTCGCGGAACATCACGCTTCCCGAGGCCCGGTTGCCGTAGACCAGCGTGAAGCGGCTCTGCGGCTCGGCTTCGAGCGTCTGGGTGATGATGGACATGAGCGGCGTGATGCCGCTGCCCGCGGCAACGCCCAGGTAGTGACGCGCCGCCGCGGCGTCGGCCGGAACCCCGAAGTGCCCGAGCGGCGGCATCACGTCGAGCGTGTCGCCGGCCTTCAGGACTTCGTTCGCGAAGGTCGAGAACACGCCGCCAGGCGCCCGCTTGACGGCAATCGACAATCGGCCCTCCGCGGGCGCGGCGCAGATCGAGTAGGAACGGCGCACGTCGGCGCCGCCGATGTTCGCGCGCAACGTCAGGTGCTGGCCGGCCTCGAAACGGAACTCGCGTGCCAGCGCTTCGGGTACGGCGAAGGTGACCTCGACCGCGTCACGCGTCTCCGGCACGACGCTGGCCACCGCCAGCGGGTGGAACCGGCTCATCGACAGCTCCGGAATGTGGCCTGCTTCCGCATCAGTGCGGCTTGAAATAGTCGAAGGGTTCCAGGCAGGCGCGGCAGCGGTATTGCGCCTTGCAGGCGGTCGAGCCGAACTGCGACAGCAGCTGCGTGTCCTCCGACGTACAGCGCGGACAGCGCACGATCGCGTCGGCGCGGCGCAACGGGCTGATGCCGGCGACGTCGACCCGCGCGGGAGCCAGATGCGGCGGCGCGATTCCGAACGCCGCGAGCTTGCCCCTCGCCTCCGGCGCCATCCAGTCGGTGGTCCAGGCCGGCGCCAGTTCGACCACGAGTTCCGCGTCAGGCAACCCGATCGCCTCCATCGCCTCGTGGATCAGCGTGGCGATCAGCGCCGTCGCCGGACAGCCCGAATACGTCGGCGTCACGCGCACGCGCACCCGGCCGTCGACGCACTCGACCCCGCGCACGATGCCCAGCTCGACGACCGACACCACCGGGACCTCGGGGTCGGGCACGCCCGCCAGGGCATTCCAGACCTGCGCCAGCGTCGACTCGTCGCCGCGCAGCGCCGCTTGCCCCGCCGCTTCGATTGCCCGTTGTTCCGCCGTGACCATCGAAAGCGCCCGTCACCACTGCGCGCCGGGGTAGGCGCGCTGCAGGAACTGCATCTGCGCCAGCAGATGTCCGAGATGCTCGGTGTGCACGCCCTGCTTGCCGCCGCGCCCGCCGCCGCCCTGCATCCATTCGCCGCTTGGCTGTTTCAGCGTGGCCTCGGCGAACACCACCGCGACCGCCTGGAGCCAGGGTTCGTGCAGCGCCGGCAGGTTCGCGCCGATTCCCGCCTCCGCCAGCGCGCGGTCGACTGGATCCGCCGCGAACATCTCGCCGGTGTACGGCCACAACGCGTCGACCGCCTGCTGCATCCGCGCATGCGACTCTTCGGTGCCATCGCCCAGCCGGATCACCCAGTCGGCGCTGCGCTGCACGTGGTAGGCGACTTCCTTGCCGGCCTTGGCGGCGATTTCCGCAATGCGCGGTTCGGCCGACCCGGCCAGCGCGCCCAGGACGCGCGCGTGCCACTGATCGAAATAGAACTGGCGCGCCATCGTATGGGCAAAATCGCCGTTGGCGGTCTCGACCAGCAGCAGGTTGCGCCAGGCGCCGCCGTCGCGCAGAAAGGCCAGCTGGTCCTCGCTGCGTCCCCGGCCGGCGAAGCGCGCCTCGACCTCTCCGGCCAGCGCCAGCCACATCCGCCCCTGACCCAGCAGATCGAGACCGACGTTGGTCAGCGCGATGTCTTCCTCGAGCACCGGCCCGTGGCCGACCCATTCACCCAGCCGCTGCGCCAGAACGACATCGTTGTCGCCCAGCCGCAGCAGGTAGTCGAACAGCATCTCGTCCCGGGGCCTCGTCGCGATCATCAGATGTGCTTCACTTCCTCGGGCATCGGAAAGAACGTCGGATGCCGGTAGACCTTGCTGTTGGCCGCGTCGAACAAGCGCCTCGCGATCGCCCGGGCTCGACGCCGTGATGTCCGCCGCGCGCACGACCCAGATCGACACGCCCTCGTTGCGACGGGTGTAGACGTCGCGGGCACTCCTGACCGCCATTGCCGCATCGGCCGCATGCAGGCTGCCGACGTGCTTGTGCGCCAGGCCGTGCTGCGACCGGATGAAGATTTCCCACAGCGGCCATTCGTTCATCAAACCTCCCGGAGTCGTCGGCGACGTCCGCCGATTCTGGTCGTCGATCAGGCCGCGCAGGCGGCGCGTGCCGCCCGCTTGTCGGCATGCGCCAGCGCGGCGTCGCGCACCCAGGCGCCGTCGTCCCAGGCCTTGACGCGGGCACCGAGGCGTTCACGGTTGCAGGGACCGTTGCCCTTGAGCACGTCGTGGAACTCGGACCAGTCGATGCGACCAAAGTCGTAGTGCTCCCGCTCGCGGTTCCAGCGCAGTTCCGGATCGGGCATGGCAATGCCCAGGTATTCGGCCTGGGGAACGGTCTGATCGACGAAGCGCTGGCGCAGTTCGTCGTTGGACAGCAGCTTGATCTTCCACCTGGCGGACTGCGTGCTGTGCACGCTCTCGGCGTCCGGCGGGCCGAACATCATCAGCGACGGCCACCACCAGCGATTCAGCGCATCCTGCGCCATCGCCTTCTGCTCCGCCGTGCCCCGGCAAAGGGCCAGCATGATGTCGTAGCCCTGCCGCTGATGGAACGACTCCTCCTTGCAGATGCGCACCATTGCGCGCGCGTAGGGTCCGTAGGAGCAGCGGCACAGCGGGATCTGGTTCATGATCGCCGCGCCGTCGACCAGCCAGCCGATGGCGCCGATGTCGGCCCAGGTCAGCGTCGGATAGTTGAAGATCGACGAATACCGGACCTTGCCCGCATGCAGGTCGGCGATCAGGTCGTCACGCGAGACGCCCAGCGTTTCGGCCGCGGCATAGAGGTAGAGCCCATGGCCACCCTCGTCCTGCACCTTGGCCATCAGGATCGCCTTGCGGGCGAGCGTCGGCGCGCGGGTGATCCAGTTGCCCTCGGGCAGCATGCCGACGATCTCCGAATGCGCGTGCTGCTGGATCTGCCGGATCAGCGTGCGGCGGTAGGCGTCGGGCATCCAGTCCTTGGCTTCGATCTTGATGTCGGCATCGATGCGCGCCTGGAACTCGCGCTCCTGCGGCGACATTTCGTCGCTCGTGCGGACCGTGGCCAGTCCCGTGTCGACCTGCTGTGCGTACATGGGTTTCCTCCCGGCGGGGCTTTGCGCGTAGGCCGGCCTTCCCGATCCGGACGGTCACTGGCGCAGCGGCGAGGCGAGATGATACAGTTTATCTGCCATGCCTGTCGATAGTGTATCGAATGTTTCATTTCGTCCGGCGAAGTCCGCGGACACGCCCGACCGGGCGGTCGCGCGCTGGGTGTCGCGCACGCTGGCCGCCGATCCTCCCCGCGCCAAGTCGCTGATCGTCACCGTCTGGGGCGACGCGCTGGCGCCGCATGGCGGCGCGGTGTGGCTTCGAGGACTCATCGCGCTGATGGCGCCTTTCGGCATGAACGAGCGCCTGGTGCGCACCAGCGTTTTCCGGCTGGCGCGCGACGGCTGGCTGGTCGCATCGACGCACGGCCGCGTCAGCCGCTATCGGCTGACCGCCGGCGGCGCGCGCCGTTTCGACGAGGCCTACCGACGCATCTACGCGCGTCCCGATCAGGACTGGAAAGGCGACTGGGAACTGGTCGCCGCCATCGCCGCTGCCGCGCGCCGGCCCGGTCTGCGCAACGAGCTGCACTGGTCCGGCTTCGGCGAGCCCGCGCCGTGGACATTCGTGCGGCCCGCGCCCACAGCAGCGGAGCCCGCCATGCCTTTGCCGGCGGTCCTGGGCGAATTGGCGCAGCGGGGCCAGTTGTTCGCGGCGCAGGCGCGCGACCTCCCCGGCGCCCGACCGCTGGCGGACATGGTCGGCGAGGCCTGGGACCTGGCCACGGTCGCCGCGGGCTACCGGCGCTTTCTGCTGCGCTTCGGCGCGGTCATCGAGCGCTTCCGCCCCGACGCCACATTCGACCCCGGGCAGTGCTTCGTCGTGCGCACGCTGCTGATCCACGCCTACCGGCGCGTGCTGCTGCGCGACCCGCTGTTGCCACCCGCGCTGCTGCCGCTGGACTGGCCGGGTGCCGCGGCCTATGCGCTGTGTCGCGATTTCTATCGACTGACGCACCGGGCGGCGGAACGTCATCTCGCGGCCACGTTCGGCGCCGCCGGCGAAGAGCTGCCCGCCG
The DNA here is from genome assembly GCA_963699765.1 of uncultured beta proteobacterium. GTDB lineage: Bacteria > Pseudomonadota > Gammaproteobacteria > Burkholderiales > Casimicrobiaceae > VBCG01. Next base: position 174,236 of record CAVOVD010000013.1, on the reverse strand, counting down.
CCGACCCCGCCTTCTACGCGCGCTTCGACGGCCTCAGCTGAAGGCAGCGGATCCGGCGCGCGGTCAGGATGTCGCGGTTGCCGGCCGCCGGCAACGGCCGGCAGCCGATCACGCCGGCGGAGTTGCTCTAGCGCGTCCGCCAGGACTTGCCGGGCTGCGCCGCGCCGTTGCGCCAGCCGCCGGCTGGCTTGCCGGAGCGCGATCCGGGTCCGCCGCGAGGTGCGCTCTTGCCGCCGGCGCCGGCGCGACCGCGCGGATCGAAGGCAGGTCGCGCGCGCGGCTCGAGCCCGGGCAGGACGCGCGCCTCGATTTCATTGCCGGTGAAGCGCGCGATGCTGCGGATCGTCCCACGCTCCGAGTGGTTGGCGAGCGACACGGCGGTGCCCTCGAGACCGGCACGGCCGGTGCGGCCGATCCGGTGCACGTAGTCCTCGGCCTGTCGCGGAAGGTCGAAATTGATCACGTGCGTGAGCCCCGGCACGTCGATGCCGCGCGCCGCCACGTCGGTGGCGACCAGCGTGCGCACGCCGCCGCGGCGCAGGTCGTTGAGCGTGCGGTTGCGTTCGCGCTGCTGCATGTCACCGTGCAGCGCCGCAGCGGCATGACCGTCGCCCTGCAGCTTCAGCGCCAGCGCCTCGGCATCGCGCTTGGTGGCGATGAAGACGATGCTCTGCCGCATCGCCACGTCGGCGAGCAGGTAGTCGAGCAGCCGGTGCTTGTGCGCCCGGTCGTCGGCGTAATGGACATGCTGGGCGATCTTGAGCGGCGCCGCCTTGGGCATTGCCACCGCGACCCTGACCGGATCGCTGGTAAGGCGCGAGGCCAGCTTGCCGATCGCCCCGTCGAAAGTCGCCGAGAACAGCACGCACTGGCGCGACGAAGGCGTCAGCGCGGCAATGCGCTCGACGTCCGGCAGGAAGCCCATGTCGAGCATGCGGTCGGCTTCGTCGAGGATCAGCACTTCGAGGCAGGACAGGTCGACCCTGCCGCGCTCGATATGGTCGAGCAGCCGGCCGGGCGTCGCGACCAGCAGATCCGCACCGCGCTGCAATTGGCGGTTCTGCACCGGATAGGGCGCGCCGCCGTACAGGCAGACGGTGCGCACGCGCATGCCCTGGCCGTAGCGCACCGCCTGTTCGGCGACCTGCTGCGCGAGCTCGCGCGTGGGGGCCAACACCAGCACGCGGGGCATGCTGGTCATCCGCCGCTGCGGACCCTTGACCACGGCGGGCGCAGCAAGCCGGTGCAGCGCCGGCAGCACAAAGGCCGCCGTCTTGCCGGTGCCGGTCGGCGCGGAGCCGATGACATCGCGACCTTCGAGCAGCGCGGGAATGGCCTGCGCCTGGATGGGCGTGGGCCGTTCATAGCCGCAGGCAGCCAGCGCGTCGAGCAGCGGTTGATGGAGTTTGAGTTCGGTGAAATGCATGTTCGATTCCTGTCATGGACGACTTCGCCCGCACGCCGCCGGTTGGGCGCCTTAGGGGAAGACAAGGGCCGAAATGCGCCGGCCAGCCCCGTCCGAGGCGGCCTGCGGCCCGCGAATCACCGGATGATTGCCTGCCGCGCGGGCGCGCACGCCGCCGTGCAGCCCGCAGCCGGATTGGCCCTGGGCGCTGCACGTTGCGTTCGCGTCGCGGTGGCGACCGGTGCGACTGCCATCGTCGCTAACCGGAAACTGCCCAACCGGACCGAATGGGCCGGGGCAGTGACGGGGCGCGGAAAAAACTGCATGCGCCCGGAAGATTAGGGTTCGATGCCGGGGTTGCCGTATTACGGGTACACGCGACCGCGGTTACAGTCGCCGCCGCGGGGCAACCCCCGAATCACCTGAAAGGCCGCGGCAAGCCGATAATTATAGCAGAGTTGCGGATATTCCGCTCATTGCTGGGGAATGCGCAGCACCTGTCCCGGATAGATCTTGTCCGGATGCTTCAGCATCGGCTTGTTCGCCTCGAAGATCAGCATGTACTTGTTCGGATCGCCGTAATGCGCCTTGGAGATCTTCGACAGGTTGTCGCCCGCGACCACGGTGTAGTACGCCGCCTCGGGCTCGCTCGCGTCGACCGACATCATGTTGTTGACGCTCACCACGCCGGCAACATTGCCGCAGCACAGGGCGATCTTCTCCTTGGTGGCCTGGTCGCGCGCGACGCCGAACACCGACACCGTGGACGTTGCGCCGTCGAAGGTGACCGTGAGACCGGTCGCGGACAGGCCCTGCCCCTTCACGTATTCGAGGATGGCATCGCCCGCAGCCGCGTTCGCCGCTGCGACCTTGTCCTGGTTGGCCGGATCGGCCTTGACCTCGGCCATCGCCGCCTGTGCCTGCCCCCTGCCGAAAAGCTTCTCTCCCGCGTCCCTGACGAAATTGATGAGTCCCATTTCTGCTCCTTGCTGTTGAATTGAACCGCGGCGCGTGGCCGCGACTGGATCGAACTCCGCGCCGTTTCCGCTGTTGTCCCAGGGTACGGCGCGGGCCATGCGATCGGGATGCGCCGTCGGCCCGGTGTCACCGGCGCCGGATTCGGGTAGGCTTGGAACCTTCGCACGTCCGCTTGCTTCCGGAGAACTTCTTGAAACTCCTCGTTTGCGTTCTGCTCGCCGCATTCCTGGCCGGATGCCTTCCGATCGGCATCCGCGGCTCCAGCCTGTTCGTCGACCCGGCGCTGCTGCTGCGACGCTGACCACTCTCGCGCGACCTTCGTTCACTCGCCGTCGGCGGCGGGTATGGCGCGCACCGAAAGCACGCCTTCGATCGCCCTCAACGCGGCGACGGCCGCGGCCTCGACCGGACTGTCGACGTCGACCAGCGTATAGGCCATATCGCCGCGCGACTTGTTGACCATGTTGTGGATGTTGAGCCCGGCCTGCGCCATCGTCGTCGAGATCTGGCCCAGCATGTTGGGGACGTTGGCGTTGGCGATCGCCACGCGGTACGGCGACTCCCGCGGCATCTCGACCGCCGGGAAGTTCACCGCATTGACGATCGCGCCGTGCTCGAGGAACTCGCGCACCTGGTCGACGACCATCACCGCGCAATTCTCCTCCGCCTCGTGCGTCGATGCGCCAAGGTGCGGCAGCGCAACCACCCGCGGTTGGCCGATCAGGTCGGCACTCGGGAAATCGCACAGGTAGGCGGACAGCCGCTTCTCGTGCAGCGCGGCGAGCACCGCCGCATCGTCGACGATTCCCTCGCGGGAGAAATTGAGCAGCACGGCGGAGGGCTTCATCGTCGCAAGACGCTTGCCGTCGATCAGGTGCCGCGTCACCGGCAGCAGCGGCACGTGCAGCGACACGAAGTCCGCCTGCTTGAGCAGCTCCTCGATCCCGTGCGCGCGGCGCACCGTCGACGGCAGCCGCCAGGCGGCGTCGACGGTGATCTCGGGGTCGAAACCGATCACCTTCATGCCGAGCTTGATCGCGATGTCGGCGACCAGGCTGCCGATCGCCCCCAGCCCGACGATGCCCAGCGTCCGGTGCGGCAGCTCGACGCCCGCGAACTGCTTCTTGCCGTCCTCGACGCGCTTCTCGAGTTCGCTGTCCTGCGGGTCGAGCGCAGCCACGTACTGCAGCGCAGGAACGACGTTGCGCGCCGACATCAGCAATGCGGCCAGCACCAGCTCCTTCACCGCATTGGCGTTGGCGCCCGGCGCGTTGAACACGGGAATGCCGCGTGCGGACATCGTCGCGATCGGGATGTTGTTGGTGCCGGCGCCGGCGCGGCCGATGGCCTTCACCGTGTCCGGCATGGCCATCGCGTGCAGGTCGTGCGAACGCACCAGGATGGCATCCGGGTATTCCACGGCCTTGCCCACTGCATAGCGCGCCGCCGGAAAACGATGCAGGCCATGCGCCGAGATCTGGTTCAGCGTGAGTATCTGGTACTTGTGCATGGCGCTATCCGTTGGCGCGTTCGAATTCGCGCATGTACGCCACCAGCGCCTCGACTCCGGCCTGCGGCATCGCGTTGTAGATCGACGCGCGCATGCCGCCGACCGATCGATGTCCCTTCAGCTGCACCATGCCCTGCGCCTTCGCGCCCTTGAGGAACGGCTCGTCGAGCGCTCGCGTCGCGCAGCTTGAAGGGCACGTTCATCCGCGAGCGGTCCTCGGGTCGCACCGGATTCGAGTAGAACTCGGTCGAATCGAGGTAGTCGTACAGCAGCTTCGCCTTGGCGATGTTCTTCTGCTCGATCGCCGGTACGCCGCCCTGCGCCAGCAGCCATTCGAACACCAGGCCGGCGATGTAGATCGCGTAGGTCGGCGGCGTGTTGAGCATCGAATCGCTGGCCGCCTGCTCCTTCCAGTGGAACGCCGATGGCGTGATCGGCAGCGCGCGGTCGAGCAGGTCGTCGCGCACGATGACGATGGTCAGTCCGGCAGGGCCGATGTTCTTCTGCGCGCCGCCGTAGATGACGCCGTACTTGGCCACGTCGATCACCCGCGACAGGATGTGCGAGGACATGTCGGCGACCAGCGGCACGTCGCCGGTGTCCGGCGTCCAGGGATACTCGACGCCGCCGATGGTCTCGTTGGTGCACACGTGCACGTAGGCGGCGCCCTTGGTCGAGCTGCCAGGTCGCCCGGGCGGGCACGTAGGTGAACCCATGGTCCTCCGCCGAGGCCGCGACATTGACGTCGACGTACTTCTTCGCCTCCTTGATCGACTTCTTCGACCACTCGCCGGTATTGATGTAGTCGGCCGTGTTGAAGTCGCGCACCAGGTTCATCGGCACGATGGCGTTCTCGCCGATCGCCCCGCCCTGCAGGAACAGCACCTTGTAGCTGTCGGGAATGGCGAGCAGCGTGCGCAGGTCGGCCTCGGCCTTCGCGGCGATCCCGATGAACTCCTTGCCGCGATGGCTCATCTCCATCACCGACATGCCGCTGCCGTGCCAGTCGAGCATCTCGGCCGCGGCGGTGCGCAGCACCTCCTCGGGGAGCACCGCGGGTCCGGCGCTGAAATTGAAAATTCGCATGGAGGCAGTTCCGCTGGAAGGGTCGGGGGTCGCATCGACGCCCGCAGGATGCGGGGCTTGCAGCCCGTATTATGGCGCGCGAACCAACCGGGAGCGCGGCCGCGCTTTACTTGCGCGCGCCTTGAGGCGCGTCCATCGGGCGATCGAAGGCCTGCAACGGGTTCTGCAGATCGATGCCGAGCAGGCGCGACACGCGCACCGGGGTGTCCGCGCGCTGGAACTGCAGGATCTCGTCCTGCAATGCCCGATCGGCCACGGTCATGCGCGAGCGAAGGCGCATGTATTCCGCCCAGGAGCTGACGATGTAGCGCTCGACGTAGCGGCCCTCCTCGGCCAGATCGCGAAACACCCGCCAGCTGGCGGCGCCATTGCGCCGGCGGGTGGGCCCGATGCGGCGCACCGCGCGCAGAAAATCAAGATGATTCCGGGCGTCGACGCGGTATTCGATCTGGATCAGCACCGGTCCGTCGTCGGGCAGCGGCTCTTGCGCGATGCCGAGATCGGGCAGCTGCGCGCCCGGCGTGACATCCGCTTCGCGCCCCAGCCGCACGCGGACCCGCCGGTACGCGCCCAGAAGGATCAACAGCAGACAGGCCGAAGCGATCAGCGCGACACGGGTATCGGTCCAGGACGCCAGCGCGCCCCAGACGATGCTGCCGATCGCCAGCGACGCCTGCACCGCCACCAGGTTCATCCCCACTGCGCGGGCACGCACCCATGCCGGCGCCGCGCTCTGCGTCCCCGCCGACAGGCTGGCGAGAACGCCCACCCAGGCCGCGCCCGCGGCGGCGGCGCCGACCATCGCCACGATCGGGATATCGGTCGCGGCGACCAGCGAGATGGCGATGATCCAGGCCAGCGCCGCGACGGTCACGACCTTGTTCAGCGACTGCCGGCGCAGCAGGCGCGGGATCGACAGCGCCCCGGCCACCGCGCCGACGCCAAAGCTCGCGAGCAGCGTGCCGAAGCCACCGGCGCCCAGATGCAGCTGGTCGCGGGCGATGACCGGCAGCAGCGCCCACAGCGCGCTGGCGCAGACCGAAAAGCTCAGGTTGCGGATGAGCAGCGCGCGCATGGGCGCCGAGTGGCGGGCAAAGCGCAGGCCGCTTTCGATGCCGGAGAACAGCGTTTCGGGAACGCCGGGCAGCGCCGAGTCCGCCGGGGCCCAGGTCCGCATCACGGCGATCATTCCGACAAAGAAAACTCCGCTGGCGAGCAGCGCGCTGCCGGTGCCGAACCACGCCGCGAGGCCGCCGGCCAGCGCCGGGCCGACCGCGCGCGCCACGTTGAACGCCACCGCGCCCAGCGCCACCGCACCGGGCAGATCGGCGCGGCCGACCAGGTCGTTGACGCTCGCCTGCTGTGCCGGCAGATAGAGGGTGAATCCGGCGCCGATCACGAAGGTCAGCAACAGCAGCCCCAGCGGCGTCATCAGGCCGGCCAGCGTCGCGGCTCCCAGCAGCATGGTCGCGGCGAACAGCAGGATCTGCGTACCCAGGATGATCCGCCGGCGCTCGACGATGTCGGCAAGCGACCCCGCCAGCAGGCCGAAAACCAGCGTCGGCGCGGTGCTGGCCGTCTGCACCAGCGCCACCATCAGCGGCGAGGGCGTCATGGTCGCCATCAGCCAGGCCGACACGGTCGCCTGCATCGTGTAACCCAGCGCCACGCCGATCGAGGCGAAATAGAACAGCCGGAAGCGCTGGTGGCGCAGCGGCGAGCTTGGCGTAAACCCGGAAAAGAGCGCAAACGGCTGCATCGGCGCCGGTTCAGTCTGGACCCTGCTTCATCCGCGCATGATACTTGGCGCCCCAATCGGGCCTCCAGCGCCTCCGCCGCGCCACTTCCGTCCCGGGATTCTTGATCGGGATCAATCTATTCGCAGTACGACCCCGGCAGCCATTGCCACCCCAAGATGTCGCGCATACGCTGGCCCAAAGCACTACATATTGTGGGCGGCGGTGGAAATTGCGCTGTCGCAGGAGGAGCGAACTTGACCCGACTACGAACCCGTGTGGCGCCCCCGGAAGGCGCCGCCGCCCCGCCACCGGCCGCGGCCGCCGCCACTGCGCGCCTGACGCCCTCCCTCCCGTCGCAGGTCGCCAAGCGCGACGGCCGGCGTGCCGCCTTCGAACTCGGCAAGATCGCGCACGCGATCGCCCGGGCAGGCGGCGCGACCGGGGAATTCGACCGCGCCGAGGCGGATCGGCTGGCGGCTTCCGTCGGCCGGGTGATCGCGCACCGGTTCGCCAACACGGTGCCGGACATCGAGAGCATCCAGGACGTGGTCGAGCACGCGCTCGCCGCCGCCGGGTTTTTCGACACCGCGCGGGCCTACATCGTCTATCGCGACCGGCACGCGCGCCTGCGCGACCAGCGCCGCACGCTGGTCGACGTCGCCGCCAGCGTCGACGAGTACCTGGAGCAGAAGGACTGGCGCGTCAACGCCAACGCCAACCAGGGCTATTCGCTGGGCGGGCTGATCCTGAACGTGTCCGGCAAGGTCGTCGCCAACTACTGGCTGTCGCACGTCTACGCGGCGGAGATCGGCCAGGCGCACCGCGACGGCGACGTGCACATCCACGACCTCGACATGCTCGCCGGCTACTGCGCCGGCTGGTCGCTGCGCCAGCTGCTGCACGAAGGCCTGAACGGCGTTCCGGGCAAGGTGGAATCCGGCCCGCCGAAGCACATGAGCAGTGCCGTCGGGCAGATCGTCAATTTCCTCGGCACGCTGCAGAACGAGTGGGCCGGCGCGCAGGCGTTCTCGTCGTTCGACACCTACATGGCGCCGTTCGTGCGCCGCGATGCGATGACCTATGCCGAGGTCAAGCAGTGCATCCAGGAGCTGATCTACAACCTCAACGTGCCGTCGCGCTGGGGCACGCAGACACCGTTCACGAACCTGACCTTCGACTGGGTCTGCCCCGACGACCTGCGCGAGCAGATCCCGGTGATCGCCGGCGTCGAGATGCCGTTCGCCTACGGCGAACTGCAGGCGGAGATGGACCTGATCAACCGCGCCTACATCGAGGTGATGACCGAGGGCGACGCCAAGGGCCGCGTGTTCACCTTCCCGATCCCGACCTACAACATCACGCCGGACTTCGACTGGGACCACCCCAACTGCGAGGCGCTGTTCACGATGACCGCCAAGTACGGGCTGCCGTACTTCCAGAACTTCCTCAACTCCGAGCTCAAGCCGAACATGATCCGCTCGATGTGCTGCCGGCTGCAGCTCGACCTGCGCGAGCTGCTGAAGCGCGGCAACGGTCTGTTCGGTTCGGCCGAGCAGACGGGATCGCTGGGCGTGGTGACCATCAACTGCGCGCGGCTGGGCTACCTGCACGCCGGTGACGCCGCCGCGCTCTACCGGCGCCTGGACGAACTGCTGCGCATGGCGCGCGACAGCCTCGAGATCAAGCGCAAGGTGATCCAGCGGCTGATCGACCAGGGGCTCTTCCCCTACACCAAGCGCTATCTCGGCACGCTGCGCAATCACTTCTCGACCATTGGCGTCAACGGCATCAACGAGATGATCCGCAACTTCAGCCGCGACGCCGACGACATCACCACGCGCGTCCGGCCATGCCTTCGCCGTCCGCCTGCTCGACCACCTGCGCGCGCGCATCGTCGACATCCAGGAGGAGACCGGCCACATGTACAACCTCGAGGCCACGCCGGCGGAAGGCACGACCTACCGCTTCGCCAAGGAGGACCGCAAGCGCTGGCCGGACATCCTGCAGGCGGGTACGCCGGCCACCCCGTACTACACCAATTCGTCGCAGCTGCCGGTCGGCTTCACCGACGACCCCTTCGAGGCGCTGGCGCGGCAGGAGGCGCTGCAGTCGAAGTACACCGGCGGCACCGTGCTGCACCTCTACATGAACGAGCGCATCAGCTCGGCATCGGCCTGCAAGACGCTGGTGCGGCGCGCGCTGGAGCGCTTTCGCCTGCCCTACATCACCGTGACGCCGACGTTCTCGATCTGCCCGACGCACGGTTACCTGGACGGCGAGCACCGTTTCTGCCCCAAATGCGACGCCGAACGCCTGGCCGAGAAGCAACGCCGGCTGGCCGCGTGAAACACGAGCACCTGGAACCGTTTTCGCACGTCCGCAACAATCCGAAGGGAGCAGGAAACATGGACATGACCGCAGAACTCGACCGAACCGCCGCACCGGTGACGCTCAGCGACGCCGAAAGGCAGCGCTGCGAGGTATGGACGCGCGTGATGGGCTATCACCGTCCCGTCGCCTCGTTCAACATCGGCAAGCAGGGCGAACATGGCGAGCGGCAATATTTCCGCGAAAGCCGCGTGACGCCGCGGATCTAGCATCCGCCGGCGCGATGGACGCGTCCCGGCACAGTGCCGGCAGCACGACCGCAACCGCAGCACAGCGGCGTCCATCACGCTCGCCTGAACGCATCGAGCCCGCCCCGGCGCGGGCCGATCGCGCGCGCCTGGCCGTCGGCGGTTTCACGCCATTCACGACCACCGACTACCCGGGAAAGCTGGCCGCGGTCGTGTTTGCCCAGGGTTGCCCGTGGCGTTGCCGCTATTGCCACAATCCGCACCTGCTGCCCGCGCGTGCCCGGTCCGGCCCGGACCGATCCGACCCGGTCACCGACTGGCGCGACCTGCGCGACTGGCTGCAGACCCGTCGTGGCCTGCTGGATGCCGTCGTCTTTTCCGGCGGCGAGCCAACCGCGCAGGCCGCGCTGATCGACGCCGTTGGCGATGTCGCGCAACTGGGGTTCGCCGTTGGCCTGCACACGGGTGGCGCCTTTCCGCGTCGCCTCGCCGAGGTTCTGCCCCAGGTCGACTGGGTCGGCTTCGACCTCAAGGCCACGCGGGCCGGCTATGCTGCACTGACCGGTGTGGCCGGAAGCGGCACTGCCGCCTTCGCCGCGCTGGACCTGCTGTGCGAGTCCGGCGCGTCGTACGAGGTCCGCACGACCGTCCACCCTGCGCTGACGCCGCCCGACGCGCTGATGTCCATCGCGCGGGAACTGGCGCAGCGCGGCGTCGTGCGCTGGGTGCTGCAGGGCTTTCGAGCGGTGGGCTGCGCCAGCGACTCGCTCAATGAGGCCTGTCCGGAGCCTTTCGCGTTGAGCGCCGATCTCGTCACGCGACTCGCCGCGCTGGTTCCGCACATCGAGTTGCGCTAGCAGCGGCAGCGGCGGTCATTGCGTTTCGGTGCATTCGCACCAACGTTGCGTCAATGCGCCTCGATCCGCACGCCCCCCCTGCAACGAACCAGGCGCCGTTCCACCCGGCGTTTGCCGGGCCGCGGCAGGCACGCGCGCACTTTCGCGCAGCGGCATTGGCCGCCGCGACCTTCGTCGTACTGCTTTTCCTCGTGCATGGACTGAACTGGGCGCTGGATGGCGAATGGCAGCGTTTGGGCATCCGTCCGCGCGAATGGACCGGTCTCATCGGCCTGTTGCTGGCACCGCTGCTGCACGCGGATATCGGCCATCTCGCGTCCAACGCGCTGCCGCTGCTCGTCCTCGGCACCGTGACGCTGCATCTGTACCCGGCATCGGCAAAGGCTGTTCTGCCCGCGCTTTTTCTCGGCTCGGGCCTGTGTGTGTGGCTGCTGGGCCGCGACTCGATCCATATCGGTGCCAGCGGCCTGGTCTATGGACTCGCGGCGTTCGTGTTCACCTCCGGCGTGCTGCGTCGCGACCGTCGCGCGCTGGCCGCGGCGCTGCTGGTGGCCTTTCTCTACGGCACGCTGATCTGGGGCGTGCTGCCGCTCAAGGCGTCGGTGTCCTGGGAGACGCACCTGGCTGCCGGCTTGCTCGGCTGCGCCCTGGCGTTCATCCACCGCCGACTCGACTTGCCGCCGCAGGCCCGCTATTCGTGGGAGGACGCAAACGAACCGGAACCGGACCCCGGCGACACCGATCAGGCGGACACCCGCTTCGACGAACCGCCGGCGTCGACTCTTCCGGGTCTCGATCACGGCCGGAAGCCGCCTGCCTGAATCCGCCATGTCGAGCGTCGAAGGCGGCGTGCCGCGCTACGGTCTGGCGGTGCCCGCCTGCAACTCGCGCAATGCTCCGAGCATGCGTTCGACGTGTTTGGCCGGATTGAGGCTGGTGTAGTGGTAGGCGATCCTGCCGTCGGGCGCGATCACGTACGAGATGCGGTTGGCGAACTCCGGTCGCGTGCGCATGGCCGCGTCGAAGGCCCTGGTCACCGCGCCCGACTCATCCGCGGCCACCGGAAATCGGCTCTGGCATGCCTGAACGGAAAACCTGGTTAAGGTTCCGATGTCGTCGCGCGACACACCGACGACGGTCGCGCCCAACGACTCGAACTGGCTCATGGCCTCGGCGAATTCGTGGGCCTCCAGCGAGCAGTCGTGCGAATAGGCGGCCAGGAAGAAGTACAGAATCACCGGCCCCCGCTTCAGTTGTTCGGAAAGTGAATACTTGTACACTGTCCCGCCGAGCGCTGCTTCCGTCGTGAAATCGGGCGCGCGTTCGCCGATGTCGAGCCCGGCACGCGCGGGACTGGCCAAGGCCAACGCGAGCGCGAACATGATCAGGGGTCGAAGCATTGTGAATCGATTCATGGCGACATCCTCGTCAGGCTCATTCTATCCCCCGGGTCCGGTCGCCGGCTCCGGCGGCCGGCGGGTCGGCGTTGGCGCCGAACCGGCGCCCTGCGCTCCGCAGGTGGGTCGGCGCGACGACGGCCGGAATTACGTCGGGCGCGCACTTTCGGCCTGCGTGCTCGCCGTTACGCTGCTTGCCGGCTGCGGCACGCTGCCACAGCGCGAGGCGGTGCCGGCCTCGACGGCACTGGCGCCGGCCATGGAAAGCCCGCTGGTGCGCATCGTCCAAAACTCGCAGCCGTCGCCCGAACTCACCGGATTCCGGCTGATGCCGCTCGGCGTATTCTCGCTGGATGCGCGCATCGAACTCGCCGACCGCGCGCGGACGTCGCTCGACGTCCAGTACTACCAGATCCATCACGACAAGACCGGGCGCCTGCTGCTGCGGCACCTGCGCTCGGCAGCCCAGCGCGGCGTGCGCGTCCGGCTGCTGGTCGACGACCTGTACACGACCGGTGGCGATGAGCTGTTTCGCGGATTCGCCGCGTTTCCCAACGTCGAGGTGCGGCTGTTCAACCCGTTCTGCTGCGGCCGCGACGGCCTGGTCTCCAAGTTCACCTGGTCGCTGCTCGATTTTCGCCGCGTGAATCGCCGCATGCACAACAAGCTCTTCATCGCCGACGGCGTCATCGCCATCGCCGGAGGCCGCAACATCGCCGACGAGTATTTCATGCGCGGCGCCTCCGAGAATTTCGTCGACATGGACGCGCTGATGATCGGCGCCGTTGTCCCCCAGCTCAGCAACATCTTCGATGCCTACTGGAACGCGCCGGAAGTCTACCCGGTCGAGGCCATCGTCGTCGCCGATGGCGATTCCGCCACGCTGCGCCGGCGCTTCGACGAGCTGGTCGAAGCCGGCGAGCAGATGATGAAGATCGTACTGCCGCCGGTAGATGCGCTTGGCTACGGCGGAATCCGGGAGGACCTGGATCATGGCCGCCTTGGGCTGGTCTGGGGCACCGCGGAGGCTTTCGCCGACCCGCCCGGAAAGGCCAGCGAACCCTCCGACGACAAGGCCCGGGCCATGAGCGTGCAGTTGAACGTCATGGGGATCGTCGCCGGAGCGCGGAAGGACGTCCAGATTTCCTCGCCCTACCTGATCCCCGGCGACGACGGCGTGGCGACCTTCGCCAGCCTCGGCCGCCGCGACGTCAAGGTCACGATCCTCACGAACTCGCTGGCGGCCACCGACGAGCCGCTGGTGCATACCGGCTATGTCCGCTATCGCGAGGCGATGCTCTCGGCGGGCGTCGACCTGTACGAACTGAGTCCGGTGCGCATCAAGAGCAATCGCAGACTCGGTTTTTCCGGTGCGTCGCTGGGCCGTCTGCACGCCAAGACCGTCGTCGTCGATCACGACACCGTGTTCATCGGCTCGATGAATCTCGACCCGCGCTCGGCGAGCATCAACACGGAACTCGGCGTCATCGCGCAAAGCCCGCAACTCGCCAAGGAAGTGATTCGCGTGCTCAGGCTGTCGAAACTGCTGGGCGCCTACCGGGTCAGGTTCGGAACCGACGGCCGGAGCCTCGAGTGGCTGACCATGGACGACCACGCCGAGGTGATCCTGACCGAGGAACCGGACTCCACGTTCCTGATGCGCCTGCACCACGCGATCGTCGGACCCTTCGTGCCCGAACAGCAGCTCTAGCGAGCGTTGGCGCTATGAACGCAAACGGGTTGCGGAGCCGAGAACCCGCAGCGCCGCGTGCGCCGCGCCGAAACCGTTGTCGACGTTCACGACCGTGAGGCCGGACGCACAACTGGCGAGCGCCGAATTCAACGCGGTCCGGCCTCCCTTGGCGACGCCGTAGCCGACCGACGTCGGCACTGCGATCACCGCAGCGGGGACCAGCCCGGCCATCACGCTGAACAGGGCGCCCTCCATCCCGGCGACGGCGATGACCACGCGATGCCGGCGGATGTCGTCGAGGCGCTCCAGCAGACGCCACAATCCGGCGACACCCACGTCGGCGATGAGCGTTGCCTCCTCGCCGGCAAAGGCCAGCGCGCGTTCGGCCTCCTGCGCGACCCGCAGGTCGGAGGTTCCCGCGCAGACGATCGCCACGCGCCCGGCGCCAGCGGACGCCGCGAGCCCGCCAAGGATCGCGGTGCGCGACGATTCATGAAAGTCGAGCGCGTCGCGGGTGGAAGCGGCCAGCCGGCCGTGCTTGCGCGGAGCAAGCCGGGTCAGCAGCAGTCGCCCGCCCCGCTCGACGCCGTGGGCGACGATGGCGTCGATCTGCGCCGCGGATTTTGACTCGCACAGCACGGCTTCGCTGATGCCGGTGCGCGCGGCGCGGTCCCAGTCGAGCCGGAAATCAGTCATCGCCTGTCCGGCGCAGGAACGCGGACCCGCGGGCATAGGCACGGACGCCGGCGAAGATCCGGTTGTCGCGCAGGCAGGCTTCGCGGCCGATGTCGCGGGCGATGGCGGTGGCGCGATCGTCGCCGGCGGCACCGAGTTCGATCTCGATGCCCGCATGCGTCACCCGGCAGCGCAATACCGCCTCGGCGCCGAGATGCGTCGCGAGCCTTGTTTCGACCGCATCGATGAATGCAAGGTCTTCGGCCGTGATTGCGATGCCGGTCTGCACCCGGCTGGCGAGGCAGGGTTGCGCGGGCAGGCGCTCGAGGTCGGACAGCCGCAGCTCCGCCGCCAGCGCATAGACCTCCGCCTTGGTCATTCCCGCTTCGACGTAGGGATGAACCACGTCTCGCTCCGCCGCCGCGCGCAAGCCGGGGCGAAAGTCGCCGAGGTCGTCGCAATTGGTGCCCGAGGCGATGCTGTCCGGCGTCGCCGCGCGAATGCGCGCATACAGGTTGGCCTTGCAGAAATAGCAGCGGTCGACCGGGTTGGCGACGTAGCGGGCGTCGGCCTGTTCGCCGGCGTCGAGCAGCACCAGCGGCCAGCCGTTGGCCGCGGCATGCGCGCGCACCCGCGCATCCGCCGCCGCCGGAACGGCCGGACCGGTGGCGTGAAACATGGTCGTGCGCGCGCGCGAGTACCGCCACGCCGCGTGCGCCAGCGTCATCGAATCGACGCCGCCGCTGACCGCGATGGCCAGGCGCGCGTGGCGATCGAGCCGCTCGACCAGACGCGCCAGGATTTCACTGGTCGGCAGCGCCGCGTTCACTTCCGCCCACCCTTGAGCGCCGAGCGCTCCGCCGCCGCGCGGGTGCGCCGCCGTGCGCCGTGGCCCGGCGTGGCAACGAGGTCGTCCGCGGCGGCCTTGGCGGTGCTGGCGCCATCGGGTCGCGCGGCAAGCTTGACCCGGACCGGCCTGCCGTCGACCGCGACGTCGACCTCGCTTCGCGTCAGCACGCGGCGGCGCTCCTCGCGCAGGCGCAGGCCCAGCGTCGAGGTCTCGCGGAAACAGGCGTCGGCCACCGCATCGGCGGCTTCCGGCCCTGCCAGCAGCCGGAAGTCGGTGACGGGGCGTCCCTTCTTGCCCTGGCGCACGCCGATCGACAGGTCGAGCACGCCCGGCGCCGCGCGCAGGCGATCGGAGGCCAACGCGATTTCCTCACCGGTCATGTCGTCGACTTCGAACTCGAGCACCGCGACGGCGTCGGCCGGTGAATCCGTGTCCGGGCGCGCCGACGCGCCGCGCTCGAGCACCAGCGCGCGCAGGATGTTCGGCAGTCCCGGCAGCGCGCGCGTGCCGGCACCGCAGCCGACGGCGAGCAGCCGGCCGGCGTCGCGGCGCGCGCCGCACTGCGCCGCCGGCACCAGGTGGCGCAGAATCGCCGCGCCGGTCGGCGTCACCCGCTCGCCGGCGATGCCGTCGTCGTGCCAGGGATAGCCGGTGAGCAGGACACTGGTCGCCGGCGCCGGCAGTGGCAGCATGCCGTGCGCCGTGCGCACGGTCCCGCCGCCCAGTGGGGCCGCCGACGCGGTCCAGCGCGCGCCGGCAAGCGCTGCGGCGATGCCGCCGGCGGCGACCAGGTCCAGCAGCGAATCCCAGTCGGCCAATTCGTGAAAATGAACGTCTTCGACGCTGCTGCCATGCACGCCCGCCTCCGCTTCCGCCAGCAGCGCCAGCAGCGCCAGCGCATGCGCGCGCGTCGCTGGGGTCAACGGCGCGTCGACGATGCGGCGGCGCAGCTGCGCGCAGGATGTGCCTGCATGCCGCGCCCCGCCCGCCGCGAGCGCGCGCACGCGTTTTCGCGATGGCGCGCGGTAGCCCGTCGCTGCGGCGGCCGGCGCAAGGCCGAAGCTGTTCGCGCGCAGTCCTCCATTCGAGGTTTCGCGGAACCCGGGCGCGGCATCGCCGCCGGCGCGAACCGCGGCGACTTCAGCGAGCACCGGCGCGGCCAGCATCGGCAGCGCATCGATCATGGCCGCGACGAACATGTCGCCGCTGATGCCGCCGACGAGATCCAGGTGTATCGACAGCCTCGCCGCCGGCGGCAGCGCCGCGTCCTCAGGCGACGACCGGGACGACATAGGGTCCTTCGGGAATGACGGCGACGGCCGGATCGCCGGAGTCGGCGATGGCGGCGACGAGCGCCGCCTCGACCGAGTCGATGGTCTGGACTCCGGTCAGCCTCCGCTCCTCGTCGTTCAGGCCGGTGGTGTAGAGCTGCACCCGACCGGCGCGCAGCGACTTCAACTGCATTTCGGTCTGCCATTCGTCGACGTCGGCGAAATTCTTGGCCAGCAGCGTCTGCAGGAACGCATCGGGACCGAGCGCGTTGAGGCGTCGCTGCGACTCGCGGAACTCGGCCGAACCGAAGCCTTCCGAACAGGCCGACGCGACGATCAGCGTGCCGCCGGGTTCGAGGATGTCCAGCGGCGTCACCATGCCCTTGACCGTCTGGTAGTAGGTCTTGTCCAGCGGATGGCCGGCCGCCGAGGTCAGGATGGTCGAGAAGCGCCGGCCGACGGGCAGGCGCGTACTGTCGGCGACGAAGTCGACCGCGACCAGGTGGCTGGCGACGACCTCGCCGAAATTGACGTGCACCAGATCACGGTCCTCGTCGATCACCGTATTGACCGCGTAGACGTCGCCCAGCATGCGCACGATCTCCAGCTGCTCGTCGTGCAGCGGGTTGCCGGCGAGGTTGCACTGGATCGCCGCCGGGTCCTCCATGAAGCGCGCGCTGTGGAACGTGCGGATGGTGTCCTCGTGCGCGACCCCGGGCGCGATCACCTTGCGCCCGCCCGAATAGCCCGCCATGAAATGCGGCTCGACCAGCCCGGTGGCGATGCGCAGCTCCGCCTCGACGAAGCGGCGGTCGAGCTTCACCGGCGTGCGCCGTCCGGAGGTCGCGCCCAGGTCGACGTGCGCTGCGGCATCGCGGGCAAAGTGATTCTCGACCCGCACCGTCGCCAGCACCCACGGGTCGCCGACGACCTCGGCCAGTTCCTCGCCTTCGTTGGGCCGGTGCAGGCCGGTGGCCACCAGCACGGTGATGCGCTCGCGCGCCATGCCGGCCGCGATCATGTCCTCGATCATCGGCCGCAGGAACAGGTGGTTGGGAACCGGCCGGGTGATGTCGCAGATCAGGATGCAGGCGCTCTCGCGGCCGCGGCATAGCGAAGCGAACGCAGGCGCGCCGATCGGCCGGTCCAGCGCCGCGCGGACCGCGCCCGCGGGATCCGCAATCTTCGCCATTGGCCGCTTGCCGATGGTCGTCGCCTGCGCCGTTCTTCGGCAGCCGGACCGGCATCCCGGACTTGCCGTAGAGGATATGGACCGTCTCGCCTGCAGCAATCTCGCCCATCGTTCCTCCGCTTGTCCGTCCCTGCGCGCCGCGATTCGCGCACCACCTGCGCGCGTCCCGCCGCGCCGATCGCGGTCGACCGCGGGCGCCGCGAATGGGGACCGACAGTTTACCGCGACCCGCGCGACCGGTGCGCAACGGCCGCGCCATGAGCGTCGTGGTTCCGCCCGGGCATCGAAGGCAGTAGGATGTGCACCATGCCTGGCGCCGGATACACCGATCGTTTCCTGACCGAGGACGAGACGCGCGCGATCGTCCGCGCCGCGCTCGCGTCGCTGTCGCTCGCCGGCAAGCGCGTGCTGTTCCTCATCCCCGACGGCACCCGCACCATGCCGATGCCGCAGCTTTTCGCCCTGTTCGCGGAGGAGCTGGGCGGCAAGGTCGCGGCGCTTGATTACCTGGTGGCGCTGGGGACGCACCAGCCGATGGGCGACGAGGCGCTGTCGCGGCTGGTCGGCGTGCCGGTGGTCGACGGGCGCGCCGGCGACTCGACCATCCACAATCACCAGTGGGCCGATCCCGCGACCTTCGTCACCCTGGGCGAGATTCCTGCCGCGGAAATCGCCGAGCTCTCCGGCGGCCGGCTCGACCAACCCGTGCCGGTCTCGCTCAACCGCCTGATCTTCGACTACGACCAGATCATCATCTGCGGCCCGGTGTTTCCGCACGAGGTGGTCGGCTTCTCCGGCGGCAACAAGTATTTCTTCCCCGGCATCGCCGGCGCCGAGGTCATCAACTTCACGCACTGGCTGGGCGCGCTGATCACCAACTACGAGATCATCGGCGCCGGCTATACGCCGGTGCGCGCCGTCATCGACCGCGCCGCGGCGATGGTCGCGGTGCCGACCGCCTGCTTCGCGCTGGTGGTCACGCCCAAGGGCATGGCCGGCCTGTATTTCGGCACGGCGCGCGAGGCCTGGGAGCAGGCGTCGGCGCTGTCGGCGAAGCGCCACATCGTCTGGCTCGACGCGCCGGTCCGGCAGGTACTGTCGGTGATGCCGCAGATGTACGCGGACATCTGGACTGCCGGCAAGGGCATGTACAAGATCGAGCCCGTCGTCGCCGACGGCGGCGAGGTGATCATCTACGCTCCGCACATCAGCGAAGTCAGCGTGACGCACGGCAGCGTGCTCGAGGAGGTCGGCTACCACTGCCGTGACTACTTCGTCGCGCAACCCGAGCGCTTCGCGGGCTATCCGGGCGGCGTGCTGGCGCATTCGACGCACGTCAAGGGCCAGGGCAGCTACGACGCCGCGACCGGCGTCGAAACGCCGCGCGTGACGGTGACGCTGGCCACCGGGATCTCCGAGGAGATGTGCCGGCGGATCAACCTGGGTTATCGCCATCCGGACTCGATCGACGTCGCGGCCTGGACCGCGCGCGCGGACGAAGGCGTCCTGGTCGTGCCACGGGCCGGCGAGATGCTCTACCGGCTGAAGCGCTGACGGCGCGCCGGTCCGGCGAGGATCGACATGGGCCTGCCGATCTCCAGGGACTCGTTTTCCGAAGAGGAGTTCGGCCGGTTTTCGGTCCGCCTGAACGAGAACCTGGCCGCGCTGCAGACCTTGCTGGCCCGACCCGGGTTCGGCGACGGCGAACCGTCGCTGGGCGCGGAACTCGAGATGTCGCTGGTCGACGCCGGCGGCCGTGCGCTGCTGATCAACGAGGCGGTGCTCGCCGCCTCCGGCGACCCGAAGCTGGATCTCGAGATCAACCGCTTCAACATCGAATGCGGCACGTCGCCGGCCGCGCTGGCCGGCACGCCGTTCGCCCTGCTGGGAGGTTCGCTCCAGCGTCATGTCGACGCGGTCAAGCGCGCGGCATCCGGCTACGGGGCGCGTCCGGTCCTGATCGGCATCCTGCCGACATTGACGGCCGATGACCTCCTGAGCGCGTCGATGACGGATGCGCCCCGCTACCGCGCGCTGGCCAACGGCCTGCGACGGGCGCGCGGCCGCCCGTTCCGGATTCGCATCGACGGCCAGGACCCGCTGGAAGTCGAAAGCGACGACGTGACCTTCGAGGGCGCCAATACCTCGTTCCAGGTTCATCTGCGCGTGACACCTGGCCGGTTCACCGACCTGTACAACGCCATCCAGCTGGTCACCGCGCCCGCGCTCGCGGCGGCAGCGAATTCGCCGACCTTTCTCGGGCACCGGCTGTGGGACGAAACCCGCATTGCGCTGTTCAAGCAGGCGGTGGACGATCGCGGTCCCGGCGAGCGCGGACGCGTCTTTCCGCGGGTCGGATTCGGCACCGGCTGGCTGCGCGACGGCGCGTTTGCATTGTTCGAGGAGAGCGTCCGCCTGCACCAGCCGCTGCTGCCGGTGCTGGGCGACCAGTGTCCTCTCGCGTGTCTGCGACGCGGCGGCATCCCCGACCTGCTCGAGCTGCGCCTGCACCACGGCACCGTATGGCGCTGGAACCGCGCGATCTACGACCCGGTCGACGGCGGTCACCTGCGGGTGGAGATGCGCGCCTTCCCGGCCGGCCCGACCATCGAGGACATGCTCGCCAACGCCGCGTTCATCATCGGCGCGGCGACGATGCTGGCGGACTCGGCCCGCACCTGGACCGCGCAGCTGCCCTTCGATGCCGCGCAAGTCAATTTCTATCGCGCCGCGCAAGTGGGGCTGGACGCCAGGCTGCGCTGGCCGGACGCCTCGGGCAATGGCGAGGCAAGCGCGCGCGACGTCGCGTTACGGCTGGTGCCCGTGGCGCGGGCGGGATTGGCAAGGCTGGGGGTCAATGGCGCCGAGGCCGATCACTACCTGGCCATCGTGGCCGCCCGGGTCGACAGCGGACGCACGGGCGCGCGCTGGCAGCGGCAGCGGCTGGAGGCGTTGACCGCGGTCGCCGGGCAGGCCGGCGCGCTGGCGCAGATGCTGAACGAATACATGGTCTTGTCGGCGCAGGGACGGCCGGTCAGCGTCTGGCCTCTGGAACCCCGGGACTGAGCGCACGACCGGCGGACGCCGGTTGCTGACGGACCGTTCCCGGGACCGGGCGCAGCGATCGGCGCGGCCGGCGATTGCGCGTCCGCCGCGACCTTGCGGCGTGGGCTCGCCCCGGACGGCGGGAACCATGCTGCCGCTGGCCCACTCTAATGGTTGTCGATGTCCCCAACGGGAGGATGCGATGA
This sequence comes from uncultured beta proteobacterium, assembly GCA_963699765.1. Classification (GTDB taxonomy): domain Bacteria; phylum Pseudomonadota; class Gammaproteobacteria; order Burkholderiales; family Casimicrobiaceae; genus VBCG01. Next base: position 153,756 of record CAVOVD010000013.1, on the reverse strand, counting down.
AGAAGGTACGCTGGCAGGACTATTTGTCGATGCTCGTGGGCCTGTGGATCGCGGTTTCGCCATGGGTGCTTGGTTTCGCCGATGACTTCGGCATGCTCACCTGGAATGCGCTGGCGGTTGGCGGCGGCATCACCATCCTTGCCGCGATCGACATGGATGCCCCGGCCAACTGGGAAGAGTGGGCGATGATCGCGCTGGGTGGCTGGGCGGCGTTCTCGCCGTGGGTGCTGGGATTCATGACCCATGGCGCGGGAACGGTGAGCATGGTCGCCTCGGGTATCGCCGTCGCAGCGCTGGCCGGATGGGCATTGGCCGCAGCGAAGCGCCCGCAGCAAATGGACAAGCACGCGCACGGGCATTGATCGCCTAGCCGGGCTGCGCGGGGTCCGTGCGCGGGCTCCAGTCGAACTGGCGGCTGCCCGTCGCTAGAAGATCGTGCCGACGGGCAGCTGGACCTTGAGCAAGTGCACGAACACCAGCTGGAAGGCGGCCACGAACGCGATGGCCACCACGGCGAAGCGCAGCAGTCGGCGCCAGGTCAATGGTTCGCGCTCGGTGACCAGCGCCAGCGCGACGTAGGCGATCACGCCGGCGAGGGCAAAGCCTGCCCGCTCAAGCAGCACGATCCACAGCGAGATCACGGCGATCAGCAGCAGGCCGCGCAGCAGGCCTTCGCGCGCGAATCCGCGGCTCGGCGGCGCCCGCCTGCGGAGCGTGCGCCACAGTACGATCACGCTGGCCGCGACCATGACCACGCCGATCGCGCGCGGAAAGATGGAACCCAGTGCCGAGAACTCGCGCGACTGCCACAGCGCGGCGAGCGCGAGCAGCAGCAGCACCGCCGCGGCGACGAGCGTGCCGACGTCGAGGCGCCGGGACGGGGGCACGCCTGCTCCGCCTTCGGCGTCAACCTGGTCCGGCGCCGGCACGGCGGGCCTTTCTGCGGTGCCAGCGCTCGGAAATGGTCGGGTAGAGCAGCGTCAGCGTCGCCACCGCCATGATCGCCAGCGAAATCGGCCTGCCGAAGAACATGCCCAGCAGATTGTCGGTGGCGCTGCCGATCATCCACGCCTGCACGAAGCCCTGCTCGGCCAGCGGGCCGAGGATGAGGCCGAGGACGATCGGCGCCGGCGGGAAGCCGTAGCAATTGAGCACCCAGCCGATGACGCCGATGCCGAACATGATGATCACGTCGTCGACGTTGTTGTGGATCGCGTAGCTGCCGATGATGGTCAGGAAGGCGATGGCCGGAACCAGCAGCGATTTCGGCACTGCGATGATCGAGCCGTAGGCGTAGCGGCCGAGGATCAGCCCGACCGGCAGCATCAGCACGGTGGCCACCAGCAGGCCGATGATGAACGTGTAGGCGATCGCCGCCTGCTCGTTGAACAGCGCCGGCCCGATCTTGATGCCCTTGAACCAGCAGTGCGCCGAGCACCACCGCGTCGGCCGGCGTCCCGGGAATGCCCAGCACCAGTGTCGGAATGAAGCCGCCTCCGACCGTCGCGTTGTTCGACGACTCGCTGGCGATGATGCCCGCCGGATTGCCCTTGCCGAAGCTGTCGGGCTCGGCGGACGAGCGCCGTGCCTCCGAGTAGGCGACCAGCGCGGCGATCGACCCGCCGGCGCCCGGCAGCATGCCGATCACCGTGCCGATGGTCGAACTGCGCACCAGGTTCAGCTTGTTGGCGAGCGCGACGCCGATGGCCTCGCCGAGTCGATATCCGGCCACCTTGCCTTCGATCCTCAGATGCTCCTCGCGCGACGCGACAAGGTCGATCAGCACCGGGATGCAGAACAGGCCGATCAGCGCGGGCACCACACCGATGCCGCCGAGCAGAAACTGCGTGTCCAGCGTGTAGCGGATATCGCCGCCGACCACCGCCGAACCGATCATCGACAGCAAGAGGCCGATGCAGGCGCCGACGACGCCCTTCCAGGTATCGCCTTCCGACAGCGCCGCGACCAGCGTCAGGCCGAGAACCGCCAGCCAGAAATACTCGACCGGGCCGAAGGCCAGCGCCACCTCGGCCAGCGGCGGCGCCAGCAGCAGCAGGCAGATCGCGCCGACCAGCCCGCCGAACACGGACGCGAGACAGGCGAGCGTGATGGCCAGGTCGCCGTCGCCACGCTTGGCCATCGGATAGCCGTCGAAGGTCGTGGCGATCGCCGACGGCGTTCCCGGCGTGTTCAGCAGCACCGCCGAGTACGCGCCGCCATAGATGGCGCCGGTGTAGATCGCGCCCAGCATGATCAGCGCCGGCGCCGGCTCCATCGTGAAGGTGAACGGCACCAGCACCGCGACCGCCATGGTCGCGGTCAGCCCAGGCATGGCGCCGATCACCGTCCCGGCGACCACCCCCAGCAGCGCCAGCAGCAGGTTGCCGGGCGACAGCGCCGCCTGGGCGTGGACGAGCAGGTCCATCGCCGACTACTTGATCATGCCGACCTCGCGCGCGGCGGCCTCGTACTCCTTGCGCTTGCCGTCGAGAAACGGCGTCATCTTCTCGTAGGGGACGTCGACGATCACGAAGCCGCCCTCGGTCATTTTCTTGCGGAACGCCGGATCCTGGTTGACCTTGCCGAAAAGCTCCGACAGCTTCTTGCGGTCGGCTTCCGGCGTGGCCTTGGGAACGGCGACGCCGCGGAACACGCCCGAGGTCATGTCGATGCCGAGTTCCTTGAACGTCGGCACGTTCGGGTGCGAGTCCAGCCGCTTGTCCAGCGCCACGGCAAGCATGCGCACCTTGTCGCCCTGCTGGATCGCCGCGGTGGTGAAGGTCATCGCCGCATTCACCTGCTTGCCGAGCATCGCCGCGACCGACGTCGCCGTTCCGGAGAACGGGATGTAGGTGGTCTTGATGCCGGCCAGCTTGTTGAAGGTGACCGCCGACAGGTGCGGACCGCTGTTGGTACCGCTGCCGGACATGGTGACCGCGCCGGGCGCCTTCTTCGCGGCGGCGATCAGGTCCTGCAGCGACTTGTACGGGCTGTCGGCCGGTACGACGATCGCGTCCGGCGTCAACTGGAAGACGTAGACGTTGACCAGATCGTCGGTCTTGTAGCCGACGTCCTTCTCCATCGGCTGCAGGAAGATGTGCGGCAGATTGGTGCCCATGACCGTATTGCCGTCGGCCGGAAGCTTGTTGAGCGAGGCCCAGGCGGTCGCGCCGCCGGCACCCGCCTTGTATTGCACCACCACGTCGCGCCCGGAAACGGCCTTGAGCACCGGTTCCTGGATGCGCGCGGTCACGTCGGATTCGCCGCCGGCGGGAAACGGAATGACGTAGGTCAGAGTCTGCGCCGACGCGGCGCCCGCGATCAGCAGCGCTGCGGAAAGACCGAGTGCCGCGGCTGCGCGGCGGAATCCTGCTTGGTGTCGGTTGGTCATGTCTTGTTTCCTCCTGGTTTCGGCAAAGCATGCCTCGGGCGCGACGGAAATCGTCGCCGGCCCCTGGATCGATCGGACGGGAACACGGGCGCTGCGCAGCAGCGCGAATGGCGAACGGCTTCGATTATTGCATCGCGCCCGCACCGAGGCAATGCAGGCCGCGGACGCGGCACGCAGGCCGTGAACGGGCCGTCATCGAACCACCGCAGCCGGTGGCACTGGAACAATTGAAACACTTGTATTACCATGACGATTACTGTAACATCTGTTAAATGTCTGGAACAATTCAGCGCCTTGAGGTGCCTTCCACGCCTGCCGCCGTGATCCGGCGCATTCGCGATGCCTTCGACGGCTTCTCGCCCGAGGTGCGGCGCGCCGCGCGCTGGCTGTCCGATCACTCGAGCGAGGTCGCGCTGCTGTCGATGCGCCAGCAGGCCAAAAGCGCGGGTGTCTCGGCGCCGACCATGGTGCGACTGGCGCGAGCGCTGGGCTATCCCGACTATGCGTCGCTGCGGCGGCCGTTCCAGGATGCCATTTCCGGCGGCCGGGTCGGGTTCAGCCGCCGCGCCACGGCGCTGCAGGCGGCGCCAGCCGCGACGCGAATCGGCGGATTGGTTCGGGAGATCTCCGGCGCGCAGATGGATGACCTGCAGTCGGTCCAATCGCTCAATTCGCCCGAGCGCATCGAGGCCGCGGTCAAGGCCATCGCCCGCGCCAAGCGCGTGGGTTTCCTGGGCGTGCGTTCGAGCTTCGGCATCGCCTACACGTTCCGCTACGTCTACAGCATGATCGCAACCAACGGAATGCTTTTCGACGGCCTCGGCGACACGCTGCTCGACCAGGCGGACACGCTGGAGTCGGGGGATGCACTGGTCGCGATCAGCCAGGCACCCTACTCGACGCCGGCGGTCGAGGCGCTCGAAGCCGCGAGGCGCCGCCGCGTGACCATCGTCGCGCTGACCGACAGCGACCTGTCGCCGCTTTCGCGCGAAGCGGACCACGTGCTGCGTTTTCGCACCGAGTCGATCTCGTTCGCCCCGTCGATGATCGGACCGCTGGCGCTGGTCGAACTGCTGCTGGCGCGCCTTGCAGGTCGCGGCGGCCAGAAGGTCATCGACCGCCTGGCGCATGTCGAGCAGCGCCTGGTCGATGCCAACGCCTACTGGCCCGAGACAAGCCGGGCGGGAGCGCGGGCATGACGCATGTGATGCATCGCCAGCTGCGGGTGACGCCGCCGGTCGCGGTATCAGGCCACGGCATCACCATCGTCGACGCGCAGGGCCGCGAGTACCTGGATGCCTGCGGCGGCGCCGCCGTGTCCTGTCTCGGGCACGGCCATCCGGACGTGATCGCCGCCATGCATGCGCAGATCGACCGCATCGCCTACGCGCACACGAGCTTCTTCACCACCGAGGCCGCCGAGGCGCTGGCCGACCATCTGCTCGAACACGCGCCCCCGGGCATGTCGCATGTCTACCTGGTGTCCGGCGGCTCCGAGGCGATGGAAGCGGCGCTCAAGATGGCCCGCCAGTATTTCGTCGAGATCGGCCAGCCGCAGCGACGGCATTTCATCGCCCGCCGGCAGAGCTATCACGGCAACACGCTGGGTGCGCTGGCCGTCGGCGGCAACGCCTGGCGTCGCCGCCAGTTCGCGCCGCTGCTGATCGACGTGACGCACGTCTCGCCCTGCTACGAGTACCGCGACCGGGGCAGCGACGAGACGCCGCAGGCCTACGGAGAACGGCTGGCGCGAGAACTCGAGGATGCCATCGAGCGCCTTGGACCCGACTCGGTGATCGCATTCTGCGCGGAGACCGTGGGCGGCGCGACCTCCGGCGCGCTGGTGCCGGTCGAAGGCTATTTCCGCCGGGTGCGCGAGATCTGCGACCGCCACGGCATCCTGCTGATCGCCGACGAGGTGATGTGCGGCATGGGCCGGACGGGTACGCTGCACGCGGTCGAGCAGGAGGGCATCGTGCCCGACCTGATGGCGATCGCCAAGGGTCTGGGCGGCGGATTCCAGCCCATCGGCGGCGTGCTGGCGCAGCAACGCATCGTCGAGGCGATGACCAGGGGCAGCGGCATCTTCCAGCACGGCCACACCTACATCGGTCACCCGGTCGCCTGCGCGGCGGCGCTGGCGGTGCAGCAGGTGATCGTGCGCGACCGCCTGCTCGACGCCGTCGGCACGCTTGGCGCGCGCCTCGCCGAGGGACTCAGGGCGCGTTTCGAACGCCACCAGGCCGTCGGCGACATCCGCGGACGCGGCCTGTTCATGGCGCTGGAACTGGTGGAGGATCGGCCCACCAAGCGCGTCTTCGACCCGGCGCTGAAGCTGCACGCGCGGGTCAAGGCGGCCGCGATGGCGCGCGGGCTGATGGTCTACCCGATGGGCGGGACGATCGACGGAAGCAAGGGCGATCATGTGCTGCTGGCGCCGCCGTTCGTCAGCACGCCCGCGGAAATCGACGAAATCGTGCATCGGCTGGGCGAGGCGATCGATGCCGCCGTTGCCGAATTGCCCGCGACCAGGGAACGGATGCCGGCTTGACCGCATTGCGGCATCGCGCGGAGTACGCGACACGCGTCCCGGCGGTGACGGCGCCAATATGGAGGAGTTGAGTTTTTGCATCGGACGTGTCGACGGCCGATTCATACAAGCAGGTCCGACCGTGCCGGGTGAAGCGCGGACAGGCCAGCCTGAGCAGTGCGATCAATGCCGAAAAGTGCCGCAGGTTTCGCGGTTTCCGCGAGGCGGCGCCAACGGCGACCCAACGACGAGGAGAGAAAAGATGCACACATTGATCCCCAAGCAGTACCGCACCAGGACCGCCGCCATTGCCGGTGGCATCGCGCTGGCCTGCGCCTTCGCATTCTCGGCGCCGGCCGCCGCGCAGCAGAAATTCGTCACCATCGGCACCGGTGGCGTGACCGGCGTCTACTACGCCGCCGGCGGCGCGATCTGCCGGCTGGTGAACAAGGACCGCGCCAGGCACAGCCTGCGCTGCTCGGTCGAGTCGACCGGCGGCTCGGTGTTCAACATCAATACCATCCGCACCGGCGAACTCGACTTCGGCGTCGCCCAGTCCGACTGGCAGTACCACGCCACCAAGGGCACCAAGGTGTTCGAGAAGGACGGCGCGTTCAAGGAAATCCGTTCGGTTTTCTCGCTGCACCCGGAGCCGTTCACCGTGCTGGCGCGCAAGGAGGCCAAGGCCACCAAGATGGAGGACTTCAAGGGCAAGCGCTTCAACGTGGGCAACCCGGGTTCGGGCACGCGCGCGTCGATGGAGGAGCTGCTGTCCGCAATGGGCTGGAAGCTGACCGATTTCTCGCTCGCCTCGGAACTCAAGGCCGACGAGCACGGCGCCGCGCTGTGCGACAACAAGATCGACGGTTTCTACTATGGTGTCGGCCATCCGTCGGCCAACATCCAGGACCCGATCACCACCTGCGGTGCAGTGCTGGTGTCGCTGTCCGGTCCGGCGGTCGACAAGCTGGTCGCCGGCGCGCCCTACTACGCCAAGGTCAGCATTCCGGGCGGCCTGTATGCGGGCCACCCCAACCCGACGCCGACCTACGGCGTGCTCGCGACGCTGGTCACCTCGTCCAAGGTGCCCGATGCCACGGTATATGAACTCGTGAAGGCGGTGTTCGAGAATTTCGACGAGTTCAAGAAGCTGCACCCGGCATTCGCCAGCCTCGATCCGAAGCGCATGATCATGGACGGCAACTCGGCCCCGCTCCACCCGGGCGCCGTGAAGTACTACAAGGAAAAGGGCTGGATGTAACAGCCTGACGGCCGACGAGGCCCCGGCGGATGCCGGGGCCTCGTCGCGCCCTTCCGGTTTCCTGACCTGCGCCGCCTCTGGCGCATTTTCCACAGTTCGCCTATCGTTGCGCTGCCGACCGCGTTGCTGCCGGTCGCGCCGTGTCGATCGAACCCACCCGCCTGAAGGTTGCCGATGACAAGCCAAGCGAACGCCGCCGCACCCGACATCGACGTCCAGAAACTCGCTGCCGATTCGGACACCGGGGGACGCGCGCCCGGACCGAAGGTCACCCGGCTGCTGCTGATCGTGGCGATCACCTGGAGCCTTTTCCAGCTGTGGATCGCCTCGCCCCTGCCGTTCGTGTTCGGCATCGGCGTGTTCAACGACACGCAGTCGCGCTCCATCCATCTGGCCTTCGCGGTCTTCCTGGCCTTCCTCGCCTACCCCGCGATGAACCGCTCGCCACGCGACCGCGTGCCGACGCTGGACTGGGTGTTCGCGCTGGTCGGCGCGTTCTGCGCCGCCTATCTGTTCCTGTTCTACCGCGAGCTGGCGACGCGTCCCGGCCAGCCGACGGACTTCGACCTGATCGTGTCGGTCACCGGCCTGGTGCTGCTGCTCGAGGCCACCCGCCGCGCGCTCGGCCTTCCGCTGGTGATCGTGGCGCTGGTATTCCTGGGCTACGCGCTTGGCGGACCCTACATGCCCGAACTCATCGCCCACAAGGGCGCCTCGGTGTCGCGGCTGATGTCGCACATGTGGCTGACCACCGAGGGCGTGTTCGGCGTCGCGCTGGGCGTGTCCAGCGGCTTCATCTTCCTGTTCGTGCTGTTCGGCTCGCTGCTCGATCGTGCCGGCGCCGGCAACTATTTCATCAAGTCGGCGTTCGCGCTGCTCGGCCACATGCGCGGCGGCCCGGCCAAGGCGGCGGTCGTGTCCTCCGCGGCCACCGGCATCATCTCCGGCTCGTCGATCGCCAACGTCGTCACCACCGGAACCTTCACCATTCCGCTGATGAAGCGCGTCGGCTATCGCGCCGACCAGGCCGGCGCGGTGGAAGTGTCCAGTTCGGTCAACGGCCAGCTGATGCCGCCGGTGATGGGCGCGGCGGCCTTCCTGATGGTCGAGTACGTGGGCATTCCCTACCAGCAGGTCATCAAGCACGCGTTCCTGCCGGCGCTGATCTCCTACATCGCGCTGTTCTACATCGTCCACCTCGAGGCGCTGAAGGCCGGCCTCACCGGGCTCCCGCGGCGCAGCCAGGCCACGCCGATGCAGCGCCTGCTGTCGTTCGCCAGTACGGTCGCGGGATTCATCGTCCTCGCCGGCATCGTCTACTACGGCATCGGCTGGCTCAAGGACCTGTTCCCCGCCGGTGCCGTCTACATCGTCGGCGTCGGCCTGCTGGCCGCGTACGTCGGCCTGATGTGGGTCGCGTCCCACCAGCCCGTGCTGACCATGGACGATCCCGACGCCCCGGTGTTCGAGCTGCCCGAGACCGCGCCGACGCTCAAGGCCGGCCTGCACTACCTGCTGTCGGTGGTGGTGCTGATCTGGTGCCTGATGGTCGAGCAGCTGTCGCCGGCGCTGTCGGCGTTCTGGGCCACCGTGTTCATGATCTTCGTGATGCTCACGCAGCGGCCGATCATGGCGTTGCTGCGCGGCCACGGCGGCATGGGCGCCGCCGCCATGGTCGGCGTGCGCGACCTGATCGGGGGCCTGGAGGCCGGCGCGCGCAACATGATCGGCATCGGCGTCGCCACGGCGGCGGCGGGCATCATCGTCGGCACGGTGTCGCTGACCGGTATCGGGCTGGTGATGACCGAAATCGTCGAACTGCTCTCCGGCGGCAATCTGATCGTCATGCTGCTGCTGGTGGCGCTGATCAGCCTGATCCTGGGCATGGGACTGCCGACGACCGCGAACTACATCGTGGTGTCGACGCTGATGGCGCCGGTGGTCGTCGAACTCGGCGCGCAGAGCGGGCTGCTGGTGCCGCTGATCGCCGTCCACCTGTTCGTCTTCTACTTCGGGCTGATGGCCGACGTGACGCCGCCGGTCGGGCTGGCGTCGTTCGCGGCCGCGGCGATCGCCCGCAGCGATCCCATCAAGACGGGGGTGACCGCGTTCTTCTACAGCATGCGCACGGCGATCCTGCCGTTTCTGTTCATCTTCAACACGCAGCTGCTGATGATCGGCATCGACAGCATCCCGCACCTGGCGCTGACCATCGTCAGCGCCACCGTGGCCATGCTGGTGTTCGCGGCGGCGACGCAGGGCTACTTCCTGGTGCGCTCGCGCTGGTGGGAGACCATCGCGCTGCTGCTGGTCACCTTCACGCTGTTCCGGCCGGGCTACTGGTGGGACATGGTCTACCCGCCCTACGAGGAAAAACCGCCGGCGCAGCTGATGGCGCTGATCGAAAAGGCCCCGGCCGACGAGCGCAAGCGCGTCTGGGTCGAGGGCACGACCATCGAGGGCAAGGAGGTCAGGAAGGGGGTGCTGCTGCCGCTGGGCGAGCCGGGTCCGGCATCGCAGCGTCTGCGCAAGATCGGCCTCACGATGATGACGCTGGGCGACGAAGTCCAGGTCGGTGCCGTGGCCTTCGGCTCGCGGGCGGAGAAGCTCGGCCTCGAACAGGGCTTTCGCGTGGTATCCATCGAGGTTCCGGCGGACCGCCCGGCCAAGGAGTGGATGTTCATCGCCGCGGTCGTGCTGCTCGGCCTGATCCTCTTGGTGCAGCGGCGCCGGCTGCTGGTGGAGTCCGCGGCCGCGAAAAAGGCGGCCTGACCCGCCATGGGTCCGCGCATCGCGTTGATCCACGCGCTGGCGCATTCACCGGGGCCGATCAACGCGGCGCTGGCGCGCGACTGGCCGGAGTGCCGGCGGATGAACCTGCTCGACGATTCCCTGTCGGCGGACCTCGCAGCCAGCCCGTTCGGGCTGGACGAGGCGATGACCGCGCGCTTCATCACGCTGGCCGATTACGCCGTCGACTGCGGCGCCGACGCGCTGCTGTTCACCTGCTCGGCCTTCGGACCGTGCATCGAGGCCGTGGCCCGGCGTCACGGCGACCGGCCCGTATTGAAGCCCAACGAAGCGATGATCGCCGACGCGGCGGCGACCGGCCTGCGCGTCGGCCTGGCCGCCACTTTCGGACCGACGCTCGAGTCGATGCCGCCGGAGTTCCCACCCGGCTGCGCGGTCGATGCGGAACTGGCCGAGGGCGCGCTGGCGGCGCTGGACCGCGGCGACGCAGCGGCGCACGACCGGCTGATCGCCGACGCCGCGGCTCGCCTGGCCACACGAGGCTGCCAGCTGATCGCGCTGGCGCAGTTCAGCATGGCGCGCGCGCGCGGCGAGGTCGAAGCGCGTTGCGGCCTGCCGGTGCTGACCACCGTGGACAGCGCGGTGAGCGAACTGCGCCGCCGCCTCGGCGCCTGACGACCGCAACCGATTACGCCGCGGCCAGTAGCGACCTGCGCACGACGTCGGCAAGCACGCCGAAGTTGGTCGCGATCTCTTCTTCGCGCACGGCGCCGTAGCCCAGCAGCAGACCCTTGCGCGCCGCGTCCTGATCCATGTGATAGCGCGACAGCGCGCGCGTGGCCACGCCGGCACGGGCGGCGTGGCGCGCGAGCGCGACGTCGTCGATGCGTTGCGGCAGGCCGAGTACGAGGTGCAGTCCGGCGTCGCCGCCGATCACCGGCAATTCGTCACCGAAGTGCTGGGCGATGGCGTCGATCAGCGCGTCGTGACGCGCCGAATAGACCGCGCGCATGCGGCGGATGTGGCTGGCGTAGTAGCCGTCGGCGATGAAGCGTGCGAGCACCGCCTGCTGCATGGTCTGGCCCTCGCGATAGAGCTCATTGAGTGCCCGGGCGAACGGATCGACCAGCTCCGGCGGAAGCACCATGTAGGCGAGGCGCAGCGCGGGGAACAGCGTTTTGGAGAACGTGCCGAGATAGATCACCCGGCCGTGCCCGTCGAGCCCCTTCAGCGCCGGCAGCGGCCGCGCCTTGTAACGGAACTCGCTGTCGTAGTCGTCCTCGACCACCCAGCAGCCCTGCGCCGCCGCGTAGTCCAGCAACGCGCTGCGCCGGCCATGGCTCATCAGCGCCCCGGTCGGGTACTGGTGCGACGGCGACACGAACAGGAGCCGCGGCGGCTTCCGCATCTGCACTTCGTCGGGCGCCATGCCTTCGTCGTCGACGCGCACCGGCTCGAGGTCGAGGCCCAGTATCCGGAACACGCTGCGCGCCCCCCAGTAGCCGGGATCCTCGAGCCACACGGTGTCGCCCGGATCGGCCAGCAGTTGCGCGACGAGGTGCAGCGATTGCTGCGTTCCGCTGGTGACCACGACCTGATCGGGCGAGCAGGTGACGCCCCGGGTGCCATTCAGGTATTCGGCAATGGCGGCGCGCAGCCCGGCGTCGCCCGGTCCGGTTGCATAGGTCATCTGCGCCGGCGTCACGCCACGCCACAGCCGCGCCTGCAGACGGCTCCAGACCTGGGTCGGGAACATGCGGACCTCGGGCACCCCGGGGGTGAAGGCGCCCCATTGCTGCGAGGAAGCGCCGGCCTCGTCGACCAGACGGCTGCCGCGCCGCGACAGCGGTATCCTGCCCGCATCGGGAATCGCCCGCCGCGGTTCGACGGCAAAGCGCGGTCCGACCTCGGCCACGAACGTGCCGCGACCGACGCCGGCCTCGACATAGCCTTCGAGCGCGAGCTGCTCGTAGACGTGGACGACGGTGTTGCGGGCGATGTGCAGCGCCTGTGCCAGCGCCCGCGAAGGCGGGAGCTTCAGACCCGCGGGCAGCACCGCGTCGCGGATGCCTGTCTGCAGGATCCGGTAGAGCTGCCGGTGATCGTACTCGCCGCTTCCGGGGTCGAACTGACGCAGCACGAAGTCAGGCAGCGCATGCGCATGCAGCGGACGCGCCGGGACAGAGTCCGTCACGGTCTGGATGCGGTCGGGCACCGCGGGGATTGGCTGGGCGTGGGCGGAGGAGATTGGACCGGCGTTGGCCGGCCAGATGCCCGCCACGCGACGTTCAATTCCTCTTCACCGTCTATTGGTTCTATTTTCATGATATAGTTGGATCTGTTGATAGAGCCAAGTTAGTCCTAGACTTGCGGCTGTGTCAAGCCCACTGAACCCATCCCGGTTCGTCAGCGAGGTCCCATGAACAACATCACCGATACCGAGTCGGCGCGTGTGGCCGATGCCGCCAGCCCCACCAATGCGGCGATCGACGCCCGCCGCATCGCCGCCACGCCGCGCGGCGTGAGCATTGGCTTTCCCCTGTACGCGGACCGGGCGCAGAACGCGCTGCTGTGGGACGTCGAGGGCCGCCGCCACATCGACTTCGGCTCCGGCATCGCGGTGCTCAATACCGGCCACCGCCACCCGCGCGTGGTCGCGGCGATCACCGACCAGCTGGCGCGGTTCACGCATACCGCGTACCAGGTCGTCCCCTACGAATCGGCAGTGGCGCTGGCGGAACGCCTGAACGCGCTCACGCCGGGCACGCATGCCAAGAAGACGGCGTTCTTCACCACCGGCGCCGAGGCGGTCGAGAACGCGGTCAAGATCGCTCGTTGCGCCACCGGGCGGCCTGGCGTGATCGCCTTGTCCGGAGGCTTTCACGGCCGCACCTACCTGGGCATGGCGCTGACCGGCAAGGTCGCGCCCTACAAGACCGGTTTCGGCCCGTTTCCCGCCAGCATCTACCATGTGCCGGCGCCGATGCCGCTGCACGGCGTATCGGTGGAGGATTCGCTCAAGGCGCTCGCCATGCTGTTCAAGGCCGACATCGAACCCGAGCAGGTCGCGGCGATCATCGTCGAACCCATCCAGGGTGAAGGCGGCTTCTACGTAATGCCGCCCGAGTTCATCCGCGCGCTGCGTGAAATCTGCGACCGCCACGGCATCCTGCTGATCGCCGACGAAATCCAGACCGGCTTCGGCCGCACCGGGAAGATGTTCTGCGTCGAGCACAGCGATGTCGTGCCCGACCTGATGACGCTGGCCAAGAGCCTTGCCGGCGGCATGCCGCTGTCGGCCGTTTGCGGCCGTGCCGAGATCATGGATGCGCCGGCGCCAGGGGGACTCGGCGGCACCTACGCCGCCAACGCGCTGGCGATCGCCGCGGCGCATGCCGTGCTCGACGTCATTGCCGACGAGCGCCTGTGCGAGCGCGCCGAGCGCCTCGGCCAGTCGCTGATGTCGCGGCTGAATGCGTTGCGCGCCACGGTACCGGCGATCGCCGACGTCCGCGGCCTGGGCGCCATGGTCGCGGTCGAATTCGCCAAACCCGACGGCTCGCCCGCAGTCGAGTTCACCAAGGTCGTCCAGCAACGCGCCAGGGACGCGGGCCTGCTGCTGCTCACCTGCGGCGTCTACGCCAACGTGATCCGCTTCCTTTTCCCGCTTACCATTGAAGATTCGGTGTTCGAGGAAGGCATGGCCATTCTGGCCAGTGCCCTCGAAGGCTGACCCGGAGTGCTCATGCTCAAGCTCAAGGATCCCGGCCTTTTCCGGAAACAGGCCTACGTCGCCGGCAAGTGGATCGATGCCGATGACGGCGCCACCGTCGCAGTCACCAATCCGGCCAACGGCGAAACGCTCGGCACCGTGCCCATGTGCGGCGCCGCGGAAACCGAGCGCGCCATCGCCGCTGCCGATGTCGCCCAGCGAGCCTGGCGCGACGTGTCCGCCAAGGAGCGCGCGGCCATCCTGCGCCGGTTGAACGACCTGATGCTCGCCAACGTCGACGACCTCGCGCAGATCATGACCGCCGAGCAGGGCAAGCCGCTGGCCGAGGCCAAGGGCGAAATCGGCTACGCGGCGTCGTTCATCGAGTGGTTCGCCGACGAAGCGCGCCGCATCTACGGCGACACGATTCCCGCGCCACTGACCGACCGGCGCCTGCTGGCGATCAAGCAGCCGGTGGGCACGACCGCGGCGATCACGCCGTGGAACTTCCCGACGGCGATGCTAACCCGCAAGGCCGGTCCGGCGCTGGCCGCCGGCTGCTCGATGGTGGTCAAGCCGGCCACGCAGACGCCCTACTCGGCGCTGGCCTTCGCCGAACTCGCCGAGCGCGCCGGCGTGCCGCGCGGTCTCCTGTCGGTGCTGACCGGCTCGGCAACGAAGATCGGCGGTGAGATGACGCGCAACCCGCTGGTGCGCAAGCTGACCTTCACCGGATCGACCGAGGTCGGCCGCACGCTGATGCGGCAGTGCGCCGACACCATCAAGAAGATCTCGCTCGAACTTGGCGGCAACGCCCCGTTCATCGTCTTCGACGACGCCGACATCGACGCGGCGGTCGAGGGCGCGATGATCTCGAAGTACCGGAACACCGGACAGACCTGCGTCTGCGCCAACCGGCTGTACGTGCAGCGCGGCGTGCTCGACACCTTCACCGCGAAACTGGTGGCCAAGGTCGAAGCGCTCAAGGTCGGCCCCGGGTTCGAGTCCGGCGTCAACCAGGGTCCGCTGATCGACGCCAAGGCGGTGGCCAAGATCGAGGAACACGTCGCCGACGCAATGGCCAAGGGGGGCAAGGTGCTCACCGGCGGCAAGCGGCACGCGCTGGGTGGCCAGTTCTTCGAACCCACGGTGGTGGCAGGCGCGACCGCGGACATGCTGGTGGCGAGCGAGGAAACCTTCGGCCCGCTGGCGCCGATCTTCCCCTTCGACACCGAGGACGAGGTCATCGCGCGCGCCAACGACACCGAGTTCGGCCTTGCCGCATACTTCTACAGCCGCGACATCGGCCGCGTGATGCGCGTTGCCGAGCGCCTGGAATCGGGCATGGTGGGTGTCAACACCGGACTGATCTCCACCGCCGAGGCGCCGTTCGGCGGCGTCAAGCAGTCCGGGTTGGGCCGCGAAGGTTCGCGCTACGGACTCGACGAGTTTCTGGAGATCAAGTACCTGTGCCTCGGAGGCCTGGACAAGTGACCTCGGGCGACCTGCGCGGGAGTGGCCGATGACCGCCTTCGGCGTAGCCGGAGTGCAGATGAACGTGCTGGCGTTCCAGGACAACATCGAACGCATGGGCAGCTACATGCGCCACATCCGCATGCGCTTTCCCTGGGTGCGCATGGTGCTGTTCTCCGAGCTCGCCGCGCTCGGCCCCGGCCACGAGGCGGAGCCGATGCCCGGACCGGCGGAGGAGCGGCTGTGCACGCTGGCGCGCGACACCGGCCTGTGGCTGATTCCCGGCTCGATGTTCGAGAAGGTCGCGACGCCAGAGGGCTACATCGTCTACAACACCAGCCCGGTCATCAACCCCCATGGCGAAGTGATCCGGCGCTTCCGCAAGCTGTTTCCGTTTCGCCCCTATGAGCGCGACGTCGCCGGCGGCAGCGAGTTCTGCGTCTTCGACGTGCCCGAGGTCGGCCGTTTCGGTGTGTCGATCTGCTACGACATGTGGTTTCCGGAGACCACGCGAACGATGGTGGCGATGGGCGCCGAGGTCATCCTGCATCCGACGATGACCGACACCATCGACCGCGATGTGGAGTTGTCGATCGCCCGCGCGTCCGCGGTCACCAACCAGGTCTACTTCCTCGACATCAACGGCATCGGCGACGGCGGCGTCGGGCGTTCGATCGTCATCGATCCTTCGGGCAACGTGCTGCACCAGGCCGCAGCGGGCGCCGAGATCATTCCCATCGAAGTCGACCTGGCGCGGGTCCGCCGCGAGCGCGAGCGCGGACTGCGCAGCAATCTCGGCCAGCCGCTGAAGAGTTTTCGCGACCGCTCGGTCGATTTCGACGTCTACCGAAACGGCAGCGACAGCAGCGCCTACCTGCAATCGCTCGGTCCGCTGACCAAGCCGTACTGAACACCTGACGAGTCGACCGCCCGCACGCGCCGGCGCCGCGTGACGGCGGGTTGGATCAGGACTCGCATTTCCCGGAGGCACGATGACCAAGAACAAAGAGGCGTCCCCGAACGATGCCGACTCGCTGAGCCGGCACCGCAGCGTATGGGAGATCCGCGCCGACGGCTGGATCGGCCTGGTCGACGATCTTGGCCGCCTTTCCACGCTCGCCCGCGACCATCCCGACTGGGAAGCGTGCATGGCGCGCGTGCGCCGGGTCGTGAAGATGCTGATGCCGATCGAAAGCTACTGGGCCTTTCCGGGCGACCGGGTGTTCAACGAACTCTCGGTCTGGATCCAGCGCGGCGAGCTCGCCCGCGCGCACCAGACGGCGCGGCGGATCCACCGGATGCTCGCGGCACAGACTTACCGCCACCTGTCCGCCACACCCGAAGGCACCAGCGACAACGAGCTGCCGTCGCAGATCGAGACGGACAGCGAGCGGGCGGCACAGCTGTCGCGGCCCTACTTCGAGGTCCTGATCGTCGACGAGATGTCCCCCAGCGACGAGGAGGCGCTGCGCCGCCGCGTGCAGCGCAAGCGCAATCCCGATGACGACTTCGTCTTCGACATCGTCGTGGTGCCGAGTTTCGAGGACGCGCTCATCGCCTCGCTGATCAACTTCAACCTGCAGGCAGTGGTGATCCGCCACGGCTTCCCGTTTCGCTCGATGTACCACAACAACCTGCTGCGGCGCTTCCTGGACAACGTCGACGACAGTATCGAGCAGATGCCCGAATCGGAGCGCGGACCGCTGCTCGGCCGGCAGATCGCGCAGCTGCGTCCTGAACTCGACCTGTACCTGGTGACCGACGTCAACGTCGAGGAAATCGCCGCGCGCATGGGCGAGATCTTCAAGCGCATATTCTTCCGCGAGGAGGACCACACCGAGTTGTACAGCTCGATCATGAAGGGCGTCGGCCAGCGCCATCACACGCCGTTCTTCAATGCGCTGCGCGAGTACGCGAAGAAGCCCACCGGCGTGTTCCACGCGCTGCCGCTGGCGCGTGGCAAGTCGATCATGAACTCGAACTGGATCGGCGACCTGCAGCAGTTCTACGGGATGAACCTGTTCATGGCCGAGACCTCGGCCACCTCGGGAGGCCTGGATTCGCTGCTCGATCCGGTCGGACCGCTGAAACTCGCGCAGGAGTACGCGGCGCGTGCGTACGGCGCAAGGCGCACCTACTTCGTCACCAACGGCACCTCGACCGCCAACAAGGTCGTCGTTCAGGCGCTGGTGCGGCCGGATGACATCGTGCTGGTCGACCGCAACTGCCACAAGTCGCACCACTACGGCCTGGTGCTGGCAGGCGCGCAGGTGGCCTACCTCGACTCCTATCCGCTGGACAAGTACTCGATGTACGGCGCCGTGCCGATCCGGCACATCAAGCAGACGCTGCTTGACTTCCGCAAGGCCGGAACGCTCAATCGCGTCCGGCTCGTGCTGCTGACCAACTGCACGTTCGACGGCATCGTCTACGACGTCGAACGGGTGATGATGGAATGCCTGGCGATCAAGCCCGACCTGGTGTTCCTCTGGGACGAGGCCTGGTTCGCCTTTGCCTGCTGTCATCCGGTCTACCGCCAGCGCACTGGCATGGCCAGCGCCAAGCGCCTGTGCGAGACGCTGCAGACGCCCGAGTACGCGAAGCGTTACGCCGATTTCTGCGCCGAGTTCGGCGCCGACGGCTGGGATGACGAGGCGCGCGTGCTCGACACGCGCCTCCTGCCCGATCCGGCCAGGACGCGGGTGCGCGTCTATGCCACCCACTCGACGCACAAGACGCTGACCGCGCTGCGCCAGGGCTCGATGATTCATGTCTGGGACCAGGACTTCAAGGACAAGGCCGAGGAGGCCTTCCACGAAGCCTACATGACGCACACGTCGACTTCGCCGAACTACCAGATCCTTGCCTCGCTCGACGTCGGCCGGCGCCAGGTCGAACTCGAGGGCTACGAGCTGGTGCAGCGCCAGCTCGAGCTGGCGATGTCGCTGCGCGAGCAGGTGGTGAACCATCCGCTGCTCAAGCGCTACTTCCATTTCCTGCGCGTCAGCGACGTGGTTCCGGCGCAGTACCGCGAATCCTGCGTCGAGTCCTACTACAACGCGGAGACCGGCTGGATGAACTTCGAGGCGGCCTGGCGGCTGGACGAGTTCGCGCTCGACCCCTCTCGCGCCACGCTGTCGATCGGCGCGACCGGGGTCGACGGCGACACCTTCAAGAACAAGTATCTGATGGACAAGTACGGGATCCAGATCAACAAGACCTCGCGCAACACCGTGCTGTTCATGACCAACATCGGCAGCACCCGCTCGGCGGTCGCCTACCTGCTCGAGGTGCTGGTCAAGATCGCCCGCGATGTCGACCAGCGCGTGGCCGACATGAGCGTGATCGAGCGCCGCATTCACGACAAGCGCGTGCGTTCGCTTACGCTGGAGCAGCCGCCGCTGCCGGATTTCTCCGCGTTCCACTCCGCGTTCCGCGTCAGCAGCGAGCACCAGTTCCAGACGCGGGACGGCGACATCCGCACGGCGTTTTTTCTGTCCTATGACGACGCCAACTGCGAGTACATCGGCATGGCCGAGGCGGCACAGGCGATCAAGGCCGGGCGCGACCTGGTCTCGGCACTGTTCGTGATTCCCTACCCGCCGGGCTTCCCGATCCTGGTGCCGGGACAGATCATCAGCGCCGACATCCTGCATTTCATGGCCGCGCTGGACGTCCGCGAGATCCACGGCTTCCGGCCGGAACTGGGCTTCCGCATCTTCAACGCCTCTGCCCTCGCGCGCGTCGGCGAGGCGACCGCCGCGCGCGCCGCTCTGGCCGAGGCCGGGCGCGCCGCCTTTCCGGTCGAGCGCAGCTCGCAGACGGTTTCCCAGCCCGCCGACCTGCAGAACGAGGTCGCGACGGCCTCTCCAGCGAAAAGGATCGAATCATGACTCAGCATACCGTCCGCACGATCTCCGACCTTAAGCTCCTGTTCCACCGCAACGAGCGGCCGATCTACTTCATCAGCGCCACCAACTTCAACCTGCTCGGCATGGACCGCTGGATCAACCGCTTCCGCTACGTCAGCTACATCGACTGCTTCGACGGTCGCCATCCGAACGTCTTCGTGCCTACGGAGGCGCCGCACGACGAGTTCGAGTCGATCGAGGACATCAACAACTACCTGCTGCAGCACAAGGACGTCGTCGACATGATCGAGCGCCGCGGCGGCAATCCGGTTGCCACCTTCCTGATGTTCGACGAGAAGACGGAGGAACTGGCCAGGGAGATCGGCCTGGACATCTGGTTTCCGCCGGCCAAGTTGCGCCAGCGCTGCGACAACAAGATGGAAACCGTGCGCATCGGCAACAAGGCGGGCGTGCTTTCCGTGCCCAACGCGCTGGAGAAGGTCGACAGCTACCAGAGCCTGCGGCAAATCTGCGATCGCGCCGGCCTGGGCCACGACCTGGTGATCCAGTCGGCGTACGGCGACTCCGGGCATACGACCTTCTTCATCGCCAACGAGGATGATTTCAACAAGCACAAGGACGAGATCGTCAATGATCCGGAAGTGAAGATCATGAAGCGCATCAACTGCCGCGGCGCGACGCTCGAGGCCTGCGCCACTCAGTCGGGCACCGTCGTCGGCCCGCTGCTGACCGAGGTGGTGGGCGCCAAGGAACTCACGCCTTACAAGGGTGGCTGGTGCGGCAACGAGGTCTTTCCCGGCGCCTGGCCCGAGGGTGTGCGGCTGAAGGCGCGCGCCATGGCCGAGAAATTCGGCAACCAGCTGCTGGAGGAGGGCTACCGCGGCTACTTCGACGTCGACTTCCTGATCGACCAGGACACCGGCGACGTCTGGCTGGGCGAACTCAACCCGCGCATCTGCGGCGCCAGCCCGATGACCAATCACGCCGCCTTCGCGTATGCCGACGCACCACTGTTCATGTTCCACCTGCTGGAGTTCTCCGGCGTCCCCTTCGACCTTAATGTGCGCGAGATGAACGATCGCTGGGCACAGCCGCACTTCATCGACAACTGGTCGCAGCTGGTCATCAAGTACACCGAGGACAAGGTCGACCAGGTCACGCACGCGCCGGCCACCGGCATCTACCGGATGAGCGAGGACGGCACCGTCGGTTACCAGCGCTTCGACTACGAGCGCCGTGCCATCGACAGCGAGCGCGAGGCCTTTTTCCTGCGCATCACCGGTCCCGGCGACTACCGCTACGAAGGCGCGGACCTGGGCATCCTGATCACCCGCGGGCGCTCGATGGACGACAACTTCAAGCTCAACATCCGGGCGCGCGACTGGATCCGCGGCATCAAGAAGCACTACGCCGGCAAGCCCATCGTGACCACGCAGCACGAGGCGGCGCCGGAGCCGGGTTCGTTCAAGATCCTCTGAGGCCGCTTGAAACCGGCGCTGCCCATCGAAGTCCGCTTTCGCGCCCTCGTCGAGGACAGGCCGGGCGCGCAGTGGCAGGCGCTGTTCGAGCAGATGTGGCCAGGGTACCGTTCGTGGTACCTGCGCAGCGGTGTTTCCGACCGGCCGAGCTACCTGGCCAGCCGCCGCGCGCTGCGCGAGCACATGCCCGAACTGGTACCGACCTGGGAGGCGCTGGTGGAACTGGCTGGTGGCGGCGATGTCGAGGCGCGCTTCCTGTCGTTGTGGTGTCCCCCGCCCTACATCGTCGGCTGCTCACAGGCGGTGTGGATCGACCGGCGCGGCAACGAGCCGCCGGCGCTGCTGCGCAACTACGACTTCGCCCCGCTGCTGCTCGAGGGCAGCTGGCTGGCCACGCGCTGGACCGGCCCGCGGGTGGCCGTGCTGGGCGACTGCATTTGGGGCGCGCTGGATGGCATGAATGAAGCCGGACTCGCCGCGTCGCTGTCCTTTGGCGGGCGCACGGTCTTCGGCGAAGGCTTCGGCATTCCTCTGGTGATGCGCCACGTGCTCGAAGTTGCCGAGTCGACCGCCGACGCGGTGAAGGCGCTGGAACGCGTGCCGGTTTCGATGTGCTACACGGTGACGCTGCTCGACCGGCGCGGCGACTGGGCCACCGTGTTCGTGGCACCCGACCGGCCGACCGAGGTCACCCGGCGCAACGTCGTCACCAATTACCAGCACCAGGTCGATTGGCCGGAACACGCGGAGGCAACCGCCGCCACCGAGCGGCAGGACCGCCTGCAGGCGCAGGTCGACGGCCCCGGCACGCTGCAGGATGCCGTCGCCTCGTTGCTGGTGCCGCCGCTGTACCAATCCGCTTTCCTGCGCGGCTACGGCACGCTGTACAGCGCCGTGTACCGGCCGGCGGCCGGCACCGTCGAGTTGCTGTGGCCGCAGCAGCGCTGGCTGCAGACGCTGGACGAGTTCGGTGACGGCGAGCGCCTCGTCGTCTACCCAACCTAGCGCCACCGCCGCCGCCCACGCGCCTGGGCGTCATCCACCTGTCGTTTGGTCCTGCGCCTCGCTCACCGCATTGGCCAGCGCCGGTGCGAAGGCACGCATCAGCACCTTGATGCGCGTCGTGTTCTTGAGCTCGGGATGGGTGATCAGCCAGAGCGGGGTCTGCAGCGCGGCGATCGGCTCGCTGAGGGGTTGCAGGTCCCGTTCACCGGTCTCCAGGAAGACCGGGAGGATGGCTATGCCAAGCCCCGCCTGCGTCATCGTCAGCGCCTGGCTGAAACTGTCGACCCTGAGCACGACCGACTCTTCCGGGACCGTGGCGATCAGCCAGCGGTCGAACTTGAGCTCTCGCGCATCCTGCTCGAAACCGATCCAGCGTCTCTCTCGCGCCAGGCTTTCGATCGATCGTGGTGACATCGAGGCGCTTCCGCGGCGACGTCCATAGATCCTGAAGCGAAGGTCGGCCAGCTTTCGCCCGACCAGCCAATCCGGAACGACGTCGGTGATCCGGATGGCCACGTCGGCTTCGCGCCGGCGCAGGCTCACGTGTTCGCGCGACGCCGCCAGTTCGATGCGCACGTCGGGGAAGGCCGAGGCGAACTGCCGCAGCACTCGCGGCATCAGCCGATCGATGACGATGGCCGCCGCACTGACCCGAACCAGTCCGGACGGACGCAGGTCCTGCCCGCGCACCTGTGCTTCGGCCGCCGCCGCAACCGGCTCGAAGCTTTGTGCCGCCTCCGCGATCTGGTGTCCGGCCGGCGTCAGCGTATAGCGTCCGCGGACCCGCTCGAACAGCCGGGTGTTCAGCCTGGTTTCGATCTGGTCGAGCTTGCGCAGCAGCGTCGAATGTGTCGTTCCGAGCAGCGGGCAGGTCCGGGCAACGCTGCCCTGCCGGGCAATCTGCAGGACCGTGTGGAAGTCGGTCCAGGATAGTTTCGAGTGTACTGCCGCAGGTCCGGACCGACGGTCGCCAGGTGAAACCGGTTTGTCGTTGATTTTCATTTCTGCAAATTGTAATTTGAATTTTTGGATTTTACTTCGCATTTTCAATAATTTATATTAGTTGAACTGTAGCGCGTAAGAACCGTCCCGATCCTCTTCAGGAGAAACCAATGAAGCGACTGAGCAATCTGCTGGTCTGGGCTGCCTTGGCGCTGGCCGGCGTGCTGGTCGTGCTGAACTGGTCGGTGCTCATGGCCCCGGCGGAACTGGACCTGGTGTTCGCGCGCATCCAGGCGCCGTTGGGCGTGGTGATGCTCGGCCTGGCCGGCGCACTCGTCGCCCTGTTCTTCGTCGCCTACCTGCAAAACCAGATCGGCTCGCTGCTGGAGACCAAGCGGCTGTTGAAGGAGGTCGGCCGCGCGCACGAGCTGGCCGACAAGGCCGAAGCCTCGCGCATCGAGAATCTTCACCAGTTGATTGCGACCGAATTCCGCCTGCTGAACGAGCGGCTGGACGCCGCGGCCGCCGCCGCGGCCACGCCTGCCGCGAAGGCTGCCCGCGCCGAGTCGGACCCGCCGCCTTTCGTCGGAATACTGCCGCCGCCGATCTAGTCGGCACGGGGTCCGGCCGCATCCCGCCATTCACCGGCGGCCCGACGCACATCCCCGACCGGCGCCGCCTTGTTTCCAACCCAACTGCAAGGGAGTCACCACCATGAACGAAAAGACCAGGACAGCCATCGATTTCGGCAACATCAGCGACGAGGTGTTGACCGAGCTGACCAACCGCGTGCAGGACATCGACAACAGCTATCGCGCGGTGGCGGAGAAAATGGGACAGTTGTACATGTGTGCCGACGAGAACAAGGTCGCCGGCCTGACGCAGAGTCTGGACAAGCCGATGCGCAACGCATCGGACAACGAACAGACCTTTGCCGCCATCCTCGACGATCTGAAGATGCTCGCCAACCGGCGCAGTTGACCTCGCCGGCGTTGCGCATTGCGGCCGGGGTTTCATCCATGCGTCGGCCGGTGCGGCCAGCGTCCGGATTCCCCGGAGCAGTCCGGAACATGCAAGAATTACGGTTCGTTCACTTCGGTCGCGCATAGCGGGCGCGGATTTCGCACATGCCGTCACAGTCACAGGGAACCAGGTACGTCATCGAAGTCAATCCGACGATTCCACCCCGCCTGGCGCGGCTCGCCGAATTGGCCGGCAATCTCTGGTACAGCTGGGACCGGACGACGCGCGAACTGTTCGAGCGCCTCCATCCGGGGCTCTGGGAAGCGGTGGGCCACAACCCCAAGGCATTCCTGAAGCGCGTCGACCAGTGGCGCCTTGACGACGCTGCCGAGGATCCCGTGTTCCTCGCCAACTTCCACCGCGTTCTCTCCGCCTACGACACCTATCACAGCGCGCCCTCCCGGCGCAAAGGCGAAAAGCTGTTGGAGGACGGCGACCTGGTGGCGTACTTCTGCGCCGAATTCGGCTTTCACGAGAGCCTCAAGATCTACTCCGGCGGACTCGGGATTCTCGCCAGCGATTACTGCAAGGCCGCCAGCGACCTGCGCCTGCCGCTGGTGGCGGTCGGCCTGCTCTACCGGCAGGGCTATTTCGCGCAGACCATCGACGCCGAAGGCAACCAGCGCGTCACCTACGCCGATTCCGATTTCGCCGACCTGCCGCTGACGCCGGTCGTCGCTGCCGACGGCAGCGAGGTGCGCGTCACGGTCGCGCTTCCCGGCCGCGACGCCACGGTGCGGGTCTGGAAGGCGCAGGCCGGGCACGTTTCGCTGTACCTGCTCGACACCGACGTACCGGAAAACGGTGAGCGCGACCGCATCATCACCTATCGCCTGTACGGGGGAGACCGGACCACCCGCATCGAGCAGGAGATCGTCCTGGGCATCGGCGGCGTGCGCGCGCTGGCGGCGGCGGGCGTGCAGCCGACGGTCTGGCACATGAACGAGGGACACGCCGCGTTCCTCGTTCTCGAACGCGCGCGCCTGTGCGTCGCGGCGGGGATGGACTTTGACAGCGCGCTGGAATACGTGGCGAGCGGCAACGTGTTCACGACGCATACCGCCGTGGCCGCCGGGCACGATCAGTTCGACCCCGACATGGTCCGCCAGTATTTCAGCGAATATTGCCGCAGCGTCGGCATCGACTGCGAGAGGCTGCTGTCGCTCGGGCATTCGCCGGGCAGCGGCGAGTTCAACATGACCGCGCTCGCGGTGCACGGATCGCGTTACTTCAACGGCGTGTCGCGCGTCCATTGCGGCGTTTCGTCATCGATGCTGCGTGGTCTGTGGCCGGAAATTCCAGCGGAGGAGAACCCGGTCGACTACGTGACCAACGGCGTCCACGTGCAGACCTCGCTCGCGCTCGAATGGTTCGACGACTTCGACCGCTTTCTCGGCCACGACTGGACGCATCGGCTCCAGGACAGCGCGGTCTGGGACGACATCGACCGCCTGCCGGACCATATTTTCTGGTCTGTCCACCAGTACCTGAAGTCGCAGATGCTCGAGCTGGTCCGCAAACGCGTGCGCGCGCAGCACCTGCGCAACCGTGGCAGCGAGACGCACCTCGAACGTCTGCTCCGTTACGCCGATCCGCAGGACCCGAACGTGCTGACCATCGGATTCGCGCGGAGATTCGCCACCTACAAACGGGCAACGCTGCTGTTCCAGGATCTCGACTGGCTGCGCCGGATCGTCGGCGACGCGCAGCGTCCGGTGCTGTTCATTTTCGCCGGCCGCGCGCATCCGGCCGATGTCCCGGGACAGGAGTTGTCACGCGAGATCGCGCGCGTCGCGCAGATGCCGGAGTTCGAAGGCCGCCTGCTGCTGGTGGAGGGCTACGACCTGCACCTGGCACGCCACCTGGTGTCCGGTGTCGACGTCTGGCTCAACACCCCGATCTACCCTCTCGAGGCATCCGGAACCTCGGGCATGAAGGCAGGCATGAACGGGGTGATCAACCTGTCGGTGCTCGACGGCTGGTGGGGCGAGGGCTACCGGCGCGGCAACGGCTGGGCGATCAAGCCCGTGCCCGACGCCGTCGACGCCGCGCACCGCGACAAGGAGGAGTCGCGCACGCTATACGAGATCCTGCAGGATCACGTGCTTCCTCTCTACTATGACCGGGGGACCCAGGGCTACTCGCGCGAGTGGATTCGCATGGCCAAGGAGTCGATGGCGACGATTCTGCCCCGGTACAACGCCACGCGCATGGTCGGCGAGTACGTCACCAAGTTCTACCAGCCGGCGTCGCGGCAGGGCGCTCATCTCGCCGGCGATGGCCATGCGGCGGCAAAGGAACTCGCCGCGTGGAAGGCGCGCGTCCGTGCGGCCTGGCCGGGGGTCACGCTGGCGCTCGTCGCCGCGCCTTCCGCGGACCTGACCTTCGGCGACAGGACCAACGTGGAAGCGATGGTCGGACTCAACGGCCTCGATTCGGACGACGTGTTCGTCGAAATGCTGGTTTCGCGGACCGAGCGCGATTCCGACCGCGGCGAACATCAACGACACCGTCTGCTGCCCGTGGGGCCGCGGGGCGCGCGCGGCGAGCAGCGTTACGCGATCGAGTTCGCTCCGGATCTGTGCGGCCGGCTCGAGTACCGGATCCGCGCCTATCCCGCTCAACGGAATCTGGCGCATCCCTTCGAGTTGGGACTCATGCGCTGGGCATGACCGGCGCGACGACGCGCGAAGCGGCGACGGCGCGACGGCTTCAGCCCGAGGTCGCCGCTGTGGCGCGCGCCACGGCGCTTCGGTACAGATCCACGTAGGCGGCGGCGCTGCGCTGCCAGCCGAAGTCGCGCGTCATCCCGGCGCGCTGGATGCCGCGCCAGAGGCCGGGGGCGCGGTACGCCTCGAGCATCCGCGCGACGGCACCCGAAAGCGCCTCCGCGGACGGCTCGCCATGAAGAAAACCGGTCGCAGTACGATCGGCGAGCGATCGCGGAGTGGCATCGACGATCGAATCGACGAGACCACCGGTGGCATGCGCAATGGGGGGCGTCCCGTAACGCTGGCTGTACATCTGGTTGAGTCCGCAGGGCTCGAACCGGGAAGGCATCAGGAACGCGTCCGCGCCGGCCTCGATGAGGTGCGCGAGCCGTTCATCGAAGCGCACTGCCACGCCGACGCGACCCGGTGCCGCCCGGCTTGCCGCAACCAGTGCCCGAACGTGAACTTCGTCACCCTCCCCGGCAACCGCGAGTTGCGCCCCGCGGGCCGCCAATTCAGGGGCGAGCGCCGCGACCAGATCCGACCCCTTTTGCCAGGTCAATCGGCTGACCATCCCGAGGAGCGGTGCGTCCTCGGACTCGGTCAGGCCGAGCACGCGCTGCAGTTCCAGCTTGTTGCCCTTCTTGCGTTCCAGGGTGTCGACGTCGTAGCGCTCGGGCAGCAGGGCATCGGTCGCCGGGTTCCAGATCGTCGTGTCGATGCCGTTCAGGATTCCGGTAAGCGCATCCGCGCGATACTCGAGCAGCCCTTCGAGCCCGAAGCCCAGCGGCGCCTGCCGGATCTCGCGCGCATACGTGGGGCTCACGGTCGAGATCGCATCGCCGCATTGGATGCCGGCCTTGAGAAAGGCGGTCTGACCATGAAACTCGACGCCGTCGATGGCCCAGGCCTGCGGCGGCAACCCGAGTTCCGCGGTGAGGTTGCCCGGAAACACGCCCTGGAAAGCGAGATTGTGGATGGTCATCACGGTCGGCGCATGCCTGGCGCCGCTGAATCTGAGAAACGCCGGCGCCAGTCCCGTCTGCCAGTCATTGCAATGCAGCACCTGCGGGCGCCATTTCAGCGGACTCACGGGTCCCGACAGCAACGCGGCAATCCAGGCCAAAAAACCGAAGCGCTGCGCATTGTCGGGATGGTCGCGGCCCTGTGCATCCTGATAGGGCCCGCCTGGGCGGTCGTACAGGCGCGGACAGCAGACCAGCGCGACGCGCACGCCCGAAGGCAACCTGGCCCCGCGCAGTTCGGCCGCCGGCCACGGCGGCGTGGCGGCAATGTCGGCGAGAAGGCGGGTTCGTCCGGCGGCCTTCAGTACATCGGGATACGCCGGCAACAGCACGCGGGCGTCGACGCCGACGCCGGTGAGCGCCGCCGGCAGGGCGGCAGCGACGTCCCCCAAGCCGCCGGTCTTGACCCAGGGCGCGCATTCGGACGTTGCGAAGAGCAGGCGCAGCATGCGGGGTGGTTTGCAGGCGGTGGGAGTCGCGTCGAAACCGTCGCCCTTCCGGCAACGCTCGGGCATGGTTCAAAGGATAACAGCCGGCTCCGCCGCGCAGCCGGACGTCAATGCGCGGAGCAGGCGTGCCAATAGTCGCGGGTGGGCATGATCGAACTCAAATCCCATGCACGGAGGCGGCGTTAGTATAAAGTGGTCGATCACGAATTGAGCGAAGACATGACCATGGCAGCAGGCAAACCGGGACATGGCGACGCAGCGCCCGCGGCAGCGGTGAGAAGCGGCGGCGCCGCAACCAGCGTGCATCAGCTAACCCGCTCGACGGTTGCGATGGTGCTCGCCGGCGGCCGCGGTACCCGGCTGGGTCCGCTGACCGACTGGCGGGCCAAGCCGGCCGTGCCGTTCGGCGGCAAGTTCCGCATCATCGACTTCACGCTGTCGAATTGCGTCAACTCAGGCATACGCCGCATCGGCGTATGCACGCAGTACAAGGCACAAAGCCTGATCCGCCACATCCAGCGCGGATGGTCCTTTCTCGAGGGGCGGTTGAACGAATTCGTCGAGATCCTCCCCGCGCAGCAGCAGATCGCGCCGGTCTGGTACCGTGGCACCGCGGACGCCGTTTACCAGAACCTCGCCCTCCTCCGCGGCCATGCGCCGAAATACGTGCTGGTGCTCGCCGGAGACCACGTCTACAAGATGGACTACGGCAAGATGATCGCCGAGCATGTCGAGCGCGGCACCGACCTCACCATCGGCTGCGTCGCGGTCCCGCTTGCCGATGCGACGGCGTTCGGCGTGATGTCGATCGACGCCGACCGCCGCGTGGTCGGGTTCGACGAGAAACCCGCCAATCCGCAGCCGATGCCGGGCACCCCGGATCTCGCGCTGGGCAGCATGGGCATCTACGTGTTCGGCGCCGAGTACCTCTACGACCTGCTGCAGCAGGACACCGAGGACGCGAATTCGGCGCACGATTTCGGCCGCAACATCATTCCAGGCGCGATCGCCCGCGGCGACCGGGTGTTCGCCCACGACCTGCGCGAGAGCGACGTGAGCAGCACGTCGAGCGGCGTCTACTGGCGCGACGTCGGCACGATCGACGCGTACTGGGAGGCGAACATGGACCTGACCAAGGTCACGCCGGAACTGAACATGTACGATCGCGAGTGGCCGATCTGGACCTTTCAGGAGCAACTGCCGCCGGCCAAATTCGTGTTCGACCAGAACGACAGGCGCGGTTCCGCACTCGATTCCCTCGTTTCCGGAGGCTGCGTCGTCAGCGGCTCGGCGGTTCGCCGGTCGCTGCTGTTCTCGAACGTGCGAGTGCACAGCTACTGCACGATCGAGGATTCGCTGGTGCTCTCCGACGTCGACATCGCGCGCGGCGTCGAATTGCGGCGGGTGATCGTGGACCGGCACTGCCGGATCCCGGAGGGCATGAAGATCGGCGTCGACAAGGAAGAGGATCGGCGCCGGTTCCACGTCACCGAGCGGGGCATCACGCTGGTCACGCCGGAGATGCTCGGCCAGGTCGTGCACACACCTCGCTAGCGTCGGCGCGGCAAGGTCGCCCGCAGCACGCGGCACGGATTTCCCGCGGCCACGACGTCCGGAGGCAGGTCGCGCACGACGATGCTGCCTGCGCCGACCACCGAGCCGGAGCCGATGGTCACGCCAGGGCAGACGATCGCCCCGGCACCGATCCACACGTCCTCGCCGATCGTGACCGGTGCAGCGGACTCGAGTCCGGTCCGGCGCTCGTCGGCGGAAAGCGGATGCGTGGCCGCCAGCAGCATCGTCCCGGGGCCGAACAGGCTGCGCGCGCCGACGACCACGGCGGCGCAGTCGAGCATCACGCAACCGAAGTTGATGAAGACGTCGTCGCCAAGCCTGATATGCGCGCCATAGTCGCAATGAAACGGCGGCTCGACGGTGACGCGGGCGCCGCAGTGTCCGAGCAGCCGGCCGAGCAGCCGCTTGCGCAATGCCGCCGCGCCGGGCGACGAATGATTGTATTCATCGGCCAGCCTGCGTGCGCGCCGTCGCGCGCGCGCCAGGGCGGCGTCGCGGGGATCGTAGGGCAGCCCGGAGAGCATGCGCGACAGCGCGTCGTCGGATCCGGGCGGGAATTGGCGTGGCGGCATCGGGAAACGCGGCAAGAGACGGTGGCGGACATCGGGAAGTCGGCCAGCTCCGGCATCCGATGCGCGGCATCGATGGTGTCGCCGCCGAGGCGATGCCGTCAAGTCTTCCGGCGCATTTGCCGCACCGGGCAGGCGCGCCCATCGCAGCGCGCACTCGCGATCGACCGCGTCCGCGCGGCCCGCACCTCGACGCAGCGACCGTTTGCGCCAGCGCCAAGGTCCCGGTCGTCCAGGCGAACGTGGTAAAATACGCTCAATGGTCATCGCGACGATGACAAGGGTGTGTTTGCCTGTACAGCCACACCGATCCGAATCCAGAAACCAGCGCCCCGGGGTCGGCTCTTCGGCCAGCCCGGGTCAGCAGGGTTTCATCTCCGTTCCGTGTGACCGCACTGACGCATCGCCTCCGGCACCATCGTCGACAGGTCACTGCCTTCCGTTGAACCGCCTCGCCGGAGAGAAAACTTTGGAGGACGTTGCCGTGCTCGGCGAACAGGACGTCTACTTTTTCCGCGAAGGGACGAACAGCCGCCTCTACCGGACGATGGGGTGCGTTCTCGGCGAACGCGCGGCGTCGTTCGGAGTCTGGGCGCCGAACGCATCACGGGTCGCGGTCATCGGCGCGTTCAACGGCTGGGATGCCAACGCCAACCCTCTCTCCCCGCGCCACGACGGGTCCGGGATCTGGGAGGGCACGGTTTCCGGCGTCGCTCGCGGCGACGCATACAAGTTCCGGATCGTGTCGGCGAACGGTCGCTACGAGATCGACAAGTCCGATCCCTTCGCGCTGTACGCCGAGAAGTCCCCATCGACCGCGTCGCGCGCCTGGACGCTCGACTACGACTGGGACGACGCCGCCTGGATGGCCGGGCGCCATGCCCGAAACGCGCTCGACGCCCCGATGTCCATTTACGAGGTCCATCTGGGCTCGTGGCGACGCGACCAGGAGGACCGGCTCCCGACCTACCGCGACATCGCCGAACCGCTTGCCGAGTACGTTTCCGGCCAGGGCTTCACGCACGTCGAGCTGATGCCGGTCACCGAACATCCGTTCTACGGATCGTGGGGCTACCAGACGACCGGCTATTTCGCGCCCACGTCGCGCTACGGCACGCCGCAGGATTTCATGCATCTGGTCGACACGCTGCACCGGCACGGCGTCGGCGTGATTCTCGACTGGGTGCCGTCGCACTTCCCGGCCGACGGCCACGGCCTGGGCTATTTCGACGGCACGCACCTGTACGAGCATGCGGACGCGCGGCAGGGCTTCCATCCGGAATGGAACAGCCTGATCTTCAACTACGACCGCAACGAGGTGCGCGCCTTTCTGTTGTCCAGCGCGCTGTTCTGGCTGGACAAATACCACATCGACGGACTGCGCGTGGATGCCGTCGCCTCAATGCTCTACCTGGATTACGGGCGCAAGGAGGGCGAATGGATTCCCAACGTCAACGGCGGCCGGGAGAACCTCGGCGCCGTCCATTTCCTGCGCGAGCTCAACCAGTCCGTCTATCGCGACTATCCGGACGTGCAGGTGATCGCCGAGGAATCGACCTCGTGGCCGAAGGTGTCGCGCCCGGTCGACATGGATGGGCTCGGATTCGGCCTCAAGTGGAACATGGGCTGGATGCACGACACGCTCGACTACCTGAAGCAGGAACCCATCCACCGCAAGCATCACCACGACCGCCTGACGTTCTCCATCTGGTACGCATTCTACGAAAATTTCGTGCTTGCCCTCTCGCACGACGAGGTCGTTCACGGCAAAGGGTCGCTGATCGGCAAGATGCCGGGCGACACGTGGCAGAAATTCGCCAATTTGCGCCTGCTGTACGGCTACATGTGGGCGCATCCCGGCAAGAAACTGCTGTTCATGGGCTGCGAATTCGGCCAGCGCCGTGAGTGGAACCACGATGCCGCACTGGAATGGTTCGTGCTCCGGCACGGCGAGCACGCCGGCCTGCAGCGCTGGGTCGCCGACCTGAACCGGTTCTACCGCGACGAGCCGGCGCTGCATGAGGTCGATTTCGACCAGGCCGGCTTCGAATGGATCGATTGCCGCGACGCCGAGGCAAGCGTGATCGCTTTCCTGCGCCGGCCGCGCAAAGGCCCCCCGGTGCTGGCCGTGTGCAACTTCACCCCCGTTCCGCGCCGCAACTACACGGTCGGCGTCCCCGAGAGCGGCTTCTGGCGCGAGCTGCTGAACAGCGACGCCGCGCACTACGGCGGCAGCGGCATCGGCAATCTCGGCGGCGTCGAGGCTGCGCCCACGCCGGCCCACGGGCGATTCCATTCGCTGACGCTGACGCTGCCGCCGCTGGGCACGGTGTACCTGAAACCGGAACCTTCCAGGACGGAGCCGCGCTAGACGATGCCAGCCCGGAAAACGACAGCCGCCTCCCGGCCCGCAACGCCGGACGACACCAGCGCCGACGGCCGCGCGCGCGCGGTGATCGAGTCGATCACTCCAAGCGTCGACGACGGCCGCTTCGCCGCCAAGCGGATCGCCGGCGACCGTGTCGACGTCGAGGCGGACTGCTTCGCCGATGGACATGACGTGCTCGCGTGCATGCTGCGGCATCGCCGGGAAGACGAACCGGATTGGATCGAGACGCCGATGGCGCCGCTGGGCAACGACCGCTGGCGCGGCAGCTTCACCGTGTCCACGCCGGGCCGCTACCGGTATGCGGTGACCGCCTGGGTGGACGGCTTCCTGTCCTGGCGTCACGACTTCGCCCGTCGCGTCGACGCCGAGGATCTGCTGATCGCGGCGCGCGTCGGCGCCGACCTGATCGACGCTGCGGCGCTGCGCGCACAGAACGGCGAGCGCACGTCGCTGCAGCAGTGGGCTGCGCGGTTGCGCGAAACCGGCGATGTGGAGGCGCTGCGCGCACTGGCGCTCTCCGAGGAACATGCCGAGGTGGCGATGCGCCACCCGGACCGCAGCCAGGCAACGACCTATCCGGTGGAATTCCCCTTGACCGTCGACCGCGAAAGGGCGCGCTACAGCACCTGGTACGAGTTGTTTCCGCGCTCCTGTGCCGCGGAGCCCGGCACGCACGGCACGCTGCGCGACTGCATCGCCCGGCTGCCCTACGTCGCCGCCATGGGCTTCGACGTGCTTTACCTGCCGCCGATCCACCCGATCGGCCGCGAACGGCGCAAGGGGCCGAACAACACGCTCGATGCGTCGCCGACGGACGTCGGCAGTCCCTGGGCGATCGGCGCCGACGAGGGCGGGCACAAGGCCCTGCATCCGCAATTGGGCACCATCGAGGATTTCCGGGCACTGGCCGCGGCCGCAAAGGAAAAGGGGATGGAACTGGCGCTCGACATCGCCTTCCAGTGTGCGCCTGACCATCCCTATGTTCGCGAGCATCCGGAGTGGTTCCGGCACCGTCCCGACGGCACCGTGCAGTACGCCGAGAACCCGCCCAAGAAATACCAGGACATCTATCCGTTCAATTTCGAGTCCGAGGACTGGCGGGCGCTCTGGGACGAACTGGAGAGCGTGTTCGAATTCTGGATCGCCGAAGGCGTGCGCATGTTCAGGGTCGACAATCCGCACACCAAGCCGTTCCCCTTCTGGGAATGGGCGATCGGGCGAATCAAGCGCAGGCACCCGGACGTCCTGTTCCTGTCCGAGGCATTCACCCGGCCGAGGGTCATGCATCGGCTGGCGAAGCTGGGTTTCACCCAGTCGTACACCTATTTCACCTGGCGCAACAGCAAGCGCGAGCTGACCGAATACTTCACCGAATTGACCGCCGGCCCGGGCCGCGAATATTTCCGCCCCAATTGCTGGCCCAACACGCCCGACATCCTCCCCGAGTCGCTGCAGACGGGGGGACGCGCCATGTTCATGTCGCGGCTGACGCTCGCAGCCACGCTGGCGGCGAACTACGGCATCTACGGGCCGGCCTACGAGTTGCTCGAGCACGAGCCGCGCGACCCCGGCGGCGAGGAGTACCTGAATTCGGAAAAATACGAGATCAAGCGATGGGATCTCGCGCGCGCCGACAGCCTCGCGGGATTCATCGGCCGCATCAACGCGGCGCGGCGCGACAATCCGGCGTTGCAGAGCGACGCGGGCCTCGTCTTCGTTCCGGTCGACAACGACCAACTGATCTGCTACGCCAAGGTCGATGCGGATAACGACAACACCGTCCTGGTCGTCGTCAACCTCGATCCCAACCGGACGCAGTCCGGCTGGGTGACGCTGGACCTGCAGGGCCTGGGCGTCGATGCCGACCACCCGTTCCAGGTGCACGACGTCCTGACCGACGCGCGCTACCTGTGGTCGGGCGCACGCAATTTCGTGCAACTCGATCCGACGCGCGTGCCCGCGCATGTATTCCGCGTCCGGCGCCATGTTCGCTCCGAGCGCGATTTCGACTACTTCCTGTGAGGAAAGGGGTCATGACCGGACAACCCGCCGCAACGGGCGACGAGCCACTCGCCGCCGTGACCGGCGATCGCCATTGGTACAAGGATGCCGTCGTCTACCAGCTG
This sequence comes from uncultured beta proteobacterium, assembly GCA_963699765.1. Taxonomy (GTDB): domain Bacteria; phylum Pseudomonadota; class Gammaproteobacteria; order Burkholderiales; family Casimicrobiaceae; genus VBCG01. Next base: position 119,474 of record CAVOVD010000013.1, on the reverse strand, counting down.
CACATCAAGGCATTCTTCGATTCCAACAACGACGGGATCGGCGATTTTGCCGGGCTCACCGAGAAACTCGACTACGTCAAGGATCTCGGCGTCAATACCATCTGGCTCCTCCCTTTCTATCCTTCTCCGCTGCGCGACGACGGCTATGACGTCGCCGATTACAGGAACGTCCACGCATCGTATGGCACGCGCGCCGATTTCCAGCACTTCGTGCGCGAAGCGCACCGCCGCGACCTGCGCGTCATCACCGAACTGATCGTCAATCACACCTCGGACCAGCACCCGTGGTTCCAGGCGGCGAGGCGCGCGCCCAAAGGTTCGTCGAAGCGCGACTGGTACGTCTGGAGCGACGACCCGGAGAAGTACCGCGGCACCCGGATCATCTTCACCGACACCGAGAAGTCGAACTGGGCCTGGGACGACGTCGCCAAGGCGTACTACTGGCACCGCTTCTTCAGCCACCAGCCCGACCTCAACTTCGACAACCCGCAGGTACGCAAGGCGATATTCCGTGTCATGCGCTTCTGGCTTGACATGGGCGTCGACGGCTTTCGTCTCGACGCGATTCCGTACCTTGTCGAACGCGAGGGCACCAACAACGAAAACCTCCCCGAGACCCACGTGGTGCTGAAGGAATTGCGCGCGCTGGTCGATGCCCACTATCCGAACGTTCTGCTGCTGGCCGAGGCCAACCAGTGGCCGGAGGATGTGCGCGAGTACTTCGGCGAGGGTGACGAATGCCACATGGCGTATCACTTTCCGCTGATGCCGCGCATGTACATGGCGATGGCGCAGGAGGACCGGCATCCGATCACCGAGATCATGTACCAGACGCCGGACATTCCGGCGAACTGCCAGTGGGCGATCTTCCTGCGCAACCACGACGAGCTCACGCTCGAGATGGTGACCAGCAAGGAGCGCGACTACATGTACCAGATGTACGCCGCCGATCCGCGCGCACGGATCAATGTCGGCATTCGCCGCAGGCTGGCGCCTCTGCTCGAGAACGACGTCAATCGCATCAAGCTGATGAACAGCCTGCTGCTGTCGATGCCCGGCTCGCCGATCCTCTACTACGGCGACGAGATCGGCATGGGCGACAACATCTACCTGGGCGACCGCGACGGCGTGCGCACGCCGATGCAGTGGCGGCCGGAGCGCAATGCCGGTTTTTCGCACGCAGACCCGCAGCGTCTGTACCTGCCGCCGATCATGGACGCGGTCTTCGGCTATGAGGCGGTCAATGTCGAGGCACAATTGCGCGCACCCTCGTCGCTGCTCAACTGGACCCGCCGAATGCTGTCGGTGCGCCGGGGGTTCCGGTCGTTCGGCCGCGGCAAGCTCACGTTCCTCCGACCCGGCAATCGCAAGATCCTTGCGTACGTGCGCGAGTTCGGGGACGAGGTGGTGCTGTGCGTGGCCAACCTCGCCCGCAACGCGCAGCCGGTCGAGCTCGACCTCGTCCGATTCAGGGGGCGCGTCCCCCTCGAGCTCATGGGCCGCACGCCGTTCCCGCCGATCGGCGACCTGCCCTATCTGCTGACGCTGACGGGCCACGGCTTTCTCTGGTTTCGCCTGGTCGCCGACGCGGATGTTCCCTCCTGGCACGAGGAACGCCTGCCGCGCGAGGAGCTGCCCGTGCTGGTGCTGTTCGACGGCTGGTCGAGCCTCTTCCGCGATCGCGTGGTGCCATGGCGGATCTCGCTGGCGGAAAAGGGCCGCGCGCAGCTTGAGCGCGAGGTGCTGCCGGAATTCGTCGCCGGCAGGCGCTGGTATGCGGCCAAGGGCGATCCGGTCAGGCGCGTGGCGCTGGTCGATCACGTCGAGTGGCAACAGGCGGATCGGGCATGGCTGGTCGCGCTGGCGCGGGTCGAGAACGAGAAGCGGCGACCCGCAGAACTACTTTCTGCCGCTGACGCTGGTCTGGGACGACGATGCCGACGAGCAGCCGCGCGGCCTCGCGCCACTCACTGTCGCCCGCATCCGCCAGCAGGCCAAGGTCGGCGTGATGGCCGACGCGTTCGGCGACGACGCGTTCTGCCGCGCGCTGGTGACGGCCATCGGTGCGCGGACGGAACTCGCGACGGCGCACGGGACGATCCGCTTCACGCCAACCGGCGCGTTCAGCCGCCTCGCCGGCGATGCAGTCGACGCGCTGCAGGTCGCACCGCCCGGCGCGCAAAGCAGCAATACCGTGGTGGTCCTTGGCGACAGGCTGTTTCTGAAAGCGTACCGGCGGCTGCAGCATGGCGTGAATCCGGAGGCGGAAATCGGCCGTTACCTGACCGATGTCGCGGGCTTCGGCCACGCCGTCCCGGTCGCCGGCACGGTCGAGCACGTCGACCAGGATGGGCAGGTGACGACGCTTGCGCTCCTGCAAGGCTATACGCAGAATCAGGGCGACGGCTGGGCCAGGACCCTCAACTATCTCGAGCAGTTCCTCGAACAGCTGCCCGCGCCCGACGAGCCCCTGCCGCCGCCAACCGAGGTTCACGGCGGATACCTGGCGCTGATGCGCACGCTCGGCGGGCGAACCGCGGAAATGCACGCGGCGCTTTCGCGCGCACGCGGCGACCCGGCATTCGAACCCGTGCCGCGACGCCCGCCGATGTCACCGGCTGGACCCGACGCACGCGCGGCGACGCGAGGGCGACGCTCGACCTCCTGGAGCGGCGCCTGGCGTCGCTGCCCGCATCGGCGCGTGACGAGGCTTCGAGGGTGCTTGCCGCGCGCAGCGCTATCCTCGATCGGATCGATGCGCACGGGCAGGACAGTGGCGGTACGCGCGCGCGCATCCATGGCGACTACCATCTGGGACAGGTGCTGGTCGTGCAGAACGACTTCGTGATCATCGACTTCGAAGGCGAGCCGGCGCGCTCTCTCGCGGAGCGGCGCGAAAAGCAGTCGCCGATGAAGGACGTCGCCGGCATGCTGCGCTCGTTCGACTACGCATTGAACGCGGCACTGCTGCGCATCAACAGCCACAGCAGCGATGGCGCCGAGCGGCGCCAAATGCTCGGCCTCCAGTGGCTCGAGGCGACCCGCCTCGCGTTTCTCGACGGCTACGACAGCGTTGCCAAGGGCGCCGGCATCGCGACCTCGGCCGCGCAGCGCCGCGGCTTGCTCGAGCTGTTCCTGCTGGAGAAAGTGATGTACGAGATCAGCTACGAGGTGGAAAACCGGCCGGACTGGGTTCGCATTCCGCTTCGCGGGCTGATCGAGTTGCTTGACACGCGCGGCTGAGCGGCACGATCAGGCGCGGATACCTGCGGCGCAACAGACCCTCACGACGAACCGGAGAACGCGATGGATAACATGCAAATTCTGCTCGAGCCGATACGCGAGTCGCTGCATCAGGTCGGCGCCTTCCTGCCGCACGTGCTGCTGGCCGTCCTGATCCTCGTCATCGGCTGGCTGATCGCGAAGGCAGCGCGATTCGCGATCGTCCGCATGCTGCGCGCGGTCAACTTCAACATCGTGACCGAGAAGGCCGGCATCGACCGCTTCCTGAAGCAGGGCGGCGGCGAGACCGACACCGTCCATCTCCTGGGACTGCTCGTCTACTGGCTGGTCGCTGCTGGCGGCGCTGATGATCGCCTTCAACAGCATGGGCCTTGCCTACGTGACCGACCTGATCGGCCGGATCGTGCTGTTCGTGCCGAAGGTCATGGTCGCCGTGCTGATCCTGGCCTTCGGCGCGTACTTCGCCCGCTTCGTCGGCTCGGCGGTCTCCACCTACTGCAAGAACGTCGGCATGGTCGACGGCGACGCTGCTCGGCCGGGTCGCGCTGTACGCGATCATGACCTTCGTCGTCCTGATCGCGCTCGACCAGCTGGGCCTGGGCGAGATCATCCGCCAGACCTTCCTGATCGTCGTCGCGGCCGTGGGGCTCGGACTGGCGCTGGCGTTCGGAATCGGCGGCGCCAAGCGTGCCGGCGAATTCCTCGACCGGTGGTCGCGGCGCGCCGCGGACGAGTCGAGCGAGCCGGCGACAGCCGCCCACGACACGCGCGCTGAGCGCTCCTGACCGGAGTCCTGCCACTTGAAGCCCATCACTGCCGTCTGGCCCGGTCGAACCCGACGCGCGCGGCGCCACCTGGGACGGCGAAGGCGTCAACTTCGCGCTGTTCTCCGAGCACGCCGAGCGGGTCGAGCTGTGCATCTTCGACACAGCCGGCCGGCGCGAACTGCAGCGCATCGAACTCGTGGAGCGCACCGACCAGGTGTGGCACTGCTACCTGCCCGGAGGCGCGCCCGGGCCTGCTCTACGGCTACCGCGTGCACGGGCCGTATCGTCCCGAGGACGGACTGCGCTTCAATCCGCACAAGCTGCTGCTCGATCCCTACGCGCGCAACATCGTCGGCGCGCTGCGCTGGAGCGACGCGCTGTTCGGCTACACGATAGGCAGCAAGCGCGGCGACCTGTCGTTCGACCGGCGCGACAGCGCCGCCGGGATGCCGAAGTGCAAGGTCGATCGAGTCCGGCGTTCACCTGGGGCGACGACCGCCCGCCCAAGATCGCCTGGCACGAAATGGTGATCTACGAGCTGCACGTGCGCGGCTTCACGATGCAGCACCCCGACGTGCCGCCGCAGCTGCGCGGCACCTACGCGGGACTCGGCACCGCGCCGGTCATCGACTACCTGAAGCGCCTCGGCGTGACCACGATCGAGCTGATGCCGGTGCACACGTTCGTCGACGACCGCCACCTGGTCGGCGCCGGGCTGCGCAACTACTGGGGCTACAACACCATCGGCTTCTTCGCGCCCGACGCCCGCTACTCGGCCTCCGGCAAGGTCAACGAGTTCAAGACGATGGTGAAGTCGCTGCACTCGGCCGGACTCGAGGTGATCCTCGACGTCGTCTACAACCACACCGCCGAGGGCAACCAGCTGGGCCCGACGCTGTGCTTCCGCGGCATCGACAATGCCTCCTACTACCGGCTGAATCCGGAGGACGCCGCGCTACTACATGGACTTCACCGGCTGCGGCAACACGCTCAACATGCAGCATCCGCGCGTGCTGCAGCTGATGATGGATTCGCTGCGCTACTGGGTGACCGAGATGCACGTCGACGGCTTCCGCTTCGACCTCGCGTCGGCGCTCGCCCGCGAGCTGCACGACGTCGACCGGCTCGGCGCGTTCTTCGACATCATCCGCCAGGATCCGGTGCTGTCCCACGTCAAGCTGATCGCCGAGCCCTGGGACCTCGGCGCCGGCGGCTACCAGGTCGGCAACTTCCCGACCGGCTGGGCCGAGTGGAACGACAAGTACCGCGACACGATGCGCGCCTACTGGAAGGGCGACGACGGACTGATCGGCGAGTTCGCGCGCCGCCTGACCGGCTCGTCGGACCTGTACGGGACGCAACGGGCGGCGCCCGCACGCCAGCGTCAACTTCGTCACCGCGCACGACGGCTTCACGCTGCACGACCTCGTGTCCTACAACGACAAGCACAACGAAGCCAACCGCGAGGACAACCGCGACGGCACCGACAACAACCTGTCGTGGAACTGCGGCGTCGAGGGGCCGACCGACGACCCGGCGATCATCGCGCTGCGCGAGCGCCAGACGCGCAACCTGCTGGCGACGCTGCTGCTGTCGCAGGGCGTGCCGATGATCGTCGCCGGCGACGAGATCGGCCGCACGCAGAACGGCAACAACAACGCCTATTGCCAGGACAATCCGATGTCCTGGATCGACTGGGACCTCGATGCGGCCCGCACGCATCTGCTCGATTTCGCGCGCCGAATGATCGCCTGCGCACGCGAGCACCCGGTGTTCCGCCGCCAGCACTTCTTCCAGGGGCGCGCGCTGCACGGAGCGCGGCCTCGGACATCGCCTGGCTGAAGCCCGACGGCACCGAGATGACCGTCGAGGAGTGGAACCACGGTTCGCGCGCTGCCTCGGCGTCTTCCTCGGCGGCGAAGCGACGTCAGGAAACCGACGAGCGCGGCACGCCCGTGCGCGACGACAGCTTCCTGGTGCTGTTCAACGCGCACCACGATCCGATCGCGTTCCACCTGCCCGACTACGGTGCGGCGGGCTGGATGGTCCTGGTCGACACCGACCGCGACGAGGGCCTGCTGCCCGACGGCACGTTCCAGCCGCACGGAATCTACCTGCTCGGCGGGCGCTCGCTGGCGCTGCTGCAGCAGGTGCCGCGGCCGCGATGAGGCACGCGCACCGGATGCCGTTCGGCGCCGCGGTCGAGGACGGCGCGACGCGGTTTCGGCTGTGGGCGCCGGGCGGCCGCTGCGGTCGAGGTTCTGCTCGGGACCGGCGGCTGGCGATGCGCATCCGCTCGCCCATGTCGGCGACGGCTGGTTCGAAGCCCGCGTGGCGGGGGTCGGCGCCGGGACGCGCTACGCGTTCCGCATCGACGGCGGACGCAGCGTCCCCGATCCGGCCTCGCGTTCCAATCCGGACGACGTGCACGCCGGCAGCGTCGTGGTCGATCCGCTGCGCCTACGCACTGGCGGCAGGGCGAATGGAGCGGACGGCCCTGGGAAGAGGCGGTGCTCTACGAGCTGCACGTCGGCACCTTCACGCCAGCGGGCACCTTCGCTGCCGCTGCGGACCGACTCGACCACCTCGCCGACCTCGGCGTCACCGCGATCGAACTGATGCCGGTCGCGGACTTTCCGGGTCGGCGCAACTGGGGCTACGACGGCGTGCTGCCGTTCGCGCCCGCGGCGGCCTACGGCACGCCCGGACGACCTGAAGCGCTCGTCGACGCGGCGCACGCCAGCGGGTCTGATGGTGCTGCTCGACGTCGTCTACAACCATTTCGGTCCGGAAGGCAACTACCTGCACACCTACGCGCCGGAGTTCTTCAATCCGCGTCACCAGACGCCCTGGGGCGCGGCGATCAATTTCGACGGCGACGGCAGCCGCCATGTGCGCGACTTCTTCATCCACAACGCGCTCTACTGGATCGAGGAGTTCCGCTTCGACGGGCTGCGGCTCGACGCCGTGCACGCGATCGTCGACGACTCGGCGCCGGACATCGTGACCGAGCTGGCGCAGACGGTCGCGACTGCGGACCGAGCGCGACCGCCACGTCCACCTCGTGCTCGAGAACGACCGCAACGAGGCGCGCCACCTGGTGCGCGATGCGTCCGGGCGCCCGTCTCTGGCGACCGCGCAATGGAACGACGACATCCATCATGCGCTGCACGTGCTCGTCACCGGCGAGGGCGACGGCTACTACGCCGACTACGCGGAGCGTCCGCTGTGGCAACTCGGCCGCTGCCTGGCCGAAGGGTTTGCCTACCAGGGCGAGCCGTCGCCATTTCGCGGCGGTGCGCCGCGCGGCGAACCGAGCGCGCAGCTGCCCTCGTCCGCGTTCGTCTCCTTCACTCAGACGCACGACCAGGTCGGCAACCGCGCGTTCGGCGAACGGCTCGTCGCGTTGGCCGACCCGCAGGCGCTGCGCGCCGCGGTGGCCTGCGTGCTGCTGGCGCCGGCGCCGCCGATGCTGTTCATGGGCGAGGAGTTCGGCGCGGCGACGCCTTTCCTGTTCTTCTGCGACTTCGGGCCCGAGCTGGCTGCGGCGGTATCGCGCGGCCGCCGCGAGGAATTCGGGCGCTTCGAACGCTTTCGCGACCCGACGGTGCAGGCGACGATCCCCGACCCGAACGCCGCGGAGACCTTCGCCGCCAGCAGGCTCGACTGGAGAGCGACGGATTCGCCGGCCGGCGCGCAGTGGCTGGCCTTCTATCGACCGCTGCCTGGCGCTGCGTCGGCGAGCATCTGGTGCCGCGCCTTCCCGGCACGAACGGACGCTTCGACGTCGGTCGCGACGGATCTGCTGCGCCTGCGCTGGACGTCTGGCCGGCGCCGAGTTGCATGCCGGCATCAACCTGGCCGCTGCGCCATTGGCGGATGTGACGGCGCTGCCCGGCACGCCTTTCTACGAGAGCCATCCCGGCGTCGGCGCAGACGGCACCTGGCCGGCCTTCGCCGTCGCATTCACCCTGGGAGAGCCGCACATGGCGCTCACGTTCGGGGCGAGAGCATGAGCGCCGGCCCTGGCCCGACTCGCCGCCGCGCACGGCATCGCGACCGAATACGACGACATCTGGGGCAAGCGTCACGAGCGTCAGCGAGGCGACGTTGCGGGCGCTGCTTGCGGCGATGGGCGTGGACGCGCGCGACGACGACGCCGTGCGAAGCCTCGCTGCGCGCTCTGGACGAGGCGCGCGACGCGCAGCACATCGCGCCGCTGGTCGTGCTGCGGGAGGAGCATGCAGCCGTGGACGCTGCGCGTGCGACTGCCGAGCGAGCTGGCCGATGCGCCGCTGTCCGCGCTGGTCGCGCCAGAAGACGGGAGCGGGCCCGTCGAGCGTCGCTGCGCGTACTTCACCGCCATGCGGCGCCGCACGCGGACGCCTCGAGCGCGGACTTCGACCTCGAGTTCGGCGCGGCATTGCCGCCCGGCTACCACCGCTGTCGAACTGCGCGCAGGCGCCGCCGTCGTCGCCACGGACCTGCTTCGCGATCGCGCCGGCGGCCTGCTATCTGCCGGCGGCCTGCGCGACGCGGGCCGCATCTGGGGTGCGGCGCGTGCAGCTCTACGGCGTGCGCTCGGAGCGCAACTGGGGCATCGGCGATTTCACCGATCTCGGCACGCTGATCGACCAGTGGGGCGCGCGCGGCGCCGGCGTCGTCGGCGTCAATCCGCTGCATGCGCTGTATCCGCACAAGCCGCGTCACGCGAGTCCCTACAGCCCGTCGAGCCGGCTGTTCCGCAACATCCTCTACATCGACGTCGAGGCCGTCGCCGAATTCCGCGATTGCGACGAGGCGCGTGCGCGCGTGCTGGCGACCGGTTTCCAGGATCGGCTCGCGGCGCTGCGCGACGCGCCCCTGGTCGACTACGCGGCGTCGCGGCGGCCAAGCTGTCGGTGCTGCGAGTGCCTGTACCAGCACTTCCGCGAACGCCACCTCGCGACCGGCGAGCGCGCGCCGAGGCTTTTCGCGCCTATCGTCGAGGCCGGCGGCGAGGCGCTTGCGTCGCCACGCCCTCTTCGAGGCGCTGCAGGAGCACTTCCATGCGGCCGACCCGCCGTCTGGGGCTGGCCCGCGTGGCCGCGGACGTATCGCGACCCGCACGCGCCTGCGGTCGCGCGATTCGCGGCCGACCACGCCGGACGCATCGAGTTCTACGCGTACCTGCAGTGGCAGGCCGAGCAGCAGTTCGCCGCCGCCGGCGCTCGCGCGGGACGCCGGCCTGTCGGTCGGCCTCTACGTCGACCTCGCCGTCTCGATCGACCGCGGCGGCGCGGAAGCCTGGGCCAACCAGGATCTCTACGCGCTCGGCGCGCATGTCGGCGCGCCGCCCGACGCGTTCAACCTGAAGGGCCAGGACTGGGGCCTGCCGCCGATGATTCCCAGCCGGCTTCGCGACATGCCGCCTACGCGCCGTTCATCGCCACGCTGCGCGCGAACATGCGGCACGCGGGCGCGCTGCGCATCGATCACGTGATGGGCCTGATGCGGCTGTTCTGGGTGCCGGCAGGGCACGTCGCCCGCCGAGGGCGCCTACGTCCGCTACCCGTTCGACGACCTGCTCGGCCTGGTCGCGCTCGAAAGCCACCGCCACCGCTGCATGGTGATCGGCGAGGATCTCGGAACCGTGCCGGACGACGTGCGCGAGGCGCTGGCCGCCAACGACGTGCTGTCGTATCGCGTGCTGCATCTTCGAACGCGACGCCGGAGCAGGACTTCAAGCCGCCGGACGCCTACCCGGCGGAGGCGCTCGTCACCGCGAGCACGCACGACCTGCCGACGCTCGCCGGCTGGTGGGACGGCTCCGACATCGACTTGCGCGCCGCGCAGGGGCTGACGCGTCCGACGGCGATCGCGACGCGCAGGCCGCCGAGCGCGGCCGCGAACGGGCGCAGCTCCTGTCGGCGCTGGAGCGCAACGGCCTGCTGCCCCAGGGCATCGCCACCGATCCGGCGCAGGCGCCGGCAATGGAGACGCCGCTCGCCTGCGCGGTTGCCGCCTATCTGGCCGCAGCGCCATCGCGCCTGATGGTGGTGCAGCCCGAGGACGTGATCGGCGCGCGCGAACAGGCCAACCTGCCGGGCACGTCGGATTCGCACCCGAACTGGCAGCGCAAGCTTTCCGCTGCCGCTCGAGCGCTGGCCCGACGGTCGAGCGCTTCGCAGCGCTTGCCGCGACGCTGACAGCCCGCCGGCGGCGTGCCCCGTCGCGGCGCAGAGCGCGTCGAGGCCCGACGCCGCGACACGTGCCGCTCGCCACCTATCGACTGCAGCTCCATCACCGGTTCACGTTCGCCGACGCGACGGCGCTGGTGCCGTACCTGGCCGCGCTCGGCGTCAGCCACGTCTACTGTTCGCCCTACCTGCGCGCGCGTCCCGGCAGCCTGCACGGCTACGACATCGTCGACCACAACGCGCTCAACCCGGAGATCGGCACGCGCGACGGACTTCGACCGGTTCGTCGCCACGCTGCGGCAGCACGGCATGGGACATCTGTGCGACGTCGTGCCCAACCACGTGGGGGTGATGGGAGCCGACAACGCGTGGTGGATGGACGTCCTGGAGAACGGCCCGGCCTCGGACTACGCCGCACTACTTCGACATCGACTGGGCGCCCCTCGACCGCGATCTCGCGGGGCGCGTGCTGGTGCCGGTGCTCGGGGCACCCCTACGGCGCGGTGCTCGAGCGCGGCGAGCTCGTGCCTGCGCTTCGAGCCGGAGCACGGTACCTTCGCGGTCTGGTACTTCGACCATCGCTTTCCGATCGATCCGCGCGACTATCCCGGCGCTGCTGGTGCCTGCGCTGGAGAGCGTGCGCGCAGCCTGCCCGCGGACGGCGTCTGGATCGTCGAGCGCCTGGTGCAGGCGCTGCGGTCGCTGCCGCCGCGCACCACGGCCCCGCCGATGCCGTCGCCGTGCGCCGGCGCGACTGCGCCGCCGGCAAGGCTGAACTGGCGGCGCTGGCCGCGAGCCACGGCGCGCTGGCCGAAGCGATTGCGCAGGTGCGTTGCAGGCTTCAACGGCGTGCCCGGCCGCCGGAGAGCTTCGAGCGGCTGCACGAGCTGCTCGAGGCGCAGGCCTACCGGCTCGCCTACTGGCGCGTCGCCTTCGACGAGATCAACTACCGTCGCTTCTTCGACGTCAACGATCTCGCGGCGCTGCGGATGGAAAATGCCGCGGTGTTCGAGGCGACGCACGCATTCATCCTCGACCTCGCCGCAGCCGGCAAGATCGACGGCCTGCGCATCGACCACCCGGACGGGCTGTACGATCCCGGCCGCTACTTCGAGGCGCTGCAGGAGCGCTATCGGCAATGCGTCGCCGAGCTCGGCGCGCCGCGAGCCGAATCCGTCCCGTCTACCTCGTGGTGGAGAAGATCGCCGCCAGCCACGAGCGGATGCCGCAGGCGCTGGCCGGTCAGCGGCACCACCGGCTACCGGTTCGCCAACATCGTCAACGGCGTGCTGGTCGGCCGGCAAGCGCGAAGGCCCGCCTCGACCGGACGTGGCGCGCCTTCGTCGGCGACGAGGCGGTCGGACTTCGATACTCGCGGTCTACCGCAGCAAGCGCGCGATCATGCGCGGCGCGCTCGCCGCCGAGCTCACCGTGCTCACCCACCGCGCGCTGCGCATCGCCCGCGGCGACCGCCATACGCGCGACTTCACGCTTCAACGTCCTGCGCGGCGCCATCGAGGAGATCGTCGCCCGCTTCCCCGTCTACCGGACCTACGTATCGCGAAGCCGGCGCGACCGCGCAGGACCGGCGCTACATCGACTGGGCCGTGACCCGGGCGCGGCGCGAATCGCGCCTGGCCGACCCCAGCGTGTTCGACTTCCTGCACGGACTGCTTCTGGCCGAGCCGCCGGCGGGCGCCTCGGCCGGGCGCAGCCGAGTATCTCGCCTTCGCGATGCGGTTCCAGCAATTCACCTCGCCGGTCACCGCCAAGGGCGTCGAGGACACCAGCTTCTATCGTTCAACCGGCTTGTCTCGCTTAACGATGTCGGCGGCGATCCGGACCAGTTCGGCATGACGGTGCGCGCGTTCCACGGCGCGTCGCAGGACCGCGCCAGGAACTGGCCGGCGACGATGCTCGCAACCTCCACGCACGACAACAAGCGTTCCGAGGACGTGCGCGCCCGCATCGACGTGATCTCCGAGATGCCGGCCGCATGGCGTCTCGACGGTGCGCCGCTGGAGTCGCATGAACCGCAGCCGCAAGCGGCAGGTCGACGGCGCCGACGCGCCGTCGCGCAACGACGAGTACCTGCTGTACCAGACGCTGATCGGCACGCTGCCGACGGGCGAACTGCACGGTCCGGCGCTCGTGGATTTCCGCGAACGCATCCAGCGCTACATGGTCAAGGCCGCGCGGGAGGCGAAGGTCCGCACCGGCTGGCTGGCGGTGAACGAAGCCTACGAGGAGGCGCTGGTCGCCTTCGTGGGCGCGCTCCTCGCCGAAGACGGCGAGCGCCGTTTTCTCGACGATCTTCGCGCGCAGGCGGCGGCGTTCGCGTGGTTCGGCGATGCTGAACAGCCTGTCGATCGCGCTGATCAAGTTCGCGTCCCCCGGCGTCCCCGACATCTACCAGGGCAACGAACTGATCGATCTGCGCCTGGTCGACCCGGACAATCGCGTTCCGGTCGACTATGGCCTGCGCCGGACCCGCCTTGCGGAGCTGGAAGCACTGACCGGCGGGTCCGCCGCAGTACCTGACGAAGCCATTGCCGGCTGGTTCGCCGACCCAGGAAACGGACTGGCCAAGCTGTGGATTACTCACCGCCTGCTCCAGTTGCGCAGGGTGCATCCGGAGCTGCTGGCGACCGGCGACTACCTGCCGGTGAACGCGACCGGATCGCGGGGCGGCAACATCGTCGCCTTCGCGCGCCGGCAGGGATCCGCCGGCGCCATCGCGGTGGCGGGCCGCCTCTTCGCCTCTCTGGATCTGGCGCCCGGCGTCGTCCCGGTCGGCACGGCTGCGTGGGGCGACACCATGCTCGACCTGGATTTTCTGCCGCCGGATACCGCGTTGGTCAACGTACTGACCGGGGAGACCCTGATCGCCCGCGATGGACGGCTGCCGATGGCCGCCGTCTTCGGACGATTTCCGGGCGCCGTTCTCCGTTACGCGCCACGCGGCTGAGCGCAGTGCGCCGCAAGGATACTCAGCGCAGCAGATCGTAAAGTGTCCGCGCCACGACCTTGGTCGCGCGCAGCAGATCGTCGAGTTCCAGATGCTCGTCGGCGCGCTTGGCGTTGCTTTCCAGCACACTGCGCGGTCCGGCGCCGTAGATCACGGCCGGAATGCCGTGCGCGCCGTAGAGCCGCGCGTCGGTGTACAGCGGCGTGCCCGAAGTCGCAATGGGTTCACCGAAGACCTTCTTGCCATGCCGCTGCAGTGCCTCCACCAGCGGGACGCTGCCGGGTTGCGGCTGCAGCGCCTCGGCCAGCAGCAGGCGCCTGATCTCGACGCGGATTCCCGGATACCCGGCCGCTGCGTCGGCAATGACCTGGCGCACGTCGGCTTCCACCACGACCGGATCCTCTTCCGGAATCATCCTCCGATCGAGCCGGAGCACGACCTTGCCCGGGACCACATTGGTGTTGGTGCCGCCCTCGATGCGCCCGACGTTCAGATACGGATGGCGGATCCCGGGAATCCGGGACCTGGTCGACAGGTAGCGCCGGTTCTGCGCGTACAGCGCACTGAGGATGACGACGGCACCCTGCAGCGCGTCGACGCCGGTCTCGGGGATGGCGGCGTGCGCCATCTTGCCGTGCACCGTCACTTCCAGCTGCAGGCAGCCGTTGTGCGCGTTCACCACCTGATAGCTGAATCCCGCGGCGATGGCGAAGTCCGGCTTGGTCAGGCCCTGTTTCAACAGCCAGCCGGGACCGAGTTCGCCGCCGAATTCCTCGTCGTAGGTGAAGTGCAGCTCGACCGCGCCCTTGAGCGGCTCATGCAGCGATTCCAGCGCGCGCACCGCGAAGGCATAGGTGGCGAAATCCCCTTTGCTGACGGCGGTAGCGCGACCGTAGATCCTGCCGTCGACCACTTCGCCGCCGTAGGGTTCGTGCGTCCAGCCCTCGCCAGGAGGAACCACGTCGCCGTGTGCATTGAGCGCAATGGTGCGGCCATCGCCGTATCTGCGCCGGACGATGAGGTTGGTGATCGACTTCATGCCCTGGTCCTTCACCAGTGGCGCGGGCACCGGGTGCTTCTCGGCCTTGAAGCCGAATTCGGCGAGCAATTCCGCCGTGCGTTGCGCATGCGGCGCGTTGTCTCCCGGCGGCGTGTCGGTGGGCACACGCACCAGTGCCTTCAGGAAGGCCACCTCCTCGCGGAAGTGCGCGTCGATCCAGTTGTCGAGCGCAATGTAGTTCTGGTCGATCATGTGTCTTCTCCGTCCAATTGATCGAGCAGGTTGGCGAATGCCTGCACGCACAGCTCGGCATCGTCGTTGGTGATGGCCTCCAGCGGATTGTGGCTGATGCCGGCGTTCTGGCCGCGCATCAACAGCATCGCCTGCGGCATGATCTCATGCAGCTTCATCGCATCGTGTCCGGCGCCGCTGGGCATGCGGTGCGGCGGCAGGCCGAGCCTCTCGACGGCACGTTCCCAGTGCCGCTGCAGCACCGGCGCGCTCGGCGCCGCCGCGGCGCGCATCGTTTCCTCCAGCCGGTGATGAAGCCCGCGCCGGGTGCAGATATGCGCGAGTTCCGCCGCCAGGTCGGCCGCGCAGGCATCGCGCACCCGGTCGGTGGTCGCTCGCACGTCAAGGCTGAACCGGCAGCGTCCGGGCACCACGTTGATCGAGCCGCCGGGCACGTCGAGCATGCCTACGGTCGCGACCAGGTCCGGGGCGGCGCTGCCGCGCTTCTCGACGAACAGCACGAATTCGGCCGCGGCCGCGGCCGCGTCGCGGCGCTGGTTCATCGGCGTGGTGCCGGCGTGGCTGGCCACGCCGGTGATCTCGCCGGCATAGCGCAATCCTCCATTGATCGAGGTCACGACCCCCAGCGGCAGGTCGATGTCGTTCAACACCGGACCCTGTTCGATGTGCACCTCGACGAAGCCCAGGTACTTCGCCGGATCGCGCCTGAGCGCAGGAATGTCGTCGCTGATGAGCCCCGCCTGCCGCATGGCGGCGCGCATCGGGATGCCGGCGGCATCCTCCTGATCCAGCCAGCGCGGGTCGAACTGCCCGGTCAACGCACCGGAACCGAGGAACACCGCCCTGTAGCGCTGGCCCTCCTCCTCGGCAAAGCCGACGACCTCGACGCCATGGCGGAGCCGGCGCCCCTGGCGATGAAGCTCACGCACGCGGGCCATGGGCACCAGGATGCCGAGACGGCCGTCGTATCTGCCGCCATTGCGCACGGTGTCGTAGTGGCTGCCGGTCAGCAGGCGCTTTGCGCCGCGGTGGGACCCATGATAGACGCCGACCACGTTGCCGACCGCGTCGATGCCGACCTCGTCGAAGCCGCATTCGTCGCGCATCCACTGCGCCAGCTGCCGGGCGACCGCGCGATGCGCGTCGGTCAGGTAGGTGACCGTCAGCTCGCCGCGCTCGGCGTAGCCCGGGTCGCTGTGCACGGCAAGCTGCTCGGCCCAGTCCCAGACCAGGTTGCCGAGTTCGGGCATCGCGCCGAAGCGCTCGTCCAGGCGGACTTCGGCGATGCGATGGACATTGCGCAGGCCTTCGGCGAGCTCGAAATCCGGATGGTGCGCGAGGCGCCGTTCGAACGTCGCGATGATCTCGCGCCTGGACAGCCCTACGCCGCGCGGACCGCGCACGGCAAGGACGAACGGGAAACCGAACTTTTCGTTGTACGCCGTGTTGAGGCGCTGGATGTGTGCGAACTCCTCAGGCGTGCAGGCAGTCAGGCCCGCCCTGGCCTGCTCGCCGGTCGACTCCGCGGTCAGCGTCCCGGCGATCATGGCCCGGCCGGCAAGCTCCGGGTGCGCCCGCAGCAGTGCCAACTGCGCATCACGGCCGGCATCGCGCACGACCCGGGCGAGCGTCAGCTTCAATTGCGCCAGGCTCTCAAGCGGGCGAAAGTCCGCTGCACGCTGCGCGATCCACGGCGAATGCTCGTAGATGCCGTCGAGCATGGCGACGAATTCCGCCGGCGGCGCGGCATTGAGGCGGTCGATGGTCGGGACGTCGGTCACGGCGACGACTCCCAGATGAAGGCCGTGGCGGCGTCGAAGGGATGCACGGCCTTCCAGTGCCGCGCAATTTCGACGCGCCGCGCGACCCAGACCCGGTCGTGGGCCTGCACATGGTCGAGAAAGCGCTGCAGCGCGCGCATCCGGCCCGGTCGACCGAGCAGCCGGCAGTGCATGCCGACGCTCATCATCGTCGGGCGTTCGGAACCCTCGGCCCAGTGCAGGTCGAAGGCGTCGCGCAGGTACTCGAAGAACTCGCCGCCGTGCGAGAAACCCTGCGGCAGCGCGAAGCGCATGTCGTTGCAGTCGAGCGTGTAGGGCACGACCAGCTGCGGCGCGAGCGCGCCGTCGGTTTTCCTGACCTGCAGCCAGAACGGCAGCTCGTCACCGTAATAGTCGCTGTCGTACTCGAAGCCGCCGTAGTCGGCGACCAGCCTGCGGGTGTTGGGACTGTCGCGGCCGGTGTACCAGCCCAGCGGTCGTTGCCCGGTCGTGCGTTCGACGGCGGCCACGCCCAGGCGCAGGTGCTCGCGCTCGGTTGCCTCGTCGATGTTCTGGTAGGAGATCCACCGCCAGCCGTGGCAGGCGACTTCGTGGCCGAGTTCGACGAAAGCGGCGGCGACCTCCGGACTGCGCTCCAGCGCCATGCCGACGCCGAACACGGTCAGCGGCAGGCCGCGCGTTTCGAACTCGCGCAGCACGCGCCACACGCCGACGCGCGCGCCGTATTCGTAACTGCTCTCCATGCTCAGATGCCGCGCCGGATAGCCCGGGGGCGCGGAAAGTTCGGACAGGAACTGCTCGCTGCCCGGGTCCCCGTGCAGCACCGAGTTCTCTCCACCCTCCTCGTAGTTGAGCACGAACTGCACGGCCACGCGGGCACCACCCGGCCAGCGCGCCTGCGGCGGATTGCGGCCGTGGCCGCGCAGGTCGCGGGGATAGCCGGCGGCCGAAGCGCCCCGGCTCATCGCGCAGGCGCTCCATCGTCCGGACGCAGCGCGGACGCAAGATCGCCGGCGCGAGGATCGAGCCGCAGGTTGCGCTCGACGCTCGCCAAGTGCTGCTGCATCAGCCGCGCGGCGGCACGGCCGTCCCGGCGTTCGAGCGCATCGACGATCTGCACATGTTCCGCCTGGGAGTGCCCCGCGGAATGCGACGACTGGTACATCAGCGCGATCAGCGACGAGCGGCTCAGCAGATCCGCCAGCAACTGCGCCAGCACCCCGTTGCCGAGCATGCGCGAGAGCACCATGTGGAAGTCCGCCAGCAGTCGCGTCCTTCCGGGCACATCCGTCCTGGCCAGCGCCTCGCGCTCGTGCCGCAGATGCAAGCGCAACTGAGCGATCTGCGCTTCGGTGATGCGCGCGCAAAGCTGGCGAATCAGCGCCGTCTCGAGCATCAGCCGCACCTCGAACACCTGTCGCGCCTCCTCGACCGATGGACTGGCCACAAAGGCCCCGCGCCCGGGTTCCAGCGTCACCAGCCGATCGCGGCAGAGCTGGTTGAGTGCCTGGCGCACGATGGTTCGCGACACGGCGAAGATGTCGGCGATCCGCTGCTCGACCAGCTTGGTTCCTGGCATCAGCCTGCGCTCGACGATCGCCGTGGTGATGGATTCGACGATGCGCTGCGTCGCGCCGGCGGGGGCGCGTCCGGGCGGCGCATGGCGCGGTCGTCGCGGTGCCGCTGTTGCGGGCGCGATGCGGGCTGGCCGGACGCGTTCCGGCCTCAGGTTGTCCGGGATTCGTGGGCTTGACATGTATGCCGCAATGTATACACTTTCGGCGCCACCCGCAACCACGCTTCGCGCGTCTCCCGCGCGCGGTAGGTTCATACTCTACTCGCGCGCTGGCGCCGACGATGCCTTGCCACCCGCCATCGCCGGACTCCGCGGCATCCGGCCGGCTCGAACGAGAGGAATGGGATGGGACTGCTAAGCACTCACGTGCTCGACACCATGCATGGTTGTCCGGCTGCCGGCATGAAGGTCACGCTGTTTCGCTTCGACCGCGACCTGCCGACGAGACTGCAGTCGCTGGTCCTGAACCGCGACGGACGCAACGACGGCGGACCGCTGCTCGACGCAGCGGCCATGACGGCCGGACGGTACCGGCTGCTGTTCGAGGTCGCCGCCTATTTCCGCGCCCGCGGCGTCGTCCTGCCCGAGCCCGCCTTCGTCGACGTGGTGCCGGTGGATTTCGGCATCGCCGACGTCGCCGCCAACTACCACGTGCCGCTGCTGGTGAGTCCCTGGTCATACTCGACCTACCGCGGATCCTGAGACCGTCCGGAACGTGGAAGCCTACCTGCTCGACTGGGCCAACCTGCTGCTGCGCTGGGCGCACGTCATCGTCGCCATCGCCTGGATCGGCTCATCGTTCTACTTCGTCTTCCTCGACAGCAGCCTGACCAGGCCGACCTCCGCGGACCTGCTGGAAAAAGGCGTCGACGGCGAACTCTGGGCCGTGCACGGCGGGGGCTTCTACAACCCGCAGAAGTACATGGTCGCGCCGAAGACCCTCCCCGAGCACCTGCACTGGTTCTTCTGGGAAAGCTACTCGACCTTCCTGACCGGTTTCGCGCTGTTCGTCGTGCTCTACCTGTTCAACGCCGAGGCCTTCCTCATCGACCGCAACGCCTTCGACTGGTCGGCCGGCGCGGCGATCGCCGCTTCGCTGGTGTTTCTGGTGGCGTTCTGGTTCGTCTACGACGCCATCTGCCGGGCCTTCGGGCAGAAGCGAAACGGCGACCTGATCGTCGGCGCGCTGGTGTTCGTGTTCGTCGTCCTGGCATCCTACGTCGCCTGCCGCCTGTTCGCCGGCCGCGCGGCCTTCGTGCTGGTCGGCGCGATGATCGGCACGGCAATGAGCGCCAACGTGTTCGTCTGGATCATCCCGGGTCAGCGCAAGGTCATCGCCCAGATGAAGGCCGGCGAGCCGGTCGATCCCATCTACGGCTGGCGCGCCAAGCAGCGCAGCGTGCACAACACCTACTTCACGCTGCCGGTGCTGGTGGCGATGCTGTCCAACCACTACGGCTGGTTGTATCAGGGTCCGCACAACTGGGCCGTGCTGGTGGCGCTGATGCTGGCCGGGGCGCTGATCCGCCACAGTTTCGTCGCGCGGCACAAGGCGTTGGTCGAGGGCCGGCGGGTGCCATGGGAGCACGCGATCGTCGGCACGCTCGCGCTGGTGGGACTGGCCGTCTGGCTCGCGCCCGCGCCGCAGCCTGCTGCCGCCGCGGCCGCGCCGGCCACCTATGCCCAGGTGCGCGCAGTGATCGACCAGCGCTGCGCCATGTGCCACAACGCGACATTGGCGCAGAAGAACGTCGCGCTGCACACGCCGGAACTGCTGCGCCAACACGCGCAGACGGTCTACCAGCAGGTGGCGGTGCTGAAGCTGATGCCGCTGTCCAACGCCACGCAGATGACCGACGCCGAGCGCGCGCTGATCAAGCGCTGGTACGAGGCGGGAGCGCCTGTGCAATGAGCCGACGTAGAATTGCCCCGGACAGCTCCCGACGATGAAACAGAACGCATCAACCGAACCGCGGGCATTGGCCCGGACCGCGATCCCGGCCGGCGTCGACCGCGACGCCAGCAGGGTTTCGCGGTCGACGACCGTGCTGGGCCTGGTCGGCGCGCTCCTTCTCGCCGCCTGCGCGACGCCCGAGATCGCGCGCCTGCCCAAAGCCGGCGCCGAGGTCGGCTGCATTTCGCAACCCCGGCAGATGGATACGGTCGTGGGAGTGTCCCTGTCGGGAGGCGGCAGCCGTGCGGCGCTGTTCGGCGCGGCGGGACTCGAAGCGCTCGGCCGGCTCCCGGCGCCGCACGGGGGATCGGTGCTCGAGCAGGTCTCCTATCTTTCCAGCGTGTCCGGGGGCGGCCTGGCGGCGGGCTACTTCGGCCTGCACAAGCCTCCGCGCACGACGCCGGTCCTGGGGCCGGATGGGGCGATGACGGAGGCCTACGAGAGCTTCTTTGCCGACTTCCACGTCAGGCTGGCGCAGGACTTCCAGAGCGCGCTCATCTGGCGCCAGCTGAGCGAGCGACGGTTCATGCTCAATTCGGCGCTGGCCGCGCGCTCGCTGCAGGAGGTCATCGACGAACGCCTCATCGGCCCGGGCACCTTCGCCGACCTGGGCGTCCGCGAGACGAACGGCGACAGCCCCCGGATCGTCTTCAACGCCACGCTCTACAACAACGGCCGGCGGTTCGCATTCAGCACGCTGCCCCCCGAAGCCGCGCAGTACGACTACGTCACGGACCTCGACCGCTCGCTGGCCAGCCGCGGGATCACCCGCAGACTCCCGGAGGTCGCCAGGAAGCGCTGGGACGAGTTGCTCCCGGTCTCGCCGCTGGAGCTCCAGATCGACCCCTGCCCCGTAACGGTGGCCAGCGCCGTCACCGCATCCGCCGCGTTCCCGCCCCTGGTCGGCCCGATCACCTTCACCGTGGGCGATAACCCGGACTATTGGCACGTCGGGGACGGCGGACTCTACGAGAACCTTGGACTCGAGACGCTGATGTTCACGTTCCTGAAGCAGCTCCAGGACAGGAAGATACGCCGCGGACTCATCCTCTCGTTCAACAGCTCGTACCCGTTTTCCGTGGGATTCCGGCTCCTTGGCAGGCGCAGCGAGCCCTGGACCATCTTCAACTACGATTTCTCGCGCATCCCCAGCGTCATGGAGGAACGCGCAACCGCCTACTGGTCGCTGTTCTACCGCAGCCTCCAGGTGGAGGGCGTGTTCCCCGACGACACGGTTCTGCGCATCATCTTCCTGAACCACGACAGCGCCAGGTGGGAGGACGATCTCTCCGACCTTCCGGAGGCCTGCCGCAACGAGACGCCGCCGTTGACGAGGCCCGAGGACGTGCAGGAGCGGATCGCCGAGATCGCGACCAAGCTGGCGATGGAGTCGAAGTGCGACCGGCAGCTGCTCCACGCCGCGGCCGCCAAGGTGGTCGCGCAGAACCGGCCGACGATCCAGGATTTTCTGAAGGAGACCCGGCGGTGAAACTGGCCGCCCGCGTCCTCGGCGTCGCGGCGGTCGTCGCGCTCGCGTCGATCGGCACCGCGGCCGACGCGCAATCCAGAACCGAAATCTCGTTCTGGCACGCGCAGGAAGGAAAGCCCCGCGAGGCCATCGAGGCGCTGGTGCAGCGGTTCAACCAGAGTCAGGACGAGGTCGAGGTCAAGGCCGTCTACAAGGGCACCTATCCCGAGGTGCTGGCGGCCGCCATGGCTGCGCACCGGCGCAGCACCCCGCCCCACATCGTCCAGGTCTACGAGGTCGGCACGCAGAGCATGGTGATGTCGGACGCCATCATCCCGGTCCACCGGCTGATGCGGCAGCAAAAAGTAGCGGTCGACTGGTCCGATTTCGTCGAGGCCATCACCGGCTACTACTCGACGAACGGCAGGCTCTACTCGATGCCGTTCAACGTGTCGACGCCGATCCTCTACTACAACAAGGACGCCTTCAGGAAGGCCGGGCTTCCCGACAAGGCTCCGGCCACATGGTCCGAGGTCGAGGCCATGTCCAGGAAGATCCTGGCCACCGGCGCGGCAAAGTGCGGCTTCACGACGCCTTCGCCGTCATGGGTCCTGCTCGAGAATACGTTTGCGTGGCACGACCAGCCCTTCGCCAGCAACCAGAACGGTTATACCGGCCTCGACACCAGGCTCCTCATCAACGGCGACTTCGGTCGCATGCATGTCGGCGCCCTCGTGCGGTGGCAAAAGGAGAAAGTCTTCGTTTACGGCGGGCGACAGGGGACACCGAACGATCTGTTCGTCGACGGCGAATGCGCGATGGTCCTGCAATCGTCGGCCTACCAGGGAGACTACAGGTCGCTCGCGTTCGCCTGGGGGACCGGCCAGCTCCCGCACTGGGGGCCGCCCTATCCGAGGACGAATACGATCCTCGGCGGCGCCACGCTGTGGACGATGCGGGGACACAAACCGGCGGACGACAAGGCCGTCGCGCGGTTCCTGAGCTTCATCATCGACACGCCCCAGCAGAAGATCTGGGCATCCGCCACGGGCTACATACCGGTCACCAAGTCGGCCGTAAGGGGCCAGACGAGCGACGGCTTCTACCGGCAGAATCCCGAGCAGTGGACGGCGATCAGTCAACTGCTCGACGCGAAGCCCACCCCGAACAGCCAGGGCCTGCGCCTCGGCAACTACGTCCAGGTCCGCGACTCCACCATCGAACTCGAACTGGAGAACATCTTCACCGGGAAAAAGTCGGTCGAGGAGGGACTCGACGCGGCGGTGTACCGGGGCAACGCGATCCTCAGGCAATTCAGGCTCACGCATGGAGCTTCGGCCTCCGGCGAGATCTGATCGTCGCACCACGACGATCTTTTTCCGCCGGCGCCGGCATCCACGCCCGATCGACCCGGCGACCCCCGCCCCGATCGCCGGTCGACACCCGGGCGCGGCGGGCGCCTAGCGTGGCGATGGTTCCGGCGGCGGCGAGGACCGCGCCGGCGAAGCCGCGTCCGCGCCCGAACGGATGTGCAGATCGCGCTGCGGGAACGGAATTTCGATGCCCGCTTCATGGAGTTTGCGCAGGATGGCCACGCGCAACTCGGTCCTGGCCTTCAGGCCGACGTCTACCGTCGTAACCCAGGCGAGCAGCCGGAAATTCAGCGAGCTGTCGCCGAAGCCGTCGAAGGTCGCCATCGGCGGCGGCGCGGCCATGATTTCCGGCACCTCCTTCGCCGCTTCCACGAGCAGGCGCATGACCTGTTCGGGATCGGATCCGTAGGCGACGCCAACGTCGATCTCGTAGCGGCGCTGGCGGTCGGAGCGGGTCCAGTTCACCACCTGCTTCGAGGCGAGATCCGAGTTGGGCACGATGACCTCGGCGCCCTGGTTGGTGCGCACGGTCGACGAGCGGATGCCGATGCGCTTGACCTCGCCCAGCAGCGGGCCGATCTCCAGCATGTCGCCGACGGCCACCGGCCGTTCGATGATCAGGATCAATCCGGACACGAAGTTGTTGACGATGGTCTGAAGGCCGAAGCCGATGCCGACGCCAAGGGCGCCCGCCAGCACTGTCACCTTCATCATGTCCACGTTCAGCGCATCGAAGGTCAGGAACACGCCGACCAGGACGATCGTCCAGCGGGTGAACGTGGCCAGCGCGTAGCCGCCGCCGGGAGACAGGCGCAGCCGCGGCACGATCTCGCGGCTCAGGACGAATTCGGTCACCGTGGCGACCAGGATCGTCGCCACGACGACTCCCAGCGCCGTCGCGAGCGCCCGGATCGAAATCGCCACGGTGCCCAGCTCGATCGTCGCCGCCATGAAGGAATCGACGGCGGCAGACGTCGTGAGCAGAAGCCCGAAACTGCCGAGCGTCGTGAGCGCCACGCCGGAAATCGCCAGGATGAACAGGATCACGCGGACCGACCGCAGCAGTACCGGGTCCGGCTCCCGGGCGCAGCGCAACCAACTGAAAATCGGCGTGGCCAGCAGCGCCAGGACCAGACCGTAAACCGCAACCGCGGCCGCGCCGTAGATCAGACCGAAAATCATCATGCTGCCGACGCCGGCGCGCAACGAGCGCGTCGGTCCGACAAACCCGAATACGATCTGCAGCACGGTCAGGGCCGAAGCCGCGAGAGCTACGAATGCAAGCGCGCGCACCAGGCGCGGACCGAGTCCGGCAAACGCCTGCCCCAGGCGGCCACGACGCATCTCGACGACCAGCGGCACCGCGAAGCTCGCGACCTGCAGCAGCAACAGCAGCCTGTCGCCCACGGCGCTGGCCTGGATCGTGTTGCGCAGCGGGAAGAGGACCGCTGCGACGGTCAGGCCGGCCAGGAGCAGCGGGACGCGCCTCGCGAACGTCCGTGCCGCCACCAGCGCGGCGGGAATGGGAACAACCGCGAACAGCGCCTCGTAGAAGTACAGCGGCGCATCGCGTGCCAGGCCGAACAGCGCCATCAAGGCAATGAGCAGCGCCGCCGCCGCCGGGGGCCCGCAATCCGGTCCGGCTGCGGCGGCGCCGCGCCGGGACCTTCGGGCAAGCAGCCACCACGTCGGCAGCAGTACGCCAATAAACAGCCAGACCAGCTGCGTCCAGTAGTGCGCCACGTAATCGCGCAGGACCCTGAAGCCCGCCGCCAGTTCCTCGGCAATGCGCTTGCGGCTCACATCGAGCCGGTCCAGCCGCCAGATGGGCGCCTCCTCGAGCTCCATTCTTTGCGCCCGCGCGCCTGCCTGGCGCAACTCCAGGCGGGTGCGCAGATCCGCGCCGCGTCCCTGCAAAGTCAGCAAATGGTTAAGCGCGAGCAGGACCTCGTCGCGCTCGCTGCGCAGCCGCATGCTGGCGCGCTGCATGGCCGCGCCTGCGGACCGCGCCCGATCGAGGATGGCCGCCGGAACCTGCTGTTCCTCCATGAATGCCAGCCGCTGCTGCCAGTTGCGCGCCTCGGCATCGAGACCGGCGCTGTCACGCTCCAGCCGGCGCGCGATCGACGCGAGTTCGTCGGCCGCGGCGTCGATGTTGCGCGACAGCACCACCAGGCGATTTTCCGCTTCCACCAGCGCCGTCAACCCGGTTCTGCCGGCGATGCTGGCGCCGAGGCGATCGAGATCGGACCCGAGAGGCGGCGACCGCTCGGCGATCTCCCGCCAGTTCGCTGCCTGTTGGAGACGTACGAGCGCGGCGCGCTGCCTGGCCTCGCTGTCCAGGACCTGAGCCAGGGTGTCGGTGACGGTGGCATCGACGGGTTTTGGCGCCTCCGCCGGGGCGGCGGCGGATGCCGCGGGCGGTGCGGCGGGAGCGGCGGAATGCGCCCGCTCGCTCGCCAGCCCCATCGCGAGCAACAGCATGCCTGCCAGGATCGGGAGCGACCAGTGCCGAAGAACGATCATTGCCAGCGCACCACGCCGAGACCGCGAGAAACCATGAGGCTATTCCAATGAACCGGTGAATTCGAACGGCTCGTTCGGGCGGGTACCCGGCTGTCGCCGGGACGCAAACGCGACCACGGCGCGCAACCCGGCATGGCCGTGACTGGCCACTATTCCTTTGCAATTCATCGTCGTCCTGCCCATTTACGCCGGACTCGAACCGCTCCCCCGGCGATTCGGCGCAAAACGGGCGACGGGGCGGGCACCAGCATCCGCAACCACGCCACTGCGCCGCCTGGCCGCCTCACATCCGCAACGATACCAGCCCCGCCGGGATCTTGACCGGATGACGGGCGCCCCGGCGGCGCCGGGGCATGGCCCTTCGCGCGAGGTCGGCTCGCTCAGAACGTCCGGCTGCAACAGCCGCTGCGGCCTACCTGTTCCGCCGTGCCGCCTTCGCCGCCTGCCACTCCTCCCTGGCCTCCTTGTTCATCACCCGGGTGGGCAGCAGGAAGTGCGACAGCGCCGGAATCAGCACCAGCGCGCCGATCATGTTCCAGAGAAACATGAAGGTCAGCAGGATGCCCATGTCGGCCTGGAACTTGATCGGCGACCAGGCCCAGGTGATGACGCCCGCGGCGAGCGTGACGCCGACCAGCGCGACGACCTTGCCGGTGAACTGGACCGCTTTCTTGTAGGCGGCGGTAAGCGGAAGCCCCTTGCGCTGCTGCGCCAGCTGCACCGACAGCAGGTAGAGCGCGTAGTCGACACCGATGCCCACACCCAGCGCGATCACCGGCAGCGTCGCCACCTTGACGCCAATGCCCAGGCCCACCATCAGCGCCTCGCACAGGATCGACGTCACCATCAGAGGCACCACCGCCACGATAACCGCGCGCCAGCTGCGGAAGGTGATGAAACAGAGCACGATCACCGCCGCGTAGACGTAGAGCAGCATCTCGTACCATGAGGTCCTGACGACGATGTTCGTTGCCGCCTCGATGCCCGCGCTGCCGGCGGCGAGCAGGAAGCTTCGGTCGGCGTCATTGTGCCCCTGCGCGAATTCCTCGGCGGCGGCGACCACGCGATCGAGCGTCTCCGCCTTGTGGTCCGCCAGATAGGCGATCACCGGCATCACCGAGCAGTCGGTGTTGAAAAGATCGGGATTGTTCGAGGAGGCCTGCTGCGCCGCGTAATTGAGGATGTCCTGGTTGCGGTTGATGGTCAGCCACTTCGGATTGCCCTCGAAGGAGCCGGCAGTGATGTTCCTCGCGGCATCGGCCAGCGACACCGTGGTCTGCACGCCGGGCAGCTGGCGCAGCGTCCAGCCCAGCCGGTCGGCGTCGACCAGCGTCTGATACTTGAGGCAGCCCTCCTTGCCGGTCTTCACGATCACGGCGAACTGATCGGACGACAGCGCGTAATTGGCGGTGATGAAGGCATTGTCGCGGTTGTAACGCGAGTCCGGCCGCAGCTCGGGCGCGCCCGGATCGAGGTCGCCTATCTTCAGATTGAGGCTGGCCACAAGACCGATCGCGGTGAGCGCCACGGAGACGCCGATCGCGCCCACCGCCCACCGTCGCGTCGTGAATTTCTCGAGGAACTGCCACAGCTTGCCCAGCCCCCTCCCCCGTGTCTCCTCTTTCTCTTCGCGCAAGCTGTGCTCGGCTGCCCTGGGGCTCACGCCGGTGTACGAAAGCAGCACCGGCAGCAGCAGCAGGTTGGTGAAGATCAGCACGGCGACGCCGATGCTGGCGGTCAGCGCCAGGTCCTTGATCACCGGGATGTCGATCACCATCAGCACCGCGAAGCCGACCGCGTCGGCAAGCAGCGCGGTCACCCCGGCAAGGAAGAGCCGCCGGAACGTGTAGCGCGCGGCGACCAGCTTGTGCGTGCCGCGCCCGACATCCTGCATGATGCCGTTCATCTTCTGCGCGCCGTGCGACACGCCGATGGCGAAGACCAGGAACGGCACCAGGATCGAGTATGGATCGAGTTCGAAGCCGAGCAGCGCGATGATTCCCAGCTGCCAGACCACCGCGACGATCGAGCAGGCAATCACCAGCACAGTACTGCGCACGCAGCGCGTATACGTAAAGATGATGCCGGTCGCGATCAGTGCGGCAATGCCGAAGAACATCATCACCTTGAACAGGCCGTCGATCAGCTCGCCGATCAGCTTGGCGAAGCCGATCACGTGGACCTTGATCTTCGGCGGCGCGCCCTTGGCCAGCTCCTTGTCGCCGACGGCCACTGCCAGCTCGTACCTGGTGCGGATCTTCTCTTCCAGCAACTTCGATACGTCGTGATAGTCGATCCGCTTGCCCGTCGCCGGGTCCTTTTCCAGCAACGGCACGAAGATCATGCTCGACTTGAAATTGTTGGCGATCAGGCTGCCGACGATGCCGGAGCGGGCGATGTTCTGTCTCAGCTGTTCGACGGTTTTCGGCGAACCGTCGTAGGCGTCCGGCATTACCGGACCGCCGCGGAAGCCTTCCTCGGTCACCTCGGTCCAGCGCACCGCCGGCGTCCACAGCGACTTCACCCATGCCCGGTCCACGCCCGGCGTCAGGAAGAGCTCGTCGTTGATCTGCTTCAGCGCCTCGAGGTACTGCGGGTCGAAGATGTCGCCGCCGGTATTCTCGACCACGACGCGCAGCGAGTTGCCCAGTCCGCGCAGGTCCTTCTGGTAGGTCAGGTAGTTCTTGATGTACGGCTGGCCCTGCGGCAGCATCTTCTCGAAGCTCGCGTTGAGCACGAGCTTCGTCGCGGCGAAATAACCGAATGCCAGCGTCGCCAGCGCGCAGACGATGACAAACACCAGCCGGTTGTTGAAGACCAGCCGTTCCAGCCTGTTGCCGGAGTTGCGGTTGAAGTCCGCGAGCTTGCGGACCACCGGCATCTGGTCGAGATCGTCGGAAACGGCAGCCATGTCGAGGTTCCTGTTGCCTGCTAGTTCGAGCTGAATTCGACGACCGATACGCCGCGCGGCCCGACCCGCGCCAGGCGGCCGCTGCCGGCGTCGGCGATGCCCGCGATCGGAGCCGTGGTTGCGAGTTTCGCGGGCTTGAAAGTGCGGCCGTCGTCGTCGCTGATGGACACGCGGCCGCCGATGTCCGCAAGCGTGATCTTCCCGTCCGGCCCCTTGAAGCCGGCGACGATGGCCGCGGGCAGGCCGACCTCCACCTTGGCCCAGGTCCTGGCGCCGTCGTCGGTGCGGTAGACGTTGCCGCGCAGACCATAGACCAGCGTTGCGGTGTCGGTGCCGACGACACCGAAATAGCTGCCGTTGTACGGCGTGGCGCTGGCCTTGAAGCGCTTGCTTGCGGGGTCGTGCCTGAGCACCAGGCCGGCCTCACCGGCGACATACAAGGCGTCGCCGGCCGGAGCGATCGCGTAGAGATTGAGCAGCTTGGGATTGTCGGTCTGGTCGAACAGCGAGTCCCAGGTCTTGCCGCCGTCCCTGGTGGAAAAGATCAGGTTGTAGGCGCCCACGGCATAACCGTTGTTCTCGTCGGCGAACCAGATGTCGAGGAAGGGCTTGTCGGCGCCCTGCTCCTTGTAGCGCTGGGCGTCCCGAAGCAGCAGTTTCAGCTCCGCCGACTGCGGATTGGCGTCGACGGCGACTTGCATTTGCGCGACGAGCGTCTCGTTGGCCTTGCGGCCGTCGAACTGCAGCGTCCAGTTCATGCCACCGTCGGCCGTGTTCAGGATCACCCCGTCGTGGCCGACCGCCCAGCCCTTCAGGTCGTTGACGAAAAACACCGCGGTCAGGTCGGAACTCACCGGAACCTTGGCCTGCTTCCAGGTCGCGCCGCTGTCGGTCGACACCAGCACATGGCCTCGCTGTCCGACCGCGACCAGCCGCGGACCTGCCCGCGCCACGCCCTGCATCAGGCTCCTGCCGGCCAGCGGCGACATCTGCGCCGGCTTGTCCAGCGGATCGACGAAGCCGGCAGCCACCGCCTGCGGGAACGGGGCCAGCGCCAGCGCCACCGCGAATACCGCAACGGCCGAACCAAACACGCTCATCGGGATGTCCTCGACCAAAAAACTTTCCGGACGCGGCGCAACCGGGCGCCGCAGACCGGAAGGATTGATCACGGCAGCGTCGGGGACCGGAATACGGCGGGGCCGACCCCGCGCGTCCGGATCACCGACGCGCCGCGCTTTGGCTGACGCCGAACGGCGTCAGCGGAGGCCTGCTCCCGCCAGCGCGTCGGGCGACCACTGCAGCGGCGGCAACGGGTCGCCGTACTTCGGTCCGGCGTGGTTGCCCTGCAGCCCGGAGACCGTGTAGGCGCCGATGGCGAAGTTGTAGAGCATGTAGTTGTCGGCGTTGAGCACCTGATGGTCGTACATGAACAGGACGTTGGCCAGCCCGGCGACGAACAGCTGTCCCCGCGCGTCGTAGGCATCGGAGGCCACCGCCGCCCAGCTGTCCTCGTCCAGGTAAAAGACACGCTTGGCGTAGATGTGGCGCTTGCTGGGCTTGAGCGTCGCCTCCACCACCCAGACGCGATGCAGTTCCCAGCGCATCAGCCCGGGCTCGACCGCGCCCGGCTTCATGATGTCGGCGGGCTTGGCCGAAAAGAACTTGTAGCCATTGTAGGGAACGTACATCTCCTTCTTGCCGACCAGCTTCCAGTCGTAACGATCGAGCGCGCCGTTGAAGATGAAGGCGTCGTCGTAGGTCGCCACGCCGGCCGATCCGGGATTCGGCGTGTCGTAGGAGATGTCCGGCGCGAGCTTGACGCGGCGCTGCCCCGGCAGATACGACCAGGCGCGGCGCGGCTGCGCCAGCGGGTTCACGGCGTCATGGCCCATCAGACCCTCGCCGGCGCGGCGCGCCGGACCCTGGTAGTGGAGCTTCAGCTTCCAGAAGCCGTCGTCGGGTTTGGCCGCATCGGTCTTCTTGGGATCCTGCAGCGGATACTCCTGCCAGGACTCCGAAAGCAGCGCCATGGTCGGGGAGCCGGCGGAATCCACGTTCCAGTTCTCGTACTTGTGCGAGTAGGCGTGGCCGGCGTAGCGCATCAGGTGGTTCCACATCGCCTCCGCCCCGGTCTTGGGGATCGGGAAGGGAACGCCGGAAAGCGCGTTTTCCATGCCCAACCCGCCCTCGATCGACTTGGCGCCGGTGGCGTTCTTCAGCGTATTGTCGAGATATCGCTTCGGGAAAACCATGGTCCGGTGCGTGGGATAAACGTCGACGCGCCAGCCCGGAACGCGCTTGATGAGCTCCGCCACGCCCGCGGTCAGCTTGTCGGCATGCTGGGCGACGTTCTTGGCGTCGATCACCAGCCGCGGCTTTTCGTTCGCAAACGGATCGGCACGGTGCCCGGCGCCCTTCTTGAAGTTCGGGGGCGGCGTGGTCAACCCGCCGGTGTAGGCGGGAATCGTGCCTTCCCTGTTGCCGGCCATTTCCGCACCGACCGCGGTCAGCGTGGTGCCCAGCTGTTTCGCCTCGTCGGCGGAGACCGCCGCCCAGGCGCCGGTCGCGCACAGGGTCGCGACCGTCGCCGCGATGATGGTTTTGCGGATCATGGTTCCATTCCTCCTTAGAACGTGGTCTTGAGCGTGAGCGAGACCCAGCCGCGGTCGGATATCGCCGCGTTCGAGCCGTTGAACGTGGTCGCCGCGCCTGTGGGTCCGGTCGCGTAGTTGCCGAAATAGCCGATGTAGTTGAGATTGACCAGGTATTTCTGGTAGATCGTCGCGCCGAATCCCGCACTCCAGCTGCCGGTACCCTTGTTGCCGGCAAATGACGTCGCGGCGTTGCCGCCGATACCCTGCGACCAGGTGATGGGCATGGTCAGGTCGACGCTGGGCAGCACCTGGAACCAGGTCGGTGTGAAGTTGATCGCCAGGCCCCAATAGGACCTGGTGGGCTTGTCGATGCCGACATAGCTCGTTCGCCCCTTGTAGACGGCTTCGTTCTGCGTGACGCTGGACAGGTACATCCAGGACAATTCCGCGGTGAGGCTGGCCGTGTTGAACAACGGCGTGGAAGGAACCACGGCGAGCGCGTTGACCAGGCCGTGCCAGGTGTTGCCGAGGGCGGCCGGGCTGTCACCATGCGCGGGAATCGCGTTGGTCGAGATTGCGCCCGGCGAATTCGGCACCAGCGGGCCGGGCAGGACATTGACCGGATCCGACACCAGCGGCATGTTCCGCCTGTAGGACACTTCGGCGCCGATCGCGACGCCCTCGATGTTCTTGGACAGGCTGAGGCCGAACAACTGGATATTGTTGCCATAGTAGGTCTGGTAGAGGCCGGCCTTGCCGTATTTCTGCAGGTCGGTCACCGTGGTGGCGTTTTTGTTGACCAGGCAGGTGGTCGGCGAGAGCGGCGTGCCGCCGATCGCCGAGCACGTGGCCGCCGGAAGCGTCGCGGTCCCCGGGATCACCATCAACCCCGGCACGATGTCCGTCGTGTTGCGGAAGTAGAAGCCCAGCGTGCCGTCGAGCCAGTCGGGACTCCAGCGCGTCGCCAGGCCCCAGTCGCCCAGGCTGCCGCTGTATTTCGACGCCGGCACGTTATTGGTGTTCCAGAAGCGCAACAGTCCGGGCGACCCGGGAATCGCGGCCGCGAAGGGGTTGGCGCCGACGATCAGGGAATCGCCGCCGAAATTGAGCATGTCGTTGTTGGCGAGGTAGGCACCGGACTCCTGCGAGCGCACGGCCTGCCAGTTGTAGAACCACTGCGCGGCGATCGACAGGTCCAGCCGCGGCTGCGCCTGGATGGTGAGGCCGCCGCGGGGGCGGAACAGTTCCTTGGCCTCGGCGCCCGGAGTCGACTGCGCCTTCCAGGCGTCGATGGAATTCTGCCCATAGGTGATCCCGTGCAGGATGCCGCCGAACAGCAGGCTCTCGCCCCAGTACACGGTGTGCTGGCCGGCCTTGATGTTGAGCGGCATGCCGCCGATATCGAGATTCGCAAAGACGAAGGCGTCCAGGAACTCGCCCGACCCGCCCTTGGCGTAGCGCTTGGTGTAGGGGCTCAACGTTCCGGCCGACGGGAGACCGTTGACCAGCGTATTGGAGGTCAGCGTGTTCGTGTTGTCGAGTCCGGAATACGCGCCGTCGTACCAACCGGCGCCGCTGACGCGGAAACCGTACTTGCGCTGCCAGACCACGTCGAACTCGGACAGGATATCCAGGCGGTTGGTGACGATCGAGCCGTTGCCGAAATTGCGGTCGCCGTCGTCGGAGTTGACGTTGCCGAGGATCGCCCTGTCCTGCTTCTGCGCGCGCACGCCGAGGTTGTAACGCAGCGTGTTGTCCCAGCGCATCACGACGTCCTCGATACCGGTGTCGATCTCGAAGGCCGTCGCGGCGTTCGATGCGGCAAGCGCGGCAATGACCGCGGCACTGATCGCCGCAATCCGGAACACCGGGCGTTTCCCGTCGCTATTGTCGGCTTGACGTGGCTTCATGATGAATCCGCTCCTCTTCGATTGACTGACGGCGCAGTCGGAAAATTACGGCGTTGGCACGAAGGAATACCGATGATATTGGGGTAGCGGAGCAATGGTACGACGAGTTCACGCGGATGGGGTCGTCGATGGCCAATCTTTCGCGGTAGGGATTGCGAACTTGCAACAGTCGCACGCCGACGGCGATTCGGGGCTGCCGGTGGTCCTGCCGGGGCATTCTCCGCAGTCGACCCGGTTCCGGCCGGGTGTGCGCCACAACATAGGGTTTTCCGGGCGCTTTGCGGGCAGCCGCAGGCCGATCAGCGAGCCCCGCTCCTGGCGGGCCAGGGTGACGCCGGTCAGGTCAAGCGCCTCGATCCCGGTCCGGATCCCGGCCGGCCGCGCATCAGGACGTCCGCGCGGTCGTCCTGGCCGACTTCCTGCCGGCGACCTTCGTTGCCGGCGCGCTCTTCGTCGCCGCCTTCGTTGCGGTCGGTTTTGTCGCCGACGCCTTCTTCGTCGCGGCCTTCTTCGTCGCCGCCGTCGTTCCGGCCGGGGTCTTGGTCGCCACGGGCCCGGCCCGTTTCGCCGCGCTTTTCCGCGGCGGCTTTTCGGCGGCGGGCGGGCCCGGTCGATGGACCAGCGCCGCCTGCACCAGTTCGTCGAAACTCCTGGTCAGGCATTCCGCGAAAACACCCGGGTCGGGCATCATCTTGCGGCAGGAAACGAAGCACACCCACAGCGTGCCGTTGTAGCTGAAACCGGTGATATTCAGCCCCAGGTTGTTGAAGGCGATCGAGATCGGCAGGTACAGCACCAGACGCGCGTCGGCCATGTACAACGGCACGTTCGGTCCCCTGACGTTGGACACGGTGACGTTGGCCACCGACGTCAATCCCTTGTTGATGATCAGCTTTGAAGCCATCGCCGGCATCACCTGGATCAGCTGGGCGATCAGCTCCTTGCCCAGCGCGGCGGTGACGGCCTTGCTCTTGCCGGAACCGCGTCGCACCGCCAGCAGTCGCTCCATCGGGCCGGCGACGTCGGTGCGCAGCGGCATCGCGGTCAGGCCCAGCTGGTTGCCGGCATCGGCGTCCTTGACCGCGCCGCGGGTGGTGATCGGCACCATGGCGTTCAGGCTGCGCTCGGGCAGCTCGCCCTTGTCGTCCAGATAGCTTCGCAATGCGCCGCCGCAGGCCGCCATGAAGATGTCGTTGATGGTGACGTCGGGCAGGTGCTCGCGGATCGACTTGCATTCGGCCAGCGAAAAACCGACGGCGTCGACGACGCGGTGCGGCGATACCGGGTGGTCGAAGCGCGTCTCCGGCTTGCGCCCCGGCGAGTCCTTGCCGCCTTCGCCGCCTTCCGCAGCGGGCTGGGTGAACTTCGCCATCAGGTCCCGGCCAAGTTCGGCCGCCTGGCCGCTGACGAGCAGGTCGCGGCCGGCGTCGGCGATGCGCCGGCCCATGGTGAGCATCAGCCGCGACGCGTCCAGCGCCTGCCGGGCCTTGTTGCCGAAGGTGCGCGCGTACAGCTCCGCGGCGGTCGGATCCCGGTCCGCCACCTTGGCCGCCGGCTGGACCGGCGCTTCGGGGCCCTTTCCCGGCGCCAGCGTGTGCAGTGCGCGAATGAGTTCGGTGCCCGCCTCGCCGTCGACCGCGGCGTGATGGAGCTTGGTGTACAGGCCGAAACTGCCGGCGGGAATGCCCGGGATATTGTCCAGGCCCTCGATGATGTAGGCCTCCCACAGCGGCTTGGTCATGTCCAGCGGGCGCGCGTGGATGCGGGCGATCTGGATCATCAACTGGCGCCAGTCGCCCGGATGCGGCAGCGCGATGTGACGCACGTGGTATTCGACGTCGATTTCGCCATCCTCGACCCAGTAGGGTCGATCCAGATCGTGCGGGACGGTGACCAGGCGGCGACGGAACACCCTGCCGGCATCGAGTCGGTTGACGAAGAAGTTCAGGACCGCCTTGAAGCGAACCTTGCCATCGGGCGCCGTCGACGGGTCGTAGATGCCGAGACCGGCCACGTGCATGTGCTGGTTGCCGCTTTCCAGCGCCAGAAAGAGATTGTCGACCCCCGATAGCTGCCTCATTTCGCGCTCCAGTGCATTCTGCCGGCACCGATCGATGGCGCCGATCCGTGCAACGCTGCCCGCAGCGAATCCGCTCCGGATCCCGTCGCAGCGATGTTAACCCACGTTCGGCCGCAGCCTCCCGCAACACGCGGCCGGAGCCGGCCGGACATCGGCCGCCGCCCGCGCCGGAGGCGACCCGCCCTGCCCCCGCGGCTGAAGTAAACTACGGCATCGAACCCAGACTAGGAAGGAGCCGACCATGCCCGGCCTGCTGCCAAACGTCGACCCGGACGGGTTGCTCGAGTACTCCGTGGTGTTTTCCGACCGCGCGGTCAACCACATGTCGCGCCGCTTCCAGGGCGTGATGAACGACATCTCGAGCACGCTCAAGGACGTCTACAGGGCGAACGCGGCGGTGGTGGTTCCCGGCAGCGGCACCTTCGGCATGGAAGCGGTCGCGCGGCAGTATGCGACCGGCAAACGCTGCCTGGTCATCCGCAACGGCTGGTTCAGCTATCGCTGGACGCAGATCTTCGACATGGGCCGGATCCCCTCGGAATCGACGGTGCTCAAGGCCCGCCGCGTCGGCACCGGCAGCCAGGCGCCGTACGCACCCCCGCCCATCGCCGAGGTCGTCGCCGCAATCGCGGCCGGCAAGCCGGACCTGGTGTTCGCGCCCCACGTCGAGACCGCGTCGGGGATCATTCTCCCCGGCGCCTACATCCGCGCGGTCGCCGACGCCGTCCATGCGGTCGGGGGGATGTTCGTGCTGGACAGCATCGCCTCGGGCGCGATCTGGGTGGACATGGAGGCCAGCGGCGTCGACGTGCTGATCAGCGCACCGCAGAAGGGCTGGAGCAGTTCCGCAGGATGCGCTCTGGTGATGTTGAGCGAGCGGGCACGGACCGCCATCGATTCCACGCAGAGCAGCAGCTACGCCTGCGACCTGAAGAAGTGGCTGCAGATCATGGCGGCCTACGAGGGCGGGGGCCATGCCTACCATGCGACCATGCCCACCGATGCGCTGACGCGCCTGCGTGACAACATGGCCGAGACCGCCAGCTTCGGCTTCGACCGTGCCCGCGCCGCGCAGCAGGCGCTCGGCGACAAGGTTCGCGCCCTGCTGGCGTCGCGCGGCATCGCGAGCGTCGCTCTTGAGGGCTTCGCCGCGCCCGGCGTCGTGGTCAGCTATACGACCAGCAAGGACGTGCAGTCGGGCAAGGCCTTTGCCGGCCTGGGCATCCAGGCCGCGGCCGGCGTGCCGCTGCAATGCGACGAACCCGCCGATTTCCAGACGTTTCGCATCGGCCTCTTCGGCCTGGACAAACTGCAGAACGTCGATCGCACCGTGAGCAATCTCCGCAATGCCCTGGATGCGCTGGCGCCCGAGCATCGGCAGGAAGACGCACGCGTGCGCATCGGTTGATCGCGGCGGCATCGGTGCCCGGCTCGCCGAGGCGGCGCAAAGCGGGTCGATCCCCGCGGGCAGCCGCCGAGCGCGTCGAGGCGCCGTTCCGCGCCCGCCTTCGGGACGTTCGTGGATCGCACCTCATGATCCGGGATGCGTTCGG
This sequence comes from uncultured beta proteobacterium, assembly GCA_963699765.1. Classification (GTDB taxonomy): domain Bacteria; phylum Pseudomonadota; class Gammaproteobacteria; order Burkholderiales; family Casimicrobiaceae; genus VBCG01. The sequence continues at coordinate 83,336 of CAVOVD010000013.1, read as the reverse complement.
CCCCGCGAATCACTGCCCGCGGGCCGGTCGGGCGAAGGTTCTGCGGAAAACGCCCGGCGCAGGCGCCAGGCGAGGTCAAGCGCGCCGCCGTGCAGGTTTGGGGAGAACGCAATCCAGTCGGCGAGGTCGAAAGCCTGCTCCGCTGTCCACCGCGACTTGTAGCCGGAATCGCCCTGGCCGATGTTGATTCGACGAATGGCAAGGGATTCGATCGCGTCGCGAAACACATGCTTGTAGATTACAGAGCCGGTGCTGTAACGATGCACGCTCTCGGCGTAGTTGTTCGCCAGGATGTAGCGGGTGTCCCCGCAGTCGAGGCAGAAGCAGAAGCTCACGGGCTCGCCGTTGAAATACATCACCCAGGCGACGGCGACCTGGCCGAACCGGCTGTCGACGAGCAGTTCACGCCAGAACGCCGCGTTGCGCTCACCGTGGAAGCGCAACCTGCCGCCTTCCCTGAACTGCCATGAACCTTGTTCTATGCAGCCGAGGTCGTCGATGATCCTGTTCCATCCCGGATCGCCGGAGCCCCTGGTGCAGCGTATTTCGAGCCGGCCTTCGCGACCCATTTTTCGCTCGTAGTATTCGATGTTGGTCCGGAGGCTCTTGCCGAGCCGCCGGTCCATTTCGGCCCATGTATGAGGCAGGTCGACCGCGTAGGTCGTGCCGAGCACCGATCGATGCAGCCGCCAGCCCTTGGCCGCCAGCGCCGCGGTCAGGTGCGCGACACCAGCGTCATCGGCCGGAACGGGGCCACAACGAAATGCCGGGAGCGAGCGCGTCCCGGTCAGCGTCATGGCCAAGGCCTCGCAAGTCGCCGCATTCACGGAGCGCCCGAAAAGCGGCGCCCGGAACGGCCAGTACAGTCCGCCGAGCGAGGCCACCGCGATCCCGGGTTGCGATTGCGTCGCCATGGGAAGGATGCCCTGGAGCGTACCGCCGGGACCGCGTGCCGTCAGATATCGCAGCGGTCCGCTCCAGTTCTCGAAAGGTACGAGGTGCCTGCCCCAGGCCTCGAACCAGGACCTGGTCAGGAAGCGGTGCGCGGACGCGGCCTCGTCGGCGAGCAGCTGCCATTCGTCCGCGGGCGGAGGCGCATCCAGAATCTCGGCTTTGACCTGAAGGCTATTCATGCAATGCTGGCAGCCGGCAGGAACGGTTTCCGTCGCAATCCACGAGGAACTCGGAGGGTGATCGATGAACCGTTTCGTTGCAGGCAGACCCGATCATAGGCTAACGTGCAGCCCCGTGCACTAGCGGTCCCATACCCCGGAACTCGAGACATGGTGGGTGATCCAGCCTGGCGCCTGGCCGAAACGGCAACGCACGCCCAGATCGATGATTTGTGCGCGGAGCTCGCGCGCGGGCCGCTTGCCGAACAGCTGTCGCTGCTTCAGGATCCCCGCTGGCTGCGCGCGCTGGCCGATAACCCGCTCAAATCGGTCCGCGCCTACGTCCGGCGGTCCGGAGACTCGGCGACCGGATACGCCGGCTTCCTCGTCCATCCGTCGGCGCTTCGAATCGCCTTCGGCGAGCTCACGCTGGTATCGGTCCCGGTAATGCATTTGCGGAGCTTCACCGCGCCGATCTTCGCGACGGATTCCGGCGCCGAGGACGAACAGCGCGCGCTCGCATCGTTGCTGGGTCAGATGAGGAAGGATCTCGCAGCCAACGAAGTCCTGTTTCTCGAGTCGGTGCCCGAGGACACGGCGATCATGCGCCTTGTCAGGTCGTGGAATTCGGGGCGGCACGAATTCCACGTCCTGCAGAACGGGGGCTTCTATCAGCATCGTTACGCGATGCTCGGCGCGGACTTCGACGCCTACCTGAAGCAACTCGGATCGCGTACCCGCGCGGACCTGCGTTCCACCCGGAAGAAGTTCATCGCGCACGTCAACGGCAACTATCGCACGCGTTGCTTTCGCACTCCCGAGGAAGTCTCCGAGTTCGTCGACGATGCCATTTCGATCTCGAGGAAGACCTACCAGTTCGACTTGCTCGGTGCCGGGCTGCGGGACCACGAGACGTTGAACCGGCAATATCGGGCAACGGCAGGGTACGGATGGTTCCGGAGTTATGTCCTGTATGCCGAGGACAGGCCGATCGCGTTTCAGGTGGGACACCAATACCGCGGCAGGTATCACGCCCAGGAAATCGGTTACGACCCCGAGTGGGCCCGCCACCATGTCGGCATCTTCCTTCACACGGAGATCATTGCCGATCTGTCTTCACCGGCCGGTGACGTGAAATGGTTTGACTTCGGCATCGGCGATACGCAGCACAAGCAGCGATTGAGCACCGGCACGAACGCCGGCGGGTATTTCTACCTGATCCCGGATACGCTGCGCGGCAACCTGGTCACCGGTTCGCTGCGGATGACGAACTCCGCCTCGGCAGCGATCGGCGCCCTGCTCGAGCGGTTCGGGCTGCGCCAGAAGGCCCGGCAGCTCCTGCGCAGGCTGGGCGCGGCACGATAGTGGTGCCGGCGCGCCGGATCCCTTCACTCGACGGTGCGCCTCGACGGCACGAGCCCTCCCTCCATGCGCTGGATGAGCACTCGAACAAGGCGTTGGATCGGGTCGGCGATCGATCGACTCGGCATCGCGCCAATGGCGCGACGCGTGGAGCGGGCGATCCGTGCCCCGGGAATACCGGTGATCCGGCCCGCCGTGCTGCGGGTCATCACGCACGATCCCGGCGCGCATACGCAGGGGCTCGCGTATGCGAACGGTCAGCTGTACGAGAGCACCGGACGGGTCGGTGCGTCCTCGCTGCGCCGCCTGGACCCGCGAACCGGCGATATCCGGCAGAGAGTCGATGTTCCAGACGTGTGGGCGGAGGGCATCGCCGTATCCGCCGGGGGCCTCGCGCTACTCACCTATACCGAGGGCGTGGCCACCCGCTATCGACTTCCAACCCTCGAGCCCGAGGGTTCGTTTCGCTATGCTGGCGAGGGCTGGGGGCTGGCCGCCGTCGATGGTGGCTACGTGATGAGCGATGGGTCGGATACTCTGCGATTCGTCGATGGCCGCTTCGAACTGCTGTCCAAGCTTGCCGTCCGGCTCGCCGGGCGGCCGCTCGGGGGCCTGAACGACCTCGAGTGCGTGAATCAGCGCATTTTCGCGTGCGTGCTCTGGCACTCGAGCATTTACGAGATCGATGCACGAAGCGGCAATGTCGTGCGGTTGATCGACTGTACCGAGATCGTCGCGCAGTCGGGGCGCGCCAGCCACCAGGGCGTCCTCAACGGCATCGCCTTCGCAGCCGATCGCAACTCGTTCTTCGTGACCGGCAAGCACTGGTCCAATACCTTCGAGATCCGGATCGACGGATGAATCGGCCGGCGCCAGGCCCGCTGAATCCCTCAGAGCACCCGGTATCTGGCGAAGACCTCGGCCAGCTTCGCCCCCGCCGCCAGTTCGTCGCGGGTGGTGTTCTCGCCGGTGACCTTGGCGAAGGCGAGCCTCAGCGCATCGTCCTCGACGGCCCGCGGCACCACGACAAGGCCGTCGGCATCGCCGACGATCAGGTCTCCGGAAGCGACCGCAACGCCGCCGCAGCGGATCGGCGTGTCGATCTCGGCAACCATGCCGCGGCCCTTGGAGTCGAGCGGCGCGATGCCGCCGTGGAAGACCGGGAAGCCTAGCGCCCGGATGGCGCGGATGTCGCGAACCATGCCGTCGGTCACGCAACCGGCCGCACCGCGGGCACGCGACGCGGTCGACAGCAGTTCACCCCAGGGCGCGATCCGGCGCGAGCCGCAGCAACCGAAGACCGCGACGTCGTCCGGCTTCAGGTCGTCGACCAGCGCGATCTCGAGCTCGTAGGGATTCTCCCCTTCGACGACCTGGAAGATCTCGCGGTACAGCCCGGTTCGCGCGAAGCCGGCCAGGACCAGGTTCTCATCGAGCGGCCGGATCGACGACGGCATCGCCTGGTCGCGAAAGCCGAGTTCGTCCAGCACGTCGGACAGGACCGCGGTGTAGAGGGATCTGCGAATCGTCGGCAGGAACCGGGAATCGTCTCGCTGCAGCATGTGTCACTCCTCGAAGATCGTCCGCGTACCGGCCGGTAAGCGGATCCCGGCTGCGCCCGGTTGCTTCAAAAAACTCACTTCGCCGCATCCGCCGCGCGCGGCATCTCGGCGTAGTTCTCGCCGCCCCAGTCCGGCGCCTTGTCGATGCCGTGGAAGTTGAGTTCGATGGTTACGCCGTTCGGGTCCGCTATGAAGCTCTGGTAGAGCCTGAACTGGGGAAAGTACCGGTTGCGCACCGTGATGCCGAGGCGGTCGAAGCGCTGCCTGAAGGCCTCCGGCTCGGTGGCGAGAAAGGCGATGTGGTCGACGACACCCGAATTGCCGGTGGCCGATTCCTGTGTCGTGCCGAGGTAGTAGCGCCCGGCGTCCGGGATGCCGTGCGGACCCATGTGCACCTGGACTTTGCCGTTCACGCCCAGCCAGTAGCCAGGGAAGGGAAAATCGGGCCGCGGCATCACCTCGAAGCCCAGGACCTCGCAGTAGAAATCCCTGGTGCGTTCGAGGTCGTTGGCGCGGACGAAGTAGTGGTCGAGTTCGGTCACTGGCATGGTGTCCTCCCGTGCGCCTGCTGGCTAGGACGGATGTTCTCATGCCGACGTCGCGTTTCCAAAGCCGGCAGGAAGGTGACGCGCCGGATTGGGCTTATCATCGGACCGATGGAAAAACCCCACGCCACCGCCTGCGATCGCAACCGCGACCCGATCCTCGCGGTGCTGCGCGACGCCTTCGCCGACCGGCACGACGTGCTCGAGATCGGCAGCGGCACCGGCCAGCACGCCGTCCATTTCGCCGCCGCGCTTTCGCATCTGACCTGGCAGTGCTCGGATCGCGAGGAGAACCTGCCCGGGATACGCGCCTGGCTCGACGAGGCGGCGCTGCCCAACACGCCAGCGCCGCTGGCGTTCGACGTCAATGGCGTCTGGCCAGGACATCGCTACGACGCAATCTTCAGCGCCAACACGCTGCACATCATGAGCTGGCCCGAGGTCCTGCGCCTGTTCGCCGGGCTGCCAGGCATCCTGACCGCCGACGCCGTCGTGGCGATCTATGGTCCGTTCAATGAGGGCGGACGCTTCTCGAGCGAAAGCAACGCCGCGTTCGACGCGTCGCTCAAGTCGCGCGCGCCGCACATGGGCATCCGCGATCTGGAGTCGGTCGACGCGCTGGCGCGGGGCGCGGGACTCGCGCTCGCGGACAACGTCGCAATGCCGGCCAACAACCGCTGCCTGGTCTGGCGCAGTGCGGCGTCGGTGCTGGCGCCCGAGGCGCCCTGACCCGGCGGCTGCCGTCGCCGCCGGGCCTGCCCGCCCGATCAGGCCGCGACCGCCGGCGTCGCGGGACGCGCGCCGCGGGCGCGCCGCAGCAGCGTGATCGCGATGCCCAGGTTCAGCAGGTTGAAGGCAATGCCGTTGACGAAGGCCGCGGTGTACGACCCGGTCAGGTCGAAGACCTTGCCCGACATCCAGCCGCCCAGCGCCATGCCGAGCAGCGTGAACATCAGCACGGTGCCCACGCGCGCGCCCGCCTCCTTCGGCGAGAAATGCTCGCGGACGATGATCGCGTAGGCGGGCACGATGCCGCCCTGGAACAGGCCGAACAGCGCGGAAATCACGAACAGCGAGGTCAGACCGTCGAAGGGCAGGAACAGCAGCAGCGCGATTCCTTGCAGCGCCGAACCCAGCAGCAGCGTGCGCAGGCCGCCGATGTGGTCGCAGATCCAGCCCGACAGCAGCCGGCTGACGATGCCGAAGGCGAGCATCAGCGACAGCATCTGCGCGCCGCGCGCCGCACCATAGCCCAGGTCGCCGCAGAGCGCGACGATGTGGACCTGCGGCATCGACATCGCGACGCAGCAGGCCAGTCCGGCCACGCACAGCCAGCCCTGCGCCTGCGCCGGCGTCATGCCGAAGGGCCTGTTCGACGCCAGTTCCGAGACGGCGCCGGGTGTCGCCGGAACGTAGGCTGGCGGCCGCCGGTGCATCAGCATCGCCAGCGCGGCCATCGCAACCGCGCAAAACACACCAAGGCCGAAATAGGTCGAACGCCAGCCGGCGGTCTCGACGAAATGCTGGACGATCGGCGGCCAGACCGCGCCGGCGACGTAGTTGCCGCTCGCGCAGACCGCGACCGCAATGCCGCGGCGGCGCACGAACCACAGCGAGGTGTCGGCAATCAGCGGCGCGAACACCGCGGCACTTCCGAGCAGCCCGATGAACAGCCCATGGACCAGCGCAAAGGTCCAGACGCTCGCCGACGCCGACGCCGCGGTGAAGCCGATGCCGACGCCGGCCGCGCCGATCAGCAGCGGCACCATCACGCCCCAGCGGTCGGCCAGCTTGCCCATGAAAATGCCGCCCAGGCCAAAGCCGATCATCAGCGACGTATAGGGCAATGACGCGTCGGCGCGTGCGACGCCGAATTCGGTCTGCACGGCGGGAAGGACGACGACGACGACGTACATGCCGGCGTTGCCGATGGTCATCAGCAGCAGCGCGACGACCAGCCGCATCGCGGCATAGGGGGAGTCCGTCCGGTAGCGCAGCGCGGCGGCCGTGGAATCGGTCAAGGCGTCACGCCGCCGATTGCCCGGGAATCACCGGCGAAAGCGTCCTGCCACGCCGGCAAGCCTGGGCATCACCGGTTCAGGAAAACCAGCGACAGCCAGGGCACGAAGGCCACCACGATCGACACGACGACCATCATGCCCACGAAGGGAATGGCGCGCCGGGCGATGGCGATGATCGGAACCCCGGTCAGGCCCGCCATCACGAACAGGTTGAGGCCCATGGGCGGCGTGATGAAGCCCAGGCCCAGCGTGGTGATCATGACCACGCAGAAGTGGATCGGGTCCATGCCGATCTGCTGCGCGACGGGCGCCATCAGCGGCGCGAGGATCAGGATGTTGGGCGTCGTTTCCATGAACATGCCGGCGATGATGAAGATCACCAGCATGATCAGCGTCAGCACGACCCTGTTCTCGGTCAGCGACGTCAATCCCGTGACCAGCGCCTGCGGCACGCCCAGCACGGTCAGCGCCTGCGCGAACAGGATCGCAACGGCGATGATCGGCAGGATGACGCCGTTGACGCGGGCCGAGGTCTCCAGCATGGCCGGGAAGTCGCGCAGCCGCACCGTCCGCTGCACCAGGCCGATGATCAGTGCTACGGCGACGGCGACGGCTGCCGATTCCGTCGGCGTGAACATGCCGGAATAGATGCCGCCGAGGATGATCAAGGGTATGGACAGCGCGTACTTGGCGTCGTTGAGCGCGCGCAGCCAGCGCGAGAGCGAGAACGGCCGCCGCGAGTTCTCGTAGCTGCGCAGGTGGTTGATGGCGACATTGGTGAACACCACGCTCAGCAGCACGATGACGCCGGGAATGATCGCGGCGGTGAACAGCGTCGTCGAGGAGAGTCCCAGCACCAGGCCGATGATGATGTAGGCGATCGACGGCGGAATCAGGATGCCGGTGCAGGCGCCCGAGGCGACCAGCGCACAGGCATACGCCTTTGGATACCCGCGCTCGACCAGCCGGTCCATGGTGATGCGGCCTACGGCGGCCGCATCGGCCGCATCCGAGCCCGAGATGCAGGCGAAGAAGCCGCAGCCGAGCGCCGTCGACGTGCCGAAGCCGGTGCGCATCCCGCCGGTGGTTGCCTCGGCGAAGTCCAGCAGCCTGTTGGCGAGACCCGAGCGCACCATCACGTCGCCGGTGAGCACGAACAGCGGTATGGCGATCAGCGCGAAGGAGTCGACGCCCTGGAACAGCGCCTCGCCGAGCAGCGACAGCGGCAGCGCGCCTGTGCCGAGCAGCAGCGCGATGGTGCCGAGCCCGAGCGCGACCCAGAATGGCACTGCGAAGACCAGCAGCGCGACGACGAACAGGAGGCCGAGGGTGACGGTCATTTGCGGGACATCTGCCTGGATCGCCGCGCGGTCAGTCGAACAGCAGCGTGCCGCGGTAGGGATCGCGGCCGGCGGCGATGTTGCGCAGGTCGAGCAGCGCCGACTGGATGGTTCGAACGACCATCATCGCGAAACCCAACGGAACCGCCGCGGCGAACCAGGCCAGCGAGACGCGGATCGCCGTTGCCTGCGCATCGAAGCGGATGATCGTCCCCAGCGACTGCATCGACCAGTACAGCGCGAAGCAGGCAAACACCAGCGTCGCGAATTCGGAGAACAGGTAGACGCAGCCGGCCGCCCGCGGCGGCAACGCCCGCGCCAGGAAATCGAAGCGGATGTGCGCGCGCTGCTTCACCGCGTACGAGGCGCCGATCCAGCCCAGGTAAATGAAGGCAAAGCGCGCCGCCTCCTCGCCCCACAACGACGAGAAGTCGAGGATGAACCGTCGCACGACCTCGTCGACGATCACGAACACGATGAAGCAGTACAGGACGAGCATCAGGTAACGCTCGCCGTTGCGATCGATCAGTCGCAGCAGATTCCGCATGCAGGTTCCTTAACCGGGGCGGCGCTGCCGCCCCGGACTTCCGACTACGAACGCCCGGTCAGCCGGCGATGGTGATCCTGCCCTTGGTGTTGGCGGCCTTCTTCAGCTTGTCGAACGCCTCCAACGACCCGGCGAGCTCCTTCTTGATGTCGTTCCACTCGGGACGCTGATCGCCGGCGGCCTCGACCCACTTGCCGTGCTCGGCGGACGTCGGCGTGTAGAACTTGACGCCGACCTTGCCGAAGGCATCCATCGAGGCTTTGCGCGCGACCAGGATCTGCGCGAAGCTCTCGGCCTGCGTCTTCTCGCTGGCCGCCTCGAAGATGTTCTGCAACGACTTCGGCATCGCCTGGAACCAGGCGTAGTTGGCGGCGAACATCTGCGCGTCGGGCACCGACTCGACCAGCGTGATGTTCTCGAGAATGTCGAGGAAGCCGAACGTGTACAGCGCGCCGACTGCCGGATCGAGCGCATCCGCCACGCCCTGCTTCAGCGCGGTCGGAGTCTCCGCCCAGGCGACGACCGTAGGATTGGCGCCGGCCAGGCGATAGAACTGCTGCAGCAGCTTCGACCCGGGCACGCGCATCTTGAGGCCGCGCATGTCGTCCGGCGTCTTGATCACCTTGCCCAGCCCCTTGCGCGTCGCCACGGTCCGCGGGTCGACCGTGTAGTAGAACATCGGCTTGTAGCCCTTGGCCGTGACCTTGGGCGTGATCTCGTTGTTCCACGCGGCGGAAGTCACCAGGTTGGCGAAGCGCTGGTTGTCGCCGCACCAGAACGGGATGTTGATGACGTCGACGACCGGCGTGAACGGCGAAAAGTTCGACAGCGACACTGCGCCACCCTGCACGGTGCCCGCCTGCACCTTCTGCGCCAGCGCGCTGCCGACGCCAAGCTGTCCGGCCGGGAACAGCTTCACGTACGCGGCGCCCTTGGACAGCGTCTGCAGATTCTCCTTGAACTGGGTCTGCATGATCGGATAGGTCTTGTAGGCGTCTTCCTTGTACTCGGTCGCGAAGATCATGATGTGCGTGGCAGCCTTCTGGCGAGCCGCCTCGTCCGCCGCCGTCTGTGCGACCGCCGACTCCGCCCACAGGTAGCCGCCGGTCGACGCCAGCACCGCCGTCGTGAATCCGTAGCGGCCCGAGACTTCCAGGAATCGGCGCCGATTCTCCGACACCGGATTCGAACCATCATTGCGCTTGCTCATCGCACTCCTCCTTGCGTTGAATTGGACTCACCTTCATTGCCTGTCGCCGCCGATCGATCTTCGTCGACTAGCAGCGCAGCCACGAAAAACACCATCCCGAACAATACCAGCAACATTTCACCGACATCACCGACCCGCCAGGGGCTCGCACCGAATTTCACCGCCGCAAACCGCAGGCCGACGTTCAGAAAATACAGGCTGACCAGCAACCCGGAAATGCCGAACAGCCATCGCGACGCGGGCGCTGTGGTCTTCGGGTGATGCTCCATCGGCATTCCTCAGTGTGGTCGCAGCAGGATCTTGGCCGCGCCGCTGCGCCCGGCATCGAGGTCGGCAAACGCGGCGGCGCCGTCGGCGAGTGTACGCTCCTCGACCCATTCGAGCGCGCCGAAGGCGCCGCCGTGAAGCGCCGCCACCGTTGCGCGCAGGTCCGCGGTCGAATACGTGTAGGTGCCGAGCAACGTGATCTCGGCCAGCGTCAGCTTGCGCATGTCGATCTCGCTGGCCCAGTCGGCCAGCCCGATGTGCATGACGACGCCGCCCGGCTTGACCGCGGCGAAGGCGGCCTTGCGCGTCGCCGCGGCGCCCACCGCGTCGACGACCAGGTCGATCGCATTGTCGAGACGGCCGGCCTGATCGGCCGGGTCGACCACGCGCATGCCGCCGGCGCGACCGGCCGCGCCCGCGGTCGCGCGACGCAGCGCGTTGGTCTCGAGCAGCGTCACGTCGCGGCAGCCGTAGGCCTGCGCCAGCAGCGCCGACAGCAGTCCGACCGCGCCGCCGCCGATCACCAGCAGCCGCGCCTCGGGCAGCGGCCGCGAGAGCGCGCGCATCGACAGGTTCAGCGCGTGCAGCGCGGTGGCGGCCGGCTCCGTCAGCGCGGCCGCGCGTGCGGGCATGTCCTCCGGAATCTCGATCAGCGTGCGCTCCGGCACCGCGACGCGCTGCGCGAAGCCGCCCGGCCGGGTCATGCCGATCATCGTGCGGTTGGCGCACAGGTTGTCGCGCCCCGTCACGCAGTACTCGCAATGCCCGCAGGTGATCAGCGGATTGACCGTCACCCGCTCCCCCGCCCGCGGCCCGTCGACGATGCGCGCGGCGAGCTCGTGGCCGAGGATCAGCGGCGGATTGCGGCGCGGATCCTTGCCGTGAAAAGCATGCATGTCCGAGCCGCAGATTCCGGCCGCCTCGACCGCCAGCAGAACGTCGCCGCTGCCGGTTACCGGCTCGGGTTCGTCGCGGAAGGTGACCTCGTTGGGCGCGGTGTAGACGAGTGCTTTCATCGGCTGGTCATCCTGCGGTGAAGCCGCCGTCGACGAACAGCGTCTGCCCGGTCACGTAGTCGGAGGCGCGGCTGGCCAGGAACACCAGCGTGCCGCGCAGATCGTCGAGTTCGCCGTTGCGACCGATCATCGTGCGCGCGGCCAGCGCCTCGGCGCGCGCCGGATCGGCAAACACCCGCGCGGTCAGTTCGGTCGGAAAGAATCCCGGCGCGATGGCATTGCAGGTCACGCCCCGGCTCGACCAGGCCTGCGCCAGCGCGCGCGTCAGCTGCATCACCCCGCCCTTGGATGCGCCGTAGGGCACGCCGTCGGCGAAGGCGCGCACCGACTGCAGCGAGGCGAGGTTGATGATGCGGCCCCAGCCGCGCCCGCACATCGCCGGCGCCAGGCGCTGGGCAAGAAAGAACGGCGCCGACAGGTTGATCTCGATGGTGGCGTCCCACTCCTGCGCGGTCAGCGCATCGGCCGGCCGCCGCGGATTGATGCCGGCGGCGTTGACCAGAATGTCGGGCGCGCCGAAGCGCTCGACAGCCCGGTCGAGCGTCGCCGGCAGCGCGGCGCGGTCGGTCAGGTCGCAGGGAAAGGCTGCCGTGCGACCGCCACGCGCGGTGAGTTCCCGCTCGAGCGCCGCCAATTCGTCCTCGCGGCGCGCCAGCAGGCACACCGCCGCGCCGGCCTCGGCCAGCGTCGCGGCCAAGGCTCGGCCGATACCCGAACTTGCCCCGGTCACCAGCGCGACGCGGCCCCGCAACGAGAACAACTCGGCAAGCGATGGCGCGGTCATCAGTCGTCGGTGGCGCTGACACCTGCATCGGGCGCGCGCTGGAGGCATTTCGGGTAGGTCACTGCCACGGCCGGTCTCCCGGGGCGGGCTGGGCGCTGGCACCCATCCGACACCCATTGACGCAATCATCAATGCAATCGATTGCATCAACCCTACGCCCTGGTCTCCATCCATGTCAATGGCTTTATTTCCTCTACGCTCGCGCCCCTGAGACAATTGACGACGAATCTGCGGCCCGGCTGATCCTTCAGGACTCGCCCGGGCCGATCTTGTAATCGATCTCATCCGCTGCCTATACTGCGGCCAGCGCAACCAACCCGCCGTGCCGCAGGCGCTCCTTCAATGGCCGGAAACCAGCGAGCGAAGTCATCCGTCACCTTGCGCGACGTCGCCCGCGACGCCCGGGTGTCCGCGGCGACGGTGTCGCGCGCGCTGGCGAATCCGGAAAGAGTGCGTCCGGAAACCCTGGACCGGGTGCTCGCCGCGGCGCGCACGCGCGGCTATGTACTCGACGGCGCGGCACGGGCGCTGCGCGAGCGGCGCACGCGCACCATCGGCGCGGTGATTCCGACGCTGGACAACGCGATCTTCGCCAATGCCACGCAGGCGCTGCAGAAGACGCTCGAACGCCACGGCTATACGCTGCTGGTCGCCTGCCACGAATACGATCCGGCGACCGAGGTTCAGGTTGCGCAGCGGCTGGTCGAGCGTGGCGTCGACGGCCTGGTGCTGGTCGGCCTCGACCATCGCGACGAGTTGTTCCGGACACTGGACGCGGCCGGCGTTCCTTATGTCCTGACCTGGGCGCTCGACCGCTCCGGACAGCACCCCAGCGTCGGCTTCGACAACCACGCGGCGGCGATGCGGGTCGTGCAGTATCTGGTCGACATCGGCCATCGCGAGTTTGCGATGATCGCCGGCGAGACGCCGCACAACGACCGCGCGCGCAACCGCGTCGAGGGCGTGCAGGCTGCGCTCTCGGCGCAGGGACTCGCGCTGCCGCCTGGCCGCCTGCTGCAGCGCCCCTACACCTTCGACGCCGGTCGCGAGGCGATGCGCGTGCTTGCAGCGCAGGCACCCCGGCCGACGGCGGTGGTCTGCGGCAACGACGTGCTGGCGATCGGGGCGCTGGCCGAATGCCGCGTGCACGGGATGGCCGTCCCGGATGAAATATCGATCACCGGCTTCGACGACCTCGAATTCGCCGCGCTGACCACGCCGACGCTGACGACGCTGCGCGTGCCCAGCCACGCCATCGGCGACACGTCCGCGCTGGCGCTGCTGAAGATGGTCGCCGGCGACGCGACCACCTGCAGGCACGAACTCGGCGTCGATCTGATCGTCCGCGAGACCACGGCGCCGCCGCGCCCGCGCTCGTTGCGCGAACTTCGTGCCGATTCCCCTTCCTGACGCAGTACCGTCCCTACGCTGTCGGAACGGGCGCTGTTGTTGATCGGCCTGCTGATGTCGGGTGCCGGCGGCGATCAGCGCGCGCATGTCGGCGATTTCCCGCGACAGGACGTCTTCGCCCAGCAGCCGGTACGACACATGGCCGTCGAACGCATCGAGCGCGCCGAAGCCATAGCCCGGATAGGGCGCGCCGAGATCCTCGCTCATCTTCCAGACGACGCCGCGGTTCGGCACCACGCCGAAAGCGTCCGTCCACAAATACCCGAGGCCGTTCGGCCAGACCCCCTCGGCGCGCATCCAGGCAAGCTTGTCGACGGCGCATCGCGGGTCCGCGCACGCCGTCATGGCGGCCGCCTCAGAGTCCGAACGGGTAGGTGTCCGGAAGGCCTACGACCTTGCCGGTCTGCAGCGGCGTGACGGCCCGGGTCTCATCGAACCAGACATACTCGTCGAACTGGCTCGGCAGAACCGCCTTGAAGTAATGGCTCTCGCGTTCGGTCCTGGGCCGATAGATCACGCCGATCGCCCGTTCGAGACGCGGCTTGAGCAGGGCCTCGACGACGTCCGTCGAAACCGGGTTGCGCATGGGCAGCAGGAATCGCGCGCGGCCCGCTTCATGGCACAGCCGCTCGTAGCTTTCGGGAAGCGCCGGGCGGACCGCCTTGACCTCCATCGGAGCATCCCATTCGGAGGCGGCCGCGACGAAGCCGGAGTTGGTTCCGAAGCCGATCGAATATGCCGCGTTGCCGAATTCCTTGCGACACAGGTGGCCGATGTTGTACTCGCCGCGGGAGGCCATTTCGGTCGCCGCCGATTCGCCGACGTGCGAATTGTGGGCCCAGACGATCGCCTTGCTTTGCGGGCCATGAAAATCGAGCAGCGTCTGCAGCGTCGCGAACATGTGTCCATCCCGCAGATTCCAGGACGCGCGCGAGCCGTAATACATGGTCCGGTAATAGCGTTCGGCATTGGCGACCAGGCGCGCATTCTGCATCGCATCCAGGAACCGCTCTCCATCGTGCTCGGCGTAGGCCCGGCGTTTCTCCATCAGGTCCAGCAGCATGCTGACGACTTCGCGCTCGCAGGTCCGGAAGGCGCCGGTGAGCGCCGCATGACCATAGGTTGCGGGGTCCGACTGCCAGGGGGTCAGGCAGCCGTAGCGCTCGCGCGCGACCCGGGCGCTCTGCGGGTCGACATCGTCAAGGTAATCCAGGACCGCTCGCATCGAGTCGTTGAGGCTGTAGAGGTCGAGGCCATGAAATGCGATCCTGCTTCCGGGCTCGACGTCCGCATTGCGTGCGCGCAGCCAGTCGACGAAGTCGGCAACCTCCCGATTGCGCCACATCCAGACGGGAAATCGCGCGAACGCCGTCCATTCAGAAGGCGGATACTCGGCATGGCGGACGTAATGATCGATCCGGGCCGCGTCCGGCCAGTCGCCCTCGATGGCCACGAAGGAAAACCCCTTGCGTTCGATGAGTCCGCGCGATATCCGCTCGCGCATCCGGTAGAACTCCGAGGTGCCGTGCGTGGCCTCGCCGAGCAGCACGATGCGCGCGTCGCCGATCCGCCGCAGCAGCGGCTCCAGGTCGACGGAAGCAATCGTCTCGAACCCTTCGCAGTTCGCCGAGATGGCGCTGGCTGTCGCCGCGTCCGCCGGCTTGGCCGCGACGCGATCGGCCGGCGCGATTCCGTGTCCCTCCTCCGCCGCCCAGCCCTCCTCCCCTACCAGCGGGACGAAGCGGACGTCGGCGATATCCTCCGACTTGTATTCGGTGGGCGACATGCGCGTCACGCGCACCAGTTCCTGAACCTGACGATCGATGCCGACCGGAATGACAAGGCGGCCTCCGATCCTGAGCTGGGCCTTCAGCGACTGCGGCACTTCCGGCCCGGCTGCCGCAACGACGATGGCGTCATAGGGTGCGTGATCAGGCCAGCCCCGGGTGCCGTCGGCATGCAGCACATGCACGTTGATATAGCCGAGATCGGCCAGCACGGAAGCCGCCTTTTCGGCAAGCTGGCCAATGCGCTCGACCGTGTAGACGTTGCCGGCGATCCGCGACAGGACGGCCGCGGCGTAACCCGAGCCGGTGCCGATTTCCAGCACCTTTTCCCCGCCTCTGAGCGCCAGCGCGTCGATCATCAGGGCGACGATGTAGGGCTGCGAGATCGTCTGGCCTTCCGCGATGGGCAGCGGGGAATCCTCGTAGGCGAATTCCCGCATGGCCTCGGGCAGGAAGGCCTCGCGCGGGACCTTTCGCAGCGCTTCCAGAACCTGCTGCGAGCGCACTCCGCGCCCGGCCACCTGGCGGTAGATCATCCCATCGCGAAGCGCCGAGAACTCGATGACGTTCATTGAACGTATCGTAATGCGCGGCAAACGGCCCGGAACCGTATCGCGCCCCGTGCGCTTGACGCTTGTCAATCGCGGCTGCGTCTGCACTTCATCGACTCCTCCGGCGTCAGCCGCGATCGCCAGGTCGATGGCGACGCTCGGCGACTCGTTGACATATGTCAATCCGGCACAGTGTCGTTCGCTTAGGATTGACCGATGAATCCTCCATGAGGCCGGCCCTCGAGCAGGTGCACCTCGGCGCGCGCTCCGAGGTCCCGACACACGTTGATGCACTATGACCTCCGAAGCCCAGGCGCAAGCGATCGTCGTGACGTCGTCGCCCGGCGAGGCGGGTGCCGAGGTGCGTTGCGCGGGCGATTGGACACTGCACCGGATGGTGGAGCTCGAGAGAGCCCTCGCTGCGGTGGAATGGCCACAGGGAGGCGCGGTCGTCATCGACGGCTCCGGCATTTCGCTGCTCGACACGTCGGGCGCATGGCTGCTGCACCGGACAGTGCGCGAGCTCGCGCCGAAAGGCCGCGAGGCGCGAATTCAGGGACTGCGTCCGGAGTTCACGGCGCTGCTGGAGCTCGTGGCGTCGCGCGACCTCCCGGTCGAGGCGGTACGCCCGCCGGACGCCGGCTGGCTCACGCGGCTCGGCCGGCATTCGTGGGCGGGTGTCGTCGGCAGCTACGACTACTTCGCCTTCGTGGGCGAGAGCGCGACCGCGTTGCTGCGCTCGCTGCGGCATCCCGGACGCCTGCGCTGGCGGCCGATTCTCCACAACGTGCAGACGGCGGGCGTCGAGGCGCTGCCGATCACCGGACTGCTCTCGTTCCTGATGGGCATCGTCATCGCGTATCAGGGGGCCGACCAGCTGCAGCGATTCGGCGCGAACATCTTCGTCGTCGACCTCGTGACGCTGGCGATGCTGCGCGAGCTTTCGCCGCTGCTGACCGCGATCATCATCGCCGGGCGCTCCGGCTCCGCCTATACCGCCCAGATCGGAACGATGAAGGTCACCGAGGAAATCGACGCGCTGCGCACCATCGGCATCACGGCGCAGGAACTGCTGGTGTTGCCCAAGGTGATCGCGCTGATCATCGTGATGCCGCTGCTGACCGTCTACACCGACATCACGGGCGTCTTCGGCGGCATGGTCATGGCGAGCACCAAGCTCGACATCAGCTTCACGGTCTTCATCGACCGCATCGACGAGGCGATCAGCCTGTCGTCCTACTGGACCGGACTGCTGAAGGCTCCGGTGTTCGCGATGATCATTGCGCTGGTCGGCTGCTATCGCGGCTTTCACGTGACCGGCAGCGCGGAAAGCGTCGGCAAGCAGACCACGATGAGCGTCGTCCAGTCGATCTTTCTGGTGATCGTGACCGACGCCATCTTCTCGATCGTCTTCCTCTGGCTCGACCTGTGATGGATGCGCCGCGCACGTCGACAGCCACCGCCGTGGTCGAGGTACGCAACATCAATACGCGCTTCGGCGACGCCGTCGTCCACGAAGACGTCGAACTCACCGTGCAGTCCGGCGAGATCTTCGCGCTGGTGGGCGCCAGCGGCTCCGGCAAGTCCACGCTGCTGCGCGAGATCATCATGCTGCAACAGCCGGTCTCGGGCTCGATTCGCGTTTTCGGGCAGGAGGTCGTCGGACTTTCCGACGAGGAAGCGCTGCCGCTGCGGCGCCGGTGGGGCGTGATGTTCGAACGCGGCGCGCTGTTCGGTTCCCTCACGGTCAGCGAGAACGTCGGCATGGTGCTGAGCGAGCACACGGATCTCACCGAACGCCTGATCCGTGAGGTCGCCGCGGTCAAGATCGCATTGACCGGTCTGCCCCCCGACGCCGGCCCGAAATACCCGAGCGAGCTTTCCGGCGGCATGCGCAAACGGGCGTCGCTCGCCCGGGCGCTGGCACTGGATCCGGAACTCCTGTTCCTCGACGAACCGACGGCCGGCCTCGACCCGCTGAGCGCCACCGGCATCGACGACCTGGTGCGAAGCCTGCGCGACGGTCTCGGCCTGACGATCATGATGGTGACCCACGACCTCGACCTCATGTGGCGCGCCGCGGACCGGGTTGCCGTACTGGGCAAGGGCAACGTCGCAGGCGTGGGAACGATGGAAGCGCTGTCGAAGTCGGACGATCCGCTGATCCGCCAGTATTTCCACGGCCCGCGCGGCCGCGCCGCACAGGAGCAGGCATGGAAGCGAAGGTGAACTTCGCTGCGGTTGGGGTATTCGTGATCGTGCTGACCATCGCCGGGCTGGCCGGTGTCCTCTGGATCAGCAGCGGAAAGTACTATCGCCAGAGCTACGACATCTACGAGACGTACATCTCGGAGTCGGTCTCGGGCCTGGTTCCCAATGCGCCGGTGCGCTATCGCGGCGTCGACGTCGGCCGCGTCAGCAGGATCACGCTCGCGCCCGACAACGTCGAGCAGGTGCGGCTCACGCTCGAGATCGAGCACGGCACGCCGATCAAGGTCGATACGCTGGCGACGCTGCAGTCGCAGGGGCTGACCGGCATCGCTTTCGTCGAACTGACCGGAGGACGCCAGGCCTCGCCGCCGCTGCAGGCGCGGCCCGGCGAGGCGCATCCGGTGATCGCCGCGACACCGTCGCTGATGAGCCGCCTCGAGACCTCGGTGCCCGTGTTGCTGGTGAACCTGAACCGCATAGGGGACCGTCTCAACGCGCTGCTCGACGAGGAGAACCAGCGCGCGGTCCGGTCGGCGCTCGCGGACCTGGCCCAGCTGGCGCGGACGCTCGCCACGCGGTCGCCGACGATCGACGCCACGCTGGCGAGCACGGCACGCACGATGGAAGGCGCCGCCCGCGTGACCGAGCAGTTGCCGCAACTCGTGCAGCGCGTGGAACGCAGCGCCGATGCGTTCGACCGCATGGCCGGTGAACTGGCCGGCGCCGGCGCGAGCCTGCGTGGCACGCTCGACACCACGCGCGCGGACGTGCAGCAGTTCACGGGCGAGGCGCTGCCCGAGGTGCGCGAGCTGGTCGCGGAACTGCGCAACCTGACTGCCACGCTACGGCGCGTCAGCGAGGAAGTCGAAAGGAACCCGAGTGTCCTGCTGCGCGGACGGCAACCCGCGAAGCGCGGCCCCGGGGAATGACCGCCGATGCATCGGAAGCCCTTCACCATGTGCTCGATGACCACTGCCATGCAGCCGCCGGACTCCGTTCGCCCAGCGCTCGATTTCGCCCGCGTGCTCGCCACGGCAGTCGTGCCACTGCTTGCTGTCGCCTGCAGCGTCCTGCAGCCAGCTCCGGTCCCCGACCAGGTCCTGCATGTGCTCGACCCGGCCCCCGCCGCCGCCGTTGCTCAGGACAGGCGCGAAATGGTTCTGGAAATCAGTCCACCGCGGGCGTCTCCCGGCTTCGAGTCTCCCGCAATGCTCTATGTGAAGGAACCCTTCGTGCTCGACCGCTTCGCGATCCATCGCTGGGCCGACTCGCCGGCGCGCATGCTCGGGCCGCTGCTGACGCGTTCGCTGGAGCGCTCCGGGGGCTTCCGGACAGTCGTCGAAGGTCCGACGGGCATTGCCGCGGACATTCGTCTCGACACCGAACTTCTGCGGCTGCAGCAGAATTTCATCGCCCGGCCCAGCCGGATCGAACTATCGTTGCGCGTCCAGCTGGTCGACCTGCGCAACCGGCGCGTCGTCGCCACCCGCACCGTCGACGTGACCCGCGAAGCGCCCACCGACGATCCTGCCGGCGGCGTGGCGGGTGCGAATGCCGCGCTGGCCGATGCACTCGCGCAAACGGTGGAGTTCTGCCTGACCGCAGCGGCCGATGTCCGGCCCCGACCGTCGTCCGGTCGCTAGGGCGCGGGCGACCCGTGCCGCGTTGAGCCGCCGGCGCGGCGCTATAGAGAAGGCCGCGCCGCGTGCGCGAACGTCCGCTCGCGCATCGACTGGCAGGTGGTGCAGCGGGTCGCCGTCGGGAAAGCGGCGAGCCGCTGGTAGGCGATCTCATCGCCGCAGTCGTCGCATAGCCCGAAGCGGTCCTCGTGGATTCGCTCCAGCGCTTCGTCGAACGCACGAATCTCGTCGACATGACGCTGCGCCATGGCGTTGTTGAAATCCGTCAGCATGATCGCGACCGATTCGTCGCCGACATCGGCCACCTCGCCCGCCAGGTCGGCCACGCTTTGCTCGTGCAGGAGCTTCAGTTCGCCTTCGGCCTCCTCGACACAGGCCTGCCGCTGTTCCCGCAGCAGTTGCTCGAGATGGTGCGACTGTTTGCGCGTGAGTCGATTCATGTTCGTCTCCAGGCAAGGTCCAAAGGCCATCCATCCACGCGCGCCATCTGCGTCCGGCGCGCAGACAGCGTAGCGCAGCAGGCAGGCGCAATTTTGACAAAGGTCAAGTAACGTCCCTCGTTTCCGCCGACCGACTCGAGGGCCGCGCCCATCGGCGTGAACACCAGGCCGGCCGCAAGCGTCCCGATGCTGACGTCCATCAATGCGCGCGCGGCGCGCGCGCCGACAATGGCCCGTATCGGTCTGGGCGCGCCGCGCGGCGCCCGGGAAGCAGGAATGCCCCCTCACAACCTCGCCATCGCCGCCGCATTCTCCGAAATCGCCGATCGCCTGGAAATTCAGGGGGCGAATCCGTTCCGGGTGCGCGCCTACCGCAATGCCGCGCGCATCGCCGAAACGCTTTCCGGCGACGCGATGCAGAAGCTCGCCCGCGGCGAGTCACTGCAGGGGCTGCCGGGCATCGGCGCCGATCTGGCCGCGAAGATGGCCGAGATCGCCGGCACCGGCAGCTGTGCGCTGCTCGAGCAATTGCGCACCGAATCGCCCCCTGCCATCACCGAGCTGCTGACGATTCCAGGCCTGGGCCCGAAACGCGTCCGTGCGCTCTGGCAGGAACTCGACGTGCAGACGCCTGAGCAGGTGCTGCGCGCGGCGCGCGCTGGACGCATCCGCGCGCTGCACGGCTTCGGCGAGAAAACAGAACGGAGGATCGAGGTCGCCGCGCGGACGCTGCTGTCGCAGGAGCGCCGCTGGACGCTCGCGCTGGCGGCGCAGTACGCCGTCGCCATCGTGGCGTACCTGAAGGCGGCGCCTGGTATGGGTCAGGTCGTCGTCGCGGGCAGCTTCCGCCGCATGCGCGAGACGGTCGGTGACCTCGACATCGTCGCGACAGCGGCCGACGGCAAGGCCGTCACCCGGCGTTTCGCCCGCTATCCGGACGTGGAGGAGGTGACCTCGCAGGGCGCGACGCGCGCCAGCGTGCGCCTGCGCGACGGCCTCGCGGTCGACCTGCGGGTCGTGCCGGCAGTGAGCTTTGGTGCAGCCCTTGTCTACTTCACCGGCTCGAAGGCGCACAATATCGCGCTGCGGCGAATCGCGCAGGCGCGCGGCCTGAAACTGAACGAGTACGGGGTCTTTCGAGGCGAGAAAAGGATCGCCGGCGGCACCGAGCAATCGGTCTACCGCGCGCTCGGCCTGCCATTCGTCGCGCCGGAACTGCGCGAGGATCGCGGCGAAATCGACGCCGCGCGCGAGGGCCGGCTGCCGCAGCTGGTCGAAGATGCCGATCTGAAGGGCGACCTGCATTGCCACACGAGCGCGACCGACGGCCGCAATACGCTGGAGGAAATGGTCGCGGCAGCGCGCGCGCTCGGCCTGCGTTATCTCGCCATCACCGATCACTCGCGGCGGCTGGCGATGGCGAACGGTCTCGACGCCCGCCGACTTCGGCGGCAGACCGCGGCCATCGACCGGCTCAATGCCGGGCTGCGCGGATTCCGCGTCCTCAAGGGCATCGAGGTCGACATCCTCGCCGACGGCGCGCTCGACCTGCCCGACAGCGCGCTGGCCGACCTGGACGTCGTCGCCGCCGCAGTCCACTCGCAATTCCAGCTTGGCCGCGCGCGGCAGACCCAACGGATCCTGGGCGCGCTCGACAATCCCTACATCAACCTGCTCGCGCATCCGACCGGTCGCCTGCTCGGAGAGCGCGAGCCCTTCGACGTCGACATGCTGCAGATCGTGCGCAAGGCGCGGGAGCGCGGCGTTCACCTCGAACTCAACGCGCATCCCGAACGCCTCGACCTCTTCGACGTCCACTGCCGGATGGCGCGCGACGAAGGCGTCCTGGTCGCCATCAATTCCGATGCTCATGCGACGCAGGACTTCGCCTATCTGCATCTGGGCATCGGGCAGGCGCGCCGCGGCTGGCTCGAACGCGTGGACGTGCTGAACACGCGTTCGCTCGCGCAACTGATGCCGTTGCTGAAGCGACCGCCCACGCCTGCGACCCGGAGAACGGGCGCGCGAAAATCGCGCAATCGCCCCTCACCCTGATCTCAGGTGCGGGCGTCGATTTCCGCCGCCAGCAGGGCCAGCGACGGCGCGATCTCGACCTCGAACGCCGCGCCGGCGTCGAGCCCGCGCAGCGCGGGGGGCAGCATCGCAAGCTGTTGCCGCGCATGGGCGCGTATCGCGCCGAGTGGCGTTGGCGGCCCGATCCGCCGTCCCGCCCGCATGACCGGCTCGAGCAGCGCCTCGCCCGCGACCGATTCGCCGGCGAGCGTGAGCACGTCCCGGACGATGCGGCCATCCTGCCCGTAGCGCCGATGGACCTGCTTGCGGCCGGGCCACGTCGCCTTGCCTTCGGACCGCTTGCGCCGCGGCAACCCCTCGTACTCCTCCAGCTTGTAGGCGCAATCGAGGTAGGGCGCGTCGGCCGACGTATTCATCCGTGTGCCGACCCCGTAGCTGTCGATCGGCGCTCCCGCCGCCACCAGATCGCGCAGTCGATATTCGTCGAGGTTCCCGCTGGCGAAGATCGATATTTCCCGGCAACCCGCCGCGTCGAGGATGGCGCGGACGCGCCGGGCGTGCTCGCCCAGGTCGCCGCTGTCGATGCGCACACCCTTGATCGCGATCCCCTCGGAGCCGAGCCTGCGCGCAAGCGCGATCACCTCGTGCGCCGCGCGTTCGGTATCGTAGGTGTCGATGAGCAGAACGGCGTTGGCCGGTTGCGTCCGGGCGAACGATTCGAAGGCCGCCGATTCGTCGCCGTGCGCCTGCACGTAGGAATGCGCCATGGTGCCGAAAATCGGGATGTCGAACCGTTGCCCGGCGGCGACGGTCGCCGTTCCGGCGAAGCCCGCGATGTAGCTCGCCCGCGCCGAGAGAAGCCCGGCCTCCGCGCCGTGTGCACGGCGCAGGCCGAAATCGACCAGAGCGCGCTCCGGCGCGGCGAGGACGCAGCGCGCCGCCTTGCTCGCGACCAGCGTCTGGTAATGAACGAGGTTCATCACGCGGCTCTCCACCAGCTGGGCCTCGCGCAGCGGCGCAACGATCTGCAGCACGGGCTCGTCCGCGAAGAACACCGTACCCTCCGGCAGCGCGTTCACGTCGCCGGTGAAACGCAGTTCCGCCAGAGATGAGCAGAACCCGGGCGTGAACCGCCCGGTGCGCTGGAGCCACGCCAGTTCGTCCTCGGTGAAGTGCAGGTCCTCGAGGTATTCGACGACCTGCGCGAGACCGGCCGCCATCAGGAAACTGCGGCCTGCCGGCAACTTGCGGACGAACAGCTCGAAGACGGCGACTCCATTCATCCGCTGCGCGAAATACGCCTGGAGCATCGTCAGCTCGTACAGGTCGGTCAGTAGCGCGTTGGCAGTCATCACCGGATCCAGGTTGGCAGAATGTAGCAGCAATGCCCGCGGCGCCGACAGCGTGGTGCCGGCGCGCGCCGATGCTGGCGCAGGTCGGTCGCACGCCCGGAGGCGGCGGTTTCGCTGCATTGCGGTGCCGGAGTATGATGGCCGCATTTTTCTTGCTGCCGTCGCCCTGCCCTCATGCGCACACCCTCGAGACAATCCGGCAATCCCCGTTCATCGCCGCCAGCCGCAATCGGGCGCAGACGCCTGCTCGCTGCGGGAGCGGCCTTGCTCGCATCCCCGCTGCTCGCGTTTCCGGCGCCGGCGCGCGCAGGTGCCCCACCGGCGCGGAATCTGTCGTTCCGCCATACGCATACCGGCGAGACGCTGTCGGTCGCCTACGCGGCCGGCGATGTCTACCTTTCCGACGCGCTGGGGCGAATCGACTGGTTCCTTCGCGACATACGCAATGGCGAGTCGCGGGCGATCGATCCGCGACTGCTCGATCAGTTGTACGCGCTTTCCCAGGACACGCGCACGACGACGCCGTTCGAGGTCATCTCCGGCTATCGCTCCCCGGCCACCAACGAGTCGCTGCGGCGACGCGGCGGCGGCGTCGCCAGGCACAGTCTGCACCTCGAAGGACGGGCGATCGATGTCCGGCTCCCCGACGTCCCGCTGGCGGAACTGCGCGATGCAGCGGTGTCGCGGCGCGCCGGCGGCGTCGGATATTACCCGGACTCGCAGTTCGTCCATCTCGACACCGGGCGCGTGCGCCGCTGGTAGGCCGCCGACCGCCGGCAGCGCTCGCCCCCGAGGGTGCTAGGGCGCATGGCGGCCCGCCGCGCGCAGCGCGGAGACTAGGCTGCGGTCGCGGTCGTAGATGTCGGGCATGAACAGCGCCAGACCTTCGTCGTCGACGATCGCCGTCGCGTAGAAGACGACGACCGCGACGGGCCTGTCGAGGGGAACGGTCCGATTCACGCCGGAGGCCATGGCCGCCTCGATGCGCTCGGTCGTCCACCCCAGCCCGTCGCCAAGCACGAACCGGGCAAGCGCCACGGGTTCGCGCACCCGTATGCAGCCGTGGCTGAAATCGCGCCGGGCGCGATCGAACAATTTCCGGGCCGGTGTGCCGTGGAGGTAAATGCCCATCGGGTTGGACAGCACGAACTTGACGCCACCCATCGCGTTCCGGGGACCTGGCCGCTGGCGCAGGCGAGCTTCTCCCGAATGCAGCGCCATGATGCCGTCGTCGTCGCGAGCCGCCAGGACTTGCCCGCCGCTGACGATTTCCATGCCCTCGCGGTCGAGATAGCCCGGATCCTTCGCCAGCCGCGGCAATATCTCGTCGTGAAGGATGCTGGATGGCACGTTCCAGTAGGCGCTGAACTCGACGGCTCGCAGTTTGTCGACGAAGACCGGCGTTTCGCTGCGTGTGGCCCTGCCCACGACGACCGGCATCGACAGCTGCGCGCGCGTGGCATTGCGCGCGTCGGCGAAGCCCCAGAGCCGGAACGAGGGGATGTTGACGGCGACCAGCGGGCCCGGCGCGGGCGCGGGCAGCCAGCGCAGGCGCTCGAGCGACAGGACGATCTGGCGGACGCGGCTGGCGGCCGGCACGTTGAGCGCCGCGAGCGTCGCCTTGCCCAGAACGCCGTCCTCCAGCAGGCCGTGCCGGGCCTGGAAGCGGCGTACGGCCTCGGCCATCGGCTGCGAATAGCGGTTGCCGTTCGGGGGCGCCGATTCCGCTGCGAGATCGCCAAGCCGCACCAGCGCCGCGTGCAGCGCCGCCACGCCGGCGTAGGCATCCCCGACCACGATCTTGCTGCCGGGTGACGCGAGCGGCGGCAGCGGCGGCGCCGGCCGGGCGGCCAGCGTCCGGTACCGCGCCAGCAGCGACCTGAGCCGCGCATATTGCAGGTTTGCCGGTTCGGCCGCGGCGACCATCGCGTCGAGGTGATCGCGCGCGACCGCGTCGCGCAACCCGAGCAGGAATGCCGCTTCGCCTGCCGGCGCCGGGAAATTCGACTCGACGTCCCGCGGGCGCAGGCGGCCGTATCGAAGGTCGGACAGGAACCGCAGCATGGCCGCGGTCAGCGCGACATCCGCGCGCGCGACGGCATCCATCCCGGCCGCACTTCCGGTCGCCGCCGCCTTCAGGCGCTCGAGCGCGCCGATGTCGTAGTCCTCGGGCGCGAGTCCGTGGTCGGTCGCGGCCCGCAATGCGCGAAGCGCCGCTTCAATGCCGGGTCGAGGGCCCATGGGCGCGAACCAGATCGCCCCGGGGTGCGCGGGGCCATAGGCCGCCTGGAGCCGGATGCGCTCGGCCGGTGTCGAAGCGCGCACGGGGCCGGCGTCGGCACGGCCGGCCACGACATCGGCGATCCGCGCATCGACCGCAGGATTGGCCCACGCTCCCCACGCCGCAAGCAGCCAGAACAACCCGACCCCGATCGGTGGACCCGGCGACCGCGAGCCCGGACGGACGGATGCCGGCCGATGGCCTGCGTCATTCCGGCAGCGCGCATGACATTCGTCATCGCGCAGGTCCGGTGGCTGCCTCCATCCGACTGGACGCCGCCGCCATCCGGGGATGTAATAGACGGACCATTGCCATGAAATCCAACTTGCGAGGAGGCCGACGATGGATCGCAGGAAGTTCATCCGCAACGCGACAGGCATCTCGGGGGCGGTGCTCGCACCGGCGCTGCTAGACGGTCTCGATCCGGCCGAAGCCGCGCCACCAACGGCGCGCGTGGCGCTGGTGAAATCCATGGACCGCTCCGCGGGAACGGCGCGCGCCATCGAACTGCTCGAACTCGGCCGCTTCAACGGCCGGGATCTGTTCGTCAAGCCGAATTTCAACAGCGCCGACCCGGCGCCCGGCTCGACCCATGAAGACACGCTGAATGCCCTGCTGCGCATGCTCCAGACGATGGGCGCCGGCCCGCTGACCGTCGGTGATCGCAGCGGCATGGGCAACACCCGCGACGTGATGGCGGCGAAGCATGTCTTTCGGATCGCGAAGTCGTTCGATGCCAGGGTGGTCGTCCTCGATGAGTTGGGCGCAGACGATTGGGAGTCGTTCACTCCGTCGGACAGCCATTGGAAGCAGGGGTTCGCGCTGCCGCGGATGGTGCGCAACGCGGGTGGCGTCATCCAGGCCTGCTGCCTGAAGACGCATCGCTACGGCGGTCACTTCACGTTGTCGCTGAAGAACTCCGTCGGCCTGGCGGCCAAGCGCGTCCCGGGCCAGGACCACGACTACATGCGCGAACTGCACAACTCGCCGCATCAGCGCCGCATGATCGCCGAGATCAACGCCGCGTACCGGCCCGATCTGATCGTGCTCGACGGCGTCCAGGCGTTCGTCACCGGTGGACCCGACCACGGCAAGCTGGTCGACGCCGGCGTGACGCTGGCCGCCACCGACCGCGTCGCGATCGACGCCGTGGGCGTCGCCATTCTGCGGCATCACGGAACCACGCCCGAAGTCAGCCGGGGCGCCATTTTCGACCAGGAACAGATCGCGCGGGCCGTGCAACTCGGACTGGGGGTCGCCGCACCCCGCCAGATCCAGCTGGTCACCGGAGATCGGGACAGCGCGCAATTCGCGGCCAGGATCAAGGCGATCCTGGACGGCGCGCCGGCGGCCTGACCGACTACCCGGCGCGTCGATCACGCTTCGGCCGCGGACGCTTCGTAATGCGTACGGCACTCCGCCTCGCGGCCACGGACGACGCGGCGGCCGGCGAGCGCGCCGTGCGTCTCGGTCACCACGGTGCGCTGGCTTTCCGCTCGGTGGTCGTCGTGGAAGTACAGCACGACCCAGTCGTGCGTGCGGCCGAGTTCGTGCGCCTTCGCCGTGTTCGAGAACAGCGCGGTGAAATCCCAGCCTTCGCGCGTCGCGTGCAGCACGGGCAGCCAGGCCTTGCCCTCCGGATTGAAGCGCCTGGGCGCAATCGTGGGCAGGCGCCCCGCACGCGCGCCCTCCAGGTATTCGCGATCGACGTCGAGCAGCACGTCGACCGGCGGTTCGTCCGTGGCCGGTGCCGGCGAACGACGGCGCAGCCGCGAGCGGTCGAGGATCTCGGCGAGCGCGGCGCGGATCGCCGCCACGCGGCGTGCGCCAATGCCCGGCACCGCTTCCAGCCGGCCGTCGTGAGCGGCGGCCTCGAGCGCCTCCAGCGTGTCGGCTTCCAGTGCGTCGTGGATCCGCTGGGCGAGTCCCGGGCCGATTCCGGGCACGGTCTGGAACAGCGCCGCCGCGTCGAGCGTTCCGCGCAGCCGCTCGAGCTGCACCCAGCGGCCGCTGCGCAACATCTCGGTGATTGCCGCCGCGATCCCGCGGCCGATGCCGGGCAGCGCTTCGAGCCCCGCCGGACCCTCGGCCTCGAACAGTTCGCGCAGGCCGACCGGATGCTGGGCGATCGTGTCGGCGGCCTTGCGGTAGGCGCCGACCCGGAAAGGATTCGCGCCCTGCGCATGCAGAATCTCCGCCGCCTGCCGCAGCCAGGCGGCGATCTGCTCGTTATCGGGCGACGGTTGTCGGCTGTTCCTTGGCATCGGGTCGCGACCTGCCGTTGACGCTTCACCACATGCGCCGCGCCGGCGCGCGGTGAACCAGCACATTCTGCTCCCGCGTGCGTGTCCCTGCTTGACCGCTGTCAAACCGGCGACGCCAATCATGAATAGCATGAAAGATGCGTTTCGCGCAGAGGAGTTGCGTGTGGCATCCATGACCGACACCGCCACGGGAATTTCCCGAATGACCCGCGCGCGCGGAGACCCACGGTGAACAGCGTCGCCATGGGCCTGCGAGCGCCGATGCGCGACCCGGGAATCGCCGGGAAAGTCGCCTTCCTGTCACGACCGGACAGCTATCCCGAGCCGACCGCCGGGGTCGCCGCGGTCGAGACGCACATGTCGTGGGTGTTCCTGCTCGACCGTGACGCGTACAAGCTCAAGAAGCCCGTGCGCCTGCCCTACCTCGACTTCAGCACGCTGGCGCTGCGCCGGCACTTCTGCGCCGAGGAAGTGCGACTGAACCGCCGGCTGTCCGAAGGCGTCTACCTCGGCATCCTGCCGCTGGCCGTCGAAGCGGACGGCCGCCTGTGCATCGGCGGCACCGGAGGCGCCGTCGACTGGCTCATCCACATGCGCCGGTTGCCCGCCGACCGCATGCTCGACCGGATGATCGGCGCCGGCACCCTGCTCGAGGACGACCTTCGGCGGGTGGTCGCAAAGCTGGCCCGCCACTACGCGGCGGCGCCTGCCGTGCCGACGGCACCCGCCGCCTACCGCGCGCATCTGGCCGCCACGATCCGGGAGAATCGGCGTGACCTCACCAAGCCGGCCTATGGGCTGCGGTGCGGCGACGTCGAGGCCATTTGCGACCGCCAGCTCGCGGTGCTGGAAACGCATGCGGCGTTGTTCGACGCCCGCGCGGCAGACGGGCGCATCGTCGAGGCCCACGGGGACCTGCGGCCCGAGCACATCTGCGTAGAGGCAAATCCGCAGATCATCGACTGCCTCGAATTCTCGCGCGATCTGCGGCTTCTCGATCCGGCCGACGAACTGGCGTTCCTCGCGCTCGAATGCGAGCGGCTCGGCGCGCGATGGGCGCTCCCATTCATCTTCGCCACCTACACCGAAGTCACGAAAGACGCGCCGCCGGCGGCCGTGGTGGCGTTCCATCAAAGCTACCGCGCGTGCGTCCGCGCCAAGATCGCCGTCTGGCACCTCGACGACGACGGCGTGCGGGCGCGCGCCGCCTGGATCACCCGCGCCGGTGAATACCTGCGGCTGGCGCGCGAGAAGATCGACGCCCGTGCAGCTGCCGGCTAGGACTGGCTGTCCACGCCCGTGAGCTCGACCAGCGAATTCCCGTCATGCAGCCGGCGAATCGCCTCGGCGAACAACGGCGCGGTGCTCACCGAGCGGATCTTCGCCGCGACGCGGGCATCGGTGATGCGAAGCGGCGGAATGCTGTCGGTCACCACGATCTCGTCGACGGCCGCGTCGGCCAGCACGGTATTTGCCTCCGCCGCGAAGACACCGTGCGCCGCGCAGGCGACGACGCGCACCGCGCCGTGCTCCCGGCAGGCACGGGCCGCGCGGGCGATGGTGTTGCCGGCGCTGATCAGGTCGTCGACGATCAGCGCGACCTTGCCTTCGACGTCGCCCACCAGCGCCTCGCCACGCAGCTCGCCGCCGCTGCGATACTTCTCGGCGAACGCCATGTCGATCGGCTTGCCGAGCGTCCGCACGAGGCGCTGGCGCAAGGCATCCGCGCGCTTGATGCCGCCGGCGTCCGGCGACACCACCGCCACAGACGCGTCGCGCAGCTGCGGCGCCAGTTCGCGGACGAAAAGCGAAGCCGCCTCCAGGTGCTCGGTGCGGCACCGGTAGGCGTTCTGGTAGGCTGCGAGATTGTGCACGTCCATCGTCACCACGCAATCCACGCCCGCCGCCTCGAAAAACGTGGCGAGGTAGCGGGTCGATACCGGGTCGCGCGGCTTGCTCTTCTGGTCCTTGCGCGAATAGGCGAGATAGGGGGCCACGACGGTCACCCGCGCCGCGGACGCGTCGCGCAACGCGCCGACGAACATCAGCAGCCGCATCAGCTTGTCGTCGGTGCTCTGGCCCGCGTCCCCGTACAGCGACTGGACGACGTAGACGTCGCAGCCGCGCACGCTCTCGAGCGAGCGCGACTTGTGCTCGCCGTCCTCGAATTCGCGCTCCTCGTGCGCGGCGAGCCGGCATCCCAGCTCCGCGCACACCGATTCCGCATACGCGCGGCCCGTGCTCAGCGCGAACACCTTCAGGTCGCCTCCGGACATCGACTTCACGTTCGCGCTCCCCTTTTTCGTTCCGTATGCCGTTCCGTGTGCCGTTCCCCATGCCGTTCTCGTCGCCTTCCCCGATCGCCAGTGCCAGATCGAGTGCGGGCGGTTACCGGCAAGGCTCCGCCATGACCCACTTCGACGTCTTCAACGGCGATGCCGACGGCATCTGCGCGCTGCTCCAGCTCCGTCTCGACACCCCGGTCGACGCGGTCCTCGTCACCGGCGCCAAGCGCGACATCGCCCTGCTCGACCGCGTCGCGGGAACGCGCGGCGATGCTGTCACGGTGCTCGACATTTCGGTCGCGGTCAACCGCGCGGCGCTGCAGCGCCTGCTCGACGATGGCGTGATGGTGCAGTACTTCGATCATCACTACGCCGGCGACCTGCCGGTGCACCCGGGACTCGACGCGCACATCGACACCGATCCGGCGGTATGCACCGGAATGCTGGTCGACCGGCACCTCGCCGGGAGGCAACGCATCTGGGCCGTGGTCGCCGCGTTCGGCGACAACCTGCTGGCCGCCGCGCGCGAGCTGGCGGCTCCGCTCGCGCTCCCCGCCGGGCGACTGGCCGGCTTGCGCGATCTCGGCGACTGCCTGACCTACAACGCCTACAGCGACAGCGTCGACGACGCCGTCCTCCATCCCGCCGAACTGTTCCGGGTGCTGCTGCGTCATGCCGACCCCTTCGGATTCATCGCGGCGGATCCGGCCTACGCGGCCATCGACCAGGCCCGGCGCCGCGACCTCGAACTTGGGCGAAAGGTGCCGCCGGCCCGGGCGCTGCCCGGCGCCCGCCTCTACGTCCTGCCCGACGAATCCTGGGCGCGCCGTGTGCGCGGCATCCTCGGCAATGAGCTCGCCAATGCCGAGCCCCGTCTCGCGCACGCGGTGCTGACCGCCGACGCCGCGGGTGACTACCGCGTCAGCGTCCGCGCGCCGCGCGCGAATGCAGTGCACGCCGATGCGCTGTGCCGGCGCTTCCCCGGCGGCGGTGGGCGCGCCGCCGCCGCCGGCATCGAACGTCTCCCGCGCAATCGGCTCGACGAATTCGCGCAACTGCTGGGCCAGACCTACCCCTGACGGGTGCGGGGGGCGGCAGCGCGCTTGCGCGCCGGGCGCTTGCTCTTGCGGCGTGCGGTCGGCGCCTTCGCGAGACGAACCAGCAGCACCGGCACCGGGCTTTCCCGCACGACACCCTCGGCATCGCTGCCCAGAACCATGCGCGACAGTCCGCGGCGGCCGTGGGTGCCGATCACGATCAGGTCCACCCGGCGTTTCCTGGCGTGCGCGACGATGGAGTCCGCCACTCGACTGCCCGGCGTTTCCACGGTCTCGGCGTGGCACTTGATTCCGCCCTTCATTACCAGACTTTCCGCCTGCGCCAGGACTTTCTTCCCCTGCTTGCGCAGTGCAGTGACGAATTCCCCGACCTGCTGCGTGGAGACGTAGGTGCCGCCGCTCAGCGCCGGCGTCACCAGCAGGATGTCGATCACGTGCAGGAGTTCAAGCGCAGCCTTCTGGTCGCGTGCGAGTTCGATCGCCAGGCGCAACCCGCGTCTGGACGTCATGCTGCCATCTACAGGTACCAGGATGCGGCGAAACATGGCATCTCCTTGGTGTTACGGCATGGGCGCGGGCCGGAAACACATTTCAATCATCGGATACTCAACGCCCTTCTTCGATCGTAGGCGGGGCACCGGCGGCCGTCCTTGCGCATTGTCAACACCGGGGCGCACGCCCCCGATTGACGTCCGTCAAGCGGGCATGCGTACCGATGGAGGAGCATAAAAAGGGCGTGCGCAGCGGAGTCGCTACGAATCAGCTCCCTGTCCGTTGCCCGGGGCAAACGGGGAAGCATCATGGAACGAAGGACGCAGTGGAACGTCGGCTATTGGCTGCTCGCCCTGCTGCTGCTGCTGATGGTGCAGGACTGGTGGAGCGCGGCGCAGAAGACCGAGGCCGTTCCCTACAGCGAGTTCGAGCAAGCGCTGGCCGACGGAAGGGTGGCAGAGGTCATTGTCGGCGACCGCACGGTGACCGGCAGGTTGAAGTCGCCGGACGCCAATGGCAGGGAGGCCATCGCCGCGGTCCGCGTCGAACCCGACCTCGCGGAGCGCCTGTCGCGGTACCCCGTCCCGTATACGCGCGTCGTCGAGAGTACGTTCGTGCTCGAGCGCTGTGCGCAGGCGCTGCTGGAACGCGAGACACTCGACGAGACGGCGATCAGAGAATTGACTGCGAACCTGCTTCCGGCTGCGCCGGCCGAAACTGCCACCCTACCTGCCGCGCAGGGATGATTCGCTGCGCGCGGAAGGTCATGGCCCGGCTTGGGATCACCCGGTCCGCAACGAGACGCGTGCTCGGACCTCTACTTGACCGACAACTCCTTCATCGGCGTGCCGCCCTTCTTCGGGAGCGTCAACTCGAGGACGCCGTCCTTGTATATCGCCTCCGACGCGTTCTGGTCGATCTCGTTCATCAGCGTGAACGTCCGCGACTGCCTGCCGTAGTACCGCTCGCGGTGGACCACGGTCTCGCCCTTCTTTTCCTCCGCCTCCTTCTTGACCTCGGCGGAGATCGTGACCTGGTTGCCGTTGACCGCGACCTTGATGTCCTCCTTGCTGACGCCCGGCACTTCCGCCTTCACGCGATAGGCCTTGTCGTCTTCGACGACATCGATCTTCAGCTGTGGCTCCTTGTCAACGTCACGCATCAGCGAGCGCAGCACCGGCGCCCGGAAGAGGTAATCCACATCGCCCCATGGGTTGAACGGCGCGAGGTCCGCAAAGGGCTCGAAACGAGTGAGGTTCGCCATTTTTTTCTCCTTCCACGATGATGTCCTTCCGGTGCGCCGCGCAACCGCCGAATTGCTGTTGGCGGCTTCCTCGGCCGGACGTCGACATCATGTTGCTGTTGTCCACTTCTCCGGACATGACGAGATATTCCATACTATGATTTCGGCGGCAACCGGAATGTGATTTGCGTCACAGTTGGCAGCAGCGTGGCGTACCCGCCGGCCCCAGCGATGAACCCTACCCGGTCCCGCTCGCCGCGGGGGCGGGCGCCATTGCGGACAGCGCGAACACGCGGGTCGTGCCGCAGGCGAATTCGTGGACCTCGTCGCCGACGCACAGGGCGATCGGCGCCGCCGTACCGGCGCGCCCGCGGACCCGCAGCGCGTCGCGCGTCAGTCGCAGGTCGAGCGACTGCCCACGATAGCGGATGCGCATGTCCAGCCGCTTCATTTCCCGCGGCAGTTCCGGATTCAGCCGCAGCACGTGACCGCGCGCTTCGATCCCGGTCGATACGCGCTGCACCAGGTCGACCGACCCGGCCATCGCCCCCAGGTGCACGCCCTCGCGGGTCGTCCCTTCCTGGACGTCGTTCATGTCGCTCTGCAGCGCGCCGGCGAAGAATTGCATCGCGCGCGGCCGATCCGATCGCGCCAGGACCCAGGCGTGGACCACGCGCGACAGCGTGGAGCCATGCGACGAGCGCGCGGCGTAGTAGGCGACGTTACGCGGTATGGTCTCGTACTCGAACGGGTAGCCGAGGCGCTCGAACAGCTCGCCGAGTTCCTCCGACGAAAACAGGTAGAACAGCATCAGTACGTCGGCCTGCTTGGAGACCTTGTAGCGGTTGGCGCTGTCGTGCTCCGCCTCGAGAATGAGATCGAGGCGCTGGATGTTGCCGTACCGCGCGCGATAGTCCTTCCAGTCGAATTCGAGCAGTTCCTCGTAGCCCTCGAACTGGCTGATGATCCCGTCATCGTGGAAGGGCACGAACATCCTGCGGCTGATGTGGTCCCAGCGCGCGATTTCCTCCTTTGTCAGATCCAGCCGCGCCGTCAGCTCCGCCCGGCGCGTCTCGGAAAGCGCTTGGAGGACGTCGAGCGCGCGGCACAGCACCCAGACCGCCATGAGGTTCGTGTACGCGTTGTTGTCGAGGCCCGGCGCCGGAGCGTCCGGATAGCCTTCGTGAAACTCGTCCGGCCCCATCACGCCGCGGATTTCGTAGCGCCCGTGTCTGTCGTCGAACTTCGCCAGGCTCGACCAGAACAGCGCAATGTCGAGGATCAGTTCGGCGCCGTAGAAGTGCAGGAACTCGGTGTCATTGGTGACCTGGAAATACTGCCAGACATTGAAGGCGACTGCGCTGCCGACGTGGCGTTGCAGATAGGAATTGTCGCGCACCCAGCGTTGCGAGCGCGGGTTCAGGTTGAACGCCTGGGTCTCCTCGCGGCCGTCGCTGCCGCTTTGCCAGGGAAACATCGCGCCCCTGCAGCCGGCGCTGCGCGCCGCCGCGCGCGCCTCGCCCAGCCGGCGGTAGCGGTACATCAGCAGCGCGCGGGTGATTTCAGGCATCCGGTAGTTGAAGAATGGAAAGATGAAGAGCTCGTCCCAGAAGACGTGGCCCTGGTAGGCCTCCCCGGTCCAGCCCCGCGCCGGCACGCCGATGTCGAGACCGATGGAATTCGGCGACACCGCCTGCAGCAGGTGGATCATGTTCAGGCGCAGCAACATCGCGATGTTCAGCCCGAACGCCGGATCGGCCAGTTGCACGTGCACGTCGAAGCGGCGCCACAGGTGCTTCCAGGCGAGTCGGTGGTCGTCCATCACGGCGTCGAAGCGACCGGCGCGCTCGATGGCCGTGCGCGCCGCCAGCCCGCACTCGGAGATGGCCTTGTCGCGCGACGTGTAGAGCGAGGCGATCTTCTCCAGCACCAGCGTCTCGCCCTGTTGCAGGCGCACCCGCAGTTCCTGCCCGATGTAATCCGGCTCGACGACGGCGCGGCGCCGCACGTCCTGGCGCTCTCCGTCGAGAAACGCCTGCGTCCTTGTCGACTGCGCGACATGGATGTTCGACTGGCGGGTGCGTACCACCAAGCACACACGGTCCTCTCCGGTGACCTCGCGCGTCAATGTCTCCAGATGCCGGTTGTTGAATTCGCGATACAGCCTGGCCCCGGCGTTGACGACCTGCCCGTCGATCGCCGACCGGACCACGACCTCGGTGGACCAGTTCTCCGCCGTCAACGACACTTCCAGCGCGGCCAGATGCATGTCGGCCATCGATACCAGGCGCCGCTCCCGCAGCCTGCTGCGCCGCCCTTGGGAGTCCTCATAGACGACATGGCGCAGCAGCATGCCTTCGCTCAGGCGGAATTCCTGGCAATAGGACAGGATCGTCGCCGAGCGCGCGTCGAACCAGTCGCCGTCCCCGTCGCCGATGCGCAGGCCGAGCGCGAGCCAGTTCGGCAGGTTGACCAGATCCTCGTTTTCGACGGTCCGCCCGGCGAAATCGGTGCGCAGCCGGTTGTAGCCGAAGCCGACGTAGGTCCCGGGGTAGTGGACGTCGTCCGCCACCGCCCACGGGACCCCGCCGCGGGTCGCGAAATAGCCGTTGCCCAGCGTGCACAGCGCCTCGCGGATGCCTTCCGATGGCGGGTCGAAGCCCTCGAATTCCAGCGACCACGTGGAACGTGGCTCCTCCGCCACCTGAATCTGCCCGAGGTCGGCCACGACGACATCGGCGCCGGCTTCGCGCAACGCCTCCGCGTTTCCGCCACGGTCGACACCGATCACCAGGCCGAATTGCCCGTCGCGACCCGCCTGCACGCCGGCGGTCGCATCCTCGATCACGACCGCGTGCACCGGGTCCACGCCGAGACGCCGTGCCGCCTCGAGAAACGCGTCCGGCGCCGGCTTGCCCGCGAGCCCGAGGCGGGCGATGTCGATGCCGTCCACCCGAGTTTCGAACAGCGGCGCAATGCCCGCCGCCTGCAGCACCGCAGCGCAGTTGTTGCTGGACGACACGACCGCGCATCGGATGCCGCTCTCGCGGAGCCGGCGCACCAGCGTGACCGATTCCTTGTAGCTCTCGACGCCATGGCGTTCAAGCTGCTGGTGGAAATACCCGTCCTTCCGCTTGCCCAGTGCATGCACGCTTTGCGCGCCGGGGGCGTCGTCTACCGCGCCAAGGGG
Source organism: uncultured beta proteobacterium (assembly GCA_963699765.1). Lineage (GTDB taxonomy): Bacteria > Pseudomonadota > Gammaproteobacteria > Burkholderiales > Casimicrobiaceae > VBCG01. The sequence continues at coordinate 47,332 of CAVOVD010000013.1, read as the reverse complement.
CAGGTCGATCCCGCGCGAGGCGAGAAAGTCGCGCACGCCATCGTGACGCGACTTGCCGTCCACGTGGCGCAGATAGTCGGCATCGATGTCGAAAGGCACGAAGGCCTGGCCGGACGCGTCGGCCCGTTCCGCAAGGAATTCGTCGAACAGTTTCTTCCACGCGGCGGCGTGTACCCGCGCAGTATCGGTGAGCACGCCGTCGAGATCGAACAGAACGGCGTCGTAGTCGCGCGGCGAGAGTGTGACGGTGTTGTCCATCCGGCTCGATGCTCAGGCCCGGGGCCACTGCCACTCGCGGATCTCCGGCATGTCCTCGCCGTGCGCACGAATGTAGAGCCGGTGCTCGATGCGCTTGTCGCGCATCCGCTGCCGCAGGTGCGCCGCCCGGTAGCCAAGCGCGGGCACCCGGTCGACGACATCGGTGACCAGGTGAAAGCGATCGAGATCGTTGCGCACGGCCATGTCGAAGGGCGTCGTGGTCGTACCCTCTTCCTTGTAGCCGCGCACGTGCAGGTTGTCGTGGTTGGTGCGGCGGTAGGTGAGGCGGTGAATGAGCCACGGATACCCATGGTAGGCGAAAATGACCGGCTTGTCGGTGGTGAACAGCGTGTCGAAATCCCGGTCCGACAGCCCGTGCGGATGCTCCTCCCGCGGTTGCAGCGTCATCAGATCGACGACGTTGACCATCCGGATGCGCAGATCGGAAACGTGCCGCCTCAGGATATCGATCGCGGCGAGCACCTCGACCGTCGGCACGTCGCCGGCCGCCGCCAAGACCACGTCCGGCTCGCCACCGGCATCGTTGCTCGCCCACTCCCAGATGCCGATGCCGGCGGTGCTGTGCCTGACCGCCGCGTCCATGTCCAGCCACTGCGGCTGCGGCTGCTTGCCCGCGACGATCACGTTGACGAGGTCGCGCGAGCGCAGGCACCGGTCGGTGACGTGCAGCAGCGTGTTCGCGTCCGGCGGCAGGAACACGCGGATGACGTCGGCCTTCTTGTTGACCACGTGATCGATGAAACCGGGATCCTGATGCGAGAAGCCGTTGTGGTCCTGGCGCCACACATGGCTGGTCAACAGGTAGTTGAGCGAGGCGATCGGCCGCCGCCACGGAATTTCCTTGGCCACCTTCAGCCACTTGGCATGCTGGTTGAACATCGAGTCGACGATGTGGATGAACGCCTCGTAGCACGAAAACAGGCCGTGGCGGCCGGTGAGCAGATAGCCTTCGAGCCAGCCCTGGCAGGTGTGCTCGGACAGGATCTCCATTACCCGCCCGTCCGGCGCCAGGTGGTCGTCCTCCGGCAGGCGCTCGGCCATCCAGGCGCGGTCGGTGACTTCGAACAGCGCGCCGAGACGGTTCGACGCCGTCTCGTCGGGTCCCACCACGCGGAAGTTGCGCGTCTCTTCGTTCAGCTTCATCACGTCGCGCAGGTACGCGCCCATCACCCGCGTGGCTTCGGCGAGCGCGGCCCCGGGGAGCGGCACATCGACCGCATAGTCGCGGAAGTCGGGCAGACGAAGGTCGCGCAGCAGGAGTCCGCCGTTGGCATGCGGGTTCGCGCCCATCCGCCGCGCGCCTGCCGGCGCGAGTCGCCTCACCACGTCGACCGGCGCGCCGCGCTCGTCGAAAAGCTCCTCCGGCCGATAGCTGCGCATCCAGCCCTCGAGCAGCTGCAGATGGCGCGGGTTGCCCGGAACGTCGCTGAATGGAACCTGATGCGAACGCCAATGGCCCTCGACCATCTTTCCGTCGACTTCCTTCGGCCCGGTCCAGCCCTTCGGGGACCGCAGCACGATCATCGGCCAGCGCGGGCGCTCCGCGGCCTTCCCGTCGCGCGCCCGGCGCCGGATGCCGCGGATCTCCCTGATTGCAGCGTCCATCGTGGCCGCCATCCGCCGGTGCATGTCTTCCGGCTCCGAGCCCTCGACGAAGTACGGCCGGTAACCGTAGCCGATGAGCAGCGCCTGGAGTTCCGCAGGCGGAATGCGCGCGAGCACCGTGGGATTGGCGATCTTGTAGCCGTTGAGATGCAGGATCGGAAGCACCGCCCCGTCACGGACCGGATCGAGAAACTTGTTGGAGTGCCAGGAAGTGGCCAGCGGCCCGGTCTCGGCCTCGCCGTCGCCGACGACGCAGGCGACGATCAGTTCGGGGTTGTCGAAAGCGGCACCGAACGCATGCGAAAGCGCATAGCCGAGTTCGCCGCCCTCATGGATCGAGCCCGGCGTCTCCGGCGTGACGTGCGAGCCCACGCCGCCGGGGAACGAGAACTGCTTGAACAGTCGCCGCATGCCCTCGATGTCCTGCGAGACGTGAGGATAGAACTCGCTGTACGTGCCTTCCAGCCATGTGCAGGCGACCAGCCCCGGCCCGCCGTGGCCGGGACCCGCCACATAGATCACGTCGAGGTCGTGGCGCTTGATCACCCGGTTCAGGTGCGCGTAGACGAAGTTCAGGCCCGGGGTGGTGCCCCAGTGGCCCAGCAGGCGCGGCTTGATGTGCCCGGGCTCGAGCGGTTCGCGCAGCAGCGGGTTGGCGAGCAGGTAGATCTGGCCCACCGAGAGGTAATTCGCCGCGCGCCACCAGGCGTCGAGCTGCAGCAGTTCGTCGGCGGGCAACCCGGCAGCAGACTTCGTCGCTTCAGCCTTCCATGGCGTCGCTCCTCGTTGGCGCAGTCGTAATGGCTTCGCCGCGTCGGGTCACGACCTCCTGCGCCAACGGCCTCCGCTCCGCTCGTACTGCCGCTTGACCGCCGCCCAGGCGACCTTGTGCGCCGTCTCTTCCCGCGACGCGTCGCCGATGCGATCGCCAGGGTCCTCGTACTCGACCCAGGCATGATTGAAGGCCGCCTGGTAGATGCGCTGGGCATGCTTCGGCAGGGCGTCCCTGACGCTATCCGGAAGGTCGCCCAGGATCCTGTAGGGCATGCCCGCGTTTCCTGGAGAAATGCCGCGGCGACCTCAACCGTTCCCGCCCCTTGGAACACCGGCGGACGATGCCGATCCCGCGTCGAGCTCCGCCTCGGCTTCGAGCCAGTCCTGCTCCGGAGAGCCGCCGGAGAAACCCCGCAGCTCGGCACGGTGGTAGGCCCAGGTGGCGATCAGCTCCCGGCGCTGCTCGGGCGTAAGCGGCGCATGCGAGTTGACCGACGCTGCGTCGATTGCCCGGCCTGTCGGCTCGGGGCCGGACGCCTCGGCTTGCCGCCGCGCCGGATGCCTGCCAGCCTTGCTCGCCGGCGGATTCTGCTGTTGCTTGAGCTTCGTTGCGTTCGGCATCACTGGTCTCCGTTGAGAACGATGAAATCACCGGCAGGCATGAACGCGGTCGCTGCCCGCTTCGCCACTGCCTGCCTCACTGCGCGGCGCGAGCTCGATGATGAATGCGGGCCCGTTGCCCAGGCGCAGGGATCGAACCTGCGCCTCGACCGGCAGCCACCAGCGTTCGCCGGGCATCAGTTCCAGCGGCCACGAACCGCGCACGCAACTCATCATCGTCGCCCCGATGCCGGCGCCGGGAGTCTCCCGCGTGAGCGGCAGCTGCCATACCATCGAAGCGACGGCCTCACCGTCCTTACGCGATTACATCGCGCTGCGCAATTCGGTGATGCGCTTGCCGCGCGTTCCCCGATGGCCTGGCAGCAGGGAACTCATGGCTGGCAGGATAGCCGCCCACATGCCGGCACGGTAGCGCCGGAAGCCCGCAATCGCGGTTACCGGCAAATGGGTAATGTTCGCCGTCGTCGCGCGGGTACGGCGCTCCCGCCGCAGGCAGCCCGGATTCAGTCTCCGGCGGAATCGGGCGGCAATTCGCCCTTGCGAACCCAGACGCCGCGTTCCTCGCAATGCAGGATCTCGCCGCCGCTGCGGACGTACTGGCCAATCGGGTAGGCAACGTCGTTGAAATAGCAGACGCCCGTTTCGAGTTCCAGATCGAAGGAAAGCTCGTCGTCATCCTCGTCGTCGAATATCGGAGCCGTTCGGCGTTCCGGATCGGGGGCGCCAACGTCGGGGATATGCGTGTTCATCGCTTCTCCTTTCTGCTTCGGTTGTCTCAGGAGCCAGCGTATCTCCACCATGACGCGGCGCGTTGACGGACATCAACCGGAGCGTGCCACGGTGCCAGATCGTGGCATTGGCGGAGACCTGCGCCAACCAGGAGCACGAACCCGTTCAGCAGTCTCCTCATGCCACGCCGCCGTCAACGTCGGATGACGACTCTTCACGGACGCGGCTTGGCGGCGGCCGGCGCGCGTCTGCCCGCGCGGACTTTCGCCGCTGGTCGCTTTCCGTCCGGCGCCGCAAGTCCGGCGACCGCCCCCAGATGCTCGGGGAGATGCGCCTGGATCTCCGCGGCCTTGAGGTGCGCGAGGTTGAGGTCGTATTCTCCGACAACCAGCTGACGGGTCGGCGCATCCAGCTGACCGCGCAGCAGCCCGAGGGTCGCCGGCGCGGCCACGAGCACGACGCGATCGACTTCGCCTTGCACCCGGGCCGCGCCGATCCGGCGCCCGACCAGGCGCGCGAATTCCTCCGCGCCGTGTTTTGCCTGTCCGCCATCCGGCCCATACGAATGCCGCGAAGCTCCGACGCGCTCGAATCCGCGGCCTGGGCGATCGCTCGTCAACTCCCTGTCCGCCTCGCGCCCTTCCGGATGTACCAGCGACTCGATCTCCTCGATGTTCCCGGTGGTGGAATCAACCTCGAAAATCCGCGCCACGGTCCGATCCGCTACCACTACCCAGGTCTTCAACATGTTTTCCGGTCCTTTCCTACGGAACAAATCAATCAGCGTTCACCTTCTTATTTCCCTTGACCTCGGATCCATCATCTCGCCGGGGTCGATCCCCATGTGTGACATTAATCACCTGCCGTTGCGGAGATTGCGCCTAGGATGGCTGAACGTGCAGGTCGTTCGCTTGGTGCGGAGTACAGCGGGCTCGGCCTGTTCATGGTCAATGTGATTCCGGAGGCAGAAATGAAACTCCTGTTACCCGTTGATGGATCCGAGTGCTCGCTCCATGCGGTCGATTACGCCGTCAAGCTCGCCAAGGAAAATGGTCCTGTGTCGGTCCAACTGCTCAATGTCTACGACGCTCCGGTCAGGCTCGGCGACGTCGGGGTCAGACTGAGCGCCGACGAAATGCATAAGATCGAGTCGCAGCTGAAAAGTTCTGCATTCGACGCCGCGGAGCGCAAGCTGAAGGACGCCGGGGTCCCGTACGAACACGAGGTTCTCGCAGGGGACATTGCGCCGTTCATCGCGCGGCGCGCGGACGAGTCGGGCTGCGATGCGATCGTCATGGGCACGCGCGGCCACGGTGCGCTTGCGGATCTGGTGATCGGCTCGGTCGCCATGAAGGTCGTCCGGCTCGCCAAGGTGCCGGTGACCCTGGTCCGATAAGTTCTCGCGCGCGCTCGCCGATCGCGGCGGGTTCCGCGGCCATCGCGGCGATTGCCGGGAAGGCCGCGTCGCGGCGCTAGGAAAGCAGGGACATGGCCGGCGAGCGACGCCGTGGCGCCGCTGTGACCCGAGTGGATTTCGCCGGTTCGATTCTCGAGCACGATGCGCCCGCATCGGCGTGTCCTCGTGCCTCGACGACGCCTGTCAGGCCGTCGAAGTCGACGATCTCGACTTTTCTTCCCTTCACGCGGATCAGGCCATCGTCCTGCAACTGCGAGAGCGCGCGGCTCACTGTTTCGTGGCAGAGCCCCAGGTAACTGCCGACGTCGCCGCGCGTCATCCGCAGGCGCAGCGGGCCCGGCAGCTTTCCGAGCGCCTCGTAGCGATTCGAAAGGTGCAGCAGGAACGCTGCGACGCGCTCGGTGGCGCGCGTGCTGGCCAGCAGCAGGCTGGTGGCGTGCTCGCGCGCGATTTCCCTGCCCATCACCCGATGGAAGTATCGCTGCAACTGCGGGTTGCTCGTGGACAGCTGCTGTATCGCCTCGAAGGGCATCTCGCAGACATTGCAGTCCTGCAGCGTGATCGCGTCGCAGGTATGCTCGCCGCCGCCCAACCCGTCGAAGCCGACGATGTCTCCGGCCAGGTGAAATCCGGTGACCCGAAACCTGCCGTCGGCGAACGTGTGCACCGTCTTGAGGCAGCCGCTGCGCAGCACGAACAGCGACGCGAATCGCGACCCGGAGCGATAGAGAAATCCACCGGAAGGTACGTGGCGGCGATGGTTGATGAAGCACTCGAGGCAATCCAGGCTCACGGGATCGAGCTGCGCCGGCAGGCACTTCCGGTACAGGCCGCACTTCTGGCAGGTCGTGGTCGTGCCCAGTGGAGTGCCGTAGTCGATGTGTCGCGGCGCGCGTGCCTGACCCGCCGATGGCCGCGGCTCACTTGTCACATCGAATTCCCGCAAGCGCATTTCTTCCATGGTTGGCATCGTCGGTCTGGTATTGGTCCGGTCGCTTCCGCTGCGTCGTTCGACCCATCATTTCTTGGCGACGGGACGACTTCTGCCCGCAGCGCGCCCCTGCCAGACCTGCGGCAGGGAATCCAGTCTCCCGGTTTGCTGCGCGGGCGACGGCCGGGTCCCCCGCCGCGCCGCTTCACCGGAGATCGGCCATTCTGGATTGTCGAGTTCGAATCGCGGCAACGGCCCGCTGCACGTCGCGCTGCGCGGCGTGGTAGGCGTCGGGCGTGCCGACGTCGCGCCAGTAGGCGTGCTCCTCGTACGGCTGCAGTCCGGGAATCGCATTGGTCGTGAAGTCGTACACGAACGCGCGGCAGTGCTCGGGAAGCTGCGTCAGGATGTCCACGCCGAAGTCGACGCCATCCCGACGCATGGCAGTCTCCAGCAGTTCGACCAGCGTGCCCGGCCTGAACAGGTAGTTGCCCATCGAGGCGAATGCCCGCGTCGGGTCGCCTGGGAACGGATCCGGGCATTCGGGCTTTTCCCGGAATTCCAGCAGCTCGCCCGTCGGGCCGGTGCGCAGGATGCCGAACGAGGATGCCTGTTCGATCGGGACCGGGACCGCCGCCAGCGTGACGTCGGCGTCGCGCTGCTGGTGAAAGCGGACCATCTGCCGCACGTCCATCCGATAGACGTGGTCGGCCGCAAACACCGCGACGAGGTCCGGCTGGTGCCGGGCGACGAGGTCGAGGTTCCGATGCACAGAATCGGCGGTGCCCCGGAACGGCGCGGCGTTGCCGTCGCGGCCCGCGAGGACGACGGAAACGAGCGGGGCTTCGCTTCCCAGGCATTGCGCCCAGTAACTTTCGACGTGCTCGATCAGCGAGCGCGGCTTGTACTGCGCCAGGACGTAGATCGGCTCGATCCGCGAGCGCACCAGATTGCTCAGCACGAAGTCCATGATCCTTCGCCCCTCGGCCAGGGGCAGCGCGGGCTTGGCCTGCTCGGCCGTGAGCGGATGCAGCCGCGTCCCGCGCCCTCCGGCAAGCACGAACGCCAGGACCTTGGCGTCGTCGGTCATGGCGCCCTGCGCCCAAGCCCCCAAGGGGCGAGCAGATCGTCGAGTCCTTCCTCCCCCTCGTTCCAGTCACGTTCGGGCGAGGTTCCCGGGAAGCCGCGCCGCTCGTCGCCGTAGTACGAGGCCACGGAGACCAGCTGATCGCGTTCCGGCGTGAGCGCCGCCTCTCGATGGCCCGTCGCGGCCCTGGGCGGGGCCTCGGCCGCAGCCAGCTCGGCGGCGATCAGCGGCCGCTGCGCCCGGCCGCTGCCCGCCTTGGCGGACTTCGCCGAGCGTCCCTGCTGCTTGACATCGAGTGCGCGCTTCATGTCCGCGTCTCCATGGAATTCGATGGCGTCCTCATCGCCGGCCGGCCCGGGATCCGTCTCCCTTGCCGCCCAACTCGATCTCGACGATGAACGCGGGTCCTGACCCGAGATGGATCGAACGAAAAGTCGCATGCACCGGTCGCCGGAACCCACCGTCGCATCCAAGCTCCAGCGGCATCCGGCGGCCCACGAAGTTCATCATCAGCACTCCGATGTTGGCACCCGGCGTATCGCGGCTTACCGGCAGCTCGAGCAGGATCGCGGTGACGCCCTGCCCCTGCAAATCGGCGACATCCTGCCCCAGCAGATGCGCCAGCGAATCGCTGCAATAACCGATCTCGCCGTAGGCGTTGAAAAACAGCCAGTACCGCGGCTCGGCGGCCTTGCGCGTCGACGCCACATCGCCCGCGGCCCGCACCGAGCTCCAGCGTCGTTTGCCTCCAATACCCGGTTCCATGGTGCTCCGTCGTTCGCCCGTTCCGGTGTTGATGCCCAGCGCCTGGACACGCCCAACCAGGAACCTCATGAACGACAGGATGCGGGCAGCCTCGCTTGCGCGATACCGCCGGAAGCCCGCACTCGCGGCTACCGGAAAGCAGGTATTGGCGGGATACGACGAGCGCGCCGGCAGGCGCGTTCAGGGCGCGGTCAGGCCCTCGCGAATGGCCAGCCGGGTGAGCTCGGCCACCGTGTGCAGGCCGAGCTTGCGCATGATGTTGCGACGATGGGTCTCGACCGTGGCGACCGCGATGAACAGCTGCGCGGCGATCTCCGGCGAACGCTTGCCCTCGGCGATCAACTGCAGCACCTCGCGCTCGCGCCGTCCCAGCGGCAGCTGCCCCGTTTTTCCCCGCCGCGTGTCCCTGACGCCTTCGACCACCGCGCCCGCCAGCTCGGGTGACAGGTAGCAGCCGCCGCTGGCCAGCGTACGGATCGCCACGACCAGCTCGAGTCCGGCCGCGCTCTTGGTCACGTAGCCGGCGGCGCCGCTGTCGAGCATCTCCAGCACGTAGTGCTTGTCCGCGTGCGCGGACAGCGCGAGGATCTTCACTTGCCGATGACGGGCGTGGATGCGCGCCGCGGCCTCGATGCCGTTGAGCACCGGCATCGCCACATCGAGCACGACGACGTCGGGGTTGAGCTCGCGCACGAGCTTCAGGACCGCGCGCCCGTTGGCTGCTTCTCCGACGACCGCGAAGTCGGGCTCGCGCTCCAGCGTCACGCGCAACGCCTCGCGCACCAGGCTGTGATCGTCGGCCAGGATGATTCGGATCGTCATGAAGCCGCTCGCACGATGGCGCCCGGCTTCCGCAGCGGCACGGTGAGCGTCGCGACCGTGCCGTCACCGGGGATCGCGTCGATCGCGAGCCCTCCGCCGATGAAGCCAATCCTCTCGCGCACGCTGACGAGACCGAAGCGCTCGGTGGCTCCGGGTGCCGTGAGCAGCGCCGGATCGAACCCGACGCCCGCGTCGGTCACCGAGACCGTCAGGTCGTCGGCGCCATGGACCACCAGGACTTCGGCGTCGTGAACCTTGGCGTGCTTGGCGACGTTGGCGAGCAGTTCGCGCACGCAGCGGAACAGCACCGAGCGCAGCGTCTCGTCGAGCCCGGCCTTGGGGGCCGATCCGGACTCACTGACGTTGACGGTGAGGCCATAGGTGCGGTGCATGTCCTCCGCAAGCCATTCCAGTGCCGGCATCAGGCCCAGGTCGAACAGTACGGGCGGGCTGATCCGGAACATCAGCGAGCGCGCGGCGCGGTCGGCCCGTTGCAACAGATCGGCCAGTTTCTCGCAACGCCTGCCTGCCCGCGCCCTTGGCGCCCGCCGGCGGCGACAGCGCACCCAGGTGCAGGCTCGCCGCGGCAAGCGGCTGGCACAGCTCGTCGTGCAGGTCCGTGGCGATTCCACGGCGCTCGCGCTCCTCGGTGATGGCCAGCTTGTAGAGCTCGACGCGCAGCGCCCGGATGCGCTCATCCGCCCGATCATCGAGCGATGCCGCGAGCGCGGCATGCGCCTCCGATTCCACCGCGGCCTTCCGCCGGACTTCGGTGATGTCGGTAAAGGTGATGATGACCCCATCGACGCTCGCCTTCGCTCGCCTGGTAGGGCAGCGTGCGCCGGATGTACCAACGCTGCGCGTCCGAGCGGACCTCGGCTTCCACGCGGGCCTGCCTGTCGATGGCCTTGCGTGCATCGTCGATCATCAGGCCGTCCGACAGTTTGGGCGCGAATGCCGTGATCGGGCGGCCGACATCGGTGGCGACGAGGTCGAACAGGGTGCGTGCCGCAGGCGAGAACCACTTGATGCGGAATTCACGGTCCAGGCACAGGGTCGCGATCTCGTTGCTCTCGAGCAGGTTGCGCAGGTCGCTGTTGGCCAGCTCGAGCTCGCCGAGCTTGTCCTGCAGCTGCTGGTTGACCGTGTTCAGCTCCTCGTTGAGCGACTGCAGTTCCTCCTTCGAGCTTTCCAGCTCCTCGTTGGCGGATTGCAGTTCCTCGTTGACCGATACCACTTCCTCGTTCGCCGTCGTCAGGTCCTCGACCGTGACCTGCAGGCGCTCGATGGTGCTGGTCAGATCCTCGCGGGTCGCCCACAGCTCGTCCTCGAGCCGCTTGACCAGACGGGCGGCGGCCGCGCGGCGATCGAGCGGGACCGCCGCCACCTCGGCCGCATCCTCGAACACGACCAGAAGCAGGCCGCGCGGATCTCCGGTCCGCCCGACGGGCACGACCGTCAGCTTGACCGGCACGAAGACGTCGCCGCGGCGAAGCTGCGCATCGTCGACGACTACCGAAGAAGCGGCCGCCTCGGCCTCGCGGATCGCTCCGCGCAGGCGCGAACGCAGGCCTTCGCGCGCCAGCGACAGCAGGTTCCGCGTCGGCCCCCCGGTGGGCTGCGCCAGGAAGCGGTCCGTCGGCCCGCAGAAATAGAGTGCCTCGAACCGGTGGTTGGTCAGCACGGCGGCGGGCGCGAAGCGGTCCACGATCAGCCGTTGCACGAGCGCCGCGGTATCGGCCATGCCCGGCGGCGGGGCCGGTGAAACGCTGGTCGCGATCGCGCGCGGCTGGTCGCTGCCGGCCGGCAATTCGATCAGATCGCGCGGTGTCGCGCCGACGCGCCGGAAGATCCGCCATCGCTTGGAGACCGGCTCGAACAGGTCCTCGTGCTTGCCCACTGTTTCCGCCGGGCCGAGAAACAGGTGGCCGCCGGGGCGCAGCGCGAAGTGCAGCAGCAGCACGACCTTTCTCTGGATTTCCGGCTCCAGATAGATGAGCAGGTTGCGGCAGCTCACCACGTCCATCTTCGAATAGGGCGGATCGCCGAGCAGGTTCTGGGTGCCGAAGACAACCGAGTCGCGCAGGTCCTTGCGCACCTGGAAATGGTGGTCGTCCGCGATCTCGGTGAAGAAACGCTGCAGGCGCTGCGCCGACAGCTGGGTCGCGATCCCCGCCGGGTAGATGCCGACCCGGCCGATGGCCAGTGCATCTTCGTTGGTGTCGGTCGCGAACACCTGAATCGGGCAATTCCGGCCCGCCTGTTCCAGTCTCTCGGCGAGCAGCATGGCCAGCGAATACGCCTCCTCGCCGGTGGCGGCGCCGGGGACCCATGCCCGTATCGGTTCGCCGGCAGGCCGCGACGCAACCAGCGGCGCAAGCACTTCCGCATCCAGCGCCTCCCAGGCTTCCGGGTCGCGGAAAAATTCGGTCACCCCGATCAGCAGGTCCTTGAACAGCGCGTCCGCCTCGCGCGGCTCGGTGGCCAGGACGCTCGCGTACTCCGCGGCGCTCTTGAAGCCGCGCAGACCCATCCGGCGCAGGATGCGGCGCTGCACCGTGGTCCGCTTGTAGCCGGCGAAGCTGAAACGGTGCCCAAATTGCAGCGCCTGCATGATCCGGTCGAACGCATCGGCATCGCTGCCACGGTCGCCCGCGAACAACGGCACGCCCGCGGCGTACGGATGGCGCGCATAGTCGATCAGAACCTGGGGCATCTGTGCCACGGGCAAGACCGCGCTCGCCAGGCCGGTATTGATCGCGCTCCTCGGCATGCCGTCGAATTGCGCGGTCTCGGGTTGCTGGACGATCACCAGGCCACCTTCCCGCACGATCGACCGCAGGCCCACCGCCCCGTCCGCGCCGCTCCCCGACAGGATGATGCCGATCGCCCTTTCATGCTGATCCGCGCCGAGCGCATGGAAGAAATGATCGATCGACAGGCGCCGATCCCGCCGCGGCTCGGGGACCGCCAGGTACAGCGTGCCCCCGCGGATCAGCACGTATTTGTCCGGCGGATTGGTGTAGACATGGTTGGGCTCGACCCGCATGCCCTCTTCCGCCTGCACCACCGGCATCGACGTGCATTTGCCCAGCAGCTCGGACGCATGGCTCTTGCGGCCCGGATCGAGGTGCTGGATGACGACGAAGGCGAGACCGGCGTCGGCCGGCATCGTGCGAAGGAACTCGCGGATCGCGTCGAAACCGCCGGCCGACGCCCCGATGCCGACGATGCAGGGGCCCATTGCCTGCTTGCGTGCGCCGGTCGACGCCGGGAGGCGTCCGCACGGACGAGGGGGCACGGGCAACCCGCCGCGCAGGCCTCCTGGCAGCGGCGCCTGGCTTGCGTTTGCCGGACATCGTCATGTCTGCCCTCGTTGCCGATCGATCACCGATGCCGGCCGGCGTCGATCAATGCAGCCCACTGTATCCGGACGGCGGCGATTCGTCCATGCGCCGCGCCGGAGCGCTGCGGATCAGCTCGCCGTCATGCTGCGCTACGCGCTAGGCTGAAGCCTTGGACCGGCGACCGGGGGCGATGGGCGGAACATAGCCCGAGACGCGGCACTGCAATGCTTCGATCCGCTTGGTGCCTTCGAAGCGGGTCAGGTTGCAGGTGATCACGGCGCCCTTCTCGACGAGGCCGCTGAGCTGCTTGCGCACGGTCGCGAGAGGCATGCCCGTTTCCTTGGCGATTTCCAGGTCCAGGCGTTGGCCGTGCTTCTTGAGGCATTGCAGGATTTCGGTCATGGCATTGTCCTCCGTTGCGGCAAATCTCGTGGCGATCCCGGGCGATGGCCGGCGCGGTCGGCGCCGCGGCGGTGGCCGTTGCGGTGATTCCGGCGCCCCCGGGGCACAGGTCGTCCGAACCGCGTTTTCGCTTTCGCCGCGATCCGTTCGCAAAAACGAAAGATTATAGCATCCCGCGCCCGTCAGCCCGCTCCGGGGCGATCCCGGGCGCATGGAGAGCTCCCGGATGGCCGGTGGCGTGCCGGGCAATTGGCGGCCTTGCGACCACCGCCCGTCAGCCCCCGCCCATCCGTCAAACGGTCTCGAGATATTTGTGAACGAGACTGACTGCCACAGCGCCCTGACCCACGGCAGAAGCCACCCGTCTCACCACGCCGTGACGCACGTCACCCGCGGCGAAGATGCCCGGCACGCTGGTCTCGAGCAGGAAGGGGTCGCGCTTCGGCGTCCAGTTCTTCGGTCGACGTCCGTCGCGTATCAGGTCCTGCCCGGTGTAGATGAACCCCGCCTCGTCCCGTTCGACGACGCCGGCCACGATGTCGGAATGGGGAACCGCGCCGATGAACATGAAAATCGCGTCGGCCGGCACCTTGTCGATCGCACCGGTCCTGTTGTTCTTCATCGTGATGCTCCTGAGGCGGTCGGTGCCCTCCACGGCGGTCAGCTCGGTGTTGAAAATCACGGAGATGTTCTTCGTTCCGCCGATCTGGTCGATCAGGTAGCGGGACATGCTCTTCTGCAACGAGTCCCCCCGGATCAATATCGTGACCTCGCTCGCGAACCGCGACAGGAACATCGCGCCCTGGCCGGCCGAGTTGGCGCCACCGACCACGAAGACACGTTGACCCTTGTAGTTGACGGCTTCGGAAGTAGCGGCCCCGTAATAGACCGAAGCCCCGATCAAAGGCTTGATGCCCGGCACATCGAGCTCGCGCACCCTGACGCCCGTCGCGATGAGGAGAGCGTGGCAGCTGAGCTCACTGCCGTCGTCCAGCGTCACGAAACGGTAAAATTTCTCGACTCTCAACCCCGTGACCTTCTGGGCGGTCAGAATCTCGGCTCCAAGGCGCTGTGCCTGCGTCGTCGCTCGTCGAGTCAGATCGGCACCACTGATGCCTTGCGGAAAACCCAGATAATTCTCGATCCGCGCGCTCGTGCCGGCCTGCCCTCCGGCGGCCTCCTGCTCGACGACGACCGTTCGCAGCCCCTCGGATGCTCCATAGACAGCCCCGGCCAGCCCGGCCGGACCTGCGCCGATGATGATCAGATCGTAGAAGGGTTGTTGAGCCTGCCTCGTCAGGCCCACCTTGTTCGCCAGCGACCGGAGGTCCGGGTCGACCAGAGTGCTGCCGTCCGGAAAGAACACCATTGGCAGGCGTGGCCGCCCTCCGGACGTGGTCTCCACCAGTTCTCTCGCTTCCGAGTTCTTTTCGATATCCAGCCATTGGTAGGGAATCTGGCTGCGGGCGAGAAAATCCTTGACGTTGTGCGAGCTCGCCGACCACAGCGTGCCGGCGACTCGAATGCCGTCGTAGGGGACCGGCGTGGTGGCCAGCCAGTCACTGAGCAGATCGTCCAGCACCGGATACAGACGCTCCTCCGGCGGACCCCACGGCTTCATCAGGTAATGGTCAAGGCCGACGGCATTGATGCTGGCGATCGCCGCGTCCGTGTCGGCGTAGGCAGTGAGCAGCACCTTTTTCGCTTCAGGATAGAGCTTGATGGCTTCCGTCAGAAACTCGACCCCGCTCATCGCAGGCATTCGCTGGTCGGCCAGGAACAGCGCAACCTGGTCGCTGCGCCGCTTGAACTCCCGCACCGCTTCCAGCGCCTCTTCCCCCGACTGCGCTTTCACGATCCGGTAGTTCTTCTGGTAATGCGCCTGGAGATCCCGCGCGATTGCGTTGAGGACGTGCGGCTCGTCATCGATGGTCATAATGATCGGGTTCGCCAATTCCTTGCCTCCTTGCCTCTATGAATCCAGCGACTGTTCCGCGGGTTTGAAATCCATCGGCAGCCGAACCGCAAAGCAGGTGCTGCCCGGTCTCGACCTGACCGTCATCTGGCCCCGGTGTTTTTGAACGATCAGGTTGCGACTGATGTTCAGTCCCAGGCCCGTGCCCTGTCCGGTGGGCTTGGTCGTGAAGAAGGGATCGAAGATCTTCGACTGGTTTTCCTCGGGTATGCCCTGGCCGTCGTCCTCGATCTCGACGACAACCCAGCGGTCTTCATGGCGCGCTCTCACGATCAGCGTGCCTTTCCCGTCCATGGCATCGATGGCGTTGTCGATGATGTTCGTCCACACCTGGTTCAACTCGCTCGCGTACGCCTGTATCAGCGGCAGGTCGTCGGCGTACTCCCGTATGACCGTGACGCCCTTCTTCAGTTTGTTGTGGAGGATGATCAACGTGTTGTCCAGGCCTTCGCGCACGTCCACCGACTGGACCGGCGCCCGGTCCATGTAGGTGTACGTCTTGAGCGCCGTCACGAGTTCGACAATGCGGCTGGTTCCGAGGCCGATCTCGGCGACGAGACTGTAGATCTCGTACTTGAAGTTCATCCAGTCGATCACGACCGAGAACTGCCGTTCGGTGAAGTTTTCCGCCAGTGCGCCGAGGTCGGCCTGATCGTGGCCGAGGCTGACGAGGGACGGCACCACCTCGCCGGCGTTCTCGATGCCGCGCTCCCGGAGCCATCGTTCGAGAGCGGTCTCGCGATCGCTGCGGGCGAGGGCGTTCAGTTCGGCCGGCTTCCGACTGCGCTCCTTGGCGATCTCGTCGAGCTCCATCATCTTCTCGATCTGCTTCCTGTCGAGATTCAGCTCGCCCATCCTGAGCTGGACGCCCTGCCACTTGGAGAACATCGCCTGCAGCTGCGCGGCCCCGCGCTGCGCGGCGGCAGCCGGATTGTTCAGCTCGTGCGCCATGCCTGCGCTGAGCCTGCCCAACGAAGCCATCTTTTCCTGGATGATGAGCTGGTTGTTCATCTCGTTCAGTTTGTTCAGCGTTTCCTCGAGCACGTCGTTCTTCCGCTTCATCTCCTCGGTCTTTTCCCGCAGCGCGTGCTCGCTCTGGCGAAGGGCCTCCTCCGCCCGCTTGCGCGCGCCGATGTCGCGAATGATGCCGGTGTAGTAGCGCTCCTCGCGGACCGTCCACGTCGAAAGGGAGAGCTCGATCGGCACCTCTTCCCCGCTCTTCATCCGCGCAGCCAGCTCCACCGTCGTGCCGATCGCCTGCCCTTTCCCCGTCGCGGTAAAGCGCGCCATGCCGTTGCGATGCGCTTCGTGGAAGCGTTCGGGGATGATCAGTTCGAGGCGCTGGCCGACCGTTTCCTCTTCCGTGTATCCGAGGATGCGCATCGCCGCCTTGTTCCAGCTGACGATCTCGCCCCTGTGGTTGGCCGAGATGATCGCGTCGATCGCCGACTCGGTGACCGACCGGAACTTCTGCTCCGCCTGTTTCCGTTCGCTGATGTCCCGGATGATCCCGGTGTAGTAGCGCTTGTCGTCCAGGAACCAGGTTGCCAACGACAGCTCGACCGGAAACTCCGTTCCATTCTTGCGGATTGCGGCGAGTTCTACGGTCTTGCCGATGACGTGGCTCGGACCGCCCGAACTCACCCTGCGAATCCCTTCCACGTGACTTTGGCGATAACGGTCGGGGATGATCACCTCGATGGGGTGGTCGAGAACCTCCGCTTCGGTGAATCCGAACAGTGCCGTCGCTGCGCTGTTCCACGAACGGATCCTGCCTTCGGCGTCACCCGAGATGATCGCGTCGATCGCCGATTCCATGACTGAGCGGAATTTTGCCTCCGACTCGCGCAGGGCCATGCGCACCTTCGAGACGGTAACCTGCCGCTCGATTCGCGCCAGGACTTCACGGGTGTCGAACGGCTTGACGATCAGGTCGTCGCCCGACTCGATCCCTTTGGCCCGGGTTTCGGCGTCGTCCTGAGTGGTCAGGAAGATCACCGGCGTGTCCCGCGCCTGCTCGCTCTGCTTCAGCTGGCAGAGCAGCTCGAACGGGCTGGAGTCCGGCCGATGGGTGTCCAGGAGGATGAGATTCGCTTCGACGCTGGCGATGGCCTCGAACGCGTCCTTGCCGCCAGCGGTCCTGGCGACGTCATAGCCGTCCTTCTCCAGGATCTCCTGCAGCCTGTCGCCGCAGGCTGCTTCGGCATCGACGATCAATACAAGTCCTCGGTCTGACAAAGGTTCCCCTTTTCATCTCGAGTTACCGGATATGCGAAACATTCTATCTCCATCTGCGTGACGCGTCGCGGAGGAGGAGCGCTGGCGACTGCCAACGGAAGGCCGGCCCGAGGGCGGCGCGTGTCCAGGACCTCAAGCGCGGACGGTCGGCCTCGTCACCGGTCCGACGCGTCGAGCGAGCGCCGCCACGCCGCCGGCGGTTGTCCGACCAGCCGCTTGAAGGCTCGCGCGAACGCGGCCTCGGAGTCGTAGCCGACGTCGAGCGCGATCGACGCGACGGTGGCGCGCGAACGCCGCAGGAGGCCAGCGGCGACCTGCATTCGCCAGTTCGCCAGGTATTGCATCGGCGCCTGGCCTAGGAACTGCACGAATCGCTCGTGCAAGGCGGAGCGCGACAGCCCGCTCTGTCGGCTCAGCTCCTCGACGGTCCACGCCTCGGCAGGCTTCTCATGCAGCAGCGCCAGGGCGCGGCCGACGAAACGGTCGTTCATCCCGGCAAGCCAACCGTGCGAGAGATCCGGCGACGAGGCGACGTAGTGCCGTACGGCGTCGACGAACATCATCTCGCTGATGCGGGCCAGCAGCGCGTCGCTGCCGGGGCCTGGTCGTTGCGACTCCGCGGCGGCCTGTCCGATCACATGTGCGAGCCAACCGCCGGCGGCGTTCGCCGGGATGTGCAGCAGCCGCGGCAGGGCCGCGATCAGCGGATTGAAAGGCCGCAGGTCGCAACCGATGAAACCGCAGACCAGGACGGTGTCGGCCTGGTCCACCGGCATGGCGGCGCCGGGTTGTTCGACGCCGTGGTGGTAGGAGATCGGCATCGGCCTGGCCTCGTGACGGGTCTCGTACACCCAGTTGGCGTCGGACCGCGAAGGTTGCAGCCCCGGGGCGCTCGACATCACGTGCGCGTCGCCCTGCGGGAACATCACGATGTCCCCGGCGACCAGGCGAACCGGACTCATTCCGGCGACGGCCGCCCAGCCGCCCCCCTTGGCGACCATGTGGTACTCGATGACGTGCTCCGCGCCGGGCATGACGGCGCTCGCGATTTCGCTCGCCGGCGGCGCCTCGGCCGCCCACTCGTCGCGGCAGCTGACGTAATAGAAGACCGCGCCGCGCAGTCGCACCGTGCGCAAGACATCGGACAACGTGTCCCGGCTCATGCTGGCCCCTTCTTCCGGACTCCCGATCAAGCCGCGCGGAGCCTTGATCAAGTCGATCGCGACTCCTTCCTCGAATCAGGATGCGCGAGCAAATGTGAACGACACGAGGTGAAGTGTCAATGCGTTCCGCCGCGAACAATAGGCCCGTCGATTCACGCGGCGGCCGCTTCGGCCCTGCGACTCCCTGAAGGAGCTTCACCGATGAACAATCGCGGAATTCCCGCCCCGCAGCGGACCGTTGGCCACGCTGGCCTGCTGGTTCGGTTGGCTCGCGTGGCGCAAGGCGTCTTTTGGTTCGCAAGTGCCGCGCGGATTCGCAGCGCAAAGTCGCTGAACAGCTGGCGCCGCCGCGAGCGCGATCTTGCGGAGCTGCGCGAACTGCCCGACCGGGAACTGCGGGACATCGGCCTGACGCGGGCCGATGTAATGCGCGAGACCGGGAAGCCAATCTGGCGCCGCTGAGGCGCTCGCTTCGCCGGCCGCTGCGGGCCACCGGTCGACGCGGTCCTTCCTTGCGCCCGTTCTGATGCCCTTCGTCAACCTACCAGGAACCAAACCATGAACCTTATCCATGACCGCAGCAGGAACATCGCCCCCGCCGGCCCAGACTTCGCCGCGATCAAGCAGAAGCAGCAGGCGACCTGGGCCAGCGGCGACTTCGCCGTGATCGGCACCACGCTGCAGATCGTCGGCGAATCCCTGGCCGAGGCGGCCGACGTGCGCGCGGGCGACCGCGTGCTCGATGTGGCTGCCGGCAACGGCAACGCGACGCTGGCCGCCGCTCGCCGTTTTGCTCAGGTGATCTCGACGGACTACGTGCCCGCGCTGCTCGACAAAGGGGCAGAGCGCGCGAAGGCCGAAGGGCTCGACGGTCGAGTTTCGCGTCGCCGACGCCGAGGAGTTGCCGTTCGACGACCGCAGTTTCGACGTCGTGCTGTCGACCTTCGGCGCGATGTTCACCCCGGATCACACCCGGCCGGCGCGCGAGATGCTGCGCGTCGTCCGTTCGGGCGGCCGCATCGGCCTGGCCAACTGGACGCCGGAGGGTTTCATCGGCCAGCTGTTCAAGGTGATCGGCGCCTACCTGCCGCCGCCGGCCGGCCTGAAGTCGCCCGCCCTCTGGGGCACCGAGCCGCACATCGTCGAAATGTTCGGGCCGCAGGCGCCGACATCCGGACCGTGCGCAGGCATTTCAACTTCCGCTATCGGTCTGCCGCTCACTGGGTGCAGGTGTTTCGCGACTACTACGGCCCGACGCACAAGGCATTTGCCGCCCTCGACGGCACGCAGCAGCAGTCCCTCGAGTCGGACATCGTCGCGTTGCTCGGCCGCCTGAACATCGGCGGCAGGCACTCGCTCATCGTGCCCGGCGAATACCTCGAAGTCGTCATCACCAAGCGCTGATTCCCGGCGGGCCATGCGCCCGCCGCTCCTCCCCTGAACGTCTTCCCGAATTGGAGTTACGCATGTCCACCGCTCGCCATACTAAGTTGCGCCACGTCCTGCCGGCGCTTTCGTTGCTGCTCGCTGTCGCTTTCGACGCGCATGCAGACGCAGTCATCGACTGGAACACCAAGGCCAACGACATCATCGTCGAGGCGAAGCTCGGAACGCCTCCGGCGATTCGCGTGCTGGCTGTCGCGCACACCGCGGCGCACGAGGCCGTCGACGCCCTCGCCCGGCAGGATCCTGTGCGCCGAACGCAGCCACACCGCATACCGGCTGCCGCGGCCGATGCGGCGGTCGCCGCCGCGCACCGCCTGACGCTGACAAGACTGCTGCCGGCGCAGCAGGCATCGATCGAAGCTGCCTACGGTTCGGCGCTGATGCAGATCGAGGACGGTCCGGCCCGACGGGCCGGCATCGACGCCGGCGAGCGGGCCGCGGCGAACGTGCTAGCCAGGCGCGCCGACGACATGACTTCAAAGGCGGCGATCTACCGCCCGCACGCCGCGCCTGGCGCCTGGGTGCCGACGGCGGAACCGGCCGCCGTGCAGTGGCCGCGGCGCAGGCCCTGGCTGCTCGGGAGCGCGGCGGAGGTTCGCCCGGACCCGCCGCCGGCGCTGAACAGCGACGCATGGGCGCGCGACTACAACGAGGTGAAGGCGATCGGCAGCAAAGCGAGCACGCTGCGCAGCGCCGAACAGACCGAGATTGCCCGCTTCTGGGAGTACTCGCTGCCGTCGATCTACTACGGCGTCGTGCGCTCGGTGGCGCAGCTGCCGGGCCGGGACGTGGCGCAGAACGCGCGCCTGTTCGCTGCGGTGGCGCAGGCGATGGACGACGCGATGATCAGCGTCTTCGAGGCCAAGTACGACTACCTGTTCTGGCGGCCGGCCACCGCGATCCGCAATGGCGATCTCGACGGAAACGATGCGACCGAGCGGGATGCGTCATGGTCGCCGCTGAGCGAGGCGCCGCTGCATCCCGAGTATCCGAGCGCGCACAGCATCCTTGCCGCTGCGGTCGGCACGGTGCTGGCCGCGGATGCCGGTGACGGCCGGACGTTGGCGCTGACGACGACCAGTCCGACTGCCAAGGGCGTCGTACGCCGCTGGACCAGCGTCGACGAGTTCGTGTCCGAGGTCGCCCGGGCGCGGGTCTACGAAGGCATTCACTTCCGGACCTCGACCGAGGCCGGAATCGAGATGGGGCGACGCATCGGCCGGCTGGCAGCGGCCGCGCTGCTGTCGTCGCGGCCGTGAAGGCCGGCATTCCGCCGGAAGCGACAACGAAGGAGCAAACGATGAAATCGACCAGGGCAGTCGTGGAAAACCACCTGAAATGCTTCGGCGAGGGCGACCTCGAGGGCATCCTGTCCGACTATGCGCCGGGCGCCGTGCTGTTCACTCCGGACGGGACCCTGCGCGGACGCGACGAGATCCGCGCGCTCTTCACGGCCATGCTTGCCGAGTTCGGCCGGCCCGGCACCGCCTTCACGCTGCAGCGCCAATTCGTCGATGGCGATCACGCCTATATCGTATGGACGGCGGAGACTGGAGAGAATCTGTACGAACTGGGCACCGACACGTTCTGCGTGCGGGACGGCAGGATTGCGGTGCAGTCGTTCGCCAGCAAGGCGACGCGCAAGGGGTGAGCGCGGGAATTTGACTACTCACCGACGCTCCGCAATTTGGCAGGGCGCCTGTGACCAGTCAGGCCGATAGCGCCATCGAAAGGCCGCTCCCGGCGACGCCGCCCTGTGGACCGCCGGCAATCGAGTCCGACATTGTCGGTACGTGCAATGCTCGGCACGAATATTGTAAGTTGCTTCGCGCGCATGCGACGATGTCGGCAGGAGGCCGCAAATGGAAAATGTGGGCTGGAAGCTTCGAGCGAGAGTCTTTCTGGAGCGCCTGTGGCAACCGACTTTCGCGTGCATGACCTGCATGACCGCTCCGACCTTCGCGAATCTGGTGAGCGCCGCGCACTGGAAGCTCGCCCTGCAGACCGGGGTCGGCACGGGCCTGCTGGCGCTGCTTCTGACGCTCACGCCGGTCGGGAAGCTCTTCGCGCGTCGCTACGGCAATGCGCTGATGGTGGGCGGCCTGACGGTTGTCGCCGACGCGTGGTCACATCCCGGTCGTTTCGGCTTCGAGTACGGCGAGGCGTTGCTGACGGGGTTGGTGTCGGGCTTGCTTGCGCTGGCCGCCTCGTACGCGCTTGAGGACCGCGCCCGGCGGGTCCGGCAGGTTTGGGCAAGGATGCGCGGGACGGGGGGGCCGGATTGAGCGTGGCCGTCGTCACGGGTGGCTGCCTCGAATGCGATCTCTCCACTCCCCGGGCCCCGCGTGCGCCGGCGACTGCTCGTGCGCCGGGATCATGCCGGGCCCACCCGTCGACGCGGAGCGCCGTTCTCGCGGGCAGATGGCGCGTGTTACGCGTGATTCACGCGGGGGTTCTGGTGGGTTCGGTGCCTGAACGTGATGTCCGTCGAACCGACCGTTTCCGAGAAGAGGCAATGTGACCGCACCCTCGCGACGTGATTTCCTCAAAGGCACTACCTTCGCAGCGACCGGCGCGTTGCTTCCGTGGGTGGTGAGATACAACACGGCCGAGGCGGCAGCGCCGTCCTCTGGAAATGCTGCGCGTGCCGGACCATGGCAAGCCAGGCAGTTCATGCCGGGCGACGATGGCCACGCGATCTCCGATCCGGGCAAGGGCTCCGACGCGGGATGGGTCCAGGCGGTCGTCCCGGGCACGGTGCTCACGACGCTCGTCGCCGTGGTCGGCTGGAACACGTTTCCGAACCCGCGCAATTACGTGGCTCGCGTCCGGTGGTGAAGGCCAACGACGCAGTCGAGCGGGGCCGCGATCCCGGAAGACCTCAGCCAAACGTGCCGAAGGTTGCCGGCGGCTGGAGCGGCGCCTGATCGATGAGCCTGTGCCGCGACCAACGCCGCACAGCACGGAGGAACGCCGTACACCTGCCCGGAAACGTCGTTGGTCGCGGTCGATTCGGGCAAGGACTGCCAAGCCTTATGCCGCAGGCGGCTTCACGAGCGCAGGAGGAACGCCATGCATCGCGTCCCACGCTCCAGTCCGTCGGCCCGAGCGGACCCGACGCGTTGCGACGCTGGTCCCTTGTGCAGGCCAGAACAAGTGTGACGCACGTCCGGCGCCACCCGGTCGGCGCATCGGACGCGATTCGCTGCGCGGGCAATTACACGCCGATGGCCGCAGGGTGCTGGCGGTGCCGCACATCGGACAGAAGGCGGCCAAGCTCGTTCCTGACGACGGCGTAGCACTCGCAGGCGCCGGTCTCCAGTCCGCGCCGCTCGAGCACGGCGATGTGGCCGCGCTGGTAGCGGATGACCCCGGCGCGCTGCAGATTCCCGGCAGCCTCCGTGATGCCTTCCCGGCGCACGCCCAGGGCATTGGCGATCAACTCCTGAGTCATCACCAGCTCGTTCGACGGCAGTCGATCGAGGGTCATCAGCAGCCATCGGCATAGTTGCTGCTCGATCGAGTGGTGCCGATTGCAGGCGGCGGTCTGGAACATCTGCGTGATCAGCGCCTGCGTATAGCGCAGCAACAACGAATGCATGGCCCCGGCGCGATTGAATTCTTCCATCAGCAGCGCGGATTTCAGGCGGTAACCGTGGCCCGCAGTCTGCACCACGGCCGCGCTTGGCGTGGTATCGCCCCCCATGAATAGGGACACGCCGACGACGCCTTCATTGCCCACGCCCGCGATTTCCGATGCGGCGCCGGACTCGACGACGTAAAGCAGCGACACGATGGCGGTCGTGGGGAAATAAGCATGTCGCAGCTGGCCTCCGGGCTCGTAGAGCGCTTCGCCGAGCCGCATCGGGACCAGTTCCAGTTGCGGTGCCAGTCGCCCGAACTCCGCACCGGGCAGGGCGGCGAGCAGGTGATTCTGATTGGGGCTGTGCGGGAAGGGCATGATTGACTGTCGTGATCGCACGTGTTATTTCGCTGCGGCCAGCTCCACGCCGACACCCCGGTAGCCGGTGAAGCGGCAGGACCGGTCGAACATCGGCTCCCCGCTCACCCGGAAATGCTGCGTCGAGCCATCGGCGTTGACGCGGTTGAACAGGAAGTCCAGGAACGGCTGCCGATTCGCGATCCTGGCACGAAGTTCCGCTCGCTCCGCTTCGTTCCAGCCGGTCGGTGCGTCGAGGCCCCTTTCGCCGGCAAGCGTGTCGACACTCAGTCCGAGCATTTCCAGGACCGGACCGGACACCTTGGTGAAACTCCCGTTCTCGTCCTGCTCCCAGTACCAGTCGGACGCCAGTTCGCTCAGGCTGCGATAGCGCGCCTCGCTTTCGCGCAGCTCGGCGGTTCGTTCCCGGACCGCATCCTCCAGGATCCGGTTGTGATCCTCGAGCCGCTTGTACAGCAGGCGCACCTCCAGCATGTTGTGAATGCGTGTCTTGACCTCGACCAGGTCGAACGGCTTGCTGATGAAATCCTTCGCGCCGGCCTGCAACGCCCGCAGCTTGTGACCTGGCTGGGCGGTGAGCACGATCACCGGCAGGTAGGGGTCCGCCTGGTTGGTCTTGAGGCCTGCCATCACCTGGAAGCCATCCATGCCGGGCATCTGCAGGTCGAGCAGGATGAGATCGTAGCGATCCCTGCGATGTCGCGCGCAGACCTCCGTTGGATTCGTCGTCGAGGCGACGCGGGTGTAGCCGGCCTCCGCCAGCAACTGCTCGAGCAGGCTGACGTTGGGCTCCTGGTCGTCGACGATCAGTATGCTGGCGTCGAGGATCTCGCGCGCGCTCGATGATCATGTCGGTTTCCCGGTTTTTTCGCGAGGCGATCCTGTCGTCGCGAAGTTCAGTGCGAAATCCATCGTTTCCATGAATTCGTTGACCTTGATGGGCTTGGTGAGGTAACGCAGGAATCCGGCCTCCAGGCCCTTGTCGATGTCCCGGGGCATGGCGTTGGCGCTGAGCGCGACCACCGGGATGTGCGCCGTCGACGGATTTGCGGCCAGCAGTCGGAGTGCCGTGATGCCGCTGATGCCCGGCAGGTTGATGTCCATCAGGATCACATCCGGCTGGGAAGCGCAGGCGATCTCGACGCCGCGGTTGCCGTCCCGCGCGGTCAGCAGGCGAATGTCGGTCCGGCGCGCGATGATCTCCTCGACCAGCAGCAGATTGGCCGGATTGTCCTCGACGTAGAGCAGCGTGCGGACGGTTGCGTCGGCGGCTGATTGCTTCAGGGCGAAGCCCTCGGGTTCGGTCGCGTCGGCGACCCGCTGCGGTTCCGCCGCACAGCATCAGCTCGAACCAGAACATGCTGCCCTTTCCGACCGTGCTTTCCACGCCGATGGCGCCCCCCATCATCTCGACCAGCCGCTTGCACACCACCAGCCCGATGCCCGTGCCCTCCTCCGGGCGGGTCTCCCGCCCCAGGCGATTGAACGGCTGGAACAGCTGCGTCAGCTGAAGCGGCGTCAATCCTTCGCCGGTATCCGCGACGCCGACGCGCACGCGGCCCGACGCGCTCGCCACGCAGTCCACGACGACCGTTCCGCCGGTCCGGTTGTACTTGATCGCGTTCGACAGCAGGTTGATGAACACCTGTTGCACCCGGGTGCGGTCGGCGTTGACGAACAGTGGCGCATCCAGCTGCGGAAAGGTCACGTCGATGCCGCGCTGTTTCGCCTGCGATTCGATCAGGGCTTTGCAGTCGTCCATGACGTCGGCGAGCGAGCTCGCCTCGACCGACATCGACAGCTTCCCCGACTCGATCAGCGCGAGATCGAGAATCTCGTTGATCAGCTTCAGCAGGTACCACCCGGCCTGCAGGATCTGGTCGATGCTGCGCTTCTGCGAAACCGTCGGGACCGGCGAGCCGGACTCCATGAGCTGGGCGAAGCCGAGGATGGCGCTGAGCGGCGTGCGCAGCTCATGGCTCATGCTGGAGAGAAAATCCGACTTGGCGAGGTTGGCCTTCTCCGCCAGAGCCATGGCCTGCTGCAGCTTCAGCTCGACCTGCTTGCGCACGGAATTGTCGGTGCCGATCAGCAGGTAGCCGATGATGGCGCCGAAGTCGTCGCGCAGCGCAGTGATCGACACGATGGCCGGAAAGCGGCTGCCATCCTTGCAGATATAGGTCAGTTCGTAGACGTCCTCGATTCCCCGCGAGGCCTTGAACGCGAGCGCCTCGAAACCCGGCGCGATTTCCGTGGCGAGTTCCCTGCTCAGATCCGCCGCGCGGGCGATCACTTCATCCGGATCGTGGATGTCGCTGGGGCTGATCCTGTCGACGACCTCGGCAGCCCGATAGCCCAGCATGTGCTCGGCGCCGACATTGAACAGTTGAATGATGCCTTTCTCGTCGGTGGCGATGATCGAGAAATTCGCGCTGGTCAGGATGGCGTTCTGCAGCGCCCCGGTCCTGAGCAGTGCTTCCTGGCGCAGCCCCTCGGAGACGCGGGCCGCATTGCGGGACTCGTCGAGAATGCCGGCAGCGGTTTCGTTTTTGGACATGGCCATGGGGTGGTCGGCGCCGGCAGGAGCCGACTACGGCTGGGCGCGCCGGTAGACGGTCTTCACGATCTGGTAGCACGAGCACGAGGCCGCCTCGAGTCCACGTGCGTCCAGAATCCGGATGTCGCCGCGACTGTAGTCGATCAGCCTGCGTTCCTTGAGCGCGCTGGCGGCCGCAGTGACGCCTTCGCGTCGAAGGCCCAGCATATGCGCCAGGAATTGCTGCGTCAGCGGCAGTTCGTCGGTGCCGAGGCGGTCGCGGGTCATCAGCAGCCATCGGGCCAGGCGCTCCTCCGTTTCGTGATAGCGGTTGCATGCGGCGGTCTGCGATATCTGCGCCATCAATGCATAGGTGTAGCGGTGGAGCGCGTCCTGCAGTGGCCGATTGCGGTCGAACTCGACACGAAAGGGCGCCGAGGCCATGCGCAATGCCGTACCGGAACCCTGCACCAGCGCGCGGACGCCGGAGACGCCCATGCCCAGGATGAATGGCATGCCGGCCATGCCTTCGTTGCCGACCATGCCGACTTCGAGCGAGCGGCGCTTGTCCACCGCAGTGAGCAGGGAGATGAGCGAGTTGACGGGGAAGTAGACATGACGGATCGCACTGCCCGGTTCGTAGAGCACCTGCCCCAGAGTCAGTGCAATCGGCTCGAGCTGCGCCTCAAGGCGTCGGTATTGCCTCGGGGGGACGCTCGCCAGCACTCTATTGGTCTGGCCAATGCGGGTCGGGGCAATGCGGTTCGTCACTCGTCTGGCCTATGTTCGTTGAACGCAATCCGGCGCTGGTCGCGACGCATGCGAATGACGGCAGCGGAACGCAGCTTCCGAAGTTGAGCGCATTCGCCCGGACCGGGGCGGTTGATCCATTCTGGGCGCATGCCTCGATCCCGTATGTTCGGCACCACACTTAGCGTGATATTCGGTTGGCGAAGGGCATCCGCTGATCAACCCGCCGCAGACCGGGCGTGTGATTAAACTGCAGGCCGAGCGAACGGTGCTTGGAAAAGATGAGGGGCCGATGCGACTGCATCGGCCCCTCGCCCGTTTCCCGACTCGCGGGCGGGAACGGGCTAACTTCTGCGCTTGCGGTTTTCTTCTTCGGACTTCTGTCCGTCGCCGTCCTTTTTCTTTCTTTCGGCGTGCCCGTGTCAGGCTTGTTCTCCTTGCCAGCGGGGTCCGCCTTCGGGGCCGGTGCCGCGATGAATTGCGATGAGGCAGGCGGTACCGGAGCCACGCCTTGCTGCGGCGCTGGCGGCGGCGTCGCGACGGCCTGTCCGCGCGGGTTTTCCTGCGCGCGCTTGTCCGGCCTGCCGCGTTGGTCCGGCGGTTGCGTGGCGGGTGCCGGAGCGGCGAGGACCGGCGGTGCCGTGGTTGGCGGCGCCGCGGCCTGTCCGCGCTGATCTTCCCTCGCGCGCCTGTCGGGCCCACCGCGTTGGTCCGGCGGCTGTGCGGCGGGTGCCGGAGCCGGTGCCGCGAGAACTTGCGATGGTGCCGGCACCGGCGCCGCAACGGCCCGTCCGCGCGGGTTTTCCTGCGCGCGCTTGTCCGGCCTGCCGCGTTGGTCCGGCGGTTGCGTGGCGGGTGCCGGAGCGGCGAGGACCGGCGGTGCCGTGGTTGGCGGCGCGGCGGCCTGTCCGCGCTGATCTTCCCTCACGCGCCTGTCGGGCCCACCGCGTTGTTCCGGCGGCTGCGCGGCGGGTGCCGGAGCGGCGACGACCGGCGGTGCCGTGGTTGGCGGCGCGGCAGCCTGTCCGCGCTGATCCTCCCTCACGCGCTTGTCGGGCCCGCCGCGCTGGTCTGCCGGTTGTGCTGCGGTTACCGGCGCCGCGGGCGGCAGACGCAAGGTCGACGGCGCCTGCTGCTCCTGCGAGATCACCCTGACCTCGGGCTTGGGCGCGGTCGCTTCACGCTTCAGTTCTTTGCGATTGGCGGCGTCGAGGGGCTGGCCCGGGTTCGCGGTCAGTTGCTGCTGCTGCGCCGCGAATCCGACCGCCGCCGGCGGCGGCGCAGAGCGGGCGACCGCGCTCCGCTCGAATACGCGGGAAGGCGGCCTGTCGCCCTGCGCGGCAGCGCCGCGTACGCTTCGCTCGGTCGGCACCACGGGCGCCACGAAGGCCACCGGCACACGCTCCACCACTTCCCTGGAAACCCGCACCGCCGACTTCGCCACCGGTTGCGACTGCACGAACGCGGTCGTCGGCACGGCGACCACCGCCCCCGGCACCTGCCGGTTGGCGTAGACGACATTGGTCACGTTGGTATTGTTGTAGTAGTTGTTGACCACGGTGGTGTTGACCACCGTATTGCTGACGTTGACCCTCTCGAAATAGCCGCGGCTCACCGGATAGGCCGGGCGATAGACCTCGCGCGGCCCGAGCGGAAACCAGGCGACGCCGCCGACGTTGCCGCTCGAGATCGACAGCTGGAAATTGCTGCCGCCGACGAACGCCACCAGCGCCGGGGCGTAGTAGGCCTGGCTTCGTACCGGACCCGGTACCCAGCCCCAGGTTCCGCGCAGATTCGTCCAGCGGCCATAATGGGACACGGCGAAGCCCCAGGGCGCGTCATCCACCCAGGTCCAGCCCCAGGGGTCGATCCAGGCCCAGTGACCGTCGCGGTACGGTGCCCAGCCGGCGGCCACGCGATTCGGGACCCACACGTTGCCGTAGGTCGCGTCGACGCGCCAGGTGCCGTTGGCATCGAGGTCCTGATAGCCGACGACGTCCTGCGAAACATATCGGGCGGAAACCGAGTTGTCATACCGGCGGTCGCGATCGCTCGCCCAGCGATCGAACTCGTCGAGGCGTGGCGCGTCAACATACTGGTAGTCGCGCAAGCCGGTGCCGCGAAACGATACGATTGCCGCGAATCGATCACGTACGCCGCGCCTTCTCCATAGACCTCGCCCTGGCCCTTGCGCACGATGATGTACGTCGTATCGCCGCTGGGATCCACCGTGATCCGGTACTCGCCGGGTTGCCGCAGCGTGAAAGCAAGGTTTGGCGTATCGACCTCGAAAACCTGGTTGGGCGCGACGCGGCGCACGCGCACGTTCAACGTACCCTGCATCAATTGCAACTGCGTGATCCGGTCGTCGAGATTGAGCACGGAGATGCCGGTATCGGCATTCATCCGGATCGTCGCGCCGCCGACCTGGACTTCCGCCCGCGCGCCCGCATCCGTCCACAGCCGATCGCCGGTGGTGAGCGGCCGATTGATGACCGCCCGCACCCAGTCGTTCTCGCCGGCCGGCGAAAAACTGACCGTGCCGCCAATGAAACCGAGGCGCGCGACGCGCGACGGCGGGTCGGCGCTGGCCCAGCCGCTGAACGCCATTACGACGATTCCTGCGGCGAAGGCGAATGCTCGAAGTCGAGATGCTTGAATTTGCATGGTGATTCCTTGCTGGAAGAGTGCGCTGTTCATCGACGTGCAGCTATAACGCGGCGCATGCCTCTTTCGATGACACGGCGGTCGATGGATCGTCGGGCAGGACGCGTTGGACTGCTCCTGCCGCCGTGGCGGAGACGATGCGTAAAGCGCGGCAGGAACATTGGTTACATCCTGTTGCAAACACGTCGGTCAGAATAGCGAGCACAGCGCTCGACGTCTGTGCGCCAACGCACCGATCCCGGCAAGCGCGCCGTTGGCCTCTCGTCGAGATTCCGCGCCTTGCATCCGCAACCATCGCCCGCTGCCGGTCCTCCGCCTGGTCGTCGGGCCCGCTTGCGATTGCAGTTGGTTCGCCAGCGCACCGACGGCAAATGCCTGTTCGCCGCATCGTTCCGGCATGCCCGCGATCCGCGGATCCTTCATCCAATCGGAAAGACGACACCATGAACAAGACACTGACCCCGCTGTTGCTGGGTGGCATCATCGCCATGGCAGCCGGTTCGGCCGCGGCCGACAGCATCACGTTGTACGAAGGCGCCAACTACGGCGGCCGCAACATCACGGCCGATCGGCCGGTGAGCAATTTCTCCGGCACCGACTTCAATGACCGGGCCCAGTCGGCGGTGGTGCACGATGGTCGTTGGGAGATCTGTGTCGACGCTGCCTACAGCGGCGGTTGCTCCGTCCTCACTCCAGGCGCCTATCCCAGCCTCGGCGCCTACGGGAGCCGCATCAGTTCGCTGCGCCCGATCGAGACGCGTTCGGTCGGCAATCGCTCCGACGCCAGGGACCAGTACCACGGAAGTCGCGCCGCGGGTCGCGCCATGCCTGACGCCCGCGCAACGCTCTACTCCCGCCGCAACCTGTCCGGGCGATCCTATCCGGTCGCCGACATGACGCCGGACCTGGACCGCACCCGGTTCAACGACCGGGCGGCGTCGCTGCGGGTCGAGAGCGGCTATTGGATCTTCTGCAGCGAGGCCGAGTTCCGCGGCGAATGCCGGACCTTCGGTCCGGGCGAGTATGCGTCGCTCCCGGGGATGAACGAGACCATCTCGTCGGGCCGCCTCATCTCCGCCTACTATCCGTACGCCGACCGGCCGGACTGGCTGCGCGATTCAGCCGTGCAATCGCAGAACGACCCTTTTCGTACTAGTCGCTAGTCGCCAGCCGTTCGGCCGGGTTCGTTGGCGAGCTGGACGGCAACGCGCGGCAGCAAGCGGTCGGATTCGCGCTTGACCACCTGATAGCACTCGCAGGCGCGCGCCTCCAGCCCCGGGCGGTTGAGTACGGTGATCCTGCCG
This sequence comes from uncultured beta proteobacterium, assembly GCA_963699765.1. Classification (GTDB taxonomy): domain Bacteria; phylum Pseudomonadota; class Gammaproteobacteria; order Burkholderiales; family Casimicrobiaceae; genus VBCG01. The sequence continues at coordinate 16,513 of CAVOVD010000013.1, read as the reverse complement.
CGGCTGTACTTGATCAGCCCGGCGTCCTGCAGCTTGCCGGCCGCCTCGGTGACGCCCTCGCGGCGCACGCCAAGCATGTTGGCGATCAACTCCTGCGTCATCGACAGTTCATTCGAGGACAGGCGGTCCAGGCTGAGCAACAGCCACCGGCACAACTGCTGGTCGATCGAGTGGTGTCGATTGCACACTGCAGTCTGCGCCATCTGGGTGATCAGCGCCTGGGTATAGCGGAGCAGCAGATGCATCGTCGGACCGAAACGCCCGAATTCGTCCTTCATCAAGTCGGCCTTGAGTCGGAAACCGTGCCCCGCGCTCTGCACGACGGCGCGGCTGGGCGTCGTGTTGCCTCCCATGAACAGCGATATGCCGAGAATGCCTTCGTTGCCGACAATGGCGATTTCCGCCGATGCGCCATCCTCCATGACGTAGAGCAGCGACACGATCGACGTCGTGGGGAAATAGACGTGACGCATCCGGGTCCCTGACTCGTAGAGGACCGAACCGAGCGGCATCGCTATCAGTTCGAGATGCGGCTCGATCCGCTCGTAGTCGCTGGCCGGAAGAGCGTCGAGCAGGCGATTCTGACGGGGACTGGCGTTTGCGGGCGCGCCCGCGCGCGACTTGATCTTGGGTGACCTATCTTTGGGTGGCATGGAGGACTCCTTCCAGTCGCTGCGATTTCACGCTGCGGTTGCCGTCCGGGCAGTCTAGCCGATTCTGCAATCTCGTGTGCGGTACCGCACCAACGCCGGCAGCGCTTGCGCGAGTCAGTCGAACGGTGGTTTCGCCGCCGCTCGCTGCTTGTGTGGGCCAACGTACCGACGCGCTCGCCATTTACGGCCAATCTGGTTGAACTTCCCGGAGACCCCATGGATACGCAGCCTCGCAACCCCTTCGGTCCTGCCCCGACCGGCGTGACCATCCAACTGCTGCGAGCGGCCTTCGCCCTGCTGGTGGCCGCCGCCTTGTTCTACCTGCACGACAGCCGCGTTGCCGGGTTGCCGCCCTTTGGCTAGATGGAACCCAACTGCCATGTCGGCGCTCCGGCATCGGCAGCACCTGCATTCTGGAGACAGACAAGATGAACACGCTGCTGAAAAGCACGTTGGTGGTGGCCGGGATGGCCATGGCCACGCATGCGACCGCACAGGTCACGTTTTACGAGGGTGAAGGCTATGCCGGCCAGTCGTTCACCACCCAGAAGCAGATCGGCGACTTCGCGCGCCATGGATTCAATGACCGCGCCTCGTCGGTCGTCGTGCTGCGCGACCGCTGGGAGATCTGCGAAGAGGCCCGGTTTGGCGGACGGTGCGTGGTGCTGCGCGAAGGCAGGTATCCATCGCTGGCCTCGATGGGCCTGAACGATCGTGTTTCATCGGTCCGGGCCGTGAACAAGAGCGCGCAGATCGAGGAGATGCGCTACGCGCCCGCGCCGGTGCCGATGTACGACTCGCATCGGCGCCACAACGAACGCCTGTACCAGGCGGAGGTCACCTCGGTTCGCGCGGTGCTCGGGCCGCCCGAGCAGCGCTGCTGGATCGAGCAGGAACAGGTCGTGCAGAACGGGAGCGGCGCCAACGTTCCGGGAGCGCTCGTCGGCGCCGTCATCGGCGGCATCCTCGGACACCAGATCGGCAGCGGGCGCGGCAACAGCGTCGCCACCGCCGGCGGCGCGGTCGCTGGGGCCGTCGTGGGTGCCAATGTCGCTCGCGGTGGCGGGCAGCAGGTCGTCACCCAGGATATTCAACGCTGTGCCAGCGTACCCAGCCAGGGTCGGCCCGACCACTGGGATGTCACCTATACGTTCCGCGGGCAGGACCATCGCATGCAGATGGCTGCGCCGCCCGGGTCCACCTTGACGGTCAACCGCAAAGGTGAGCCGCGGGCCTGACACCCTGGCATGGCAGTGACGGGATAAGGCGGCCCTGCGGGGCCGCTTTCGCTTGCCGTCGATGTCGATCCGCGATGGAAGTGCTGCGCACTGAGTGCGCCACCGCACAGACTGTTCTCGCTCCACCGCGGATCATCAGCGCTGGTGGGCCTCCACCAACGAATGGGTTCGCAAACAGGAGTCTGATCATGGCGAGAAAACTGCTGACAATACTGACGATGCTGGGAATGCTGGGTCCGCTGGCAGCGATGTCCGGGTGCAATACCATGGCCGGCGCGGGCCAGGACGTCGAACGCGGCGGACAGGCGATCGAAAGCACTGCCAGGGATGTCCAGAAGAAGATGTAACGCAACGCAACGGCGGCCGGGTTGCCCGGTCCGTGCCCAGGTCCGTGGCGGTTGTCGCCGCGGCCCGCGGCGATCGTCGCTGCGGCGACACACCTGACCGGAATCCACGATGAACATGACCCTGAGTCTCGCCCCGCTCGTCTCGCTTATCGCCGGCATCCTGATTCTTGTGGTGCCGCGGCTGCTGAACTACATCGTCGCCATCTACCTGATCGCCATCGGACTGATCGGACTGTTCGGCGCCGGAAACATGCGTCTTGCGTGACCGCGAGGGTCCGGCAACGACCCGCCGTCGCTGCTGCCGGACCTCTGCACACCGTCGAGTCAACGGGAGCGTCGCCCGCAATGTCTGAGCCGTCGACCCCGCATCCGCAGGCCGGTCCGGAAACAGCAGCGCCGGTGGTTCCGGCAGTCCAGCTGCCGGTCGTGGCGCGCGGCCTGGCGCCGGCGATCCTGGCCGCAATCGCGGTGATCTTTGCGCTGCAATGGGCGCAGGCGTTCATCATCCCGCTGTTGCTGGGAATCATCGCCGCGTACACGCTGAACCCGCCCGTCGCGTGGCTGGAACGGATCAGGATTCCGCGGGCCGTCGCCACTCTGATCGTGATGCTGGCCGTCATCGGCGCGCTCGCGGTTGTCGCCTACTCGCTGCGTGGCCAGTTCCAGCGAATCGTCGAGCAATTGCCCGTGGTGGCAAGCAAGTTCTCCGCCGGCCTCGCCAGGCAGCAGACCGGCAATCCCGGCACCCTCGAAAAGATGCAAAGTGCGGCGACAACCATGGAGAACGCGACGGCCAAGGCGGCCGGCGGAGCTTCCGCTCCCAAGCAGGCCGGCACGCGCGTCGTGGTCGACCGCCCTCCCTTCAAGCTCAGCGAGTTCCTGCTGTCATACCTCAAGGGCGCTGTGGGGGGCCTGGGTCAGGCGATCATGGTGCTGTTCCTGACGTTCTTTCTGCTGGTGGGCGGCGACACCTTCAAGCGCAAGCTGGTGCGGTTGTCCGGACCGACGCTGACGATGCGAAAGATCACCGTGCAGATCCTGGACGACATCAACGACTCCATCCAGAAGTACCTGTTCATGATGCTGGTGACCAACGTGCTGGTCGGCCTGCTGACCTGGGCGGCCCTGGCCTGGATCGGCCTCGAGAACGCCGGGGCCTGGGCAGTGACGGCGGGATTCCTTCATGTGATCCCCTACCTCGGTCCCGGCGTCACCGCCATCGCCATCGGAATGGCCGCGTTCATGCAGTTCGACTCGTTCCCCATGGCGTTGCTGGTCATCGGCGCGTCGCTGGTGATTGCCACAGTCGTCGGAACCTTCATCACGACGTGGATGACCGGGCGAATCGCAAAGCATGAACGCCGCCGCGGTGTTCATCTCGCTGCTGTTCTGGGGCTGGCTCTGGGGGATCTGGGGTCTGCTGCTCGCCATTCCGATCATCGTCATCGTGAAAGTCGTGTCGCTGCACGTGGAGCAGCTGCAGCCGGTGGCCGAGTTGCTGGGTGAATGAAGTGATAGCGAAACCGAGGAGAAATACATGACGAACATCCGCAGCTGCGTTGGTGCAGTCCTGGCAGCGAGCCTGTTGATCGTGAGCTTGACTGCCTGCGAGAAGAAGGAAGGTCCGGCGGAGCGCGCCGGCAAGGAGATCGACAAGACGCTCGAAAAGGCCGGGCAGCAACTCGAAAAGGCGGGTCAGGAGATCCAGGACGCCGCAAAGGACGCCAAGAAATAGGTGGGTCAGGGCACAAACGGCCCCCGCCCTGGGGCGGGGGTCAGGCGGGGCGCAACCGCGCGCCACGTGGTGGCGCCTCTTCGCCGCGCGGGCGCGGCTCTATGCGCGACGCCTAGCCGCGCTTGCCGCCCAGGACCAGGAGCAAGGCGCCCAGCGCGATTCCACCGACGCCGACCCAGATAGGCACGTTCACGGTCTCCTTGTCGGCAATCGACAGGACCAGCGGCCCGATCTTGGTCTCATGGGTCTCCTTCGTATAGGTGAAGCCGCCGTACGCCAGCCCCAGTAGGCCGCCGACGATCAATGCAATGCCCACCATCTTCATTGCGTTCATGATTCCTCCTCCCCAACAGGATGACCATTGAAAAACACCATGATTCGTTCCGCTGGTTACGGGACGAATCGGAACACCCTAGAGCGTTCGGCGTCCGCTGATGAAGTTGACCAGAATCATGACGATTGCGACGACCAGAAGAATGTGGATGAACCCACCGATGGTGTAGGACGATACGAGTCCAAGAAGCCACAGGATGAGAAGAACGACCGCGATCGTATAAAGCATGGATTACGCCCTTTCGTTGTCCGGTTTCCCGGTGGTTGGTGAGACAGGTCCGATCATTGATCGGTGATCGACGCTGTCTGAATCCCGGCCGACGACCTTGGTGTCCGTTCCGGCAATGCACCATGATCCGCTCGCCCACATTCAGGTTTCGCGGCGTTGCCTCGTCGAGCACCTGCTTCGAGCCATCGCCGAAACGAAGGACGATCCGATGCCGCGTGCTGACGGCGACCTTCCGCCTGCCGCGTTCGCTGGCGATCACCGAGGCCACGGCATCGGCGAGTGAATCGACGCTGTCGCGTTCCGGATCAACAAGCCCGTTGTTGCCGATGAGCAATCGTGCCGGATCGCCGGCATCGCAACTCATCGTAAGTGCATGAAACGCTTCGATCCGTCGCACCGACTCGACGACAGCACATCCCGCGCATCTCGCTCTGCTCCGTCTCTTGCCGGTTGCTGGCGATTGCGCCTCAGGAGAACTCACCACGGCGGAGAGTTCCGCTTCGGGCCGGCGCGTGGCCGATTCGCCAAGTTGATCCGCTGCCGCGCCCGTCGCCAAGGACCAGCCGGTCATCGCGGTTACTCCGGCGCAACAGGCAAGGGCGATCGTCACTCGGCCCCCCGCCCGCCGCATTCCGACCCGTTGGCTGTTCTTCATGCTTCGAAGATAGCGAATCCCGGGATACCGGTCGGTACGGTGGCACACACAAAGGGCCGACACGGCCGATCACAGCCCTGTCCTGCAGGCCACGATGGTCAGCGCCACACCTTTTGGAATCGGGCGGGCGCCGACCTTCGCCGCCCGCATGCGGAAGCATCGAACCGGGTGGGCTACTTCACCGGCTACGACAATTCGCTGATTGCATTTCTCGTGCTCGCCTGCACCAGTTGCCGGTCGGCATCGGCATCGCCCATCAGGGTATCCCAGCGCAGCCGAACGTAGGCCGACCTGTGCTTGCTCTTCAATACCAGCGTCTGGAGGCCGCGTTCCTGGCCGAATGCGTAATCCGTCGCGTAGCCGAGCAAGTCATGCACGCCGGCTTCCCAGATTCCGGTTTGGACAGCATCGATGATCGCCGCCATGCGGCGGTGGAACTCCCGGGGTACGTCAACCGCAAGCGACTCCTCGTCGATCGCAGAAGCGGCAGGTGGTGACTTCATGATGGCTCCTAACGAAGGCGTTCGGCCGGGTGGGCCGCACATGGTCCATTATTCACCACGCCGCACCATCTGTCCGAACTACTGTCCGGAGTCGGCGCTCGCGCGACCGGGCAGCCCCGAGCGCCAGGTCGTGCAACCTGCGAGCCGCTGCAGATAACGTCGATCGTTGCGCCGCCGAACGCCGCCGTCGACGCGGAACTCTGTGTGCTGCCGCACCGACCATCGCGTTGCCAAGGCGCAGGCTCCGTGCAGGCGACTTGAGTGCCAACGCCTTCCTGTCCCCAACGCCGGGATTGCTGCAACTCCGGGAGATGCCTGCAAGCGGGTCTTCCTGTCGCACGGACCGGCCGAATGGCCCGCCGTCCGATCATTCATGGACGCGCCTCGCAGGCAGGTTCGTTCGATTCAAGTGGCCCTTTTTTCGTGCCGCGCAACAGGAATAGATTCATGTACGGATTCAGCACCCAGCTCAAGCAGCCATTCGACGTCGCAGTCGCGACAGTCACCAAGGCCCTGCAAAAGGAAGGTTTCGGCGTGTTGCCGGACATCGATGTCAAGGCGACGCTGAAGGCGAACCTCAATGTCGAGGCCCGCCGTGGTACCCACGCATCACGCGTCGGCCTTGCCTGTGTGTGACAGCGTACAGACCCGCGCGCCGGCAAACACTACGATTCAGCTCAACCGATCCGGCATGCGCCATCCGGCGCCAGGGGGTTCGGCAAGGAGCAGTTCATGAGCATCGGCACCATCCTCTTGGTCATTGTCGTCCTGATGCTGATCGGCGTGCTGCCGGTCTGGAAACACGCATCGGGATGGGGTTACGGCCCAAGCGGCCTCCTCGGCACCGCGCTGGTCGTAGTCCTCATCCTGTTCCTTATGGGCCGGATCTAGCGGCGCGTTCCTCAACCCGTACGTCATTTATGGAAATCGCATGGACAGCAACATTCGGAAGATCGCAACCCTCGTCGGCGCGCCGGCCCCGGCAGTGACCATGGGTTGCGCGTCCACCTCGAAGCAGGAAAGCGCCAGCGAGTATGCGGAGGACACCATCGTCACCGGCAGGGTGAAAGCGGTCGTACTGGGCGAACCTACGCTGAAGTCGGCCGAAATCAACGTCGAGACATTCAGGGGCGTTGTCCAACTGAGCGCCTTCGTGAGTTCGCACCTCGCCGAAAACAAGGCGGTCGAAGTGACCCGCACCGTCGCCGGCGTGAAGTCCGTCAGTAACGACAGGCGCCTGAAGTAAAATGTCGGCCGGCCCAACGCCTGGTCGAAACCACCACCTCGCGTTGGGCACCGAAACCTGCCCGATGCGTGGGCGCCTCTCCGGAACGGACAACGCATGACCTACTGCATCGGCGTGAGGCTCGACGGCGGCCTCATCTTCGCATCGGACTCCCGCACGAACGCGGGCATGGACAACATCGGCAAGTTCTGCAAGATGACCGTGTTCGAGCGCCCCGGCGACCGCGTGATCGTGCTGCTGAGTTCGGGCAACCTCGCGGGGACCCAGGCGGTCATCGGCGTGCTCAACCAGCGTTGCAGCGCCGGTGACGGCATTGCCAGCCTGTGGAACGCCGCAACCATGTTCGAGATCGCGATGCTTGTCGCCGATGCGATGCGCGACATCGAGCGGCGGGACGGACAGTACCTCGCGGACAACGAGGCCGGTTTCAACGCTTCGTTCATCGTCGGCGGCCAGCTCGCCGGAGAGCCGATACGCCTGTTCCGCATCTATGCCGAAGGCAACTTCATCGAGGCCGGAATCGACACGCCGTTCTTCCAGACCGGCGAGACGAAGTACGGCAAGCCGATCATCGACCGCGTGATCACGCGTTCGACGCCGCTTCCGGACGCGGCCAAGTGCGTGCTCGTATCGTTCGACTCGACGATGCGCAGCAACCTGTCGGTCGGGATGCCGATCGACCTGCTCTGCTACGAATCCGACAGCCTCGAAGTTCGGTACCGGCGACGCTTCGACCATGGCGATCCCTACTTCATGGAACTGAGCGCCGAATGGGGCGAAGGAACGCGCAAGGTCTTCCGTCAACTGCCCGAGCTGCGCTGGTGACCAGCCGACATGCGCACCGCATTTCTAGTGACGTGCGAGCACGGCGGCAACCGGATCCCGGCGCCGTATCGGCGGCTCTTTGCCGGGCAGCGACCGCTGCTCGACTCCCACCGCGGCTTCGATCCCGGTGCGCTTGCGATGGCCGAGGCGCTGGCAGGAGCCCTCGGCGCCGCGCTCGTTGCCTCGACCGTCAGCCGCCTGCTGGTCGACCTCAACCGTTCGCTCGGCCATCGGCACCTGTTCTCGTCCGCGACGCGCACGGCGCCCGCGCCGCTGCGTGCACAGATCGTTGCCCAGCACTACCGTGCCGCATCGCGCCACGGTCGAGCGGCTCGTTCGCACTCGGTCGGGCGTGGCTTGCGCGTGATCCACATCGCGTCGCACAGCTTCACTCCGGTCATGGACGGCACCGCGCGCACGGCTGATGTCGGATTGCTCTACGACCCGCGCCGCCGCTCCGAGTCCGCGCTGTCCGCGCGCTGGAAGGCCGGGCTGGCCACGCGAGATCCGGCGCTGCGCGTGCGGCGGAACTACCCGTATGCCGGCAAGGACGACGGCTTGACGGCGCACCTGCGCACTCGCTTCGACCCCGACGACTATGTCGGGATCGAGCTCGAGATCAACCAGCGGATCGTTGCCGCCGGCTATCCCCATTTCCCTGCGCTGCGCCGCGCGCTGATCGAGACGCTTCGGTCCGCCACCGCGTGAGCATGGCGCAACGAACGACGTTCGTGGCGGCGAATGACCCCTTCCAATCCGGCCCGCGTGCAGATGCGCGCGGCGCCAACCGGAGACCCCTGATGCAGATTCGAGTCGGCTTTGAGATGGTGTACGACTGCCCGCAACCGACCCCGATGATCCTGACGCTCAATGTGCACTTCACGCGAGTGTCCGATCTCGTGGGCCGCGACGATCTCGTCTTCGACCCGCCGGTCCCGACGTCGGCGTACCGCGACAGCTTCGGCAACTGGTGCACGCGGATCGTCGCGCCCGCGGGTCGGACAAGCATCACGGCCGACGCCATCGTCAGGGACAACGGCTTGCCCGACGTCGTCGCGCACAGCGCCAGGCAGATTGCGGTGCCGGACCTGCCGGAAGAAGCGCTTCTGTTCCTGCTCGGCAGTCGCTATTGCGAAACCGACAAGCTGTCGGACATTGCGTGGAACCTGTTCGGCAACGCGCCGACGGGATGGGACCGCGTGCAGGCGATCTGCGACTATGTGCACCGCCACATCGCGTTCGGCTACGAGCACGCGCGCATGACGCGGTCGGCGCTCGAGGCGTTCTACGACCGCACCGGCGTGTGCCGCGACTACACGCACCTGGCCGTCGCCTTCTGCCGCTGCATGAACATCCCGGCCCGCTACTGCACCGGGTACCTGGGCGAAATCGGGATGCCGCCGCCGTACGGGCCCATGGACTTCGCCGCGTGGTTCGAGGTCTTCCTCGACGGCCATTGGCACACGTTCGACGCGCGCAACAACATGCCGCGCATCGGCCGCGTGCTGATCGCGCGCGGGCGCGACGCTGCGGACGTCGCGCTAAGCAACTCGTTCGGCCCGAACACGCTGGCGAGTTTCCGCGTCTGGACGGACGAGGTTTCCGCGGCCTGAGCGCGATGCCGCAGGGCGCAACGACCGATCAGCCGGTCGATCTCGCGAAGCCGCGCAGCGGATTCGATGGGACCGTCCAGCGAACGACCTACCGCGGCCTACGGCCGAGTTTCACGCGTCCGATCTCGACCACGGCGGGCTGCGCTATTGCATCAACTCGGCTTCGCTGCGCTTCGTGCATCGTGACCACATGAACGCGGAAGGCTACGGCGCCTATCTGGACCAGGCGGAGGACGTCAAATGACAACCGAACGGTCGATACTCGCCGGTGGCTGCTTCTGGGGCATGCAGGACCTGATCCGCAAGCGCGATGGCGTACTCTCCACCCGCGTCGGCTATTCAGGCGGTGACGTTGCGAATGCGACGTATCGCCATCACGGATCCCATGCCGAAGCCATCGAGATCGTCTTCGATCCGGACCGGTTCAGCTTTCGCGAACTTCTCGAATTCTTCTTCCAGGTCCACGATCCGACGACACGCAATCGCCAGGGCAACGACGTTGGCACCAGCTACCGCTCGGCCATCTACACGACCAGCGACGAGCAGAAGCGCATCGCCGAGGACACCATCGCCGACGTCAATGCGTCGGGTCTTTGGCCCGGCCCCGTGGTGACCGAGGTGGCCCCGGCGGGACCCTTCTGGGAAGCGGAGCCGGAACACCAGGACTATCTCATGCGCATCCCGGACGGATACACCTGTCACTTTGTCCGGCCGGGGTGGAAGCTGCCGGCACGGGCCAAGGTGAGCGCCGGCGGCAAGACGGGCGGGTGATCAGGACGAATCCGGGCGGCGCTGCGCCGCCGGTACGTCCAGAATGCGCACGTCGAACATGCGATTTCAGCCGCGACGCGCCGCCTCGATTGCCGCGATGTCGATCTTGCGCATCTGCATCATCGCGTCGAACGCGCGCCTGGCTGCGGCGGGGTCGGGATCGGCGATGGCCTGGATCAGGGCGATCGGCGTGATCTGCCAGGACAAGCCCCATTTGTCCTTGCACCAGCCGCAGGCGCTCTCCTGGCCGCCGTTGCCGACGATCGCGCTCCAGTAGCGGTCCGTTTCAGCCTGGTCCTCGGTCGCGACCTGAAACGAGAACGCTTCGTCGTGCTTGAACGCAGGTCCGCCGTTCAGTCCGAGGCACGGAATGCCCATCACCGCAAACTCGACGGTCAATACGTCTCCTTTCTTTCCCGACGGAAAGTCTCCCGGAGCGCGATGCACCGCTCCGACGGACGAATCGGGAAAGGTCCTGGCGTAGAACCGCGCCGCGTCCTCCGCGTCGCGATCGTACCAAAGGCAGATCGTGTTCTTTGCCGGCTTCACCATGTCACGTCTCCATTGAGATGAGTCACCCGAGGCGGATACACGCGATCCGCCCGCCGCACATGATATCGAGAGGCGCCCCGCACGGCTGGTGCCACTTCGGGCGACCACCGAGGCGGCTGTGCCAGAATCGCGCGTCGCCATCCTCGCAGGAAACCACCATGGTCCCGTCGGCAGTCCGTGCGCCTGTCCCGTGTTCGCCGACTGCATGGCCTGGTAGGGCGGCAGCTTTGCAGGGCTCGATGAAGGACCGGCCGAGCCGGCCGAGCGCAACTATGCCGTCGCCCGCGCAGGACGCCGCAGCCGGACTGAGCTGCGGCAAGTAGCCGACGCGCCGGACCAGGTCATCGTGCAGCCAACCAGCGTGTCGCGCACGGCGCACCCTCTCCCCGCGAGTTTTCGCACCTTCCTCTGGACGCGGCTGCTCGGCACGTCGGCCAACCAGATGCTGATGGTTGCGTTGGCATGGCAGATGTACGACTTGACCGGCCGGGCGTGGGACCTGGGACTCGTCGGCCTGATGCAGTTCGTGCCCGCGCTGCTGCTGACGATTCCGGCAGGAATGCTGGTGGACCAGGCCGACCGGCGCAAGGTATTGGCGGCGAGCCTTCTCGTTCAGGCGGTAGTCGCGCTGCTGCTCGCGTGGGGTAGCCATGGCGGATGGGTAGGCCGCGACCTGATCCTGACGCTGTGCGTGGCGCTTGGTGCGGCGCGGGCGCTGCAAATGCCCTCGCAACAGGCGATCGTGCCGGTGCTCGTGCCGGTGGCCGTTCTGCCGCGCGCCTTCGCGCTGACATCGACGTTCACGCGCATCGCCATCATCGGAGGACCCGCGCTCGGCGGCCTGATCTACGCAATGGGACCAGCGGCCGTCTATGCCGTTTGCTTGTTGCTGCTCGTCGTTTCGACCGCGTTCATCTTCTCGATCCAGCCAATTCCGCCCGCGGCCGGTGGCGAGCGCGTGTCGCTGGGGTCGCTGTTTGCGGGCTTTCGCTTCATCTGGAACAAGAAGCCCGTGCTCGGCGCGATCTCGCTCGACCTCTTCGCCGTGCTCCTGGGCGGAGCCACTGCGTTGCTGCCCATGTACGCGAAGGATGTGCTCGACACCGGGCCGTGGGGCCTCGGCCTGCTGCGTGGCGCCACGTCGATCGGCGCGCTGGCGATGGCGCTCCTTCTGGCGCGGGTACCGTTGCAGCGCCATGTCGGTCGCCGCATGTTCGCGGCGGTCGCCGTTTATGGCTTAGCCATCGTCGTCTTCGGGCTCTCGCATGATTTCATGCTGTCGATGGTCGCACTCGCCGTGAGCGGCGGCGCCGACATGGTCAGCGTCGTGATCCGGCAAACGCTGGTCCAGCTCGATACGCCCGACTCGATGCGCGGTCGCGTCAGCGCGGTCAACAGCACCTTCATCGGCGCCAGCAACGAGCTGGGCGAGTTCCGCGCGGGTACGGTCGCCGAATGGATGGGCCCGATCGGCGCCGTCGTCGCTGGTGGCGTGGGGACGTTGCTCGTTGCCGCACTGTGGTTTCGCTCGTTTCCGTCGCTCGCGCACCGGGATCGGCTGATGGACACCGCATGATTGCCTCTGCGTCCCGCGGCAACCAGAAATCGGGAATGACGGCCGGCCGTTGGCTGAATGTTGGACGGCCGTTGCCTTGCACCGAATATTCCGCTCCCCGACCCCGGCTCGAACCAGGGACCTGCGGATTAGCAGAACGTTGTGCGAATCCGGCGCAAACCCCGGCTGGGTGCGGGCTTCGGTCTCAGTGCCGCTGCAACATTCGTCAGTTGCGGTGAAATCGAGCCTGGTGCCGCCCGGACCGGACCAGGGAGTTTGGTCCACGCATCGAAAGGCAACCCTGCATTCTCTCGTGCTGGCTCACTGCAGGTGACCCCAGGCACGAGGCCGCGTGATTGAATCGGCGATCCGTCGAACTTTCCGTGATAGCCTCGACTACCAAAATTTGATTGGTCACGTTGTTCCCAAGCCTCCCACATGCCTTGATGCGAGATTGCATGCTGCGATGGCGCTGCGCGGTCGCCATCCTAAGTGGAGTGATGGCAAGCTGTGGCGGCGGCGCGGCGGCTCCACCCGCCGACTTTGCTGGCCCGGTCGATATCGGCAACGGCCGCGCCATCTACATGCAGTGCCAGGGAAGCGGGATCCCGACCGTCGTGCTCGTATCGGGACTTGGCGAGCGTGCCGACAATTGGATGCATTTGCCCGACCCGGGACCGGCGGACCAGGCCGTTTATCCGGCGGTCGCCGGATTCAGCCGCGTGTGTGCCTATGACCGCCCAGGCACAGCGACGGCGACTGCAACCGGCTTTGAGTTGAGCCGTTCGACGCAGGTGCACCGTCTGGCGACAGCGAAAGAGTCGGCCGCAGACCTGAGCTTACTGCTAGCGAGATCGGGCGAAGCAGGACCGTATGTCCTCGTCGGTCATTCGCTGGGCGGCCCCATCGTCCGCCTCTATGCCGCCGATCACCCGGACAACACTGCGGCGCTGGTCCTGAACGACAGCTCTGAGCGAAGATCTCGGTGACGGCCTCACGCCCGATCAGCTGACGAATTTCGAGAAACTCAACGACCCGACGGAACAGGGTCGCCCATCCGGGTCGGAAAACCCATTCTTCAGCGCGGCCGTCGTGCCGCAGATGCGGGCCGCACCGCCGCCGCCGCGGGTTCCGACGATCGTGCTCAGCGCCGATACGTGGCCGCTGACTGCAGAAGCAATCGCCTCAGGCGCATTTCCGCCGTTCGTGGATGTGGCCTTCTCCGATGCGCTCTGGGCGTCGCAGCTCGTGGCGCAGGTCAAGTTGGCGGCGAAACTGCCGGGCGCCCAACACATCACCAACACGCACGCCGCCCACTACATCCACATCGACAACCCGGGTCTGGTGATCGATGTGATCCGTGGGGTCGTCGACGACGTGCGCTCGGCGACGTCTTCCCGGTAAATCAGGATGTAACGTGCGACCAGTCTGGAGCGGCCGATCGCCCATCGCGACTCGAGTAACGTCGCCGCAGGGTGTCGCGGACGTCATGAGCCAGGCGTCGCTCTTGGCCGGGTCTGTCGTCCGGCCGAGTTGCGTACGCAAGGCGTTGACCATCCCGGACTCGCCGCGAATGCGGAAGAACGTCCCCGCATCGTCCGCGCGCTCCTCCAGCACCTCGAAGGAGTCGAAGATGTTCCTGCGCAGTTTCTGCTCCGACCACGCAAGAAATACTTCAGCGTCGACGAGATCGCGCCGGAAAAACTCCAGCAATGTCGCACGCAGCTTCTGAACGTCGCCGTCACGTCGCGCACTCAACACCATGCAGTCGGGATACTTCTCTCGCAGCCTGGCTTCCATGGCCGCCTGTGCGTCCGCGTCGCCTGTGCAATCGATCTTGTTGAAGACGCGGATGCGCGGCACGGCCTGCGCGCCAATCTCGTCCAGCACTTCGTTGGTTACCGCAAGTTGCCGTTCAAAGCCGGGATCGCTGGCGTCGACGACGTGGATGAGCAATGAAGCCTCCTTGGCCTCCTCCAGCGTTGATTTGAACGAGGCGACAAGGTCGTGCGGCAGATTCTCGATAAAACCGACCGTGTCGCTGAGCAGCACTCTTGGCACGCTCTCGGGATGGAGCGCGCGCACGGTGGTATCGAGGGTCGCGAAGAGCTTGTCGGCGACCAGCACCTCGCTTCCGGTGAGCGCACGCATCAGGGTCGACTTGCCCGCGTTGGTGTAACCCACCAGCGCCACCCGTGCCAGTCCCTGGCCTCCTTCACGTCGTGCGCGCTGTGTCTTGCGCTCGACATCCATCGCAGCGATTTCCTGCTGCAGTTCCTTGATGCGCTCACGGATTTTTTGCCGGTCAAGCGCACCATGTGTCTCGCCGGCGCCCCTGCCACCGGTACCACTGCGCTGTCGCCCCTTCGGCCCCGCCAGTTTGGCCGCTTCCCGCAGCCGCGGCCCCATGTAGCCAAGGCGCGCGATCTCCACCTGGGCGCGCGCCGCAGGCGAGCGCGCGTGCCTGTGAAAAATTTCCAGGATGACCATGGTGCGGTCCATGACTTCGCAGCCGACCTCGATTTCGAGGTTGCGCGCCTGTGACGGCGAAATCTCATGGTCAACGAGGATGACGTCAACCCGGCGGGTCTCCGGATCGGCGGCTGATCGCGCCGCTTCCTTCGCTCTGGCCGCTCCACTCTTCGTCGCCTGCTTGTCGCTCGCCGCCTCTGAGGAGGGATCGGGTTTGAGTTCGGGTTCTGGCTCGCTTTCCACGAAGCGGCGCACCTCCTGCCGCTTGCCCACTCCAAGATAGCCGGTCGTGTCGAATGCGACGCGCTTCTGTGCGAACGTGCCCACGATTTCGAAGCCCAGCGTCTTCCCCAGACCGCGCAGCTCGTTCACTGACAGCGCGAACTCGATGTCGCTCACGCCGGGCAGTTGCACGGCAGCAACGACGGCACGTGTCGGGACTTCCTTTGTTTCATTTCGCATGCGCAGAGGGTTCCTGGTGGTAGCGCGACCGCAACAAAGCTGATCACCGCCAATGCAATATACATTGCGCCCCAAAACGGCGGCATGACCGCAGCATTCAGCGCAGAAATACAAAAAAGGGGTTGCGTCGATATGACACAACCCCTTGAATTCTTGGCTCCCCGACCTGGGCTCGAACCAGGGACCTGCGGATTGACAGGCCGACGTCAGAAGTGACCATTTTCTAGTTGCGACCTGTCCACAAACGGGGCCGACGTCAGGTGGTTTTATGGATCCAACGAACCCGGATGTCGTGACCACCGACATCATATTCAAGCACATCGATCACATAGTAAACCTCGTGGGCATTTATCATGTGGGTTATGGGTCGGACTTCCTTCCCGATGTGTATGTCGCTTCCGAAGCGGGTCAGACACCTCTGGCGGATGCGATGTTCCCCGATCCAAGAGGTGGACACATGTTCCAGGATATGTGCAAGAAAGGAGTTCCCACCCCCGCTCCCTATCAGTTCATCGCAGCATTAGTGGACAAGATGCTCGAGCATGGTTACTCCAGCGAGGATTGCGGCAAGGTCAGCGGAGGCAACGTGTACCGTGTCTTCAAACAGGTCTGGAAGTAAGCTTGCAGATGTGGCGCCACACTCGGCTTTCATAATTCATCCGCAAGCAACCTAATGCTCCGCCAATAGACGGCCATGGACGGCAGGCTCGATTCAAATGACAGCCGGGCACCATTCGCTGATAGTGATTAAACATTTTTAGGATAAGACAATGAATGCAAGAACTCCCGTTTTACAGAAAGTGAGCAGCAGGATGAGACTCATGGGCTGGCTGTCCATCATTTTTGGCGCCCTGGCGATCGCCATGCCCTGGATTGCAGGCCAATCGATACTGCTGATGGTCGGCGCACTGGTCATCGCCGCAGGTCTCATGCGCATGATCTGGGCCTTCCAGGCAGGCAGCCTGGGCAAGGGTGTCCTGGTTTTCCTGATCGGCGTTTTGACCTTGCTGGCAGGCGTTGCCGTTATCGCGAGTCCACTGATGTCGTCGGCAATCTTGACCATCATGCTGAGTATCTACTTCTTCGTCGATGGCCTCTCCGAGTTCTTCGCGGCATTCTCATTACAGGATGGCAAAGGCTGGCTGCTGCTCGACGCAGTGGTTACGGTTCTCCTGAGCATCATGATTTTTACAGGCTTTCCGCTGGCCGGGACGGTTGCGATTGGGGTGTTCCTCGGCATCAAGCTCATATTTGTTGGCGTGACGATGTTGTCGATAAGGTCGCTAGCAAAACATGCACTCTAAGCAGCTCAGATGACTATTAC
>CAVOVD010000012.1:0-62924 GCA_963699765.1 uncultured beta proteobacterium | reverse complement strand
ATCGCTACAACAGGAACTTGCTCTTTGATATTCAGTATTCAAAACAGTAGGACATTTGGCAGATGGCTGGCGGTATACACGTTGGCTTTTCTGCTTTTCCTCGTCGGCCTCGCCGGCATTGCCTTGGCTGCCACCACTGAAAAGGTGCAGCAAATCACGTGGGCAAATCTTGTCCCGCAAGTTGAGATATACAACGACCCCTTCCTCAAGCTGACCCCTGAGCAGAAACTCGACCTGGTCGTGGTCGCCAGAACTAGGCAGCTCCAGTCGGGAGGCGTGGACATCACACCAGAGCAGCGCGAAAGGCTCAACAGCGCTCTAAAGCGGCTTGAGAAGGACCATATCGATATTGATGGTTTGCTCGCTTTGCGCGCAGAGATTGCCGCCAAGCGAAAGCGCGCAATGGAGGCGGTCAACGAAAACCTGAACGGGCAGCAGGTGCGTCTGGCCGGCTATGTCCTGCCGCTCGAGATGGGCGGCTCGAAGATCACGGAATTCCTGCTCGTTCCCTACGTCGGTGCCTGCATTCACGAGCCGGTGCCACCGGCGAATCAGATCGTGCGTGTGAAGTTCGAGCGCGGGTTTGAGGTCGATGGTCGATTCACCCCTGTGTGGGTACAGGGAAAAATGATCACCCAACTTGAGGAAAGCAAGCTTTTCTTGGTGGACGGCGCCACCAGTATTCCAAGCAGCTACACGCTTGAAGCCGGCTCCATTGAAAACTACAAGAGATAGTTTGATGGACGAGCGGGCTCAAGCCGCACCTGAGGGCGGTCTTGAGGCTTCGCTCGCGCCATGTGCCGCGATGGTCGAAGCTGCTCCGGTGCCCAAGTCGCCGTTGACGTCCGTTCTGCATGTGAAAGATCTGAGTTTTGCCTGGCGGGCGTCTTCGTTCCGGATCGCAATCACAGACTTGAATGTCCAGTCCAATGAACATTGGATGCTGGAAGGGCCAAGCGGGTCAGGGAAGAGCACCCTGCTCCAGTTGCTGGGAGGGGTGCTGCTGCCGCAGCGTGGAGACGTCCGGATCCTGGGGCAGAGCTGGTCGGCGCTCAGCGCCGCACAGCGCGACCTGCGCAGGGCCGACCATGTCGGCTTCATCTTTCAGCAATTCAACCTGGTCCCCTATCTGAGTGCCCTCGAGAACGTCCTGCTGCCGTGTCGTTTCTCGCCGCCTCGGCGTCAGGCAGCGCAAAGCGGTGGCGGGCTGGTCAATGAAGCGCGGCGCCTGCTCGCTGCCCTGGGGCTCGGCGCCAAGGATCTCCAGCTTCGTCGCGCAGGGCGCCTGAGTGTCGGCCAGCAACAGCGAGTTGCCGCCGCACGGGCGCTGATCGGCAAGCCAGCGTTGGTGCTCGCGGATGAACCGACCTCGGCCCTCGATGCCGACAATCGCGACGCCTTTCTGGAACTGCTTATCTCGGAGGCGCGCAGCGCCAATACCGCGATCGTTCTCGTCAGCCACGATGCCAGTCTGCGCCCGCATTTCGAGCGACACCTGACGCTGGAGGGTGGGCCGTGCTGATGCGGTCTCTGCTGACACTGGCCTGGAGCAGTCTCGGTTCGCGGCGCTTCGTCGCGCTGCTGACGGTTGCCTGTATCGGGCTGGGCTCTGCCGTGCTGATCGTCGTCGAACAGATCCGTACGGAGGCCCGCGAAGCCTTCACGCGCAGCGTCTCCGGGGTCGACCTGATCGTGGGGCCGCGCGGCGGCTCGCTTGAGTTGCTGATGGGGGTGGTATTTCGTACCGGCACGCCGGGCCGAGGCATGAGCTTCGAGTCCTACCGGCAGATCGCGGCGCTCCCCGGGGTGACTTGGGCGCTGCCGGTCAGTTTCGGGGATTCGCACCATGGTTACCCGGTGATGGGCACCGACGCGACCTACTTCAAGCACTTTCGTTATGGACGGTCGCAGCCGCTGGCCTTTGCTGCAGGAGGTCCCTTTTCCGACGTCTTCGACGCCGTGATCGGTGCCGAGGTTGCT
The DNA here is from genome assembly GCA_963699765.1 of uncultured beta proteobacterium. Lineage (GTDB taxonomy): Bacteria > Pseudomonadota > Gammaproteobacteria > Burkholderiales > Casimicrobiaceae > VBCG01. The sequence goes on along the minus strand of CAVOVD010000012.1, from coordinate 60,944 downwards.
GAACGGCTCGGCTACCGACTCAACCAGCAGATCGCGCTGGAGCATGGTCTGGAAGCCGCGATGGATGCGAAGCACAACCATCAAGACAAGCCGTTCCGCATCGTCGGCGTCCTGCAACGCACCGGCACGGCGGTTGATCGTACGGTGCATGTCGGCCTGGCTGGCATCGAAGCGATGCATGCCGACTGGGTGGATGGGCGCCCCCCAGATGCATTTGACAAGCTCAGCGCGGAGGAAGCCCGATTGCTGGCCAAAGAGCCGGAGCGTGTTTCGGCCATGTTGATGGCCCTCGATCAGCGCGCCGCTGCGCTGTCCATGCAGTCGCGTCTAGGTGCCTGGTCCGTGGAGCCACTGAGCGCGGTCATGCCGGGCCCGGCGCTTCTGGAACTCTGGGAGATTGTCGGCGTGGCCGAGAATGTGCTGCGTGGCATGTCGTGGTGTGTGATCACCGTGGTGCTGGTGGGGATGCTGACCGTACTCTGGAGTGGCCTCGAAGAGCGCCGTCACGAAATGGCAGTGTTGCGCGCTGTCGGTGCGAGGCCTCGGCACATATTTCTGCTGATCACCGGCGAAGCCCTTCTGCTCACCGTTGGCGGCGTGGTGGCGGGGATGTTCATTGCGGCGTTGATCTTGCTGGCCATCGAGAGCACGCTGGTCCAGCACTATGGACTGAGCCTGTCCGCTGCATTCTCAGCGAGCACCATCGCGCCATTGCTCTCGGGGATCGTCGCGGCCGGTCTGCTGGCTGGACTGCTGCCAGCGATGCGTTGCTACCGCCGTTCACTTTCCGATGGACTCAGTCCCGAGACGGGAGGCTGATCGTTTTTGACGAATTCTTCAACAGCCTGCTAGGGTGAGAGACCTCCCGCGATCGGTGACCGTGCGCACCTGTGCGACGATCCCGCGACAACCTGGTCCCGCAGCACGTTGCGGAACCCTACATCGAGCGAATTCAATCGGCAACAACGCTCCACTGCATTGGTGGGCGGCAGGTTCGGCGTGGCAACCGGGCACGGCTTAAGGAAGCGCGCCCTCGCCGACGCTATACTCGATGCGCGCCGCTCGTCGCGAACGCCCCGGCAGCGCGGGGCGGACGCGCGGCGCGCCGCCCGTGTCCCCTGCATCTGTCCAGCGCGCCCATGATGACTGTCCTGCTGCGTCAACTCACCTACCTCGCCGGCTACGGCTCGCTCGGCATCGTGCTGACGCTCGCCACCGTGTTCGGCGTCCACCTCGCCCGCCTGCCATCGCTGATGCCCTGGCATCTCGCACCGCTCACCGCCGAATTTCGCGCCGCCGACGCACCGAAGTTCGCGTCGCTCGACGACTACCGCGCAGCCGAGGCGAGGCTGATGGCCGAGCTAGACACCGAGGTATACGCCAAGGTTCCCACCGGCGAGCGCTTCGCCGTCAACCGCTACAGCGCTGGCAGCCTCGCCGATGCGCGGCAGCGCATGCCGAACTGGAATTTGACGTTCGAGTTTCCGGTGCCCGCGCCGAAAGGCGCGGCGCTGCTGCTGCACGGCCTCACGGATTCACCGTACTCGATGCGGGCGATGGCCGAGATCTTCACCGCGCGCGGCTGGTACGTGGTGGGGCTGCGCCTGCCGGGCCACGGCACGGCGCCCTCGGCGCTGACCAACGTGACCTGGGACGACTGGGCGGCGGCGGTGCGCCTCGCCGCGCGGCACCTGCGCGCTAAGGCCGGTCCGGATGTCCCGCTGGTGCTGGCCGGCTATTCCACGGGCGCCGCGCTGGCCGTGGAATACGCGCTCGCGACGCTGCAGGGCGAGCCGCTGCCGCGCGCTGCGGGGCTCGTGCTGCTGTCGCCGGCGATCGGTGTCTCACCCGCCGCGGCGATCGCCGTGTGGCCCGGCCGCTTCGCGCGATGGACCGGCTGGCAGAAGCTCGCGTGGACCGAATTTCCGATCGAATACGATCCCTACAAGTACAACGGCTTCACGGCCAACGCCGGCGACCAGATGTACCAGCTCACGCGGCGGATACGCGAGCAGGTCGATGCGCTGGACAAGGGGAGCGGCGTCGTCGGCATGCCGCCGGTGCTTGCGTTCCAGTCGGTCGCCGACGCGACCGTTTCGGCGCCCGCGGTGGTGGGTGCGCTGTTCGGCCGGCTCGCGCCGGAGGGCCACGCGCTGGTCGGATTCGACGTCAACCGTGAGGCGGAAGTCGAGCCCCTGTTGAGCCCGGCCGCACGGACGGTGAGCGGCGCCCTGCTCGGGGGGCCGCCGCTGCCTTTCGACCTGACGGTGCTCGGCAACGCGACCGCGCAAGGCGGAGCACAGGGTGCCGCCGTGGTCGCGCGCCATCGCGCCGCGGGTGGCACGACGGTCGACGAGCAGCCGACCGGACTCCGCTGGCCGCACGACACCTATTCGCTGGCGCACGTGTCGCTGCCTTTCCGTCCCGACGACCCGGTCTACGGATCCACGCCGCCCGTCCGCTGGGATTTCATGTTCCTCGGCAAGATCGCGGTGTTCGGCGAGCGCGGCGTGCTCGACGTATCGCCGGGCGGGTTCGCGAGGCTGCGCCACAATCCTTTTTTTCCTTACGTCGAATCACGCGTGAACGCGTTTCTCGCGGCGCGCGAGCGCTGAGCGATGGCCCAATTCGAGCGCGTCAAAGCGAAGGATGTGGGCGAATGGACTCGATGGAGAATACCTCGCGCCGCTTCTATGGCGCGGTATTCGATTGGACCTTCGAAACGGCCGACGCGAAAGTCAACCCCATTCCCACCTCCAAGTGCTCGGAAGCGCGCAGGCCTCTCCTCGCAGTTGCGAAGGCAATCGCGGCCCGCGCCGGCCCGGCATCACTGCTGCTTGCTGCCCTTGATGTTGCCGACAACGCCGCCGAGGACGCCGCCGATCGCCGCGCCGGTCCAGCCGCTACCGCCGGAGATGGCGGAAATACCCGCACCCGCGGCCGCACCGATGGCGGCGCCGCTCATCGTTCCCTGCTGCTGAGGGGTCATCGTCGTGCATCCGACCACACCTGCTGCGACCGCGATTGCCACAATCGATCCAATGCGTTTCATGTTCACTCTCCTCACTTGTTTTTTGCAAGACCAGGCACGACCAATTCGAACCAGATCGTCTCGACGACCGGCCGCCCGATGCGGTCGGCATGCGCGGCGTACCAGCGGTCCAGCGCCTCCCGCGTGCTATCGAGCGTTTGGCCCTTCAACCCTCTGGCCATGCGGGGCACGACGCTCTGGGCGTCGGCCGGCGGGTTCCCGGAATGATAGGCAGCTTCGAGCTGGATAACATTGGCGATGCCGACGAGGTAGGCCTTCTTCTGCTCCATCGTCGCCGTGGTCCAATGGTTACCGGTGACCAGCGGAATATCCTCGGCGCGAGCACTGCTCCACGCCACTGACGCCGCCGTGAATGCGACGATCATCGCGGCGCGCAACGACAGGTTGATCTTCATAATGTTCTCCTCGGAAAGACGGGCCGATGGCCGAACCTGCAACCATGCAGGGCACCCCATTTTAAACTGTATCGCTCCGTCCGACAGGCGGTCGCCACCGTCCCTTTAGGGACGCTACTCGCGCGGCTCCGTCCGTTCTGCGTTGCTCGCGTGGGCCCGGGAGCGTGGCCTCAAGCGTTCACCATGAGCTTGCGCCTCGCCGCGGTGATGTCCGCCGAATACATCCTCGATCGCTCCCGATCGGGCTGCTCCGCGATCTGCGCACCTTTCAGGGCGCCGACCAGGTAGTGTGTCGTGTCATCGCTCACCGGCAGGAAGACGAGGGTCGACATGACCACCCGCACCGGGCGCAGTGCGCGAAAATCGCCCGGTCTACCGCACCGTCCTCTACGGCGGGCTTCTTGGGCGTGCGGTCGATGACCGGCGCTGGAAGGATGGCGTAGGCAATCCACGCTGCGATAAACATGACCGGGGCCCCTTGGCCACCCCCGTCGCCAACGCGATCGAAGTATCGATGGAAGCGCCCGACATGCAGACCACCAGACGGCCACCGTCATCAGTGTGCTATCCAGCGACGCAAGCTTGCTCTGCGCGTCGAAGTAGAATTCTGCAAAGATCACGAACGCGACCAGCGCGAACACCAGCACGGACATGTGCTGAACTTCCTCGACACACGTGCCACGCATACCCGCCTTCTCGTACGGCGTGCTCGAGGCGCTGCGGGACATCAATGTCGTCGCGCCATCCGGTAAGCAGCCCCGGCTGCTTGACGCCGTGGGCGTGATCACCGGGGTTTCCGGCGGCAGCTTCACGGCACTCGCGTACGGCCTGTACGGCGACAAGCTGTTCGATGTGTACGAAACGAGCTTCCTCAAGCACGACGTGCAGGGCGAGCTCCTGGGACGCGCGTTGAACCCGCTGTACTGGGGTCCGCTGTCGACCGAGGGCTGGGTACACAGCAGCGCAATGATCGCGCCCCGACGCATGCTAGGATTTCGTGAGCCAGCAAGGGTCTGCGGCGCTGGGCACCTGGCGCCGGACGGCAGCCACGCGAATCGCATCAAGGCTGCCAGCCCTAAGCAGCAACTGCGGCGCATGCATCAGAATCGCAGGGACTCGAAGGGGGGGCGATGAAAAGTCGTTGCATGACATTGGCGTTGGCCTGCTTGCTGTCGGGCTGCACGTCGTACGGCCTCATCAAGAACACACCGGTCACGACGTCAACGGCAAGCCAGACCTACGGCATCAAGGACTGGCGCAAGGGCCAGAACAGCGGCGATCTGTTGCTGATGCTCGCCTTTTCCGGCGGCGGCACGCGCGCGGCCGCGCTGTCGTATGGGGTGCTCAAGGAACTGCGCGATAGCGTCGTTCAAATCGATGGGCGTCCGGTTCGCCTGCTCGACGAAGTCGACGCCATCAGCTCGGTTTCAGGCGGCAGCTTCACGGCGGCCTACTATGGCCTGCATGGCGACAAGACATTCACCGACTTCGAAGGCGCCTTCTTGCGGCGCAACATCCAGTCATCGTTGATCGACCTGGTGCTCAACCCTTTCGCATGGTTCAGCAGGACCGGGCGCACCGACCGCGCGATCGAGTTCTATCAACGCAACATCTTCGATGGCGCCACCTTTGCCGACATGGCGGTGCCGAAGCGACCGCTTATCCTGATCAATGCCTCCGACCTGGCCTACGGCGTGCGGTTCTCCTTCATCCAGGAGTACTTCACCCTGATTTGCTCGGACCTGTCGAATTTCCCCGTGGCCCGGGCGGTGGCCGCATCGTCGGCCGTGCCGGTGCTGTTCGACCCGGTGGTCGTCCAGAACTATGCAGGTTGCGACGCCGATGCCGGTGGGTGGGTGGAGGCGGCCAAACAGCGCGCCGTCGGCGACGTGCAGTTGACGCAGACGCTCGAAGGCGTGGAGACCTATTTCGACAAGGACAAGCGCAAGTACGTGCACTTCGTCGATGGCGGCATCACCGACAACCTGGGCCTGCGTGCCATTCTCGATATCTTCGATGTGGTGGGCGGATTCGATGCATTTCTGGCCAAGTTCAAGGCCGACCCACCGCGGCACGTGATCGTCATCTCGGTCGACGCTGCCACCAATCCCGAACCGTTGATGGACCGCAGCGACGAGCAGCCGTCGCTGGTTGAGACCATCGGCGCCATGAACGATGTCCAGCTTCGACGCTACAGCGCTGCGACACTGGATGCGATGCGGCAGGCGATGGCGCAATTGGCGCAGGCCGCGTCGACGCCGCAGCGGCCGGTCTCCACGCACTTCATCCAGGTGACGTTCGCGGACCTCCCGGACACCGGGCAGCGCAAGTTCTACCAGTCCCTGCCGACCAGCTTTTCACTGGACGACGAGCAGGTGGACAAGCTGATCTCGGTGGGGGGATCGCTGCTTCGCGAGAACGCGCAATTCCAACGCCTCGTGACCGAAATGGCTCGATGCGCAGATCCTTGTGGCGCGGCACCGCGCTGAATTCGCCGACAAAGAAGTCCAGGCCGGCACGAAGCAGCTTGTCCAGCAACGCATTCGACTCGATGACGTCGACGTCCACGCGGACCCCGGGGTGCGTCTGGCGAAGCAGAGCGAGCGGCGTCGGCTGCACGTGCTTGAGGTCGCGGTCGAACAGCCGCATGCCCACGCCCTGTTCCAGCATCTGGATGCTGCGGCTCAAGGCCGACATTTCGCTTCCGGCAACTATCCGGATCCCCAGATCTCCACGAAATTCGAAGCCATGGACGACCTCAGCACCGATGCGAGCGCGAAACCCGCGACGCGCCCCGATCAAGAAGCGGCCGACTTCATCGTCGTCGGCGGCGGCATCGCCGGGGCCTCGGTCGCCTACTTCCTGGCACCGCATGGCCGCGTCGTGCTGCTGGAACGCGAAGCGCATCCCGGCTACCACTCGACCGGCCGCTCGGCGGCGATGTTCATGGCCAGCTACGGCGGCGAGCAGGTGCGTGCGTTGACGCGCGCCAGCCTGGCCTTCCTGCAGCAACCGCCCACCGGATTTTCAGAACACCCTCTGCTGACGCCGCGCGGCGCCGTGACGGTGGCCAACGCAGAGCAGCAACCGCAGATCGATGAACTGCTGGGCCAGCTCGCACGGGCCGGCTCCAGGGCCGTGCGGCTGACCGCCGCGCAGGCGCTCGAGCGCGTGCCAGTGCTGCGCGCCGACCAGGTGGCCACGGCGCTGTACGAGCCGGATGCGTACGACATGGACGTGCACGCGCTGCACCAGGGCTTCCTGATGGGTCTCAAACGTGCCGGCGGTCAGGTCGTCTGCGACGCCGAGGTCACGGCGCTGCGGCGCGAGGGCGCGACCTGGTCGGTCACGACGCGCGCGGGCCGCTGGCGCGCGCCGGTGCTGCTCAACGCCGCAGGGGCCTGGGCCGACCGCGTCGCCGAACTCGCCGGCCTGCCCACGATTGGGCTCGTGCCGAAGCGGCGCTCGGCCTTTATCTTCGCGCCGCCCGAAGGCCTTGCGGTGGAGCGCTGGCCACTGGTCGTCTCCGCCGGCGAGGACTGGTACTTCAAGCCCGACGCCGGCGCACTGCTGGGTTCACCGGCCAACGCCGACCCAACCGAGCCGCAGGACGTGCAACCCGAGGAGATGGATATCGCGCTCGGCGTGCATCGGCTCACCGAGGTCACGACGATGGACATCCGCCGCCCGCAGCGGCCCTGGGCCGGCCTGCGCAGCTTTGTCGCCGACGGCGGCCTGGTCGGGGGCTTCGACCCGCAGGCACCTGGCTTCTTCTGGGTCGCAGCGCAAGGCGGCTACGGCGTGCAGACCGCGCCGGCGATGGGCGAGTCCTGCGCCGCGCTGGCGCGCGGCCTGCCGCTGCCGGCACACGTGGCCGCCGAGGGTGTGAGCGAGGTGAACCTTGGCCCCGGGCGCCTTGAGCGCACCGAATCGCCTACCGTGGCCTGAGCACGCCGACCTGAACATCGCCGCCTTCGCCAAGCCGGAGAACTGGGTCGATAAGCTAAGCAACGCCTACGATAAGACCATGCAGCACCTGTTGGATCGCCGCGTCGATTGGCAGGTGTCCTGGTCGACGCAATGAAAATTTGGATGAGATCGAGATGGCAGTGACCGGACGGTCCCGCGAAGCAGTCAGCACCCAGAGATCCACGTTGCGGCTTCTTGCCATGGTGGCATGCCTTTGCGGGTGGGGCGACCTGGCACTTGCGCAAGCGGCCGCTAGCCTGTCGGGCCCCAGCAGTGTGCCCGCGCAGATTCGGGACAACGACGCGGCAGCGCGGACCGCGGCCCTCGTAGGTATCGACCCGCTCAAAGAACTCCAAGACACCAATGCACGGCTCGAAAGCGAGTACGGCCTGACGCTCGGCACGGATTACCAAGCGCTGTTTCAATACGCGACGGAGAGCCCGGGGGCACAAAACGCGGCCGGTAACGTCCTTCGGCTCTACGGGCAATGGTCGCCCTTTGCCCGACGGTCCGTCGATGGCTCCCTGGTGTTCAAAGTGGAGTACCGCGGCAAGCTGGGCACCTCGATCACACCCCAGGCACTCGGCCCCGAGGTGGGCTACGCCGGACTTACCTCGGTCACGTTCAGCGACGCCGGCGGCCTGCTCACCAACCTCTATTGGAAACAGGCATTCGACGACAACCGGTTCGCCTTCGTCGCCGGGGTGGTCGACGTGACGGACTACCTGGACGTCTACGCGCTGGTCAACCCCTGGACCGACTTCAACAACCTGTCGTTCTCGACGAACCCGACCATCCCGGCGCCCAGCCAGGGGCTCGGCGCGGCGGCAGGCTGGAGGTTCGCGCCGGACTACTACGTGCTGGGCGGCATCGCCGACGCGAATGGCAATCCGCACCAGCCGCAGGACTTCTTCTCCAGCTTTTTCAATGTTCGCGAGTATTTCTATCACGTGGAGTTGGGCTGGATCGGCTCATGGGAGAAGCGCGTCACCGACAACGTGCACGTCTCGCTGTGGGGGCAGGATCCCCGGAACGCCGCCGGCGTCGATCGGGGCCGCGGCATCACGTTCTCGGCCAGCGGCACGGTCAATGAGCGCTGGACGCCTTTCCTGCGGGCCGGATACTCGAGCGGCGGCGGTGCGTCCGTCGACCGCATGGTGAGTGCCGGGCTCGGCTATCGACTGAACGACAGAAGCGACTACATCGGCTTCGGCGCAGGCTGGGCGCGCCCTCCCGCCGTATCACCGGGAGCCCGGGTTGAGAACCAGTACACGTTGGAGACCTACTATCAGCTGCAACTGTTGCCGCACGTGCAGATCGTCCCGAGTGTGCAATTCATCGACAACCCACCAAACAATCCGACGGCGAACAGCCTCTGGGTCTTCAGCATGAGGCTTCGTGCGGCGTTTTGAGCACTGCTGTGCGCGCAATCTTGTAGGTCTGTCTCGACAGCACCCGGCGCACGTTGCGCGCGGCGCTGCTTGGCCGGTGCCGAGATCCTCGCCGCGAGCTGAAGATCCGCGAGTGCCGAGTTTCGCCGGCTGCTGACCGACATCGGCGTGAGGCTGCTGCCCGCGCCCTGATGCGGGCTTCAGCACGTGGCGCGCGCGTCAGTCGGCAGGCAGTGGTTCCGCCCCGCCGAGACCGGCGCGGGCCTCCTGTGAAACGCTGCGCAGGTGCAGGTCGCGCTGCGGAAAGGGAATCTCGATCCCCGCTGCCCTGAGCGCTTCGTGGATGCGCACCGTCAGCGCGCTGCGGGTCGCCACCCAGTTGCCGAAGTCGTTGGTCCACGCACGGACGGTGAAGTCGAGCGAGCTTTCGCCGAATCCGCCGAAGAGCACCATCGGCTCGGGCGACGCGGCGACCTTGGGCGTGTCCGTCGCCGTGGCCAGCAGAAGCGAGAGGACCTGCGTCACCTCGCTGCCGTAGGCAACGCCCACGCCGACGTCGAACCGCCGGCTCAGGTCGCTCAGCGTCCAGTTGGTGAGCTTCTCGGAGAGCAGCGTGCCGTTGGGCACCACGACGTCGGCGCCCTCGAAGGTCCGCAGCCGCGTCGCACGCATGCCGATCTCGCGGACGGTCCCGGCGGTGCCCGAGACCTCGATCGCGTCGCCCGGCTGGATCGGGCGCTCGAACATCAGGATCAGGCCCGAGACGAAATTGTTGACGACGTTCTGCAGCCCGAAGCCAATGCCCACGCCGAGCGCGCCGACCACAATGGCGAGCTGGCCGACCTCGAAGCCCGCCGCGAGCAGCGCGAACATCAGACCGGCGATGACGATGGCGTAGTAACTGAGCGTGGCGATGGTATTGCCCACTCCGCGCGGGAGCGTCATTCGCGGCAGCACCTCTTCCCGCAGCAGCCCCTGGATCGTTTGCGCGAGTCCGAACGAGACCACAAGACGATCGGGTACGTAAGGATGTCGCCTACCGCTTCGGCGGCGGGACGGTAGACGCGGAATGCGGACAGCGTCGCGATGACCCATACCACGAGTCCCGCGAGCTGGAGCAGACGGGCAAGGCTCTGCAGTAGCGTGCGTTGCCCGGCAACCACATGCGCCCTCACTGCGTGGTGCGCCAGCAGCATTGCGAGGACCGCACGCAGCACCGCTGTGGAGGCGTAGATCCCGAGTCCATAATAGGCGCTGTCGACCACGCCACCGGTCAGCGCTTCGGCAAGCGAGACGTTCCCGATCGCGTTGGCGATCATCCCGGCAACGAGGGCGATCGTGGACAGCGAGCCGCCGATGCGCAGAACCGTCGAACTGCCCGTTCGGGCCCCGGTTTCCCGCTTGCGGCGCAGCAGGGCCAGCAACCAGAGCGCAGCCGCCAGCGCGAGCAAGCCCGTGGCGGCGTGTCCGGGTCCTGTACCGCGAGCTTCCGGTAGCGGCGACCGACCCATACGAGCAGCGGCAGCAGCACGAGAGCCACGAACGTCAGCACACGCAGCCGCGAGGCGTATACCGCGTCGTACTCGGCCAGGAACCGGGTCTCGAGCTTGTAGCCCAGCGTCAGCGCCGCGAGCGCCTCCTCGCTCGTCGCCCTGTCGCGCCACGCTGCCGCGAGCGAGGGGGCGTCGACCTCGAGCAACCCCCGATCCAGATTGGCGAGCGCGGCGTTCACGGGCTTCGCTCCGGATTCGACGGCGTCCCGCACCGCATTGCCGCGGCGCGCGAGCTTCAACTGGCTGGCGAGCGGACTCGAGAGCGCCAGTTCGGCCCGCGCAAGCTCGCCGAGGATGGCGTCCACGCGCTCGCTCAGTGCCGGCGCGATGCCGCCGGCCACCGCGCCGGCGCGTGTGGCCTCCCACACGGCCCGGCGCCTCGCGATCTCGGCGGCCGCGTCCGAATAGCGGACCCCAGCGCGCTGCAGCTCGCGCCGCCATTCGGCCAGCTGGTCATCGTAGAACTTCCAGTAACGGGCAAGGCTTTCCAGCCGCAAAGCTGGAAGCGATCGCAGCTGGCGGTGGCCGTAGCTCTCCGAGAGCTTGCGCACACCGGCGTCGATTGCGTCGAGCGGCGCGACCAGCGTCTGGGCGGGGTCGGGCTCCTGGGCGCGCGCGGTGATCCCGCGGGCGAAGCGCTCGTCGATGTCCGCGCGCAGCACGATCGCCCCGGGGTCGATCGTTCGATCGCCAGGGCCGGCTGGGTCGTTCCCGGGCCGGCCGGGGTCGGCGCCGCTGGGATTGCCCCGAACGCGTGCGCACACAGCAAGGCCGACATAGCGAGCGTCGGCCAAATCACGCCGAAGGGAGATTAGGCCATGAGGATGCGATGCTCCGAATTCGAGGGACGCACGTCAATTGTCGCACCGTCGGCGCTGCGCTCCTCGCGCGCCTTGGCGACTGCCGCTGCGAGCGCATTCGTGTTCCGGTGACTTCTCTCTTGTCGGGTCATGCGCTCAAGCACCGTCGGTGCTGTTGCCGACGAAGTCGCGATGGCAACCGCGCGCCTCGCGATGGCAGCCGCGTGCCGCGAACGCGCGCCTCATCCGGATCGCAACAGGCCTTTCAGGTACACAGGCTTGACGAGCCTGGCGATGGTCGGCCCGCAGCACCTGCGAGGTGCCGAGAATCGCGATTGGGGCGTCCACGCTGAGTGCCCGCGCCGCCAGACAGACAACGATGGCAACGGGAATGACGATGCTCAGAGGCGCCCATCGGAGATTCTGGATCAGGTCCTACCGCCCGAGTGGCCGGCGAGGGGCGCACATCGGTCTCTCCGGCATTCGTGTGGAGCGAGTTGCGTCCCACGGCATCGGTCGCTTAGCTGTATCAATTTGGAAAGTACGCATTGGGCCGAAGACCGTCCGTATGCATCGGTCCGTCCACTTCTCTGAACGGGCAAATTTGGCAAACGGCAACCAAGCGGCAACCGACGAGCGCCGAAAGCAAAACGGGTCGCGTCCGGAAGACGCAACCCGTTGATAATTTGGCTCCCCGACCTGGGCTCGAACCAGGGACCTGCGGATTAACAGTCCGTCGCTCTACCAACTGAGCTATCGAGGAATTGCGGCCCAGCGAACGCGGGACCGACAACAGCCCAATATTATAGCTTTTCCGGCGATTCCCGGTCAAATCCACACCCGGCCCAGGCGATCCGGAGGCGTTAAGATGGGCGCAGGCCCACACCCCCTGCAGGATGCCCCATGCCGAACAAGGATCGCAATGTGCTGGGCGGCGCGCTCGAGGTCTGCTCGATGTCGCCGCGCACCGGCTTCTTCCGCGACGGTTGCTGCAATACCGGCCACGAGGATCTCGGGCTGCACATCGTCTGCACGATGGTCACGCGCGAGTTTCTCGCCTTCGCCCGGGCGCAGGGCAACGACCTCGTCACGCCGGTGCCCGAATACGGATTCCCGGGCCTCAAGCCCGGCGACCGCTGGTGCGTCTGCGCGGCGACCTGGCGCCAGGCCTACGAGGCGGGCGTCGCGTCGCCGGTCGTGCTGGCGGCCACGCACGAAGAGGCGCTCGCCGTGATCCCGCTCGAGGTGCTCAAGGAGCTCGCGGTCGGCGCGCAGGAAGGACCCTGATTCCGGTGCTCGGAGTCGCGCCGTTGCGACAGGCGCTGACGACCGGTCAGCGTCCCACCCCCGCCAGCACCTCGGCCTTGAGGAAGCGCTCGACCACCAGCATGAAGGCGATCGACGGCACCAGCAGCAGGAGCGCGGTGATCGACGCGATCTGGTAGTTGCCGCCCATGCTGGCGTTGAACATCAGCAGCGGCAGCGTGGTCACGTCGGGTACGCCGACGAAATACGTGCCGGTGAATTCGTCCAGCGATTCGAGGAAGACGAAGATGGCGCTGGCGATCAGCCCGGGTGCGGCCAGCGGCAAGGTTACCGTGCGAAAGCAGGTCCATGCCGACGCGCCCATGTTGCGCGCGGCCTCCTCCAGCGACACATCGACCGAGGCGAACGCCGCGGAGGCGATCCACACCGCCAGCACCAGACCATGCGCCGCATGGACCAGCACCACGCCGAGGATGGTGCCGTTGAGGCCCAGCTCGTAGAAGATGCGCGCGATGTTGACGTAGATCGGGATGTTGGGAATCGCCTGCGGCAGCAGGAAGGCCAGCAGGATCAGGCTGCGGTAGCGCAGCTTGAGCCGCGCCAGCGCGAAGCCGGCCGGCATCGCCACCGCCAGGCTCACGGCGACGGTCAGCAGCGCAATCCAGACGCTGGTGCCCAGCGACGCCAGCGCGTTGCCGCGCGGGCTGAACACCTTCTCCCAGAAGGCAAAGCCGAATTCCTGCGGCAGCCTGTTGGGGAAATACCAGCGCTCGGCGAACGCCCAGAGGAAGAGATTGGCCAGCGGCCCGAAGATCACGAAGGCCAACAGCCCGAGCAGCACGGCCATGCCCAGCATGCCCGGCCAGCGCGACGGCGCGCGCGCGATCACCGGACCGCCCTCCCCGACGCCGGCCCGGCCGCGCTCATGCCGCGCTCCGCGCCGCGTGCCGCAGGTAGAACCAGGCGCCGCCCGCGGCGATCAGCAGCGACATCAGGCACAGCGCATTCGCCACCGCGTAGTCGCTGTGGGTGTTGATCCGGTAGGCGATGTCGACGGTGATCATCGTCGGCGAGTTCGGGTTGATCATCAGCGGCACCGACAGCACCGACAGCATGGTGACGAAGGACAGCACCAGCCCGACCAGCAGCGTCCCGCGCACCTGCGGCAGGATCACGTCGGCGAGCACGCGCAGCCGCCGCGCGCCCAGGTTGCGCGCGGCCTCGATCTGCTGCGGTTCCAGCGACGCCATCGCACCGGCCAGCAGCAGCGTCACGAATGGCGCCTGCTTCCAGACGAAGGCGATGACAATGCCGCGCCAGTCGAGCAGGCTCTGCGCGGCCAGCGGCTCGATCATCCCGGAGCCGATCAGCACGTGGTTGAGCATGCCGTTCTTGGCCAGGAAGGTGCGCATCACCTGCCCGGTGACGATGAAGGGAATGAACAGCGGCCAGCGGTAGAGCCAGCGCAGGATCGCCACCGCCCGCGGGTTCTCGCCCAGCGTCAGGTAGCCGGCGATGGCGATGGCGACCAGCCCGATCAGCACGGTGGACAGCAGCGTGATCCAGACCGTGAACAGCAGGTCGGTCTGGTAGAGGTCCCAGGCCTTGGCGAAATGCTCGAAGGTCAGGCCGCCGCCCTTGGCGCGAAACGCCAGGACGGCGGACATCAGCAGCGGCAGCACGAAGAACGTGCCGATCACCGCCAGCGCGGGGGCGACCAGCGCGTAGGCGCGCCAGGCCCCGCGCTGTTCGACCATGGAGTCGCTCACCGGCCTACTTCAGCACCACGCGCTCGTAACCCTCGACGATGTCGGTGAAGTAACCCGACAGCGGGAACGGCTTGCCGTACCTGGCGAGATCGGCGGGCGGAATGTCGACGAAGAGCTTGTTCCACTCCGCCGGCGTCAGCTTCGCCTGCACGTGCTGCGGATCGATGCCCGGATACCAGTTGAACTGCTTGACGATGCCCTGCGCCTGCACTTCCGGGCTCGCCGCGAAGTCGACGAATTTCTTGGCCAGCGCCGCGTTGGCGGCCTTGCTCGGGATCACGTAGTACATCGGCTGGCCCGGCAGGCCGGGCGACGGCAGCAGCAGCCTGACCTTGGGATTGAGCTTGCCGTCGGCCTGCCAGGTGTAGAACATGTCGACCCACACCGGGCCGATCGAGATCTCGCCGCGGTTGAGCATGTCCAGCGTCCCGGCGTTGCCCGGCGTCATCACGACGTTCTGGTTGAATTCCTTGAGCCCCATCAGCGCCTTGTCGATCGCCGCCTTCTGCGCGGGGTCGTAGGGACCCGTTTCCAGCTTGGCGCCGATGCCGCTGTTGGCGCCGACCCAGCCCATGACGAAACCGACGCCGGACATGCCGCCCTTGACGCCGTTGTAGCCGAACTGCTTCGGGTTCTTCTTCACCCACTCGGCGAGTTCGGCGAAGCTCTTCGGCGGCGCCTTGACCACGTCCGGGTTGTAGGCGAAGGCGATCTGGCTGTGGAACATCGGCAGCACATAGCCGTCGACGTTCGCACCCAGCGCGTTCTTCGCCGAGTCGCGCGTCACCAGCTTGCCCGCCGCGATGTCGTTGCGGTACGGCAGCAGCAGCTTGTCTCCGACCATGGTCGCCGCGCCGCGCTGGTGCACGACAGCGACGTCGGTGTCCCAGGCGGCGGTGCCCGCCTTCTGCTGCGCCGAAAGTTTTTCATAGATCTTCTGCGAACCGGCGTCGCCCGGCCCCGTGCCGACCGCCCGCACCTTGACGCCGGGATTCATCGCCTCGAACTTCGGCGCCAGGAAATTGTTCACGTAATCGACCATGTTCTGGTCGCCGGCCGTCACGACATTCAGCGTCGTCTGTGCCGTTGCGCCGGTGGCAACGGCGAACGCCGCCGAGAGTCCGGCGGCGATCAGCAGCTTGCGCATTCTCATTGCAAATCTCCTCGTGTGGATGGACCTGCACGTATCGCCGGGAAACAACAACAGCGCCTCCCGCGGAACGACGACCGTGGTCGCCGCGCCCTCGGGAACGCGCTCCGGAGCCTGTACCCATATTTCCGCGCCGTCGGTGCGCACGCGGTAGCGGTAGCCGTGGCCGACATAGACCGACTGCGCGACCGTGCCCGCAAGCACCAGCGCGCCTGCCGGCGGCGACGCGGTGTCGCCGCCCAGCAGCGCGGCGTCGCTGCGGAAATGCGCGCGCAGGCGCTCCGCGGCGGGCGTTCCGGACAGCGCGAGCGAAAGCGCGCCGTCACGCGATTGCGTCAGGTCGAGCGCGTTGTCCGCGCCCATGAAGCCGGCGACGAAGGCGCTTTTCGGCCGATGGAAGATCTCCTCCGGCGCGCCGATCTGCACGATGCGTCCGGCGTCGATCACCGCGATGCGGTCGGCCAGCGTCAGCGCCTCTTCCCGGTCGTGGGTGACGTAGACCGCGGTGATGCCGATGCGCCGCTGCAGCGCGCGCAGCTCGTGGCGCAGTTCGAGGCGCACCTTGTAGTCGAGGTTGGACATCGGCTCGTCGAGCAGCAGCAGGTGCGGATCGACGGCCAGCGCGCGGCCGAGCGCGACGCGCTGGCGCTGCCCGCCGGAGAGTTGCGTCACCTTGCGCTGCGCGAAGCCTTCGAGCTGCAGCAGCGCGAGCATCTCGTCGACGCGGGCGGCGATCGCCGCGGCCTTCCAGCCGCGCATGCGCAGGCCGTAGCCGATGTTGCCGGTGACCGTCATGTGCGGCCACAGCGCGTAGGACTGGAACATCATCGCCGTCTCGCGCTTCTCCGGCGGCAGGTGGGTGATGTCGGCGCCATCGACGCGGATCGCGCCCGCATCGGGACGCACGAAGCCGGCGATCGCGCGCAGCAGCGTGGTCTTGCCGCAACCGGAGCTGCCGAGCAGCGCGATCATCTCGCCGCGGGCGACGTCGAGGCTGACGCGGTCGAGCACCTGCGTGCTGCCGTAGGACACGGACAGCGTTTCGATCGACAGATAGGGGGGCATCGGCGCGGAGGCTGAAAATCGCGGCGGCGACCGACAGGATCGGTCGCCTACGGTGGCCGGAGTGTGAACCTAAGGCGTGCAGCGGTCATGCTGCACCGCGTCATCGCGGTCGGATCAGGGCTCCCGCTGCGCTCCGGGCGCGCCGCGGGAGCGCGATGCGGGGCCCGGATCGGGCGCCAGATGCGGCGCCGCCAGGCGCAGGTAGTGGAACATCGACCAGAGCGTCAGGACGGCGGCCACCCAGAGCGCGACCGTCCCCAGCAGCGGCGTCGACACGCCGGGGATCACCGGCTCCCACAGCAGCAGCGCGATGATCGCCGTCATCTGCGCCGCGGTCTTGATCTTGCCGATCATGGCGACCGCCACGTTCTTGGTCTTGCCGAGTTGCGCCATCCATTCGCGCAGCGCCGAGATGGCGATCTCCCGGCCAATGATGATGATGGCGAGGTAGGCTTCGGCCCGTCCGAGCTGGACGAGCAGGATCAGCGCCGCCGCCACCATCAGCTTGTCCGCCACCGGATCGAGAAACGCTCCGAAGGCACTGGTCTCGCCCCAGCGCCGCGCCAGGTAGCCGTCCAGCCAGTCGGTGACCGCCGCCCCCGCGAAGATCGCCATTGCCGTCCAGTTCTTGCCCTCGGGCGACAACCAGACGTCGGGCAGGTAATAAACGGCGACAAAGACCGGGATCGCCAGGATCCGCAGCCAGGTGAGCGCGATGGGGATGTTGAAGGGCATCGATGCGTGCCGGCCTGCGCCGGGATTGCCAATTCTACGCCGCTGCCGCTGCGCGGTGATGCCTGCGGTGCCTGCGTTTTCCCGCTTCAGTGCAATTGCGCGAAGATGCGCTCGGCCAGCGCGCGCGAGATCCCGGGAACCCGGGCAAGATCTTCGACGCTCGCCGCGTGGACGCCGCGCACGCCTCCGAAGTGCGCCAGCAGCGCCCGGCGCCTGGCCGCGCCGACGCCGGCGATGTCGTCGAGGGCAGAGGTGGTCCGCGCCTTGGCGCGCCGCGCCCGGTGTCCCTGTATGGCGAAGCGATGCGCCTCGTCGCGGATCTGCTGCAGCAGGTGCAGGCCCGGATGGTCGGACGGCAACCGGAGCACGTCGTCGCGCTCCGGGAAGACGATCTCCTCCTCGCCCGCCTTGCGTTCCGGCCCCTTGGCGATGCCGATCAGCGGCACCCCGTGCATGCCCTGCTCCTCCAGCACGTTGGCGGCGACACTTACCTGCCCGCGGCCGCCGTCGATGACCAGCAGGTCCGGTGCCGGATACTCGCCGGCGACGATGCGCGCGCAGCGCCGGGTCAGCGCCTCGCGCATGGCCGCGTAGTCGTCGCCGCCCTGCTCGGGAGTGACGTTGAAGCGCCGGTATTCCGCCGACTGCATCGCGAGGCGATCGAAGATCACGCAGGAGGCGACCGCGGCCTCGCCCATGGTGTGCGAGATGTCGAAGCACTCGACGCGCTGCGCCGCGGACGGCAGGCCGAGCGCCTCCTGCAATGCCGCGAGGCGGTCTTCCTGCGTGGCCTTCTGCGCCAGTTTCTGGCGGATCGCCAGCGTCGCGTTCTGCAGCGCCATCGCCAGCCAGGTGCGCCGTTCGCCGCCCGGATTCCCGACGATGTCGACCTTCTTCCCGGACTGCGCGGACAGGACCTCGGCCAGCGCCTCATGATCGGCCGCGTCGGGCACGACGATGGTCGGCGGGACCGGCCGTTCCACATAGTGCTGCTCGAGAAACGCCGGGACGACGGCCGCGAGATCCGCCGCATCGACCGCGTCGGCATGGCGCGGGAAGTACGTGCGGTCGCCGACGTGGCGGCCGCCGCGGACCATCACCACATTGACCGCGATCAGGCCGCGCTCGGCGGTGGCGGCGACCACGTCGACGTCTCCCGCCGTTGCGCTCTCGACGAACTGGCGCGCCTGCAGCTGCTGCAGCCGGCCGATCTTGTCGCGGATGCGCGCGGCACGCTCGAAGGCCAGCGACGCGGCCGCCGCCTCCATCTGCGCCTGCAGCTGCGTAAGCACCTCGCCGGCCTTGCCGCGCAGGAACAGCGCCGCGCTCTCGACGTCGTCGCGGTAGTCCTCCTCGGCGATCAGGCCGACGCAGGGCGCAGTGCAGCGCTGGATCTGGTGCAGCATGCACGGCCGCGAACGGTTGGCGAACACGGTGTTCTCGCAGGTGCGCAGCTGGAACACCTTCTGCAGCAGCGCGATGCCCTCGCGCACCGCGCCGGCGCCGGGAAACGGCCCGAAATAACGATGACGTCGATCCAGCGCACCGCGATGGAAGCGCAGCTGCGGAAACGGATCGCCGGACAGGCAGACGTAGGGGTAGCTCTTGTCGTCGCGAAAGAGGATGTTGTAGCGCGGCTCGTGCGCCTTGATCAGGTTGTTCTCGAGCAGCAGCGCCTCGCCCTCGGAGCGCGTGACCGTGGTCTCCACCCGCGCGACCTGCGCGATCATCACCGCGATGCGCGTCTCGTGTCCGGTCTTCTGGAAGTAGCTGGCGACCCGCTTCTTCAGGTCGCGCGCCTTGCCGACGTAGAGCGTCTCGCCGGCGGCGTTGAACATCCGGTACACGCCCGGCCGATGCGGCAGGGACGCGAGCATCTCGCCGGGGTCGAAGCGGAGCGGCGCGGCGGGTTCGGAGGCCATCGCGCGTGGATCAGGCCGCGCGCGGCGACCCGCCGCCCGACAGGTGCCGGGCCAGCGCGTCGAACACCGCGCGAAACATCTCCGGGGTCAGCCGCCGGGTATTGGTGTTGTAGCGGCTGCAGTGGTAGCTGTCGACGAGCACCCGTCCTCGAGGCAGCAGGTGGCAGGCACCGTGCGCGAACGCACGCGCCGAGGACGCCGCGCCCAGCGCGCGCAGCGTGGCGTCGTGGGCGATGCGGCCCAGCGCAAGGATGGCGCCGCCGTCGGGAACCGCGGCGAGGTCGGCGGCAAGAAAGCGGTTGCACTCGCGCATCTCGGCCGGCGTGGGCTTGTTGTCGGGCGGCAGGCACTTCACTGCATTGGTGATCCGGCAATCGATCAGGCGCAGACCGTCGTCGCGGCTTCGGCCCTCGGGCTGCGACGCGAAGCCGTAGTCGAACAGCGTCCGGTAGAGCAGGATGCCCGCGTGATCCCCGGTGAACGGCCGGCCGCTGGCGTTGGCGCCGTGCATCCCCGGCGCCAGGCCGACGATCACCAGTCGCGCAGTGCCGGGCCCGAACGGCGGCACCGGCCGGCACCAATAGTCGGCATGGCGAACCTTGACGGCGGCGAGGAACTCCGCCAGCCGCGCACAACGGCGGCAGGCCTCGTCATAGGACACCGCGGGACCCAGCCGACCGTCTTCTGGCACAATCGACGTCTTTCTGCGGGTTGGCATGGCGCGCGCATCGTAGCAGGTCCCGCGTGCGCAGCGCGACCCGCCCGACCCTCAAGCCCATGCTCCCCGCCGAATTCCACCTCGACGTGCGCAGCCGCCTGCCCGCGCGCGCCACCCGCAAGCCGCCGTTGCTGTTCGTGCACGGAGGCTATTGCGATGCCTGGTGCTGGGAGCCGTTCTTCCTGCCCTGGTTCGCCAGGAACGGCTGGCCCGCGCACGCGCTGAGCTTGCGTGGACACGGCGCAAGCGGCGGACAGGAGAGCCTGTTCGTCACCGGCATCGATGACTACGTCGCCGATGTCGAGCACGTGGCCGGGCAACTGGACGCGCCGCCGATTCTGATCGGACATTCGATGGGCGCGGCGATCTGCGAGCGGATGGTGGCCACGCGCCCGGTCCGCGGCGCCGCGCTGCTGGCGCCGATACCGCCGGCCGGATTGCTCGCCGTCGCCGCGCGGCTGGCGACCTCGCATCCGGGCTACCTGCCGCAGATGGCCACACTGGATCCGACCCGGCTGTCGGCGGGCCTGCTGGCGACGCTGCGCCCGTTCTATTTCTCCGACCGCGTCGACCCGGACCTGCTTCCGCAGGCGCTCGCCCATTTGAACAGCGAGTCGCCGCGGGCCCTGTTCGATCTGTCGCTGCGGCTGCACTGGGCGCTGCCGCCAAAGGCGCCGTCGCCGGTATTCGTGCTGGGCGCCGGCGCCGACCGCATCTGCACGCCGGAGGATGCGCGCGCGACCGCAGCGCATCACCGCGTCAGCGCCACCATCCTTCCCGGCATGGCGCACATGCTGATGCTCGAGCCCGAATGGGAGGCCGCTGCGCAGGCGCTGGCCGAGTGGCTGTCGGAACTGCCGTAGGCTGACGCCGGCGCCCACGCTGCCGGCTCACCGGGTTCGCCGCGAGCGCGCCCGCGACGATCAGCGCGGCTTCTTGCGCGCGAACTCGTACAGCGCGTCGGCGGGCAGCGGCTTGCAGTAGAGGAATCCCTGGAAAGCGTGACAGCCTCGCGCATCGAGAAACTCGAGCTGCTCGCGCGTTCCGACCCCCTCGGCAACCACCTTGAGGTTCAGGCCGCGCGCGAGTCCGATGATCGCTTCGGTGATCGCCGCATCCTGCGGATCGGTTTCCAGGTCGGCAATGAACGAGATGTCGATCTTGAGCGTGTCGATCGGCAGGTGCTTCAGGTGGGTCAGCGACGAGTAACCGGTGCCGAAGTCGTCGATCGCCACCGTGAATCCCTCGTCGCGCAATTGATGCAGGACCTTGCGAATGGCATCGGTGTCGTGCATCAGGCTGGTTTCCGTCACTTCGAGCTCGATCCAGGACGGATCGCATTGCTCGCCCCGCACGCATTCCGAGATGCGCAGCGCAAGATCCTCGCGGTAGAACTGCCGCGCCGACAGGTTGACCGACACCGTGAGTGCGAGCCCCGCCCTGCGCCACGCCACGCATTGCCTCGCCGCAGACCGCAGCACCCATTCGCCGAGCGCGTGGATCAGCCCGGACTCCTCGGCCAGCGGGATGAACACCTGCGGCGGAACGTTGCCGTGTTCCGGATCCTCCCAGCGCAGCAGCGCCTCCGCGCCGATGATCGAGCGATCGTCCACGCGCATCATCGGCTGGTAGTGCAGGCTGAGCTTGCCGTCGGCAAGCGCCGTGCGCAGCGCCGTCTCCAGCGTGTGCTGGCGCAGCCGGTGTTCCGCCAGATTGGCGTCGAAGTACTGGAAGGTGTTGCGGCCGAGATCCTTCGACCGATACATGGCGACGTCGGCGTACTTGAGGAGCTCCTCCGGCTCCTCCGAGTCGTCCGGGTAAACCGCGATGCCGACCGACGACGTCACGAAGATGGAATGTCCCTCGATGTCGAATGGCTGCGCCACCGCGTCCAGCAGCTTCTGGCCGACACGGCCGAGCACGGCCGAGTCGTCGAAGTCCTCGACGATCACCATGAATTCGTCGCCGCCCAGCCGGGCCAGCAGATCGGTCTCGCGCAGCGCGCCCGACAGCGCCGCCGTCACCCGCTTCAGCAATTCGTCGCCGATGCGGTGGCCGAGCGTGTCGTTGACGTTCTTGAACCGGTCGAGGTCGATGAACAGCACGCCGACGCGGCTGCCTGCCCGCTTCGCCTTGGCGATCGCCTGCAGCAGGCGCTCCTGCAGCAGAAGCCGGTTGGGAAGCCCGGTCAGCGCGTCGCGCGTGGCCAGATACTGCAGCCGCTCCTCGGCCTCGATCCGCGAGGAAACGTCCTGTACGAACGACAGGATCGACACGATGTCGCCATGATCGTCGAGCAGCGCCGAGTGATACCACTCGCACCAGATGGTGCCGCCGTCGAGGGTGTGATTGCGTGACAGTCCTGTGGCGCGCGGCTCCACCCCGCCCATCAGCTTGCCGACAAGGCCGGCGAAGGCCTCGCGGTCGTCCTCGTGCACCAGCGGGCTGTCGGCCAGCGGCACGCCCAGCACCTCGGGTGCCGTCCAGCCGAAGATGTTCTGCGCCTGCGGCGACCAGCGCACCAGCCGGAACTCCCGGTCCCACTCCAGCACCGCGAGCGGCGTATTGCTGATGTGCGACGACAGCATCCAGTTTGCGCGTTTCAGCGCCTCCTCATTGCGCTTCTGGTCATGGATGTCGGTGTTGACCTCGTAGATGCCCTTGATGTTGCCATCGGCGTCGCGGTTCGGCGCGTAGTGGAGCGACTCCCAGCGCTGCCGGCCATCAGGCTGCGCGAGCTTCAATTCCGTCGACACCGTTTCGCCGTTCAGAACGCGGTCGAGCAGCGGCCCCAGCTGCGCTGCGCGGTCCTTGCCGATGACCTCGGCGACCTGGCGGCCCGTCAGCTCCTTGCGGCTCTCGCCCAGCCACTCCTCGTAGTGGCGGTTGAGGATGCTGTAGCGATAGTCGCGGTCGATGTACGACACCCGCGCCGGCACGTTGTCCATGATCAGGCGCAGATCCGCCTCGGAGGCCTTCAACGCCTCCTGCGCCTGCTTCAGCCCATGGATGTCGTTCATCAGCACGAACGCACCGTGCACCTCGCCTGCCGGGGAAGCGTCGGGCACCACGCGGATGGTCATCCACCGGCGCACGCCGTTGGCGCCGGGAACCAGGCGATCGAAGGAGGTCGATTCGCCCTGCATCGCCCTCGTCAGCATCGCCTGTGCGCTCTGGTAGATGCCGTGCCCGACCACGTCGCGCAGCCGCATGGCGCTTGCCTGTTCCTCGGTAAGCCCGAAAAACTGCCGGAACGTCCGATTGACGAAATGGCAGCGCTCGTCGCGGTCGATATAGGTCACCGGCGCCGGCACGCCGTCCATGATCGCGCGCAGCGTGAGTTCGCGCGCGGCCAGCGCATCCTGCGCCTGCTTCAGGTCCGTGATGTCGTGGCCGACGACGTACTCGCCCTTGAGCGTCCCGTCGAAGTTGACATCGGGCACGCAGCGCGCCCGCAGCCACCGTTCGCGGCCGCTGGCGTCGACGATCGCCCGTTCGCGGGTGACCGCTTCGCTGCCGAATCCGTCGTCGCGCCCGGGCAACTCGGCGCCGACGAGGTCCGGGCCCGGCACCTCCTCGGGCGTTCGCCCGAGCACCTGCTCGCGCTGCAGGCCGATGAGCCGGAGGAAGGCCTCGTTGACGAACTCGTAGCGGCGCTCGGCCGACAGGTAGACGATCGGCTCGGGAATATTGTCGTTGAACAGTCGCAGCTGCTCTTCCCTCGATGCCAGCGCCTGCTCGGTGAGCTTGAGGTCGTGAATGTCGTGCTCGGTACAGTACAGGCCGCGCACGGCGCCCGCGGCATCCAGATCCGGCGCGATGCGACCATGCAGCCAGCGCCGCTGCCCGAGCGTGGTCGCGCCGATGCGCTCGTATTCGACATGCTCGCCTGCCTGCGCGCGCTTGACGATCGGACGCAGGAACGATGCGACGTCCGGCGACATCACCTCGAACGGCGTCTTGCCGTAGATCTCGTCCTGCGGCTTGCACACGGAATTGGCGAATGCCTGGTTGACGAACGTGTACCTGACGTTGCGATCGAGGTAGGCGATCGGACCCGGGATGTTGTCGGCGAACAGGCGCATCCGCGCCTCCTGCGCCTTGAGCGCTTCGCGCGCCTGGACATCGTCCTCGATGTCGTTCATCACGACGAAGGCTCCGCCGACCCGACCGCCGAGTTCACGATCGGGAAACAGCGTGATGCGCGTCCACCGCGGCTCCCCCGCACGCTGGCGCTCGCGCCGTTCGTAGGTCACCGTGGCGCCGGAGAATGCCCGTTCGATGTAGCCGCTCATTTCGGCGAAGGCATCGGCCGGCAACACGTCGTTGAGCAGATGGCCCGGAATGTCATCGGCATTCACGCCCAGCCAGGTGCCGAGCGGCTTGTTGGCGAAGCGGATCTTGAGTTGCCGGTCGAGGTGAAGAATCGGCACGCCGACGCTGTCGGTGACCAGGCGCAGGCGATGCTCGCGCTGGCCTGCCTCAAGTTCGAGTTTCTTCAGGTGGTCGACATCGCTGTAGGTGACCATGTAGCCGCGGACATGCCCCTGGCTGCTGCGATCCGGGTAGTAGTCGACGCGAATCCAGATCGGTGGCCGGCCGGTGGTGATGAGCTGGCGCTCGTAGGTGGTGCGTTCTCCGGCCAGCACGGCATCGATGTAGGCGCGGTAGAGCTGGTAGACGTCGCGACCGAGCACCTCGATCGCCTCCCGTCCCAGCACGTCGGTCTCGCGCTTGCCCAGCCAGTCGCAGAATGCCCGGTTGACGAAGCGATAGCGCTGGTTGCGGTCGACGTAGGCCAGCGGAATCCCGAGCACGTTCAGCTTGCGCTGTGACAGCGCCAGCAGGAAATCGCGCTCGGCATTTCCGCCTCCCGTGTTCACGGGCAGCTCGAGCCTCTTCAGCGACCGGGTAATGGCCATGGTGCAATGTGCTCCGCGCGTCCTGGTGGTGCGAACGACCGGCGGCGACGCCCCGTTCGCATCCGCCGGCCGGTCGAGTGGGGGCCTGACAACGCCAAATTGCCCAGTACAAGCAAGGATCGCGCCCGCGGTCCAGCCCTGACCATCGGCTTGCTGCGGCGCAGCGAGCGCCGGCATCCCGCCGCCCTGCCGCCCTCGACCGTGACCGCCGGAAGCGCCGGCCGACCCGGTCGGGAATGGCGCCCTGTTCGGCAGACGACCTTTCGCCCGGTTACAATCTTCGTCACCTTGCGGCAGTTGCCTGCCTGCCCGTAACCGTGTCGGTCGGCGACCAAGCGCGGCTCTTGATGCCGTTCGGGCAAACCTCCGGAATTCGCTGAATCAGCCAATGTACAAACGCCTTCGCCGCTACGCGCCCTGCCCGCTGCACCGCAAGCTCGCCCTGGGCGCAGGCATTGGCCTGCTCGGCTTCGCCTCGCTCGCCCACGCCAGCGGCGCCCACGAAGCGACCGCGCTGACCTTCCTGTGGATCGGCCTGCTGCTGATCCTGGCCAAGATGGCCGGCCTGGTCGAGCGCATCGGCCAGCCGGCGGTGCTGGGCGAACTGCTGATCGGCGTGGCGATCGGCAACCTCTATCTGCTGGGCATACCGGGGGTCGAATCGATCATCGCCAGGACCATGGTCGAGAACGAGATCATCGCCTTCCTCGCGGAACTGGGCGTGGTCATCCTGCTGTTCCAGATCGGGCTGGAATCCGACATGAAGACCATGCGCAAGGTCGGCGTGGCGGCGCTCCTGGTCGCCACCGTCGGCGTGGTCGTGCCGTTCGTGCTCGGCACCTACGTGGTCGGGCCCTGGCTGCTCCCCGAAATGTCGCACAACGGCCATCTGTTCATCGGCGCGACGCTGACCGCGACCTCGGTGGGCATCACCGGCCGCGTGTTCCAGGACCTCGGGGTCATCCGGTCCAAGGAGGCGCAGATCGTGCTCGGCGCGGCGGTCATCGACGACGTCATGGGACTGGTGATCCTGGCGGTCGTGTCGGCCATCGTGACCGCGGGCAGCGTCGACGCGCTGGGCGTGGTCTGGATCACCGCCAAGGCTTTCCTGTTCCTTGTCGGTGCGCTGGTGCTCGGCCAGTACGCCGCACCGCGATTCTCGCGGCTGTTTTCGGCGATCCACTCCAGCAGCGGCATGCAGGTTGCCGTTCTGCTGTCGACCTGCCTGACCTTTGCGTGGGCCGCCAGCGTGATCGGCCTCGCCCCCATCGTCGGCGCCTTCGCCGCCGGGCTGGTGCTCGACGCCGTGCACTTCAAGGGCTTTGCCGAGCCGGAACTGGTGAAGGACGTGCGCAAGGCCGCGCGCCGTGCCGGTGCCGAGGCGCAGAAGGAACTGGAAAAGACGCTCGCTCATCACCATCAGCACAACCTGCAGGAACTGATCGCGCCGGTCGGGCACCTGCTGGTGCCGTTGTTCTTCGTCTACACCGGGATGCAGGTGAAGCTCGCGACGCTCGCCGACATGCATATCTTCATCGTCGGCCTGGTGATCACCGTCGTGGCCTTCGCCGGCAAGCTCGTGTCCGGACTGGCCGCCGGCAAGGTGCGCAAGTGGCTGGTCGGCTGGGGCATGGCGCCGCGCGGCGAGGTCGGGCTGATCTTCGCCGTGACCGGCAAGGCGCTCGGCGTCGTGCCGGACGACGTGTTCTCGATGATCATCGTCGTGGTCATCCTGACCACGCTGCTGACGCCGCCGATCCTGGTCTCGCTGATTCGTCGCCGCGGCGTTACCGACTGACGCTGGCTCCATATTTGCCCCAAGGTACATTTCATGTTCAATTCGATGCCGCCCCGGGAACAGTCCGCAACACCAGCCGCCACGCACGCCCGTCGGATGCGCGCGTTCGCCGCGGCATGCCTGCTGCTGTTCGGCGTGCCAGCCGCCGCGGAAATCACGCTGTACGAAGACGAGAATTTCGGCGGCCAGCGATTCACGACGCGCGGCTCGATTCCCAATCTCGACAGTTCGGGCTTCAACGACCGCGCGTCGGCGGCGGACGTTCGCGGCGGACCCTGGCAGCTGTGCACCGATGCGAATTACCGCGGCGAATGCGTCACGCTCGATCCGGGCACCTACCGCACGCTGGGCGCGATGGGACTCAACGACCGCGTGTCGTCGATCCGCGAGGTCTCCGGGCCGGCGACGGGCAGTCCCGGCCATTCCGGCGGGTCGATCGTGCTCTATGACCAGCCGGGCCTCACCGGCCGGTCGATCACCATCGATCGGCCGGTGGCCGATTTCGGCGGCATCGGCTTCAACGACCGGGCGCAGTCGGCCTATGTCAACGGCGGCGCGTGGCAACTCTGTGCGGACGCCAATTTCTACAGCACCTGCGAGGTGTTCCGGCCGGGACGCTGGGACAACCTCGGCGGCGTCACCGGCCAGGTCAGCTCTGCCCGGACTATCGACGTCGGTGGTGGCGGAGGCGGAGGCGGTGGCGGAGGCGGAGGCGGCAGGCCCGGCGGTGCAGGCGGCCAGGGCGGCATGCCCCGCGTCGTTCTCTTCGAACGGTCGGATTTCTCCGGCCGGTCGTTCGCCATGGGCGACGACGTCCTGGCGGATTTCGGCAGGACCGGGTTCAACGACCGCGCCTCGTCGCTGCGAGTGGAGCGCGGTTACTGGATGTTCTGCTCGGAGGCCAATTTCCTCGGCGAGTGCCGCACCTTCGGGCCCGGCAGCTATGCGAATCTCCCGTCCGCCCTCAACAACCGGATTTCATCCGGCCGGCGGATCTCCAACGAATACCCATACAGCTCGCAACCACGCTGGTAGGCACGACAGCACCGGCCACCTCCCGCGCAACTTCAACCCGGCATGCCGATCATCGACGACATCAGCGGGCTGCGCCGCATCCTGACCAGCGTGCGCACCATCGCCATGGTCGGGCTGTCGGCCAACTGGTACCGGCCGAGCTACTTCGCGGCCAAGTACCTGCAGGAGCACGGCTACCGGGTGGTGCCGGTGAATCCGGCCTATGCGGAAGTGCTCGGCGAGCGCTGTCATCCGGACCTGGCCTCGATCGGCGCGCCGGTCGACGTCGTCGACTGTTTCCGCAAGCCGGAGGAGATCGTGCCCATCGCGCGCGAGGCCGTCGCCATCGGCGCGCGGGTGCTCTGGCTGCAACTGGGCATCCGCAACGACGAGGCGGTCCGCATCGCGCTGGAAGGCGGCCTCGACGTCGTCGTCGACCGCTGCATGAAGATCGAGCATGGCCGCATCCTCGGCGGACTCAACTGGGCCGGCGTCAACACCGGCGTGATCTCCGCCCGGCGCCCCGCCTGAACCAGCCGGACTCGACATGCCCGACCATCGCTACGGCTTCGACACCCTCTGCCTGCATGCGGGGCAGATCCCGGACGCCGCCACCGGCGCGCGCGCATTGCCCATCTACCAGACCACGTCGTTCGTCTTCGACAGCGCCGACCACGCCGCCAGCCTGTTCAACCTGCAGACGTTCGGCAATGTCTATTCGCGCATCTCCAATCCGACTGTGGCCGCGCTCGAGGAACGCGTGGCTGCGCTGGAGGGTGGCCGGGCCGCGCTCGCCACGGCCACCGGCATGGCGGCGCAGATGGTCGCGCTGCTGACGCTGTGCCGTGCCGGCGACCATATCGTTGCCGCGCGCACGCTCTACGGCGGCAGCTACTCGCAGCTTGCGGTGACCTTCGCGCAGTTCGGCATCGACGCGACGTTCGTCGACAGCGACGAAGCGGAAAATTTCCGCGCGGCGCTGCGCCCGGCGACCAAGGCCGTCTATGTCGAGACCATCGGCAATCCGCAGTTGAACGTCATCGATCTGGCCGAGGTCGCGAAGGTCGCGCACGAGGCCGGCGTGCCGCTGGTCGTCGACAACACGCTGGCATCGCCGTTCCTGTGCCGGCCGTTCGAGCACGGCGCGGACATCGTCGTCCATTCGGTCACCAAGTACCTGGGTGGTCACGGCACGACCATGGGCGGCATCCTGGTCGAGTCCGGCCGCTTTCCCTGGGACAACGGCAGGTTTCCGCAGATGACCGAACCGTCGCGCGGCTACCACGGCGTGCGCTTCTTCGAGACCTTCGGTGATTTCGGCTTCACGATGAAGGCGCGGATGGAGACCATGCGCACGCTGGGTCCGACGCTCGCACCGCACTCGGCTTTCCTGCTCCTGCAGGGCATCGAGACGCTGCACCTGCGCATGCCGCGCCACTGCGAATCGGCACTGCGTGTGGCCCGCCACCTCGAAGCGCATCCGGCCGTGGCCTGGGTCAATTACCCGACGCTGCCGGGCAACCGCTACGCCGACCTTGCCCGGCGCTATCTGCCCGACGGCGCAGGCGGCATCCTGACCTTCGGCATCGCCGGCGGCGCGGCGGCCGGGGTCCGGTTCATCGAGTCGGTCGAATTCCTGTCGCATCTGGCCAACGTCGGCGACGCCAGGAGCCTGGTCATCCATCCGGCATCGACCACGCACCGCCAGCTCTCCGACGACGAGCAGCGTGCGGCGGGCGTGACGCCGGAGATGATTAGGCTGTCGATCGGTCTCGAGACCCCGGAGGATATTCTCTGGGACATCGACCAGGCACTCGCCAAGGCTAGCCAATGATGCGGTTCACCTCGATTCCCTGGCCCTGGGCCGGGTTGATGCTGGCGCTTGCGCTGCTGGGCCAGGAAATCCTCTTCCGCTGGTTCGGCAGCGTGCCGTCGCTTTCGGAATCGCTCTATCGGGTTCTGGTCATGGCCGTCGGTGTCACCTCGCTGGCGATGCTGCTGCTGCCGCCGCGGCGACTGGGCTACCTGCTGGGTTTTGCCGTCTGCGCGGGCCTGATGGGCTGGGCGCTCTGGCTGCAGTACGGGCTGGGCCTCGAGCCCTGTCCGCTGTGCGCGCTCCAACGCCTGGCCGTCAGCGCCATCGGCATCGTCTTCCTGCTCGCCTTCATCCACAATCCGAATCGCGTCGGCGCCGCAGTCTATGGCGGCCTCGTGCTGCTGATCGCCCTGGCCGGCGGCGCGGTGGCCGTCCGCCACGTGTGGCTGCAGGCGCTGCCCGCCGACCAGGTTCCGGCCTGCGGGATGGGCCTGTCCTACATGCTCGACACGCTGCCGCTGCTCGAAGTCCTGGGCAAGGTGTTCGCCGGCAGCGGCGAGTGCGCCGAGAAGGGCTGGATCTTCCTCGGCATGGCGATCCCCGGCTGGACGCTGGTGTTCTTCATCGCGATCGCCGTCTATGCGCTGGCGTTGATCCGGCGCGACTGAGCGCCGGTCCCGAGCGTCACTTCGGCGCCATGCGGATGGCGCCGTCGAGGCGGATGACTTCGCCGTTGAGCATCGGATTGCGGATGATCTCTCCGACCAGCGAGGCGAACTCGCCGGGGCGCCCCAGCCGCGGCGGAAACGGGACCATCTTCCCCAACGCCTCCTGCACACTTTCCGGTATGTCGTGCATCATCGGCGTGCGGAAGAGGCCCGGAGCGATGGTCATGACGCGGATCCCCGAACGCGCGAGATCGCGGGCGAGCGGCAGCGTCATCGCCACGACGCCGCCCTTGGACGCGGCGTAGGCAGCCTGGCCGATCTGGCCATCGTAGGCGGCGACCGACGCCGTGTTGACGATCACGCCGCGTTCGCCCTCGGCGTTGGCCTGGGACTTGCCCATCGCGTCCGCGGCGAGCCGGATCATGTTGAACATGCCGACCAGGTTGATCGATATCGTCCGCGCGAAACTGGCCAGTGAATGCGGCCCTTCCTTGCCGACCACTTTTTCGCCGTGGACGATGCCGGCGCAGCTCACCAGTCCCGCCAGTCCACCGTAGATCGACAGCGCCGCCGCCACCGCCGCCTGCGCGGCGGTCTCGTCGATGACATCGGTGCGCACGAAGCGCACCGACTCGCCGAGTTCCGCGGCCAGCGCCTCCCCGTGCTCGATGCGAAGATCGGCAATGATCACGTTGGCGCCGCCGGCAGCCAGCATGCGCACGGTGCCTTCGCCCAGGCCCGAAGCCCCGCCGGTGACGATGAAGGTATTGCCCTTGATTTCCATGACTCGACCCGCCCTCCGCTGATGCCCGGGCATCCACCCAGCGCAATCCCACGGCCTGTCATCGGCGCTCGCCGCCAGTGCGGCCGCGCCCGGCTCAACGCGTGGGTCTTGAGCATAGAACATTTTCGCCTGGACCCGCGCACCGACCGCCGCGGCAGGTCGCCATCGCCCCTTCCGGAGAATGGCGAGGCAAGTTCGATTCACGGTATAATGGAAAATTATTTATTCCTTGCGAATCAAGCCTTTCGCCGCCCTCGCCGGCGGCGACTGGCGCCCGGGAAAATCCGTCATGCCAATCTACGAATATCTTTGCTCCGCCTGCGGCGGCAAACACGAGGCCCTGCGCCGGTTTTCGGATCCGCCGCTCACCGAGTGCCCGCATTGCGGCAAGGACACGCTCGCCAAGCAAGTCTCGGCGGCCGGATTCCAGTTGAAGGGAACCGGCTGGTATCAGACCGACTTTCGCAGCGGCGGGGGCAAGCCCAAGCCGGCGGCGGACGACAAGGCCCCGGCCGCGGAAGCGGGCGCCAAGGCCGAGCCGGTCGCGACGTCCGGGCCCGCAGCGAAGTCGGAGGCGCCGGCCGCCAAGCCGGCTGCGCCCGCTGCGCCGTCCAGCGGCTCCACGGCCTAGACCCGGCGCGTCATTGCGGATTTCCAGACGACGGCCATGAAGCGCTACCTGATCGCCGGACTGCTCGTCTGGGTTCCGCTCGGCATCACCATCTGGGTCCTGCACTTCCTGGTGACGACGCTCGACCAGACATTGCTGCTTTTTCCGGAACGCGCGCGACCGGACGCGCTGTTTGGCGTCCACATTCCGGGTTTCGGCGTCCTGCTTTCCTTCGCCATCCTGCTGGTCACCGGCATCATCACCGCCAACTTCTTCGGCGCAAGGCTGATCCGCATGTGGGAGGCGCTTCTGGGCCGCATTCCGGTGGTGAAGTCGATCTACTCGTCGGTCAAGCAGGTCAGCGACACGCTGCTGTCGGATTCGGGCAACGCGTTTCGCAAGGCGCTGCTGGTCGAGTTTCCGCACGCCGGGGCGTGGTCGATCGCCTTCCTGACAGGAACCCCGGATGCGGCGGTGAGCGCGCACCTGACCGAGGAGCACCTGTCGGTCTATGTGCCGACGACGCCGAATCCGACGTCGGGCTATTTCATCATCGTGCCCAGGTCGCGGGTGCGCGAACTCGACATGACCGTGGACGAGGCGCTCAAGTACGTGATCTCCATGGGCGTCGTGGCGCCCCGCTCGAGCGCCAGGCGGACGCCGATACGTCCGCCTCGAGCCGGCGCTTCCGGCGACGCGACCGTCTCCGCCACCGACTCCCGAAATTGACCGGGCAGCGACGCGACGCCCCGGCGAGTCTGTCCCGGGCGCCGGGTCGGCTGCCCGCCCCTGCCGCCATTTCCCGATCCAACGACGAACATCAACACGGAGCACTGCCGTGAAACGCACCGATTACTGCGGCCTCATCGACCGCCGATTCCTCGACCAGACCGTGACGATCATGGGCTGGGTTCATCGCCGCCGCGACCATGGCGGCATCATCTTCATCGACCTGCGCGACCGGGAGGGCCTGGTCCAGGTCGTCTGCGACCCGGACCGCGCCGCAACATTCGCGATTGCCGAGACGCTGCGCGGCGAGTTTTGCGTCGAGGTGACCGGCAAGGTGCGGCTGCGCCCCGAAGGCACCGCCAACAAGAACCTCACGTCGGGCGAGATCGAAATCCTGGCGCACGAGGTCGTCGTGCTGAACGCGTCGCTGACGCCGCCGTTCCAGATGGACGACGAAGGCCTGTCAGAGACCGTTCGCCTCCAGCATCGCGTGCTCGACCTGCGTCGCCCGCAGATGCAGAAGAACCTGATGCTGCGCTACCGCACGGCGATGTCGGCGCGCCGCTACCTGGACGCGCACGGGTTCATCGACATCGAGACGCCGACGCTTTACAAGTCCACACCCGAGGGCGCGCGCGAGTTCCTGGTGCCGTCGCGCATCCACCATGGCCAGTTCTACGCTCTGCCGCAGTCGCCGCAGCTGTTCAAGCAGATGCTGATGATGGCCGGATTCGATCGCTACTACCAGATCTGCAAGTGCTTCCGCGACGAGGACCTGCGCGCCGACCGCCAGCCCGAGTTCACGCAGATCGACATCGAAACCTCGTTCATGGACGTGAGCGAGATCCGGCAGATCATGGAAGGGCTGGTCCGCGCGATGTTCAAGGACGCGTTGGATGTGGACCTGCCCGATCCCTTCCCGGTGATCACCTTCGCCGAAGCCATGGACAAGTACGGCTCGGACAAGCCGGACCTGCGCGTTCCGCTCGTTCTCACCGAACTGACCGAACTGATGAAGACGGTCGACTTCAAGGTGTTCCGCGCCGCCGCCGACATGGTCAATGGCCGCGTCGCGGCACTGCGCGTTCCGGGCGGCGCGCTGGAAAAGACCGGGCTGACCCGCAAGGAAATCGACGACTGCGCGACCTTCGTGAAGATCTACGGCGCAGGCGGACTCGCGTACATCAAGGTCAACGACGCGTCGAAGGCCAGCGACGAAGGCCTGCAGTCGCCGATCGTCAAGTTCCTGCCCGAGGCGATCCTCCGCGAAATCCTCGCGCGAACCGGAGCGGTCGACGGCGACCTGATCTTCTTCGGAGCCGATCGCGAGAAGGTCGTCAACGACGCGCTCGGCGCGCTGCGGGCCAAGATCGGCCACGAGCGCGGCCTTGCGACGCCGGGCTGGAAGCCGCTGTGGGTCGTCGACTTCCCGATGTTCGAGTTCGACGAGGAGAGGAAGACCTGGGCGGCGCGGCATCACCCGTTCACGGCGCCCAAGGACGGCCACGAAGAGCTGTTCGCCCGGGATCCGGGGCAGGCCATCGCCAAGGCCTACGACGTCGTGCTCAACGGCTGGGAAATGGGCGGCGGCTCGGTGCGCATCCACCGTCCGGAGGTCCAGCAGAAGGTATTCGCGGCGCTGGGCATTTCGCCCGAGGAGCAGCAGCGGAAATTCGGCTTCCTTCTCAACGCGCTGCAGTACGGAGCACCGCCGCACGGCGGCATTGCCTTCGGCCTCGATCGTATCGTGGCCATGATGTGCGGCGCGGAATCGATTCGCGACGTCATCGCGTTTCCGAAGACGCAGCGGGGCCAGGATATGCTGATCGAGGCGCCGACGCCGGTCACCGAACAGCAGCTTCGCGACCTGCACATCAGGGTCCGGCCGTCGGATTCGGCGCCGCCCGCCTGACGGGGCCGATGCGCTACACTGGCGCGCATGCGCTTCGCGCCACAGGCAACCCTGCGCGCCGCCGCGGCTTTCATGCTCGCGGCGGCGCTGCTGCCTGCGTCGCCCGTCGGTGCGCGCTCGACATCCGGGGCCCTGCCCGAGATCGCCGTTGCCGCGTTGCCGAAGGAAGGTCGCGAAGTGCTGGTGCAGATCCGCGCGGGCGGCCCGTTTCGCTACGATCGCGACGGCGTGACCTTCGGCAACCGCGAAGGGCTGCTTCCGCCTCGGGCCCGCGGCCATTACCGCGAGTACACGGTGCCCACGCCCGGAGCGCGCAACCGCGGCGCCCGGCGCATCGTCTGCGGCGGTCCGGCGCGGGTGCCGGACGCCTGCTACTACACGGCCGACCACTACCAGTCGTTTGCGAGGATCCGCGAATGAAAGCTCCCGACCTTGCGGTCGTCGACGATGCGGCGGTGCTGCCGTGGACCGGCACGCTGGAGCCGCTGAAGTCGGCGGCCGTGCATGCGCACCTCAGATTCACGCAGGCCAATCTGGCGCCGGCGAAGGATCGCACGATGCTCTTCGCCGAACTCGACCGCGCGCTGCGCCTGCCCGAGCATTTCGGGCACAACTGGGATGCGCTCGCCGACGTGCTCGAGGATCGCGACTGGCTCGGCAAGTCCGGTCGCGTCATCGTCTTCGCGGGTGTCGCAGTCTATCGCCGCGATCATCCCAACGACTGGTCGATGCTCGAGGACATCTTTTCCGAAGCCAGCGAGTTCTGGAAGGAGCGGCACGTTCCATTCTGGGTCTTCATCGCCTGAATTCGCCGGCCGGTCGACCCCGTTTGGCGCTGCGCGCCGTTCATCACGGCACCGATGGTCGCCATTGCGCTCATGCCGTACAAGATCCCCGTTTCCACGCTGGTGCTGGTCTACACACCCGATCTCGAGGTGCTGCTGATCGAACGCGCCGACTTCCCCGACCACTGGCAGTCGGTGACCGGCAGCCAGGAAACCGGCGAGACGCTGGCGCAGACCGCGCGGCGAGAACTTGCCGAGGAGACGGGCATCGACGCCGATGTGCTGGGCGGCCTGGTCGACTGGGGCATGTCCAACCGCTACGAGATCTTTCCGCAATGGCAGCATCGCTATCCGCCCGGCACGACGCACAATACCGAGCACGTCTTCGCTCTGGCGGTTCCAGCGCGGGTACCGGTGCGCCTCGCGCCCCGCGAACACTTGCGCCATGCGTGGCTGCCCTGGCAGGATGCCGCGGCCCGGTGCTTTTCCTGGTCCAACCGGGACGCGATCCTGGCGCTGCCGCAGCGAGCTTCCACGACCGCACCGAGGACTCCATGATGAAAACAATTCTTCTCACGCTGGCCCTGGCCCTCCCGGTTGCAGCCGCTGGCCAGACCCATGCCGCCGATGCCGGACCGGTGCCGGTGCCGGTGGTGACGCTGACGGCCGCGGCCACCGCCAGCGTCGCCAACGACCGGATGCACGCCTGGCTGCGCGCCGAGGCCGACCACGCCGATCCGGCGCGCGCGGCGGCCGAGGTGAATGCGAAGACCGCCAGGGCATTGGCGCGCGCGAAAGCCATTTCCGGCGTCGAGGTGTCCACCTCCGGTTACTCGTCCTACCAGGTCGCCGAGAAGGGCCAGCCATCGCGCTGGCGGGTCGCGCAGACGGTCAGTCTCGAGGGCGCGGACTTCACGATGCTCGCCACGCTGCTGACCAGGATGCAATCGGAGGATCTGCTGGTGCTCTCCGGAATGAGTTTCGCGGTGAGTCCCGATGCCCGCCGCAAGGCCGAGGACGCGCTGACGCAACAGGCGATCCGCGCCTGGCAGGCGCGCGCGCAGAATGCGGCACAGGGATTCGGAGCCCAGGGCTGGCGCGCCGGCCGTGTCACGATCCAGACCGGCGACGGCGGCCGGCCGCAGCCGATGATGCGGGCGACAGCGGGAATGGCGGCGAGCGCGCCCCCCGTCAGCGTCGAAGGCGGCAACACCGACATCACGGTCACCGTGATCGGCGAGGCGGTACTCGATACGGCGCGCGCGCCGGCGCGCTGAGCCCGCATCCTCGTCGGCCGCAGGCGATCAAGACGCCGGACGCGCGGCCGGGACGCAAAAAAAAGCGCCCCGAAGGGCGCTTGTCCTGCCTGCCTGCGGCGTTCTCCGCGTTACTCGGCGATGCCGATCGGCGGAACGTCGTTCGGGGCCGCGGCGGGAGCGCGGCCCGCGGCGTCCTCCTCGGCCGCCGCCTTCATCGACAGCCGGACACGGCCCTTCTCGTCGGCCTCGATCACCTTGACCCGGACGATCTGGCCTTCCTTGACGTGATCGGAGACCTGGTTCACCCGCTCCTTGGCGATCTGCGAAATGTGCAGCAGGCCGTCCTTGCCGGGCATCAGCTGGACGATGGCACCGAAGTCGAGCAGGCGCAGCACCGGGCCCTCGTAGATCCGGCCGACTTCGACTTCCGCCGTGATGTCCTCGATGCGCCGGCGGGCGACGTTGCAGGCCTCGGCATTCACCGACGCGATGGTGACGCTGCCGTCGTCCTTGATGTCGATCGTGCAGCCGGTTTCCTCGGTGAGCGCACGGATCACCGCGCCGCCCTTGCCGATCACGTCGCGGATCTTCTCCGGGTTGATCTTGAACGTCATCATCCGCGGCGCGTGCGCCGAGATCTCGGTGCGCGCGTGCGGCAGCGCCTGCTGCATCAGGCCCAGGATGTGCATGCGGCCTTCGCGCGCCTGCGACAGCGCCACCGCCATGATTTCCTTGGTGATGCCCTGGATCTTGATGTCCATCTGCAGCGCGGTGATCCCGCGGTCGGTCCCGGCGACCTTGAAGTCCATGTCGCCGAGGTGATCCTCATCGCCCAGGATGTCGGTCAGGACGGCGAAGCGGTTGCCGTCCTTGATCAGGCCCATCGCGATGCCGGCGACGTGCGCCTTGGTCGGCACGCCGGCATCCATCATCGCCAGGCTCGCGCCGCACACCGAGGCCATCGACGAGCTGCCGTTGCTCTCGGTGATCTCCGAGACCACGCGCATCGAATAGGAGAAGTCCTCCGCCGAGGGCAGCACCGCGACCAGCGCGCGCTTGGCGAGGCGGCCATGGCCGATCTCGCGGCGCTTGGGCGAGCCGACCCGGCCGGTCTCGCCCGTCGCATACGGAGGAAAGTTGTAATGGAACATGAAGCGGTCACGGTATTCGCCCAGCAGCGCATCGATGATCTGTTCGTCACGCGCAGTGCCGAGCGTCGCGACCACGATCGCCTGCGTCTCGCCGCGGGTGAAAAGCACCGAACCGTGGGTGCGCGGCAGCACGCCGGTACGGATGGAGATCGGGCGGACCGTGCGCGTATCGCGACCGTCGATCCGGGGTTCGCCGGACAGGATCTGCTGGCGGACGATCTTCGCCTCCATGTCGAACAGGTAGTTGCCGACCGCGCGTGCATGGTCGGGAGATGAACCCTCCGGCACGCATTGGGCAATCACGCTCTTGGTGATTTCCTTCAGGCGCTGCTGCCGGGCCTGCTTTTCGCGCAGCTGGTACGCCGCGCGCAGGTCGGCTTCCGCCGCTGCCGTCACCGCGGCGATCATCGCCTCGTCCCTGGCCGGAGGCTGCCAGTCCCACAGCGGCCTGCCGCCCTCTTCGACCAGCGCATGAATCAGCTCGATCGCCGCCTGCTGCATCTGGTGGCCGAAAACGACCGAACCCAGCATCACCTCCTCGGGCAATTCGTTGGCTTCGGACTCGACCATCAGCACCGCGGCCTCGGTGCCCGCGACGACGAGGTTGAGCTGCGAGCGGGCAAGTTCGGTCTGCGTCGGGTTGAGCACGTACTGGCCATCGACATAGCCCACGCGCGCGGCGCCGATCGGGCCGCTGAAGGGGA
Organism: uncultured beta proteobacterium; assembly: GCA_963699765.1. GTDB lineage: Bacteria > Pseudomonadota > Gammaproteobacteria > Burkholderiales > Casimicrobiaceae > VBCG01. Next base: position 23,007 of record CAVOVD010000012.1, on the reverse strand, counting down.
TGCCGGACAGCGCGACGGCGGCCGAGGCGCCGATCATCGCCGGAATGTCGGGATCGATCTCCGGGTCAACCGACATCACCGTGGCGACGATCTGGACCTCGTTGTAGAAGCCGTCCGGGAACAGCGGGCGCAGCGGACGGTCGATCAGCCGGCAGGTCAGGATCTCCTTTTCCGACGGACGCCCCTCGCGCCTGAAGAAGCCGCCGGGGATCTTGCCGGCGGCGAAGGTCTTTTCCTGATAGTCGACGGTCATCGGGAAGAAGTCCTGCCCCGGCTTCGCCGATTTCGCGGCCACGCAGGTGACCAGGACCACCGAGTCGCCGAGGCTGACCATGACCGCGCCTCCCGCCTGCCGGGCGATCTCGCCGGTTTCCAGCGTCAATGTCTGCGCGCCGTACTGAATGGACTTCTTGATGTGCTTGAACATGATTTCTGGTTCCATGAACGACAATGGCCGCGCTGCATCGAGCGCGGCCATTGTTGGATTAGACGGGTGCCACGACCTGGCGGTGTCGGAGTGTCAATCCGCGAGTCCTATTTGCGCAGGCCCAGCTTTTCGATCAACGCCCTGTAGCTGTCGGCGTTGCGCGACTTCAGATAGTCGAGCAGCTTGCGCCGCCGCGACACCATGCGCAGCAGTCCGCGGCGCGAATGGTGATCCTTGACGTTGGTCTTGAAGTGGTCGGTCAGCCCGTTGATGCGGGCGGTGAGCAGCGAGACCTGGACCTCCGGCGAACCGGTGTCCCCCTTGCCACGCTGATTTTCGGCGATCACCCTCGCCTTGTCCTGAACCGTGACGGCCATTGCTGAATCCTTCTCTCTCTAAAGTCGCTGTCGTTGCACGTTCGCAAAGTCGGTGATTATAGCCCGAAAATGCCATGGAATTCAAGGAGCGGCGTGATCGGAAACGGCCGCCAGCCGCACGGCGCGCAGGCACAGTCCGTCGGCCTCGGCCGTGCCCAGAAAGCCTCCATCCGGCCCGTAGGCCCGGTAACGCCCAGGCGGCAGCGCCGACGACGGACGCTGACCGCAGGCGAGCGCCGCCGCCGAAGCCGCCGGCAGTTCGGCACGCGGCATCGCCGCCAGCGGGGCGTCCACCGGCAACAGCAGCCCGAGCCGCGCCTGCCGGTCCATCGCCTCGAGGTCCGCCAGCGTGACGGCGCCGCCGAGTTCGAAGGCCCCGGTCGCGGTGCGCCGCAACGCCGCCAGGTGCGCCGCGCAGCCGAGGCTGCGGCCCAGGTCCTCGGCGAGGACCCGGACATAGGTGCCCTTGCTGCAGCACACGTCGACCACCGCGTCGGGGGGGGTCCAGTCGAGCAGGGAAAGCGAATGGATCTCCACCTCGCGGGGCGTGCGTTCGACGTCGATCCCCAGGCGGGCGTACTCGTAGTAGGCACGGCCATCGCGCTTGAGCGCCGAATACGCGTGCGGGATCTGCAGACCCGGGCCGACCAGCGCAGCCAGCGCCGCCAGCAGTTCGTCGCCGGTGAAATTCACCGGTCGCTCTTCGACGGTTTCACCCTCGGTGTCGCCGGTGGTCGTGGCGCGGCCGAAACGCACGGTCGCCGTGTAGCGCTTGGGGGCGTCGAGCAGCGACTGGGCAAACTTGGTCGCCTCGCCGAAGCACAGCGGCAGCAGTCCGGTCGCCAGCGGATCGAGCGTGCCGGTGTGCCCGGCCTTGCGCGCCTCGAGCAGGCGTTTCGCGCGCTGCAATGCGGCATTCGACGACAGGCCCAGCGGCTTGTCGAGCAGCAGGACGCCGTCGACGATGCGCCGCGGCGGGCGATCGGCGTTCATCGGCCCGGCAAGCCGGAAGCGAGGAACCGGGCCGGCAACGGCGCCGACATCGACGCGATGCGCCTAGCTTCCGAGCTTCTTGTCGGCCGCCACCGCATCGTCGATCAATTGCGACAACCGCATGCCCGCCTCGATGGAGTCGTCGTAGGCGAAGTGCAGCTGCGGCACCGTATAGAGATCCAGCCGGTGCGCCAGCGAACTGCGCAGGAACCCCGCGGCGCGAGCGAGCGAGGCCAGCGTGTCGTCCGCGTGCTCGCTCCCGGCCAGGTGGGTGAAATGCACGGTGGCGTGCGACAGGTCCTGGGTGACGTCAACGCGCGTGACGGTGACCTGCCCCACCCGCGGATCCTTGACCTCGTTGCGCAACAGATCGGCCAGTTCCTTCTGGATCTGGTCGCCGACGCGATGCGCCCGCTGTCCGCCCTTTTTCATCGCCGCGCCTCTCGTCCGGCCTCAGAGGGTCCGCGAGACCTCGACGATCTCGTAGGCCTCGATCTGGTCGCCCACCTGGACGTCGTTGTAGTTCTTGAGCGACAGGCCGCACTCGAACCCGCCCTTGACTTCACGCACGTCGTCCTTGAAGCGCTTCAGCGAATCGAGTTCGCCATCGTGAACGACGACATTGTCGCGAAGCAGGCGCACCTTGGCGCCACGGCGGATGACCCCTTCCTGCACATAGCAGCCGGCGACCGTCCCGACCTTGGAGATCCGGTAGACCTCGCGCACCTCGACCAGGCCAAGCTGATTCTCCTTCTGCTCGGGCGCAAGCATTCCCGACAGCGCCGCCTTCACTTCGTCGACCGCGTCGTAGATGATGTTGTAGTAGCGGATCTGCACGCCGCTGGTTTCCGCCAGCTTGCGCGCCTGCGCGTCGGCACGCGCGTTGAAGCCGATGACCACCGCCTTCGACGCGAGCGCGAGATTGATGTCCGACTCGGTAATGCCGCCCACCGCCGCATGCACGATGTTGACCTTCACCTCGTCGGTCGACAGCTGCGACAGCGCCTGCGAAAGGCCTTCGTAGGAACCCTGCACGTCGGCCTTGAGAATCAGCGTCAGCGTCTTGACCTCGTTCTCGCCGACCTCGCCGAACATGTTCTCGAGCTTGGCCGCCTGTTGCTTGGCGAGCTTCACGTCGCGGAACTTGCCCTGCCGGAACAGCGCGATCTCGCGCGCCTTGCGCTCGTCTCCCAGCACCATCACGTCCTCGCCCGCCAGCGGCACATCGGACAGGCCCTGGATCTCGACCGGAATGGCCGGGCCGGCACTGGCGATCGGCTTGCCGTTCTCGTCGGTCATCGCGCGCACGCGGCCGAAGACCGCGCCGGCGAGGACGATGTCGCCGCGTTTCAGCGTACCGGACTGGACCAGGATGGTCGCCACCGGACCGCGGCCCTTGTCCAGCCGTGCCTCGATGACGATGCCTTTGGCCGGCGCATCCTTCGGCGCCTTCAGTTCGAGCACCTCGGCCTGGAGCAGCAGGCCGTCGAGCAGCCGGTCGATGCCGTCGCCGGTCTTCGCCGATACCGGAATGAACTGCACGTCGCCGCCGTATTCCTCGGGCAGCACGTTCTCGGCCACGAGCGCCTGCTTGACGCGCTCCATGTTGGCCTCCGGCTTGTCCATCTTGTTGATCGCGACCACCAGCGGCACGTTGCCTGCCTTGGCGTGCGCGATCGCTTCCCTGGTCTGAGGCATCACCCCGTCGTCCGCCGCAACCACCAGCACCACGATGTCGGTGACCTTGGCGCCACGCGCGCGCATGGCGGTGAACGCCTCGTGACCAGGCGTGTCGAGGAAGGTGATGACCCCCTTGGCGGTATCGACGTGGTAGGCGCCGATGTGCTGCGTGATGCCGCCCGCCTCGCCGCTGGCCACGCGGGTCCGGCGGATGGTGTCCAGAAGCGAAGTCTTGCCGTGGTCGACGTGGCCCATGACCGTGACGACCGGCGGGCGAGGCAGCGATTCCGTCGCCGTCTCTTCCTGTTCCTCGGAAAGCAGCGCAAACGGATCGTCGAGCTTGGCCGCCTTGGCCTTGTGCCCCATTTCCTCGACGACGATCATCGCCGTCTCCTGGTCGAGCATCTGGTTGATGGTGACCATCGTGCCGAGCTTCATCATCACCTTGATGACTTCGGCGGCCTTGACCGACATCTTGTGGGCGAGCTCCGCCAGCGTGATCGTCTCGGGAACGATGACCTCGCGCACCACCGCACCCATTGCAGGGGCGCCGGAGTCGCCGCCGTCCTCGTCGCGATGCCGGCCGCCGCCCATCTTGGGACCGCGCCAGCCGGGACTCGCCGCGGTCGGACCGACGTCACCGCGCAGCTTGAGCGCCCGCCTGCGTGCCGCCTCTTCCTGGAATACCTGCCCGGGCGCCTTCTTGGTCGAACGCTCGCGCTTCTCGCCTGGCTTGGCCGCCGGTCGATGCAACGTACCCTCTGTCGCGACCTTCTTGCCCGCCTTGGCCGCGGCTGCCTCGGCCGCAGCCTTCGCGGTGGCCTCCTCGGCGTCGCGTTCCTTCTTGGACTTGCGCGCCGCTTCGCGTTCCTGCTTCTCGCGCAGATCGTCCTGCTGGCGCTTCGACAGCGCCTGCGCCTTGCGCTCTTCCTCCTCGCGCAACGCGATTTGCTCGGCCGACAGATGCGAAGGCGCGGCGGCGGGAGCCGCCGCCTTGGCCGCACCCTTGGCCTTCTTGGGCTTCGCCACGACCTCGGCCTCGACCGTCTCTACGGGTTGCGGCGCGGCCTCGACCGCCGGTTCGACCGGCTCCGGAGCCGGCGTTGGCACAGCCTCGACCACCGGCGCCGGCGTCGGCGCTTCCTCGACCACCGGCGCGGGCGCGGCCTCTTCCTCGCGCCGGACCAGCACGCGCTTCTTGCGCACCTCGACCTGGATCGTGCGCGACTTGCCCGAGGAATCCGCCGCCTTGATCTCGGAAGTCTGTTTGCGCGTCAGCGTGATGCGCTTCTTGGGCTCCGCCGCTGCGCCATGCTGCTTGCGCAGGTACTCGAGCAGGCGTGTCTTGTCCTGCTCGGTGAGCTTGTCGCCTTCCTTCTTTCCGTCCACGCCGGCGGCGGCGAGCTGCTCCAGCAGCACTCCTGCCGGCATCTTGAGGTCGGTTGCGAATTGTTCGATCGTGGTATGCGCCATGCCATTCTCCCGCGCGTCCGCGCGTCCTTGCCTGCTTACTTGTGTTCGCTTTCGACGGTCGCGGTCGCCGCTTCGTCTTCCGCCTCGAACCAGTGGGCGCGCGCCTTCATGATGAGGTCCTGCGCCTGGGCGTCCGGCAAGCCGGTCAGCTCGGTGAGTTCATCGCCGGCCAGGTCGGCCAGCGCGTCGCGTGTGGTGATGCCGTTCGCCGCGAGTTTCGCCGCGATTTCGGTGTCCATGCCATCGAGTCCGAGCAGCGCCTCCTCGACGCTTTCCACCGATTCTTCGCGCACGATCGCCTCGGTCAGAAGCGCGTTGCGCGCGCGGCTGCGCAGCTCATTCACCGTATCCTCGTCGAAGGACTCGATTTCCATCATCTCGGTGATCGGAACGTAGGCGACCTCCTCGAGCGACGTGAAGCCCTCGGCGATCAGGATGTCGGCCATCTCCTCGTCGACGTCGAGCCGCTCCATGAACAGCGTGCGCAGCCGGCCCGTCTCGCTCTCATGCTTCTCGGTGGACTCCTCGACGCTCATCAGGTTGAGTTGCCAGCCGGTGAGCTCGGAGGCGAGGCGGACATTCTGCCCGCTGCGGCCGATGGCAATCGCCAGGTTTTCCTCGTCGACGACGACGTCCATCGCGTGCCGCTCCTCGTCGACGACGATGCTCTGCACCTCGGCCGGAGCCAGCGCATTGATGACGAATTTCGCCGGATCCTCGGAGTACAGAATGATGTCGACGCGCTCGCCGGCAAGTTCGTTGGTCACCGCGGTGACCCGCGAGCCGCGCATGCCGATGCAGGTCCCCTGCGGGTCGAGGCGCGGGTCGTTCGACTTGACCGCGATCTTCGCGCGGATGCCGGGATCGCGCGCCGCGGCCTTGATCTCGATGAGCCCCTCCTCGATCTCCGGCACTTCGAGTTCGAACAGCCGCATCAGGAACTCCGGCGCGATCCGCGACAGGATCAGCTGCGGTCCCTTGGCGGTGCGGTCGATCTTCATGACATAGGCACGCACGCGGTCGCCGACGCGCAGCATTTCCTTCTGGATCAACTGATCGCGCGGAATCACGCCCTCGATGCGGCCGGATTCGACGATGGCATTGCCGCGCTCGATGCGCTTGACGGTCCCGGTCAGCAGGTTGTCGTCGCGTTCGAGAAAGTCGTTGAGGATCTGCTCGCGCTCGGCATCGCGGATTTTCTGCAGGATGACCTGCTTCGCCGCCTGTGCGCCGATACGGCCGAACTCGACCGGCTCGAGCGGCTCCTCGACCACGTCGCCCAGAGCCAGCGGGGGCACGCGCGCCTCGGCATCGGTGATGGCGATCTGGTGCGCCGGCTCCTCATGCTCTTCGTCGGGCACGACGGTCCAGCGCCGGAAAGCCTCGTAGTCGCCGCTTTCCCGGTCGATGGACACCCGGGCGTCGATCTCCTGGGACGGAAAGCGCTTCTTGGTCGCCGAGGCGAGCGCGGACTCGAGCGCGACGAAGACGATGTCCTTCGGGACATTCTTCTCGCGGGCAAGTGCATCCACCAGCAGCAGCAGTTCGCGGTTCATTTGGACTTTCTCCACTCGATCTTGGGTATCAGGCGGGCACGGTCGATCGCCGCGAAGGGGAACGACCTCGGACCCGTCGGGGTGTCGACCAGCACGCTGTCGCCCTCGACTCCCTTCAGCACGCACTTCCAGCGGCGTGCACCATCCGTCAATTCATGCAGGCTGATCTGCGCTTCCTCGCCGGCGAAGCGCGCGTAGTCGGCAAGCTTGGTCAGCGGCCGGTCAAGGCCCGGAGACGACACCTCGAGCCGGTCGTAGTCAATGTTCTCGACCGCGAACAGCCGGGTCAGGTGGTCCGAAACCCGGGCGCAGTCGTCCACGTCCACGCCCGGCTCCTTGTCGATGAAGACGCGCACCAGCCGACCCGGGCCGGACATCTCCCAGTCGACCAGTTCGTACCCCATCGGGGGCAGCGTCTTCTCCAGCAACTCGCCCAAGCGCATGTCCGGTTTCAAGCCGTCCCTGGCAAAAAAAGGAAAAAAAAATGGGCTGTGCAGCCCATTTCAGCATCGGGCCTCGGGGGCGATCCCCCGGTTCCCAAGCAACTAAGTATAGCAGATATCCCCCTGAATTTGAATGCCCGTCGGCCTCGGCGGCGCAATCGCCGCCGCATCCGGTCAACCCGGCTGACCGGCCCGCGGCTCGTCACCGCTCCCACAAGCCGGGCCGAGGCTAAACTAGTCGCTTCGTCGACCCCATCCGGAACCAACGTCATGCCCGAACCGATGCGAATCGCCAAGCACGCCGAGATCGAGAGCCTCCTGCTGCCCGGGCTGGTCAACCGGCACGGACTCATCACCGGCGCCACCGGCACCGGCAAGACCGTCACGCTGCAGGTCATCGCCGAGCGCCTGTCCGCGATGGGTGTGCCGGTGTTCATGGCCGACGTGAAAGGCGATCTCGCCGGCCTGGGCCAGCCGGGCAGGACCTCGGGGAAGTTCGAGGAGCGCCTGAAGCTGGTCGGCGTCGACGCCCCCGCGTTCACGGGTTTTCCGACGGTGTTCTGGGACATGTACGGCGAACAGGGTCATCCGCTGCGGGCGACGGTTTCGGACATGGGGCCATTGCTGCTCGGACGGATCCTCAATCTCAATGACACCCAGGAAGGCGTACTGACGCTGGCGTTCAAGATTGCCGATGACAACGGCCTGCTGCTGCTCGACTTGAAGGACCTGCGGGCGCTGCTTCAGCATGTCGGCGACAACGCCGCGAAGTTCCAGACCGAGTACGGCAACGTTTCCGCGGCGTCGGTCGGCGCCATCCAGCGCGGATTGCTCGCGCTCGAGCAGCAGGGCGCCGACCGTTTTCTCGGCGAGCCGATGCTCAACGTCGACGACCTGCTGCAGACGATCGACGGCAGGGGCGCGATCAACATCCTCGCGGCCGACCGGCTGATGCAGTCGCCCAAGGTCTACTCGACGCTGCTGCTCTGGCTGCTGGCGGAACTCTACGAGCGGTTGCCCGAGGTCGGCGACCGCGACAAGCCCAAGCTCGTATTTTTCTTCGACGAGGCGCATCTGCTGTTCAACGACGCGCCGAAGGCGCTGCTCGAGAAGATCGAACAGGTCGTGCGCCTGATCCGCTCGAAATCGGTCGGCGTGTTCTTCGTGACGCAGAACCCGCTCGACGTGCCGGAGACGGTGCTGGGCCAGTTGGGCAACCGCGTCCAGCACGCGTTGCGGGCGTTCACCCCGCGCGACCAGAAGGCCGTCAAGTCGGCCGCCGAGACCATGCGCGCGAATCCCAAGTTCAGGACCGAGGACGCCATCACCGAGCTTGGCGTCGGCGAGGCGCTGGTGTCGTTTCTCGATGAAAAGGGGCGGCCAAGCGTCGTCGAGCGCGTCTACGTCCTGCCACCCGCGAGCAGGATCGGCCCGATCACGCCCGAGGAGCGGAAGGCGGCGCTGGCGAATTCACCGCTTGCCGGCGTCTACGACAAGACCGTCGACCGCGAATCGGCCTACGAGATGCTCAAGGAGCGGGCGGCGGCCGCGGCGGCGACCGCCGGTGCCCCGACAACCCCGCCAGCGGGCGCGGGCGGCGGCGCTGCCGACGGCGGCGGTGTGATGGATGGACTCAAGGACCTGTTGTTCGGGTCGACGGGTCCGCGCGGCGGCCGGCGCGAAGGGATGATCGACGCCATGGCGAAGACCGCGGGGCGCACGGCAAGCTCGGCGATCACCCGCGAGATCGTCCGCGGCGTGCTGGGATCGTTGCTGGGCGGCAAGCGGCGTTGAACCGCATGCGCTTCGTCCGGGTCCAATCGCCGATGCCACCGACCCGGCCGGAGGCGCCCGCCCCGGCCATCGAAAGTCACCCAGCGAGGTCCCTGCCATGATCCCCACTCCGCCCGACCTGTCGCCCGACCGCCTGGACCGGCGCTCCTTCCTGCACCGGGCCGCGCTGATGACGCTGGCCGCGGCCGCCGCCTCGCGCGCCTTGGCGAACGAACCGTCGCGCCAGGCCACGCCGGCCGTATCGCGGGGACCGTACTATCCGGCGCAGAAACCCGCCGACAGCGACGCCGACCTGACCCGGGTTGGCAACCGCGACGACCGTGCCAAGGGGACCATCCTCTACGTCACCGGGCGCGTGCTGGACCTGCGCGGCAAGCCACTGCCCGGCGCGGAACTCGAGGTGTGGCAGGCCAATGCGCTCGGCCGCTATCACCATCCGTCCGACAGCGACGCCTCCGGACCCCTGGACCCGGCCTTCCAGGGCTACGGCCGGCTGATCGCCGACGCCGAAGGCCGCTTCCGGATCAAGACCATCAAGCCGCCGCCGTATTTCGTGCGCACGGCGCACATCCACTTCAACGTGGCCGGGGGTCCCGCACGCCTCACGACCCAGATGTTCTTCGAGGGCGAGGCGGGCAACGAGCGCGACGGCCTGTATCGCTACCTGAACGTCGAAGAGCGCCGCGCCGCCACCAGCCGCTACGTCGACCGCGGACCGGCGATGGAGCCGGATGCGCTTGCCGTCGTCTGGGACGTCGTCCTCGGGACCTAGCCGGCTGCGGTTGTTTCCGGCCATGCCGACCGGAAACGCCGGCATGTCTTCCACCCCAATTTGCGCCAAAGCCGCCGGTCGTGCGGTTTTGCCAACAATTTCGTCGATTCGGGGCGCCGCTCCCGGGTGAGACTTGACAGCAGGGTGGCAAACGAACGCATAATGACATCGTCATTGCGGTCGTTGTTGCATCGCTGTCTGCAAAGGGCAAACCCAGCGAAAGCTGGAGACGCAAAATCACCGGTCTAACGGGCTTCGGCCCTATGACAGCGGGATTGCCAGACTCAACAGGATCTCCATCGGCAGTTGATGGGGATTCCCGGTTCGGCGTTCGTACGAGTGGTCCCGGTTTCGGCAACTCGCCGATAAGCGGATCATCGTCGCTCGCCGAACTGCCGGTTCGCTCCGGGGGCCTGACAAGCCGCCGCTATGTGGAGCGAATCGATGAATGTGCAACCGAAGTCTGCATGCCGCCGCGGGTCCGCGGCGGCCCACGCGTGTTCTCCCCGGCCAAACCAACGCCTCCAGCAGGGGTGGCTCGGCAGCCTGCGTATCGCAATCCTGTGCGGCCTCGGCAGCATTCTTGCCTTCGCCGCTCCCGTCGCGAACGGCGCCAAGCCCGCATTTGCGACCGGCCATGTTCTCGTCGCCAAGAATCCGGCCAGTTCCGACGGCGTTTTCCTGGCGGCGGTTGGCGCCGAGCAGGGCAAATCCCTCGGCAAGTTGAAAGGCCTGGACGTCCACGTGGTGGATGTTCCGGCGGGCAGCGAGCAAGCGATGGTCGCGAAGCTCGCGCGCAACCCCCACGTCAGATTCGCCGAGCTGGACACGCTGGTCGAACCGAGTACCACACCAGGCGATCCGGGTTACCCGTCCGAGTGGCATCTGCCCAGGATCAACGCGCCTGCCGCGTGGGACGTTGCGGTCGGCAGCGGCGTAACCATCGCCATTCTGGACACCGGGGTGGATGGCGCGCATCCGGACCTGGCGGCTCGACTGGTACCGGGCTGGAACTTCTACGACAACAACGCCAACACCAGCGACGTCTACGGCCACGGAACCTCGGTGGCGGGCGTGGCCGCCGCTGCGATGAACAACGGAATCGGCGTGGTGGGTGTGGCGGGCAATGCGAACATCATGCCGGTGCGCATATCCGACCCTTCCGGGTACGCATTGTGGAGCACGGTGGCGCAGGGACTGACCTGGGCGGCCGATCGAGGCGCACGCGTCGCCAACATCAGCTACGCGGTGGCAGGCAGCAATACGGTCATCAGCGCAGCCAACTATTTCCGCTCCAAGGGAGGGGTGGTCGCGGTATCCGCCGGGAACACCGGCGCCGCCGCCAGCACTTCGCCGACGAATTCGATGTTCGTCGTCGCCGCGACCGATGCCAACGACCTGAGGGCCGGCTTTTCCACCTACGGAGATGTCGTCAACATCGCCGCCCCCGGCGTGAGCATCTACACGACGGCAAACGGAGGCAGCTATCGATATGCCTCCGGCACGTCGTTCTCCAGTCCGATCGTCGCCGGTGCCGCCGCGCTGGTGCTTTCGCTGCGGCCGGACTACACGCCCGCGCAGGTGGACGCCGCCCTGAAGGCCACCGCAGTCGACCTGGGCAGTCCCGGTGCCGACATCTACTTCGGCGCCGGGCGGGTGGATGCCGCGGCCGCCGTTCTGCACGCCGCGGCGCCGGTAGCCGGCGATTCGTCGCCGCCGTCGGTCGCGATCACGTCACCCACCGGCGGCAGCGCCGCCGGCACCGTCTCGGTTGCGGTGAGCGCCAGCGACAACGTCGGCGTGACGCGGGTCGAACTGCGCGCGAACGGATCGATCGTGGCGTCCGGGAACAACGCGCCGTTCCAGTTCGCGTGGAATTCCACCGCGCTTCCCGATGGTACGGCGACACTCACCGCGACCGCCTACGACGCCGCGGGGAATTCCGCGCTGTCCTCGGCGGTGGCCGTCAACGTCGCCAACAAGGCAACGGACACGACGGCGCCGTCGCTGGCGATCCTGAGCCCTTCCAATGGCGCCACGCTGAAGGGCAGCGTCACGATCTCGACCAGCGTCAGCGACAACGGCGGGACCGCGGGGATCGTCCAGCGCCTCTACATCGACGGCGTCCTGAAGGCGACCGTCACCGGCAAGTCATCGATGAATTCCAAGTGGAACACCCGCACGGCGCCCCCCGGGACGCACACCGTCGCCGTGACCGCGACGGATGCCGCGGGGAACTCGACGACCAGGCAGATACAGGTGACCACCACCGGCAAATAGGCCGGGGCCGAGCGGGTTCCTCGAATGGCAAAAGGGGCGACTCGGTCGCCCCTTTTGCTTGCCTGCGTGGCGGGAATCCCGCCGCCGGCTCGAACTACCCGATGCGCCTGCGCCGTATCAACGCCAGTCCCAACAGCCCCAGGCCGAGCAGCCCGAGGGTTTGCGGTTCGGGTATCTCCTGGGGCGGTCCGCCGCCGTTCTGCAGCGTGATATCCGCGGACGTATTGCAGCCATTCGCGCAATCCGAGTCATTGACATAATCGACCTTCACGTGGCTGCCGAGCGCCGCGAGGTCCCACTTGGTTCCCGGTGAGGTCACGTCGAATACCCACTCGTACGTGCTACCGTCGGTCAATGCGGTCATCCCGGGCGTCGACGCGCACATGAATCCCGCCCCGTTTCCGTTGCAGGCGCCGTTGTTGAGGCCGCCGGCCAGGTAGTTCCACGTACCGGAGGGATTGCCGATCAACGATCCGGTTGCGTCGCTCGCAGGCTTGATCGCGACCGCCGCGATCCAGTTGGTGGCGGCACCAGTGTAGTCGGTCGTGTCGATGAACAGATGAATCTTGTAGTTCGTTGCCGTGACCGCCTCGTATTCCAGGGTGATCAGGCTGCCGAAGCAGTTTTCGGTCGTACAGTCGATGTTGTTCGGTCCGCCGATCGGGTCGGCATTCGCATGCGCCATCACCAGCGCGAAGGTTCCTACAAATAGGCTCTTGAACAGATTTTTCATGATTTCCACATCCAATTATCCACAATCTACAGAAGGGTTTGCTGCTGTGGGCAGCGGATCAACGTGCTTCTGCGCCCACTAATATGCTAAAAGCATGAACCGGACCATTTTTGTAGATGTCTGAATTCAAAAACCATTATTGTCATCTACAGAATCGATCGGTGTTTTTTGTAAAATTTTTCGACATTCGACATTTCCTGCGCGCGGCGGGGTCGGATGGATCGCGACATTGCGATGCGCAGCAAAAAAGTGCTGGATCGGTCGCGCGCCGGAGCGCGAACGGCGCAACAAACCGATCAGTTTTCGCGCGGCTGGCCGTAGGTCGCGAATTTCGACAATACGACTGCCATTTCCTCGCGCTCCGAGCAGCGCGGGTTCGCCGACCTGCAGCGCCTGCCAGTACATCTGCGCGAGCGTCTCCACCTCGACCGCCAGCGCCAGCGCGGCGTCGAGGTCGGCGCCGACGGCGATCATCCCGTGATGCGCGAGCAGGCAGGCGCGGCGATCCTCGAGCGCGGCGAGCGCGTGATCCGAAAGCGCCTGCGTGCCGAAGGTCGCGTACGGTGCGCAGCGGATGTCGACGCCGCCGGCAACGGCGACCATGTAGTGGAATGCCGGAATGCCGCGTTCGAGGCAGGCCAGCGTCGTGGCGAACGGCGCGTGCGTGTGGACGACCGCATGCACGTCGGGGCGCGACCGGTAGATGTCGCGGTGGAAGCGCCACTCCGACGACGGGGTCCGCCGCCCGAGGCTCGCGCCGTCGAGGCCATCGCGACGATGTCGGCGGGCGTCGTTGCCGCATAGGGAAGGCCAGTCGGCGTCACCAGGAAGCCGTCGAAATCCGTCGCGCGCAGCCGCGCGCTGACGTTGCCCGACTTGCCCCGATTGATGCCCAGCGCATTCATGGCGCGCGCCGTGGCGACACCGCCTCTCGCAGCCCGGTGTCTTCGCTCATGCGGCACGTTCCGGAAACATCGCTGCCAGCGCTTCCGTCGAGGCCGACGCAAGGCCGCGCTCGGTCAGCAGCCCGGTGACCAGGCGCGCGGGCGTCACGTCGAACGCATAGTTGACCGCCCTGGTGCCGGGCGGCGCGATCGCCGACGCTGGCGGTGCCGCCTGCGTCATCGCGCCCGGAGATCCGCAACACCTCGTCGCCGTCACGCTCCTCGATCGGAATGCCATCGCCGCCGGCGGTGGCCCAGTCGATCGTCGGCGACGGCAGCGCGACGTAGAAGGGAACGTCATTGTCGCGCGCCGCCAGCGCCTTGTCGTAGGTGCCGATCTTGTTGCAGACGTCGCCGTTGCGCGCCACGCGGTCGGTGCCGACGATGACCAGGTCGACCTCGCCGTTGCGCATCAGCAGCCCGCTGGCGCTGTCGGCCAGGAGAGTGTGCGCGATCGAGCGCTGCCCGAGTTCCCAGGCGGTCAGGTTGGCGCCCTGCAGGCGCGGCCGCGTTTCGCTCACCCAGACCTGCAGGTCGAGGCCCTGCGCATGCGCGAGAAACAGCGGCGCGGTCGCGGTACCCCAGCCGCAGGTCGCCAGCGCCCCGGCGTTGCAGTGGGTCATCACGCGCACGGGTCCTGGCCGCCGCTTCGCGATGTCGCGCAGCAGCGCGAGACCGTGCTCGCCGATGGCGCGGTTGATCGCCAGGTCCTCGGCGACGATCGCGTCCGCCTCCCGCCACGCGGCATCGGCGCGACGACCCACCGGCAGCGGAGCGACGACCATCCGCACCCGGTCGAGCGCCCAGCGCAGGTTGATCGCGGTGGGCCGCGCCGCATCCAGCGCGGCATGCGCCGCAGCCAGTCCGGAATCGGTCGCATCCCGATCCAGCGCGAGCGCAAGGCCGTAGGCGCCGACGGCGCCGATCAGCGGGGCGCCGCGGACCCACATCTGGCGTATCGCCGTCGCCGCCGCATCTGCGTCGGCGATGCGCGCGCTCAGCAGCCGGTGCGGCAGCGCGCGCTGGTCGATGACTTCGAGGTGGCGCGCGCCCGTCGGGCGCAGCAGCGCGCGGTAGGGCGCCGGATCGGCATGATCGTCGACTGCGGCAGGAGTCATCGGTCGATTCTAGCGCGACCGGTGCCCGCGGCTATTTCATCACCTGCACCAGATTGTTGAAATCGTCGGTCCATACCCGCCAGTCGCGCCTTGTCTGGATCGTCGACGCCGCATCGACCAGGCTCTGTTCGTTCAGGCGCGCGCCGTCCTTGGCGATGAGCACCCAGGACGATGAATTCCCCAGAGGTGTGGCGCCATCGTCGCTGATCCACAGCGCATGCATGTCGAGCGCATGGGCGATTCCTTCGACGACCGGCACCAGATTGAGGTAGCGGTTGGTGACGTGAAAGGCGATCACGCCGTCCGGCTTCATGTGCTTCAGGTAGACCTCGACCGCCTCCCTGGTGATCAGGTGAACCGGAATCGCATCGCTGGAAAACGCGTCGATGGCGAGCACGTCGAACTGCTGTGGAGACTCGCGCTCGAGTTTCAGCCGCGCGTCGCCAAGCGGCAGCTCGATGGTGGCGTCGCTGTCCTTCAGATAGCTGAACTCGCGCTGGGCAATGTCGATGACGCCCGGGTCGATGTCGTAGAAACGGTAGACGTCGCCCTTGCTGCCGTAGGCGGCGATGGTGCCGACGCCAAGCCCGACGATTCCCACCCTGATCGGGTCGCGCCGCGGATGCATCGACTCGATCAGCCGGCCGATGCCCGAGTTCGGCGTGTAGTAGCTCGACGCCTGGATCCTGAGGTCGCTCTGCAGGTACTGCTTGCCGTGCATGATATTGCCGTGGATCAGCTGGCGCCGCCGCTCCGACGGGTCGCCCCCGACCTCCTGGACGCGCAGCACGCCGTAGAAGTTGCGGTTGACCACGATCGTGCTCTGGTAGAACTCGACGACCGCCCAGATACTGCAACCCACGGTGACCAGCAGCGCGACCAATCCCAGCACACCGTAGACCGGAGGCTCGCGCCGGACCTGCCAGAGCAGCAGAAGCGCGCACAGCGTCAGCGCGCCGGTCAGTTCGAAATCCGCCGGAAGGATCACCGGCGTGACGATGCCGACCAGGATCGAGCCGATCGCGCCACCCAGCGACACCATCAGATAGAAACGGGTCAGGTAGCGTGGCGCGGGCTTGAGCCGCACGAGTTCGCCGTGGCAGAACATGCAGGCCAGGAACAGTCCGGCGCAGAAAACGCCGATCTGGATCGCGAGTTCATGCGCGAGATCGGTGTCGGCGAGCGTCCATGCCATGACGCCCAGCCCCGCGGAAAGCATCGCGAGCATGATGTCGCGCTTGTACCAGCCCTTGCCGTCGAAGCACAGGATGAACGTGAGCAGGTACAGCGACAACGGCACGATCCAGAGCAGGGGCACCGAGGCCACATTGCGGGTGATGTGATTGGAGACCGCAAGCAGCAGCAGCGACCCGGTTGCGGCAAGCGCGCACCACAGAATCTGGCGGGCGATCGCGGTGGCGCGTCGGCGGCGGCGTCCGGCAGGATCGTCTCGGGCGCCATGTTCGCCAGGTTGCGCTGCGCGGCCGCAGTGGATTCGTCGGCGGGCCGGGCCGGGGCAGCCACGCTCCTTGCGGCCTTGAGGCTCGCAAATGCGCAGGCGGCGGCGAGACCGACGAACAGCGCATAGCCGATCGACCAGCCCCATGCCTGCATCCGCGTCGCGACCCAGGGTTCGAGCAGGAAAGGGTAGCCGATCAGCGCCAGCATCGAGGCGAGGTTCGACAGCGCGAACAACCGGTACGGATCGTGTCCGGGAAAGCGGCGCGCGAACCATGCCTGGATCAACGGGCTCGTGGTCGCCAGCAGGAAGTACGGCAACCCGATGGTGGCGCCGAGCAGGCCGAGGATCAGCCAGACGGGCTCCTCGTCTCCGCCCGGTTTCCAGAATGCGCCGGGGACGATCGGCAGCACGGCAAGGCTGATCAGCAGCACCACCACGTGCAGGCGCACCTGCATGCGCGGCGTGAGCCTGCGCACGACGAAGTCGGCGTAGGCGTAGCCGAACAGCAGCGTCGTCTGGAAGAACACCAGGCAGGTCGTCCAGACCGCGGCCGAGCCGCCGAACCATGGCAGGATCTGCTTGGCGACGACCGGCTGAACGAGGAACAGCAGGAAGGCGCTGCCGAAGATGGTCAGGGCGAAAAGCGGCATGGAGATTCGCAAGACGACGTGGAGTTCGAACGTGCCGCATTGTACGGGCTCCGCTGCCGCGCGGAGCCCGTCCTCTAACCCGACGATGGGCCAGGCTGCCGGGCACGGCAGACGGGCCCGCTGACCGGTCAATCGGTCATCACGATGCCCGACTTGGTGATGACCTCGCCCAGGCGCCTGCGCTCGTCGGCCATGTACGCGCCGAATTCGGCAGGCTGGTCATTGGCGGGAATCGCGCCCATCTTCATGACGCGCTCCTTGACGTCCGGCAGTTGCATGGCCTTGATGATTTCGTCGGCGAGCCGCTTGGCGATGTCGGGCGGCGTGCCCGCCGGGGCGACCAGGCCGAAGGTCTGGGTGATCTCGTAGCCCGGCACCGTTTCGGCGATGGTCGGCAGGTCCGGCAACCCGGGATTGCGCACCCTGCCGGTGGTCGCGAGCGGTCGCACGCGGCCGCCGTTCATGTGCGCGCCGGCGGTGATCGGCGAGGTGATGATGTACTGCGGATTGCCGGCGATCACGTCGAGCAGCGCCGGCGCCGCGCCTTTGTAGGGGACGTGCGTGACCTTGATGCCCGCGAGCAGGTTGAGCATCTCGCCGGAAAGATGCGCCGGCGTGCCGATGCCCGCCGAGCCGAAGTTCAGCTCGCCGGGCTTCGCCTTGGCGAGACTTGATCAGTTCGGCGACATTCCTGGCGGGCAGGTCGTTGTTCACGACCAGCACGTTCGACGTGGTCGCGATGCGCGACAGCGGCACGAAGTCCTTGACCGGATCGTAGGGCAGGTTCTTCCGGAGATTGGGCAGGATGGCGTAGATCGCCGTGGTGGTCATCAGGATCGTGTAGCCGTCCGGCGCCGCCCTGGCGCCGGCTTCGGCGCCGATCACGTTGCCTGCGCCGGCGCGGTTCTCGACGACGACCTGCTGGCCCATGCTGTCGGTGAGCTTCTGCGCGAGCATGCGGCCGAGCTGGTCGGGCGCGCCGCCGGGCGAGTCGGGAATGATCAGCTTGATGGGCTTGCTGGGGAAGGCCTGCGCCTGGGCGCCTGCGCTTACCGCGAACAGCGCGATGGCGAGAAAGTGCATCCAATGACGTTTGATGTTGTTCATGTCTCCTCCTGAGGGTGCGGCGGGTACTTGCTGCGGCTGCGAACGGGTTTCACACGTGCATCGTCCATGAGGTCGCGGATCAGCCGGGCGATCGCCTGCACGGCCGCGCTGGCGTGGCGCCTGCCACCGACGACGAGATAAAAGCTCTGCCAGATCTCCGGTTGCGTGATCCGGGAACCGCCGAGTTCGCCCGCGGCGACTTCGGCGGCGATCGACGGCAGCGATCCGATCGAATACAGGTTCCCGCGCGCCACGAGCTTCTTGAGCAGGTGAATCGAGTTCACCTCCAGCGCGATGTTCAGCTCCACGCCCGCGCGCCGCGCTTCCTCTTCGAGCAGGACGCGACCGCCATTGGGCATGGTGGCGACCGCCAGCGGCAGGCGGGCGAGGCGGGAGAACCTGATCGTTCTGCGGCGCACCTCCGGGTCCCTGGCGCTGGCCACCAGCATCAGCGGCACCTGGAACAGCGTGTGAAATTCACCCAACTCCGGCGGCGGCGGGAGCGAGACGATTCCGAGATCGATCCGACCATCGCCAAGCCACTCCTCGACCTGGCGCGTCGGGCCTTCGGCGATCTGCAGGCGGATGCCTGGATGGCGATGCCCGCAGGCTTCAGCCAGGTCGCCAACCAACGGCCAGCCGACCGAAGGCTGCAATGCGAGCCGGACGACGCCGCGAAGCGCGAGTTCACCGTCGGCGATGAGGTCGGCGAGCCCATCCACTTCGGAGGTCAGCGCCTCGGCACGCGGCTGCAGCAGGCGACCGGCCCGGGTCAGGCGGGCGCCCCTCCCGGTCCGCTCGAACAGGCGCGCGGAGAGCTCGCTCTCCAGTGCGCCGATGCGCTTGCTCACGGCGGATTGGGTCGACGATGCCAGCGCGGCCGCGCGCGAGAAGCTGCCGGTGGCGGCAACCTGGAGAAACAGTCTCAGCGCGTCGAGCTCCATTGCCATCCATGCTCGCCTTTGGCTATTCCCGGAAAGAATAGCTTATAGTGCAATATGTTCCTAGTGTAATTTCACCCCCGTCAGGTCCGCATGCCCCGAGCCCAGCCCATGAAACCCGCCAACCTACTCGTGCTGATGTCCGACGAGCACAACCCGAAGGTCCTCGGGGCTGCCGGCCATCCGTACATCGAAACGCCCAACCTCGATGCGCTGGCCGCCCGGGGCACGCGCTTCACCTCCGCCTACACGGCCTGCCCGATCTGCGTGCCGGCCGGGCGAGTTTTGCCGTGGGGCGCTACGTCCACGACATCGGCTACTGGGACAACGCCGACGGCTACGAAGGCGCGGTTCCGAGCTGGCATCACGCGCTGCGCGACGCGGGGCACCGCGTGGTCTCCATCGGCAAGCTGCATTTCCGCGGCCGCAAGGGCGACGACCATGGCCTGTCCGAGGAGATCGTGCCCATGCACATCATCGAGGGCATCGGCGACGTCAAGGGTCTGGTGCGCGAGGACATCCCGACGCGCAAGGGCGGCGACAAGATGGCCTACAAGGCGGGGCCCGGCGAATCGTCGTACACCGTTTACGACCGCGACATCGCCGCGCGGGCGCAGATCTGGCTGCACGAAGAGGCGCCGAAGTGGCGCGACCGGCCGTGGGTGCTGTTCGTCTCCTTCGTCGCACCGCATTTCCCGCTGACCGCGCCGCCGCACTGGTACTACCGCTACTTCCGCCAGAACCTGCCGATGCCCAAGCTCTACGCGAAGGGCGAACGTCCGCATCATCCGTTCACCGACGAGTACGCGCGCACCGTCGATTACGACACCTATTTTTCCACGCCGGACGACGTGAAGCGGGCGATCGCCGGCTACAGCGGGCTGGTGTCGTCGATGGACGAGAACGTCGGCCATGTGCTGAGCGCGCTGCGCGACGCGGGCCTCGAGCAGGACACCCGGGTCATCTACACCAGCGACCACGGCGACAACCTGGGCGCGCGCGGCCTCTGGGGCAAGTCGACGCTCTACGAGGAAAGCGCGGGCGTGCCGCTGATCATCGCCGGGCCCGACGTTGCTGCGGGGCAGATCGTGTCGACGCCGGTGTCGCACATCGATTGTGCGCCGACCATTCTCGAAGCGGTCGGCGAACCTCCGCGCGTCGGCGGAAAGGCGCTACCCGGCGCGTCGCTGTTCGCGGTGGCCGACGGGGAAAAGCCGACCCGTCCGGTGATCTCCGAGTACCACGCCATCGGCTCGACCGGCGGCGCCTTCATGCTGCGCTTCGGCCGCTGGAAGTACTGCCACTACGTCGCCTTCCCGCCGCAGTTGTTCGACCTCGAAGCCGACCCCGAGGAACTGACCGACCTGGCGAAGGACCCGCGCCACGCAGACCGGCTGGCCGAAGGCGAGCGCCTGCTGCGCGCAGTGCTGGATCCGGAAAAGGTGGATGCGCGTGCCAAGCGCCGGCAGGCGCAGTTGCTGGCGGAAATCGGCGGGCGCGAAGCGGCGCTGGCGCGCGGCGACCTGGGCTTCACGCCCGCGCCGGGAACGGCGCCGGAGATGAACTGAAGTCGGCGGCTCCCCCGAGCTTCTGGGGGTACAGACGCCAACGCCCCGCTCGGGTGAGCGGGGCGTTGGGCGTTGTGGGTGCCTGACAATGACCTACTTTCGCACGGGAGCTCCGTACTATCATCGGCGTACCGCCGTTTCACGGTCCTGTTCGGGATGGGAAGGGGTGGTTCCGGCGGGCTATGGTCGTCAGGCGTTGAGCGGTGAGGCTGCAGCGCGTTGGTGGCGCTGCGGAAGGTAGGGGTTCGGTGCGCTGGGGCACCGGCAGGGTTGGGTCGTTCTCTCTGGCGCGCCTCTGGCGGCAGGTCGACGCGAGGTCGACTGGCCAAGGCTCACGATTATGAGGTCAAGCCGCACGGGTTATTAGTATCGGTTAGCTTAACGCATTGCTGCGCTTCCACACCCGACCTATCAACGTGGTGGTCTGCCACGGCCCTTCAGGGGGATCAAGTCCCCGGGAGATCTCATCTTCAGGCACGTTTCCCGCTTAGATGCTTTCAGCGGTTATCGCTTCCGTACATAGCTACCCAGCGATGCCTCTGGCGAGACAACTGGTACACCAGCGGTACGTCCACTCCGGTCCTCTCGTACTAGGAGCAGCCCCCGTCAAATCTCCAACGCCCACGGCAGATAGGGACCAAACTGTCTCACGACGTTTTGAACCCAGCTCACGTACCACTTTAAATGGCGAACAGCCATACCCTTGGGACCGGCTACAGCCCCAGGATGTGATGAGCCGACATCGAGGTGCCAAACACCGCCGTCGATATGAACTCTTGGGCGGTATCAGCCTGTTATCCCCGGCGTACCTTTTGTCCGTTGAGCGATGGCCCTTCCATACAGAACCACCGGATCACTAGGTCCTACTTTCGTACCTGCTCGACTTGTCAGTCTCGCAGTCAAGCTCGCTTGTGCCCTTGCACGTCCAGCGCGATGTCCGACCGCGCTAAGCGAACCTTCGAGCTCCTCCGTTACGCTTTGGGAGGAGACCGCCCCAGTCAAACTGCCTACCATGCACGGTCCCCGATCCAGTTGATGGACCCAGGTTAGAACCGCAATGACGTCAGGCTGGTATTTCAACGTTGGCTCCACGAGAGCTAGCGCCCCCGCTTCACAGCCTCCCAGCTATCCTACACAAACCTCATCACAGTCCAATGCAAAGCTACAGTAAAGGTGCACGGGGTCTTTCCGTCTTGCCGCGGGGAGATTGCATCTTCACAAACACTTCAACTTCGCTGAGTCTCGGGTGGAGACAGTGTGGCCATCGTTACGCCATTCGTGCAGGTCGGAACTTACCCGACAAGGAATTTCGCTACCTTAGGACCGTTATAGTTACGGCCGCCGTTTACCGGGGCTTCGATCAAGAGCTTGCACCCCATCACTTAACCTTCCGGCACCGGGCAGGCGTCACACCCTATACGTCGACTTTCGTCTTAGCAGAGTGCTGTGTTTTTGTTAAACAGTCGCAGCCACCGATTTTTTGCAGCCCTTCTCGGCTCCCCCTGTACGGGTTCACCTAATAAGGGCACACCTTATCCCGAAGTTACGGTGTCAATTTGCCGAGTTCCTTCACCCGAGTTCTCTCAAGCGCCTGAGCATATTCAGCTCGCCCACCTGTGTCGGTTTGCGGTACGGTCAACCTGCAACTGAAGCTTAGAGGCTTTTCCTGGAAGCAGGGTATCTGCCACTTCAGACTGGCAAGCCAGTCCTCGTTATCACGCCTTGGCTAAGCTCACCGGATTTGCCTGGCGAGCACGCCTACACGCTTGAACCGGGACGTCCAACACCCGGCCGGCATAACCTTCTCCGTCCCCCCATCGCATTGCAGATCGGTACGGGAATATTGACCCGTTTCCCATCGACTACGGCTCTCGCCCTCATCTTAGGGGCCGACTCACCCTGCGCCGATGAACGTGGCGCAGGAAACCTTGGGCTTACGGCGAGGGGGCCTTTCACCCCCTTTATCGCTACTCATGTCAGCATTCGCACTTCCGATACCTCCAGCAACCCTCTCGAGTCACCTTCACAGGCCTACGGAACGCTCTCCTACCATCCACACCATCCGAAGACAGCATGAATCCGCGATTTCGGTGCCTAGCTTGAGCCCCGTTACATCTTCCGCGCAGGACGACTCGACCAGTGAGCTATTACGCTTTCTTTAAATGATGGCTGCTTCTAAGCCAACATCCTGGCTGTCTGAGCCTTCCCACCTCGTTTCCCACTTAGCTAGATCTTGGGGACCTTAATCGGCGGTCTGGGTTGTTTCCCTCTCGACACCGGACGTTAGCACCCGATGTCTGTCTCCCCTGCTCGTACTTGCCGGTATTCGGAGTTTGCTATGGCGTAGTAGATCGCTATGACCCCCACAACCATTACAGTGCTCTACCCCCGGCAGTAATACAGGAGGCACTACCTCAATAGTTTTCGGAGAGAACCAGCTATTTCCGGATTTGTTTAGCCTTTCACCCCTAGCCACAGCTCATCCCCTACCTTTTCAACGGTAGTGGGTTCGGACCTCCAGTAGGTGTTACCCCACCTTCATCCTGGCCATGGCTAGATCATCCGGTTTCGGGTCTACGCCCTGCAACTCAAGCGCCCTATTCGGACTCGCTTTCGCTGCGCCTCCCCTATGCGGTTAAGCTCGCTACAGAACGTAAGTCGCTGACCCATTATACAAAAGGTACGCAGT